>NZ_KN234748.1 GCF_000764025.1 Pseudohaliea rubra DSM 19751 | reverse complement strand
CGCTGGATCGCCGGGGCCTGCGCGGCGGGCTGGCTGCTCACCGGGGTCCTCTGGTGGCGAAGCCGCAGACTGGCGCGCTCCCCCCCGGAGCTGCCCGCCGTAGCCGATGTCGGGGAGCCCCGGGCCTGGAAGGCCCTGCGCAGCGCCCTCGCCGGGGGAGATCCGGCCGCGAGCCGTCGTCAGCTCGCCGTGTGGCTGCGGACCTTGCCCGGGGCACAAAAAAACAGCGCGCTGCTGGCGCAGGCGCGAGCGCTGGGGGGCGAGGAGCTGGCCGCCGCACTGGCAGCCCTGGATGCAGCGCTCTACGGCCGGGGCGCCGACCTCTGGGACCCGGCGGCGCTCGATGCAGCCGCCCGGATGACCCGGCGACGTCACGGTGCGGGAAGCGGCACCGCCGACGAGGACAGCGCCTTGCCGCCACTCTACCCGACCGGCTGAGGCTCCTGACTCTCCAGGCTTTTGCTCACCACTTCATAGACATCGGGTGACAGGGCCGGCAGCGCAGCGAGCCGCGACAGCTCGGCGCGCATGGCCTCGACCCGTACCGGTACCGTGCGCCACTTGGTCAGCGGCGTGAGGAGCCTTGCGGCAATCTGCGGGTTGCGCGCATTCAGCGCTTCCACCACGCCACCGAGGAGCCCGTAGCCCGCGCCGTCAGCGCGATGGAAGTGGACCAGGTTGGCGCCGGCAAAGGCGCCCACCAGGGACCGTACCTTGTTCGGATTGCCGAGGTCGAAGGCCGGATGCTCCATGAGCGCCGTCACGCGCTCCACGGCGTCCGGCAGATCCAGGGTCGCCTGCAGCTGCAGCCAGTGGTTCACCACCAGTGCCTCGTGCTGCCAGGCTGCATAGAAACCTTCCAGCGCCGTCTCGCGCTCCGTCGCATCGCCAGCCTGAGCGAGGACCCGCAGCGCGGCGAGCCGATCGGTAAGATTGTCGGCCTCCGCGAGCTGCGCCCGGGCCAGGACGAGGCCCGTGTCGCCGCGCGTGGCCAGGTAGCCGAGGCAGGTATTGCGCAGGCTCCGGGGGCCGATCTGTTCCCCCACCGGCGCGTAAGCAGCGGCCGGCGGATGCCGGCGCACGCAGCGGACCAAAACGTCCTCCAGCGCCTCTCCCAGGGCCGCGCGCAGCCACTCGCGCGCGTCGTGGATGGCGTCGATATCGGCACCGCCCGCATGGGCAGCGAGCTCCACCAGAGTGCTTTCCCCCGGGAGCGCCAGCATCGCCGCGGCTACCGCGGGGTCGGGGGTCGCCGGATCCAGGAGTGCGGCACAGGCCTCCGCCAGCAGCGGGTCAAGGGCCGGCGTGGTCCCGGCGGCCCGGGCCGCCTGCACATCACCCAGGGCTGCCACCATAAGCTGCTGCCCCGCGTCCCAGCGGACAAACCCGTCGTCGTCCCGCGTCATCAGTGTGCGCAGCTGCTCGCGACGGTAGGGATAGCTCAGGCGCACCGGCGCAGAGAAGCCGCGCAGCAACGCCGGCACAGGACGCTCCGGCAAGCCGGTGAACGTGAAGGACTGCTCCGGCTCTTCGAGCACCAGCACGCGATGCGTGTTGTCCGCCTGCTCACCGTCCGGCGTCTCCCCTTCGAGGGTAAGACGCAGATTCCCCGCATCGCCCAGAAGCCCGAGGGCCAACGGGATGACCAGGGGTGCTTTCCCGGGCTGTCCGGGCGTCGCCGGCGTCTGCTGGCGCACCGTGAGCGTGTAGGCGCCGGAGTCTTTGTCCCAGGCGTCCTCGACTGTCAGCTCGGGCGTACCGGCCTGACCGTACCAGCGCTTGAAGGTGCCCAGGTCGGTGTCGTTGGCATCCGCCATGGCTGCAATAAAATCATCACAGGTCACCGCCTGGCCGTCGTGGCGCTCGAAGTAGAGATCGCTGCCTGCGCGGAAGCCCTCCTCACCGAGAAGCGTGTGCAGCATGCGCACCACCTCAGCGCCCTTCTCATAAACCGTGAGCGTGTAGAAGTTGTTGATCTCGATATAGCTGTCCGGGCGCACCGGGTGCGCCAGCGGGCCGGCGTCTTCGGCAAACTGGGCGGTGCGCAACAGCGTCGCATCCTCGATGCGCTTCAGATCCCGCGAGCCCAGGTCGGCGGAGAACTCCGCGTCGCGAAAGACCGTGAAACCCTCCTTGAGGCTGAGCTGGAACCAGTCCCGGCAGGTGACCCGGTTGCCGGACCAGTTGTGGAAGTACTCGTGGGCGACGATGGCCTCAACCCGCTGAAAGCCGGCGTCGGTGGTGGTCGCCGGGCAGGCAAGCACGCAGCTCGTGTTGAAGATATTGAGGCCCTTGTTCTCCATGGCCCCCATATTGAAGTCATCCACAGCGACGATGTTGAAGACATCGAGGTCGTATTCCCGCCCATAGCGCTCCTCATCCCAGCGCATGGCATGCTTCAGGGACGCCATGGCGTGGTCACCCTTGGCGAGGTCCTTTTCTTCAACGTAAATGCGCAGGGCGACATCGCGACCGCCACGGGTGCGGAATCGATCCTCGATACAGGCGAGGTCACCGGCGACCAGGGCGAACAGGTAGCTCGGCTTCGGAAAAGGGTCCTCCCAGACCACCCGGTGGCGGCCGTCGTCGAGTGCCCGCTGCGACGTCCTGTTGCCGTTGGACAGAAGCACCGGATAGCGCCGGCGGTCTGCGTCGATGGTGACCGAGTACACCGACATCACGTCCGGCCGGTCGAGAAAATAGCTGATGCGCCGGAAACCCTCGGCTTCACACTGCGTACAGAACATCCCCCGGGACAGGTACAGCCCCTCCAGCGCCGTGTTCGCGCGCGGATCGATGCGCACGGTCGTGCACAGTTCGAAAGCCTCCGGCGGATCGTCGAGCTCCAGCCCCTCTGCGTCGCAGCGCCAGCGGCTGGCGACCGGCGCCTCGCCGTCGATCAGGAGTTCGCGCAGCTCGAGCCCTTCGCCGGCCAGGCGCAGCGGCCCGCGCTCGTCACTGGCCGGATTGCGCACCAGCCCGAGGGTCGCGTGTACCAGCGTGAAGTCCTCGTAGAGCTCGAAGTGCAGAGCCGTCCGCGGAATAAGAAACATCGGCGGCCGGTAGTCGGCGAGCCGGATCGAGCGGGGCTGCGCATCGCGCATGGTCAAACCTCCGTGGCGGTTTCCAGGGTGAGCTGATAGCCCCCGTACTTGCGCAGGTTGATGACGCCGCTGTCGAAGATCAGGTACTGCCCCTTGATACCGAGGAGCGTCCCGCCAACGCGCGGCGTCTTGTCGAGGTTGAAGGATTTCACCTTCACCGGGTATTCGAGCACGGGAAAGCGGATTGTTGTGACCTCGGCATCCGTGAGGCGTGTTAGCGCCTGCAGGCCGTGTTCCTGGAGCAGTGCCTGCACACCATCGGCGCAGCGCTCGAGGAGCGCGCCGGCCGCCGCATGCAAGTCCTGTGGTTCACCATCACCCTTGAGCATGGCCTGCCACTGGGTGCGATCGCCGATTTCCCGGGCGAGCGCCACCTCGAGGAGCCCCGAGTGCAGGCGCGAGGCAACGCGGTAAAGCGGCAGAGCCTGGGTCGCCCCCTGATCGATCCACCGCGTCGGCACCTGACTGCCCCGGGTGATGCCCACCTTGAGCCCCGAGGTGTGCGACAGATAGACGATATGGTCGATCATGCAGTTGGCCAGGCCCCACTCGGGCTCCCGGCAGGTGCCCTCGTGGAAATGGCATTTCTCGGGGCTGACGATACAGCTGTCGCAGCGCGCGAGGCGCTTGAAGCAGGGATAACAGTAACCCTGGTTGAAGCTCTTGCTGGTCTTGCGGTCACAGTGGATACAGCGGATCTCGCCGCTATAGGCAAGGTGCACAACCTGCCCAAGCAACGGATTCATGGCCACCTCCCCGTCACCGAGGGGCAGCGTATAGCTGACCGGCTCATCGAGCGCCGTGCGCATTTTGCGTACACCGCCGCTGCCGAGGACGCTCACGCCGGGCCCTCGTCGTCGGCCCAGCGCAAGGGCCGGGGGCCGCTCTCGCCGGGCACACTCTTGCGGCCCCGGTCGATATAGCCCACACGCTCCTCCGGCGGCAGGTGGCGCTCACCCCAGGTGATGACCGCCTGCAGGCAGTGCTCGCGCTGCTCAGGCGTCACCGCCCGGCCGTCAGGCCAGCGGCCCGTTTCAACGGCCTCCTTGAGGCGCTGATAAAGCTCCGGCGTCAGGCTGTCGAGGAGTTGCTCATAGTCCATGGAAGTACTGCCCGGCAAAACGGCCATTATAACCGCCGGCGGTACCGCTCGAGAAAGGCCAGGGGCACGGCGAGAACGGCTCCGGCGGCAAGCCCGCCGATATGCGCTGCGTTGGCGATGGCACCGAAGCCGAGCACTTCGACCACGCCGAGGACACAGGCCACGAGCCAGCCCAGCATGAAAACGACCACGCCGGGGGGCAGCCCGAGGGCCCAGCGCGGGTTGAGCCGCTCTCCCACCACGGCAAAGCCCAGAAAACCATAGACCACGCCGGACATGCCACCGAAGAGGCCCGGCCCACCAAACAGATACTGCGCAGCGTTGGACACAATGGCCACAGCCAGGAACAGCCCGAGGGTGGACAGGCTTCCCACACGCGCCTCGATGCGCCGCCCGAACTCCCAGGTCCAGAGGGCGTTGAAAGCGATGTGCAGCCAACCGAAGTGCAGAAAGGCCGGCGTCACCAGGCGCCAGGGCTGCACTCCCGGTTCGCCGAACACCGGCCCCGCCCGGGTCAGTTCGAAGGGCGTAAAGGTCAGGGCGGCGATCCAGCTCACCGGCGCATTGAAGTAGACCAGCGAAAAGCCGAGGAAAGAACAAAGCAGCAACCCGGCCGTGATCGGGAACGGGCGCAACGCGTTGAGCAGTTCCTGCACGTCAGTTAACCAGCGCGCTGCCCCAGCGGAGCTTGTCCCGGCAGCTGGCATAGAAGCTGTGCCCCAGTGGATGCAGGAGCGTCAGACGATGTGGCTTCTTGCGCAGTACCACCGCATCCCCGGGCCGGGCGGTCATGTTCACCTGCCCATCGCAGGTCACCGGCGGATGGATCCGGTTGCGCTCGAGCACATCGAGGCGGATCACGCTGTCACCCTTGACCACGATGGGCCGGCTGCTCAGCGTATGCGGGAACATGGGAACAAGGACGATGGCATCGAGGGACGGGTGCATGATCGGCCCACCCCCTGAGAGCGAATAGGCCGTGGACCCCGTGGGCGTCGAGATGATCAGTCCGTCCGCCCGTTGGCGATAAACGAACTCGCCATCGATGGAGAGCTCGAACTCGATCATCTGCGCCGAGGTCCCGGAATTCAGCACGACATCGTTGAGCGCATCGGCCCGGGCCACGATCCTGCCCTCGCGCTCGACGTTCACATCCAGGAGAAAGCGCTCTTCCCGCTCATAGCGCCCATCGAGCACCGCCGGCACCAGCTCGGTGACTTCGTCGGGGCTGATATCCGTAAGGAAACCGAGGCGGCCGCGGTTGATACCCAGCACCGGCGTTTCGAAGCGGGCCATGGTGCGGGCGGCAGACAGAAGACTGCCGTCACCGCCGAGCACGATAACGAGATCGGCGCGCTCGCCGATCTCGTCCCGGGTCAGCAGCGGGCAGTCGCGGGTGGCGACGGCGCCGAGGCGGTCCTCGAGCATGACCTCACCGACGCGCTCGCCAAGGAGGTCCAGGAGCTCATCGAGGAGCTCCTGCAGGCCCTCCTGGCGACTGCGTCCGACGAGGCCGACGCGGTGGAACTGAGCTGCCATGCACGCTTTCCTGCGCGGGGTGGCCCGGCAGTATAACGCCGCAGCCGGCGGCCGCCCATGGCCGTCGCGCCGACTCTCAGAGCCCGACGTTGTTCTTTTCCAGCACCTGCTCTGCGCGATAGCTGGAGCGCACAAAGACCCCGGAGACCACCTCCAGGAAACCGCGCTCAAGTCCCCATTCGCGGTAACGCGCAAACTCGTCGGGCGTCACCCAGCGGTCGATGGGGTAGTGGTGCGCCGTCGGCTGCAGGTACTGACCGAAAGTAACGATATCCACCTTCGCCGCGCGCAGGTCATCCAGCGCCTCGATGATCTCCTCCTCCGTCTCGCCGAGGCCGAGCATCAGGCTGGTCTTGGTGAGCACGTCCGGCCGGTGCGCCTTGGCGTGCGCGAGCACGGCGAGGGTCTGGTCGTAGCCGGCGCGGCTGTCGCGCACCGGGTGCGTCAACCGGCGCACTGTCTCAACATTCTGGGCGAAGACCTCGATGCCCGAGTCCACCACCGTCTCGACATCCTCCAGCTTGCCGAGAAAGTCCGGCGTCAGCGCCTCTACGGCCGTGTCGGGATTTACCGCCTTCACGCGCTGGACACAGGCCGCATAGTGGCCGGCGCCGCCGTCCGGGAGGTCGTCGCGATTCACAGACGTCAGCACCACGTACCTGAGGCCCATGAGCTCGACGGAGCGCGCGGTGTTAGCTGGCTCCTCGGGATCAAGCCAGCCGCGGGGATTGCCGGTGTTGACGGCACAGAAGCGGCAGGCGCGGGTGCAGACGTCACCCATGAGCATGATCGTGGCCGTACCGGCGCTCCAGCATTCGCCCATGTTCGGGCACTTGGCCTCCTCACAGACCGTCGCCAGGCGATGTTCGTGAACGATGCCGCGCACCTTCTCGAAAGTTGCGCCCTGCTGGACCCGCGTGCGCAGCCACGGCGGCTTGGGCAGGCGCTGGCTGCCGCCGGCGCTGGCCTTCACTCCGTCCTTGATGACGCGCATGCCGCGGTCATTGGTGTATTTTTCGCCGCTGGCGATATTGACGACCGGGATACGTGCGGAGTCGCCCATGCTGGCTCCTGTGGTGGATAGGGTGACAGAGCCCGGTATTCTAACGCATCGCCGCTCAGGCCACAGCGTCCGGCACCGCGCCATCCAGCCGCTCGCAGACCCGGCGATAAAGGGCGAGGTCGTCGCGGTTCACCGCCGCGAGCCGCTCGTAGAGTTCATCACCGAGGCTCTCGGACATCCGCTCCAGGCGCTCGCTGAGGGGCTTGTCGAGGTCCCGCGCCGTGGTATTCGCCGGGCGCCGCTCCCGGTAGCTGAAGGCGATACCACGTGCAGCGAGCCGGTCGCTGAAGCTGGCCACATCCTGCTGGTAGTACTCGGTCCTCGCCAGGAGCTCCACGGCGGCAAGGTTACGCAGCGCCTGGGCCAGATCAGCCTCGACGCCGCCTGCAGCGGCCGGGCGTACCCGCATCAGGGAGCGCCGACCGTAAACACCCCCGAGAAGCTGCGTCTGCGCATTGGAAAGATTGCCGATGGGCCGCTGTCCATCCAGCGCCTCACGCACCCAGTCAGGGAAGGACAGCTCGCTGGCACGCTCCTCGTCCCGCGAGGTATAGGTGGAGCGCACGGCGAAGCGGAACAGCCGCCGCAGGCCACTGCCGCGCTCCCGGCGGCGCAGGTACTCGTAGACCGAGCGCACACGAAGCAGCGGGTGGCGCAGGAACACGACCGGCAGAACCTCGATATCGAGGGCCGCCGGCACGGGCAGGCGGACCTGGTGGGAGGTGAACGCCGTGGCCTTCGGATGATTTCGGATGACTTTGAGCAACTCATCCTGCACGAACACCGAAAAGGGGTAAGGACCGTCGAAGGCCACCGGCTCACCGGGGAAGTTTTCCGCGAGCAATTCGTCGAAGGAGGTGCCGCTGTTCTTGAAGATATGATAATGACAGAGCGCGACCCGCCGCTCCCCGCCAGCCGCATCCTCACCCTGTTCGCTCGTCGTCATGGCCACCCCTGTGCATCGGCAACGCCGGGCGGCCCGACCCGCCCGGCCGGGGGCACTCTCCCAAGACCGCCTGAAGCTGTCAACGCAGCTATGATGCCCCGGCAACCGAGGCAGACAGACTGCAAGCGCTTTCCCGCGGCCTGCGGGAGCCCAGGCAGCCCACGGTGACCGTGCTATTCCATCAGCCGGAGAACCTCGCGAACCAGGTCGTTGGTGGTCACAATTCCGACCGCGGTGTTGTTCTCGGTAACCAGCACGCGCTTGATATTTTGTCCGTACATCAACTTTGCCACGTGCTTGGTCGCCAGGCTCGGGTGGACGCTCAGCGCCGGCTTGGCGCTCACGTCATAGACGTTAATCAGGTCGATATCGCCCTCTTCGGCAATAATCGTCTTCAGGATGTGCGTGTAAGTAAGAATGCCATAGGCATCGTGCTCGTCGTGGCGCTCCACAACGAGGCTTTTCACACCGCGCTCCCTCATCAACGTCAGCGCGTCGCGCAAGGTGCTGAAGGGCGAGATCGTCACGATGTCAGTAACCATTACATCCCTGACAAGCTTTGCCGCCATGAGCTAGTTCTCCTCGTCCAGGTCGTGCATGTGTTGTTCAAATTTCATCACCTGCGACAGCTCGATGCCGGTGAGATGCTCAATGCCCACGCTGAAAGCGATACCCCGGGAATCGCCCTCGTGCACCAGGACACCGCGCACGGCCTTAAGAATAGGCTGCGAGAGCTGCCTGGCCACGACCATGAGCAGCACGGTCTGGCTGCCCTCGAAGGTGAGGCCGAGAAAGGTCTTGCGGTTTGTATTGCCGATACCGCGCCCGCCGACAATTGTGATGCCGGAGGCACCCGCCTGCTGGGCAGCATCCAGCGCCGCCTGCTCCAGATCGTCGGGGGCGACCACCACTACGGCACAGAACTTCATCGGTCTGATCTCCTGTTTTTCGCTAGCGCCGCTACACAGAGCGCATAAAGCATCACAGAAATGATGGGGAAGATGGAGGCGAAAGCTATCAACCCGAAGCCGTCGAGCAGAGCGCTCCGTCCGTCAATCGAGTTGGCAAGCCCGATGCCGAGCGCGGTAATCAGCGGCACCGTCACCTCAGAGGTTGTAACACCCCCGAGGTCAAAGGCAAGCGCCGTGAGGTACCGCGGCGAGAGGAAGGTCAGAACGAGGACCACGAGGTAGGCGCTCATGATGTAGACGTGGATCGAGTGCCCCTCGATGATACGAAACACGCCGACACCGATGCCGACAGCCACACCCGCGGCCACAACCAGACGGATCGCACTGCCCTGGAGCTTCCCCGGCGCGGCCTCCTCTGCCTGGTCGCCGATGGCAATCAATGCCGGCTCCGCCATGGTGGTTGCAAAGCCGATCATAAAAGCAAAGAGCAGAATCAGCGGCTTCTGGTTGCTCTCGATCAGCTGCTCGGCCATCAGCGTGCCAACGGGGAAGAGACCCAGCTTGAGCCCCACGACAAAGGCGTAGAGCCCGAAAAGCACCAGCAGAAAACCGAGACCGACACGAACGGCGTTGGCGACTGCCTTGCGCAGGATAAGGCACTGAAAAACAAGTACGACAAGAATGATAGGCAGGATGTCACGGAGCATAGCGGCAAGATCAAGCAGCATCCGCAGGGCCAGGGACACCTGCCGGCTCTCGCCCCCGGCAAGCTGGACGACCTCCGCTCCGGACAGGTTGTACACCCAGATGCCATACAGCTGAACACTGATCATGGGCACCATCACGGCGAGAGCAACCAGGCCGAAACCATCACGCAGCGGGTTACGGCCGGCAATAGAGTTCGCCAGGCCCAGCCCAAGGGCCGCAATCAGCGGCACCGTGACAATGTTGGTGGTGACGCCTCCGGAGTCATAGGCCAGACCGACGATCTCTGCCGGAGCGAACCCGGTGACCCCCAGCACAACGCTATAGCCGCCGATCATCAGCCAATGGATCGGCCAGCCATACACAATCCGCAGAATACCAATTGCGATGACCGCTCCGACGGAGAGTGCGACAATCATGCGCAAGGTAATACCGCTGATGCGCCCCTCGCTGATCAGCTCTGCCTTCTGCGCAACAGCAATGAGGGCCGGCTCCGCCACGACCGCGGCAAAGCCGAGGCAAAAACCGAAGGCGAGCAGCAACGAGAGCGAGCCGCGCCGGGCAAACTGGTTGGCGAGACTTTTCCCCACGGGAAAAATACTCAGCTCAAGGCCCTGGAGAAACAGTGCGATGCCAGCGGCGACAATCAGGAGACCAAGGCAGAGGCTGAGCGGCTCCGGCGGCAGCGTGCGAAAGACTGCAAGTTGAAAAAACAGCACCACCAGGATGATAGGGAGAAGATTGCGCGATGCGTGGAGGAACTGCGCGTAAAGCTGCCGCAGGAAATAAAGCACAATGATTCTCAACACGAACCGCGAATGACAATTATCATAGCCTAGGCTGACGTGGCCATCTACCGCCTGTTGCTGCTCAAGAACCTCAGGAAGAAAGAGGTCCGACAGATGCTCACGGAGCTGCTCGACCTCATCAATCAGCGGCGCCAGAGCCCGCTCCGCCGGCTGGCCAGGACCCTGACCTCATGGCTTGAGCCCATCGTCATGATGTGGCGCACAAGCAAGAGCAACGGGCCCACCGAGGGCTTCCACACGAAGATGGAGATGATGACGAGGAGAGCCTATGGCTTCAGGAACTTTCAGAACTACCGACTGCGCGTCTTAACCCATTGTGGATGGGCGGTGCGGCGTTCCGCTGGCATTATCAATCGGGTTTAGTGAGAACCGGTCATCCCCCGTTAATGGGGTAGAGCCGAAATATTGATCATATTCAACGACTTAAAGCCGTGAAATGGCGGAGCGGACGGGACTCGAACCCGCGACCCCCGGCGTGACAGGCCGGTATTCTAACCAACTGAACTACCGCTCCCCGGTAGGCTTGGCACGCTTTTGCTGATCAGCAAAAGTGGTGGGTGGTGACGGGATCGAACCGCCGACCCTCTGCTTGTAAGGCAGATGCTCTCCCAGCTGAGCTAACCACCCGTAGCCAAGACCGCGCATTATAGGGATCGCGCAGACGCTGTCAATTGCCTGGGCGGAAATTATCGGCGGGCGGCGTGGAACGCCCTGCCCCGGGCGCCGGGACGGGGTCAGGGGCGTACCGGCGGACAGGTCATCTCAGCCTTTGCGGCGCCGTCTGCGGCAGCATCGCGGGGGCGGGAACGGCGCGCTACAATGCCCGCCGGGCCACCCCGGTCCGCGGCCAGCAGCGACGGAGCAGCATGGACATCTACAAGGACTTTCACTTTGAGGCCGCACACCGGCTGCCGAATGTCCCCGAGGGACACAAGTGTGCACGGCTGCACGGCCATTCTTATCAGTTGCGGGTAACCGTTAGCGGCGACGCCCCGGAACCCAGTGGCTGGGTCATGGACTTCGCGGATCTCAAGGCCGTGATCAGGCCGGTCATCGACCGCCTGGACCACTACTACCTGAACGATATCGAGGGACTGGAAAACCCCACCAGTGAAAACCTCTGCCGCTGGATCTGGGCACGGCTCGCCCCGACGCTGCCCTCGCTCCGCGCCGTGGAGATCCGCGAGACCTGCACCTCCGGCTGTATCTACCGCGGCGACTGACCGACGACGCCGCTTATGTCGCCGGTAATGTTTCCGTAACACGATAACCATTACGAAAGGTGACAGTATGACGCGGTTATGCACACAAACAGGGCTCAGGCAAGCACGATCGGAAAAGACGCATGCTTACATCCCAATAAACATGAGTTGCTTTAATTGGGGCCCATAACTCCCTGTTTATTAAGAAACTTTTTTTATTGACTGTTTTTTAACCAATTCGTCACAATGCACGAATCATCGGGCCTTCGCGTCGCGTTAAACAAATTACCCACTGCTTTATCCACAGATACTGTGGAAAAGCCGACAGCCGGCTGAGCGGCCATGGCACTGGACCACTGGCTCGCTCTGTGTGCCGTGTGCTGGCTGGGCGCCGCCTCTCCGGGCCCCAGCCTTGCGGTTATTGCCGGTGCAACCCTCGGTGGTAACCGGGCCACGGGGCTTACTGCCGCCCTCGCCCACGGCGCCGGGGTCGGCATCTACGCCCTGGCAACGGTGACCGGCCTCGCCCTGCTGCTCGCCGGCGCCCCGGAGTTGCTCCGGGCGATCCAGCTCGTCGGCGCGGCCTACCTGGCTTTTCTTGGCCTGCGGGCGCTTAACAGCCCCCTCGGCTTTAGCCTCGGTAGCAGTGCCGGCGACCAGGCAGCCAGGGACGGATTCCTGATCGCCTTCCTCAACCCGAAGCTCGCCCTGTTCATGCTCGCCCTGTTCAGCCAGTACCTCCACGCTGACGCCGGCTGGGGACAAAAACTCATCATGGTCGCGACCGCCGCAGGCATCGATGCCACCTGGTACGGCCTCGTGGTTCTGCTGATCGATGCACCAGCGCTGCGCACGCGCCTGGAACAGCGTGGCGGTTGGCTGGGACGGGGTTTCGGGGTTCTGCTGCTCGTGCTGGCGGCATGGATGACGCTGGGGGCAGTGTGGTCTCTCTAGCTCAGAACACCGGGTGGCGGGCCCTCAATGCAGAACCTGGCCCGGCTCCGTCACCACCAGAGACTGCAACCGCTTGCCGAGCATGATCACCGCACCCGCCTCCCGCTGCACGCCGTCGTAGCTGTACTCGAAGCGGTACTGGCGCCACATCCGCCAGCGTCCGCTGCTGTCGCGGCTGAGGGAGACACGCTGCAGAGCGACGCTGTCATCGAGAAACTGAAAATCACCATCCCGGGAAGCCCTTCGCACGGCCTGAATGGCCAGCTCCCGGACCCGGGTGGCGCTGAACAGGTAATAGCCGGCACTGCCGAAAAAGGCCAGCACAAACAGGTCGATCAGCTCGATGACCATCAGCGCGCTGCCTCGGCACCGTCGTCGATAAAACCGCGCACCAGGCTATTGAAAGTCTCTGGCTCTTCCGCATGCAACCAGTGGCCGCAGTCGTGGATGGTTTCAAGGCGCGCGGCCGGGAAACGCCGGCGGATCTCGGCAAGATGTGCATCGCGGACATAGGGCGAGCGTCCGCCGCGCAGGAACAATACCGGTCCCGGGTAAGGACCGGTTGCCGCCGGCGCAGCCAGGTAGGCAGAGTAGTTGCTCTCCAGGCCTGTCCGGTTGAAGCGCCAGTGCCAGGCGCCGCTCTCCTCATGCGCCAGGCTGAGCAACAGGAACTGCACTACGCCCTCTTCCTCGAGGTAGCGCCGGAGGATTTCTCCGGCTTCCTTACGGCTACGCACCGCAGCTGCATCGACCGCGGCCAGCGCTGCGAATACCGCCTCGTGGGAGCCTGCGTAGGCAACCGGCGCAATATCCGCTACGACCAGGGAGGCCACCGCAGCCGCATCGGCCAGGGCGAGCTGCATGGCGACTTTTCCCCCGAGGGAGTGGCCAACGACGTGGGCCCGCTCGATATTGCCGCCACGCATCCATGCGTGGACAGCCTCTGCCATGCGCGGCAGGTCGCTAGCGTCGGTCCAGGCGGAACGCCCGTGGTCCGGCAGGTCGAGGCTGTACACGCGGTAGCTGTCAGCCAGGGCGCGGGCAAGCGCCCCCAGATTGCTGCCCATGCCGAAGAGGCCGTGGAGCAGGAGCACGGGGGGGCCGTCGTCACCGACGCTGGCCGCATGGAGGGTCGTGGGGGTCATGGCCTGTGACGCCGGAAAGTTTCTGCTACCATCGCGCCACTATACCGGAGAGGGGTACGCCAGCGCATGCCTGGACTGTTTAAAATCACCACCCGCGCCGCGGGCGCTCTGCTGCTGGCCGCTGTTGCTGCCTGCGCCGGCGGACCGACCTACAACCCCACCGTATTCCCCTACGAGATCGAGCAGGAGCGCCTCGCCGAGGAACCGCTGAAGACGGTCATCATCCCCCACGTGAACCTCGGTTCACCGTCGCGCAACTACCTCGAGCCCGTCGAGCCGCAGCTCGACAGCCTGCTCACCCGCTACCTGAAGGACAATGGCTACGAGGTACTGCCGCAGCGCCTGTTCCGCCAGCACTGGAACACTGCCGCGCGCGCCTTCGGAGACCCGGTGGACCCGACCACCGGCCGGGTCAACATGAAAACCTTCACCAGGCTTATGCAGAGCGTGCGTGACCGCCTGGCAGAGGACACTGATGTCGACGCCTTCGTGTTCACGGACATCGTCGAACTGGAAGTACCCTTCAGTGGCGGCCTGAAGCATATAGCGCGCTGGGACGGGGTAGCCCGCCGGCCAACGCTCGACGGCCCGGGCAGCGGGGTTACCGCGGACTTCGACTGGGGTCGACCGGCGGCGGTCGCCTCGCTGCAGGTCACGGTCTTCGACATGGAGCTCAAGCGGGTGTTCGTCAGCCGCGGCGGCCTCGACGCCACCGACGCCGTCGACACGCGCTCGTCGAGCGGCGGTTACACCCGCCGCCGCAATATCCTCGAGAACGAGACCTTCCTGCAGGAAGGCGTACGCCTTGCTTTACACCCGCTCATACCCTGGGAGCAATGGCCCGGTAATCCCTGAAGCGGTCCGCTCAGTCCTCGTAGCTTGCGGAGCGCTTCTCCGCCTGAGCGCTGATCCCTTCTTCGAGGTCACGCAGGCTCATCATGCCGGCGTTCCAGGTGGCAATGTAATTCAGGCCCTCGGCAACGCTATGGTCGCGGGTGTAGAGAAGCATCTCCTTGCTGCCGCGGACAACGAGCGGTGACTTCGCGGCGATGCTCCGGGCGAGGTCCGTGACTTCCTGCAGCATTACATCGCGGTTCTCGAACACCTGGTTCACGAAACCCACGGCCTTCGCTTCCTTCGCGTCCATGCTGCGGCCCGTATAGGCAAGCTCCCGGGCGATCCCGTCCGGAATCAGCTTTGGCAGTCGCTGCAACGTCCCCACATCGGCAACCATGCCGATATCCACCTCGCGCACGGCGAACCAGGCGTCCTCAGCGGCGTAGCGCATATCCGCGCAGCAGACCAGATCGATGCCACCGCCGATACAGGTGGAATGAATAGCCGCAAGCACCGGTTTGCGGCAACGTTCGAGGGCTGTGAGGTTGTCCTGCATACGCAGCACGTTCCGGCGGAAGGCCTCGCCCCGGCGCGCAGGATCGCCGGAAGCGCCGTGGAGCCCCTCGAACATGCCGAGATCGAGGCCGGCGCAGAAATGCCGACCTTCTCCGGCGAGCACCACGGCGCGCACCGCATCGCTCTCGTCCAGCCACTCGAAGCAGGCCTGCAGCTCCTGCCACATGATCGCGTTCATGGAGTTCGCCTTGTCCGGGCGATTCAGCGTAACCGTGGCGACGTGTGCGTCGACGGTAAGCGAGAGCGTTTCAAAGCAGGGGGTCATGGCGTCTCCTTGTCTTGCGTGGGTCCGTTCCAGGGGGCGACGAAGTCCTCCACCGCCATGGCGGGCAGCCGCTTGGCCTTCCCTTCACGGCTGCCGAGGTAAAGAAAGGCGACGATTTCCTCGTCTTCACCGCCGCCGAGCTCGCGCACCACCTCCCGGTCGAAAGCGGCAGCGCCGGTGCGCCAGATCCCCGCGTAGCCCTGAGCTTCGGTCGCAAGCAGGATGCCATGGGCGGCGCAGCCGGCGGAGAGACGCTGCTCCAGCGGCGGCACCTTGGGGTGCGCCTTGAGCCGCGCCAGCACCACAACCACCAGTGGCGCCCGCAGCGGCGCGCAGCGCGCTCTCTCCCGGGCCGTGGCATCGGCCTCCGGTTCGCGCCGCAGCAGCGAGCGCTCCAACACGCTACCGAGGGCCTGCCGCGCCTCCCCCTCTACGGTGAGAAAACGCCAGGGCCGCAGCCAGGCGTGGTCCGGCGCGCGCAGCGCCGCAGCGAAAATGGCCTCACGGACCGCAGCGCCGGGAGCCGGCTCTATCAGCTTTGGGGCTGAGTTGCGCTCGGTGAGCAGGGTCATGGCATCAATCATGGCTGTCCCGCGTTGTTGCTTGAAGCCGGGCATGATAGCAGCACCGGCCGGCGCCGCATCCTGTTCGCCACCAGTCGCGGGTTCTATAAAGCAGGGCCGCGGCCAACGAGAATGTTCATGAAACCCCGGTCCCCGGGGGTCGCCGCCACGTTGTCGCACCAGGTGGCCAGGGCTTCGGCCTCCGTCGCCACCAGGCGCCCGGCGACGTGGTCAACGATCCAGAACGGCAGGTCAAGGGTCGCCAGTTCCTCTACCAGCATCCGTCCGGAGCTGCCCGCAAGCGCCAGGGAAAAAGGTGTCAGCTCTACAAGAAGCACCGGCGGCCGGGACTGTCCGGCCAGGTGCCGCAGCAGCCCGGCCAGCACGGCCGCCTCGCTGCCCTGGGTATCGACCTTGAGGAAATCGATGGCATCCACGGCGGCGCCCAGCACCGCATCTCCCCGGGCCAGGCGGATGGGCAGCCACGGCCGCTCGCCGTCGCCGGGGTAGACCTGATGGTCCCCGAGGTTATCGCCGCTACGGTAGAGCTTACCCGCGCCGGCCCGGTCCGCCAGGGCCAGGGGTGACAGGGCACAGCGCGCTGCAAACCCATTCAGATGAACGTTGCGCTCAAGAAGCGCGAAATTATCCGGGTCTGGCTCGAAGGCGTAGACCCTGCCGGCGGGGCCTGCCAGCGCCGCAGCGAGCACGGTGAAATAACCGATGTTCGCGCCGACGTCCACGCAGATGGCGCCGGGGCCCACCAGCGCAAGGCAGAGACGGGTCTCGAAGGGCTCCCAGCAGCGTTCCCGACGCAGGCGGTCTGACACCAGGTCGACCCCCGGCGGGTGCAGGAGCAGCCGCAGCGGGCCGGGCGGCGACGGCAGCCCAAGTTCGACGGCCTCGCCGCCCGTCACGGTGGAGACCGCCGCTCAATCGTCGCCGTGCATGTCCGCGAAGGGCGAAGGATAGCTGAGGTCAATGCGCGCACCGCCGACGGTAACGCTCCCGGCATCGAAGGCGACATCACCGTCGGCGAGGACGCCATGATCGAAGAGGTAGCGCGCCGGCGCGTCGCCGGCGAGCACCGCTGCGTCGTGCACTGCGCGGCGCTCGGCGACCGCCTCGCTGGCGCGCTCCCAGGCCGTGAGCGCCCGGGCGCCGTGCCGCGCTGCGAGCATCTGCCGGGTCGGCGTCGGGCCCAGCAGGACCCCGCTTGCGTTATTGCCGCCGAAGCCTTTGGCGTTGACGACGGCCCAGGCGCGCTGCTCCGGCGCGAGCTCCGTGTGTTCGAGGCAGAAAGCGAGGTGTGCATCACACACATCGTCAGCGATGCCATCGATGGTGGCAATGCCCGGCACAATGCCGTGGCGCCAGATGTCCAGGGTCATTGCCACCTGGTCCGCCGAGGCAGCTCCCAGCGAGTGGCCCAGGTAGCATTTCAGCGCCGCCACCGGTAGCGCCTCAAGGCCGAAGGCGCCGGCGCAGCGGCTGAGGATCTGCGATTCCGTGGTGCGATTCTGCGGCGTGCCCGTGCCGTGGGCCTGCACCAGGCCGCCGCGGCGCAGCGCAGTTTCCCCGAGCAGAGCGCGGGCAGCCGCCAGGGCACGCGCCACGGTCACATAGTTGCCGACACCCGGGCCGGAGATGGATTTTTTGTAGCCATCGGCATTGACGAAGACGTCTGCGACACTGCCGCGCAGCGCCGCTCCGAGTTCCAGGGCCAGTGCGTCGTCAAAAAGCACCACCACCTGCGCGGATTCGGCAATGGTGAATCCACAGTTCTCTGCAAAGGGCCGGCAGGCGCGTCGATAATCGGGCTCGGCCTCCGGGCCCAGACCATCGAGCTGGCGCAGGGCCTTGTCAGTCGCCAGCGCGCCCATCGCCGCGTATCCCTCCATGACCTCCGGCGTGATCGGGGCCTCCGCCGCTCCGACGATGGCCACCCGGGCCCGTCCGCTGCGAATGTCGTAGACGGCGTGGCGCAGATTGTAGAGAAAAGAAGCACAGGCACCGAGGCTGGCGCCGGTAGCGCCGAGGGAGCCCAATACGTAAGCGTTCAGGAAGTCCGCAGGCATTTCCGCAAGGCCCAGGGGACAGTACTTGCTGGTTGCCCGCTGCCCGCTCACCCGCGCCTTGAGCATGCCGCCGGTCCCGGCATCATCGAGCTGGCCCATGGCGCTGCCCGCATAAACACTTACCTGCTCGGCCGCCACCCGCTCACGCAGGTGGTCCCAGGGTATACCCAGGTCTCCCAGCGCATCGGACGCGGCGTAGATAGCAAGCTGCAACCCTCGCGGATGATTCCTGGAGGGGTACTGCGCAGCCGGATCGAAGCCCGAAGGCAGCTGGCTGGCCACCTTGACCTCGAACTCGCGGGTGGCCGGCATGATGAACTCCTGCGGGCCGGCGAGGACCACCCGGGCGTGGGTGGCGTCCTCCTCCTCCACGGACCAGCCCGGCGGCAGCGGCACCGGCAGGCTGCGCCGCGGCATGTCTACCACCAGGGGGCGCTCTCCACCACTGCGCATGCGCCGGCCGCAGGGCAGCGCCGCAGGGTCGAAATAGGCGGACTCTATGCGGCGGATCAGCGTCCCGCCCAGCACCTGTGCCTCCGGCGTCGAGGCCGGCAGGCCGCGAAGCTGGCGCAGGGCATCGAGCATACGGGCCCGGTCCGCAGCGGGCAGTCGTTCGGCAACCAGACGGGCGTAGGCATGGCCCCCGGAGGTCCGGCCCGCGCTGTTGATACCACCACTGGCGACGATGACCGGTAAAGGCTGACCCACGATGCTGGTTCCTGCTGCTAACCCTAAGGGCGCGCAGTCTACGACCCGTGGTGACAGATAAATATATAATTAGCGTCAGTTCCTGTACTTTTAACGCCATGACAACATCCAACTACCGCGCCGTCGCCCTGCTTTATCCCGACGCGCTCGCAACCAGCATTACCCTGCCCATGGAAATCCTCCACGCCGCCGCGCAGCGGGCCCGCAGCGGCGGACGCCACACCCCCGGCTGCAACTTCCACCTGGCCGGCGCAGCCGGCTCCGGCCAGGTGCGCCTCGGTACCGGGCTCACCCTGAGTGCCTCGGCCGGGCTTGGCGCCCTGCCGCCACCGGACCTGCTGCTCCTCCCGGCGGTCTGGCGCAGCCCCCGGCGCACGCGCCGCCTCTGCGAACCGCTGCACGGTGAACTCCGGCGCCTCGCGGCGGCCGGTACCCGCCTGTGCAGCGTCGGGACCGCCAGCCGGGTGCTGGCCGATGCCGGCCTCCTCGACGGCCGTTCCGCCACCACTCATTGGAGCGACTTCGACCGCTTCGCCGCCGACTACCCCACAGTGACCCTGCGCCGCCGCCACCTCATTACCCAGAGCGGCAACCTCTACTGTGCCGGGAGCGTGAACTCCATCGCCGACCTTCTCGTGCATATCGTCGAGCAGTGGTATGGCCCGGCCGTGGCCCGGGCGGTGGAGAGCCAGTTCTCCCCGGAGAGCCGCCAGACCTTCATGAGCGCGGCCTTTCTCGAGGACAGCCGCACCAGCCACGCCGATGAGAGGGTGCTCGACGCGCAGCTCTATCTGCAGGAGAACCTCGCCGAGCGCCACAGCCTCAGCGCCCTCGCCCGCCGCGCAGGGCTCGCACCGCGGAGCTTCGGGCGCCGCTTCCGCCGGGCCACCGGCACCACGCCCATGGCCTACCTCCTGCAGCTTCGCGTCGGCGAAGCGCGCTCGCTGCTCCTGCACAGCGACCTCCCCCTCGGTGAGGTCGCCTGGCGCTGTGGCTGGCAATCCGCCAGCCGTTTCAGCGAACAGTTCCGGGCGCGCACCGGCCTCGCGCCACGGGAGTACCGCGCCGCCACCCGGGGCAAGCGCTTCCAGGCCCAGCTGCCCTGATGGCGCCTTGAGTCCTCTTTAACCCTATGGCTAAATGGCGCGCCATTCCGCGGCCGGGCCATCGGCGCGGCACTAACCGCAACGCGCAACAACGGAAGCAGCCATGGACAAGGAAACAGTCATCATCGTCGACGGCGCCCGCACCCCCATGGGCGGGCTTATGGGCAGCCTCAGCAGCGTGCCGGCCACAGAGCTGGGCAGCACGGCCGTGCGCGAGGCCCTGGGTCGTAGCGCCGTGGAGGGCGCAGCTGTCGACGAGGTGTTCATAGGCTGCGTCCTGCCCGCAGGGCTTAAGCAGTGCCCCGCCCGCCAGGCCGCCATCGGCGCTGGCATTCCTGTATCCACCGGCGCGGTCACCGTAAACAAAGCCTGCGGCAGCGGAATGCAGGCCGCTATCTTCGGCTATGACAGTATCGTGGCCGGGACCAACAGCATCGTCGTTGCCGGTGGTCTGGAGAGCATGAGCCGGGCACCGCACCTGCTGCCGGCGGGCCGCACGGGGACGCGCCTCGGCGCCACCACGCTCTACGACCATATGTTCATGGACGGCCTCGAGGACGCCTACACGGGCCGTGCTATGGGTACTTTTGCCCAGGAAACGGCTGATCAGCGGGGCCTTACCCGGGAAGCCATGGACGCCTTCGCCATCGAGTCCCTGTCCAGGGCGAGGGCGGCGATCGAAGACGGCTCCCTGAAGGCGGAAACGGTCCCCGTAACGGTGAAGACCCGCAAGGGGGAGACCGTGGTCGAGGACGACGAGCAGCCGCACAAGGCGGCGGTGGACAAGATCCCGGGGCTGCGCCCGGCCTTCACGAAAGAGGGCACCATTACCGCCGCAAATTCGAGCTCCATCTCCGACGGCGCCAGCGCTCTTGTGCTCATGAGCGGCAGCGAGGCAGAGCGCCGCGGCCTGAAGGGCAGCGCCGAGCTGGTGGCCCACGCCCGCCACAGCCAGGCCCCGGAAGAGTTCACCCTCGCCCCCATCGGCGCCATCGGCAAGCTGCTTGCGAAAACCGGCTGGTCCGTGGAGGACATCGACCTGTTCGAGATCAACGAGGCCTTCGCCATGGTCACCATGCTGTCCATGCAGGACCTCGGCCTGCCCCACGAGAAGGTCAATATCCACGGCGGCGCCTGCGCCCAGGGACACCCGATCGGCTCCACGGGCTCGCGGATCATTGTTTCGCTCATGTATGCATTGAAGAAGACCGGCGGCAAGCGCGGCGTCGCCGCCCTGTGCATCGGCGGTGGCGAAGCCACTGCCGTCGCCATCGAACTGCGCTGAGGCCCGCCATGGCCCTGGCCAGCGTCCCGGAAATCATCGACGACATCCGTGCCGGGCGGATGGTCATCCTCATGGATGATGAGGACCGCGAGAACGAGGGCGATCTGATTGTGGCCGCCGAAGCGGTCACGCCGGAGCTTATCAACTTCTTCGCCACCGAGGCCTGTGGTCTGATCTGCATGCCCATCACGGAAGCGCGGGCGCGACAGCTGCAGCTCCCACTGATGGTGCGTGACAATCGCTCACAGCATGAGACGAACTTCACCGTTTCCATCGACGCCACGGAACGCCAGGGGCCCGGCATCAGCGCGGTGCAGCGGGCCCACACGGCCCGGGTCGCCGTGCGCCCGGACGCCACCCCCGGCGACATCCGCCAACCCGGGCATATCTTCCCGCTGGTCGCCAAGCCCGGCGGCGTGCTTCGCCGCGCCGGGCATACAGAAGCCGGCGTGGACCTCGCGCGCCTTGCCGGCTTCGAGCCGGCGGCGCTCATCGTCGAGATCATGAACGAAGACGGCACCATGGCCCGGCGCCCGGAGCTCGAGGCCTTCGCCGAGCGCCACGGGCTGAAGATGGGCACCATCGCCGACCTCATCGAATACCGCAGCCTCCACGAGCAGTCAGTGGAGCTGCACGGCAGCAAGGCCGTGGATACGGAGTTCGGCGCCTTCACGCTGCACACCTTCCTCGATCAGATTGACGACACACTGCACTTTGCGCTGTCTCTGGGCGAGCTCGATCCGGACCAGGACACTCTGGTCCGGGTGCAGACCATCAACACGCTGCGCGACGTCCTGGGCACCCGCATCGACGGCGCCGAGGGCTGGTCCTATCGGCGCGCCATGGCCGCTGTCGCCGACGCCGGTTGCGGCGTGGTTGTGCTCATTGGCCAGCCGGGCACCCGGGAGACACTGCTCGACGACATCGACGCCTTCCCGGCAACGCCGTCCCTCACCGGCGCAGATCCAGCTTCGGGCCGCCAGAACTACCGGGTCATCGGCACCGGGTCACAGATCCTGCGTCGCCTCGGGGTCGGTCGCATGCGCCTCATGTCCTCCCCGATCCATTTCAACGCCCTGTCCGGTTTCAACCTTGAGATCAGCGAGTTCGTGCAGGCCGGCAAGGCCCCCTGAGCCGCGTCACGGGGGCGTAGCCCGGGCGGGCGCCCTCTGCTATCGTCTCCGCCGTCGCCTGCAAAAAAAGGCTTACGCGTGATCGCCCGGCTCCTCGCCGCCCTCCTGCTCACCGCCACCCTGGCCGCCGATGGTCGCGCCGCCGGGGCCCTGGCAATGCCGGACCGCTTCGCTGCAGACGCGGCTGCCGCCGTCATGGCCGGGGGCGGCAATGCCATCGACGCCGCCGTAGCCGCAGCCTTCACCCTCGCCGTAACCTACCCGGAGGCCGGCAACCTCGGTGGCGGTGGCTTCCTCCTCAGCGTAATGGACGGGGAAGCGGCCTTCCTCGACTTCCGCGAGGTCGCCCCAGCCGCCGCGGAAGCGGCCATGTACCTCGATAAGAATGGCAGCTTCCGCGCCCGGGACGCGCTGGTGGGTGGTCTGGCCTCCGGTGTGCCCGGCACGGTACGGGGCCTTGCCGCCGCCCATGCGCGCTACGGGACACGGCCCTGGGCTGGGCTCCTCGAGCCTGCTATCCGCCTTGCCCGCGAAGGGTTTGCGGTCCCTGCGGACCTCGCCGAAGCCGCGGCAGAAACCCGCGAGTACCTCGCGGGAGAGACCAACTTCGCGCGCTACTTCGGCGACCTCGAGCCGGGCCGGTTTTTCCGACAGCCGGAGCTCGCAGCCACTCTTGAGCGTATCGCACAGGACCCGGACGATTTCTATCGCGGCCGCAGTGCCGGGCTGCTTGTCGCCCAGCAGGCCCGCAGCGGCGGGCTGATCACGGCAGCCGACCTCGCCGGCTACGAGGCGCGCTGGCGCAAGCCGCTCACCGGCAGCTGGCGCGGCTACCAGGTGCTCACAGCGCCGCCGCCGAGCTCCGGCGGCGTGGCGCTGCTGCAGCTGCTGGCGCTGCGGGAAGCCAGCGAAGGCCTGTTTCTTGAGACGCCTCATAACAGTGCGCGCTATGTGCACCTTCTTGCCGAACTGGAGAAACGGGTGTTCGCCGATCGCGCGCGCTACCTCGCAGACCCGGACTTCGCCCCCGTGCCCACGGACGCCCTCCTCGATCCGGTCTACCTCGCCCGGCGGGCCGGCACGATAACTGCGGACGCCATCAGCCCCGCCGAAGCGGTGCCGCCGGGCCTCGAGACGCCACACACCACCCACTTCTCCCTCGTCGACCCCGCCGGCAACGCAGTCTCCCTGACCTACACTCTCAACTGGGACTTCGGCTCCGGCGTGGTTGTCGAGGGCGCCGGCTTCCTCCTCAACAACGAGATGGACGATTTCAGTGCGGCACCGGGCATCCCCAATGAATTTGGTGTGGTCGGCGGCGCAGCTAACGCCATTGCGCCCGGCAAGCGGATGCTGTCGTCGATGACGCCAACGATCCTCCTCCATGGCGACGCCCCGGCCATCGTTCTCGGCACCCCGGGAGGCAGCACGATTTTTACGTCCGTCTTCCAGGTACTGCTGAACCTCGTCGACGCAGGCCTGGCGCCGCAGGCTGCCGTCGATGCGCCCCGCTACCACCACCAGCTGCCCCAGGCCCGGCTCATCCGTCACGACCAGTGGCCCATTCCGGCAGAGACACGCCGCGGCCTGGAAACCCTCGGTTACCGGGTGGCCCCCAACGACTGGGGCCCCCTGGGCGACATTCAGCTTGTCACCGCCGGACCGCGGGGGCTCGCCGCCGCCGCAGACCGGCGGGGCCGCGGCGTCGCCCGCATCCTCGCGGCGGACGTCCGCTTGCCAACCCGAAAGCAATAACACGGAGCTGCACCATGGCCTGGAACTTCGGCGACATCCTCGACACCATCATCCCGGAGCTGCCGCCCGGGCACCCTGCCCTCGCTCACGGCGACCGCGTGCTCAGCTGGGAGGACGTGGGGCGACGCAGCAACAACCTCGGCCGCGCTCTTCGCACAGCGGGTCTTGCACCCGGTGCCAAGGTGGGATTCTACCTGCGCAACGGCCCGGCCTTTATGGAGACCCTCGCGGCCTGCTTCCGGGCGCGCCTAGTGCACGCCAACGTCAACTACCGCTACCGCGAGGACGAGCTGCACTACATCCTGGACAACGCCGATGCAGAAGCCGTGGTCTACAACGCCGAGTTCCGCGACCAGGTGGAGGCCCTGCGCTCGCGCCTGCCCGCAGTGAAGGCCTGGGTGGAGGTCGGCGACGCGGCGGTACCGCCCTGGGCGCTGGCTTTCGAGGCGCTTGCAGAGGACGGTGACGGCAGCAACCTGCCCGGGCCGCGCAGTGGCGAAGACCTCCTGTTGCTCTACACCGGCGGCACGACAGGTATGCCGAAGGGCGTCATGTGGGATCAGCAAAACCTGCGCGAAGCCCAGTCCCTGGCGCTGCGCGCCGTGGGACCGGTACCGGAGACCCTCGAGGAACTGCGGCAGACCATCGCAACCAACGGCCCCGGGGCGACGATACTACCCATCTGCCCGCTCATGCACGGCACCGGCCTGTTTACTGCCATGGGTGCTTTTTTCAGCGGTGGCACGGTCGTTACCCTCCCCGGCCGATCCCTCGATGCCGATGCGGTATGGCAGGCGATCGGGCGACACCGGATTTCCCAGATTGCCATTGTGGGTGACAGCTTCGCGCGGCCCCTGCTCGCTGCCCTCGACGCAGACCGCGCACGCTACGAGCTCGATTCGCTGCAGATGATCATCTCCTCGGGCGTCATGTTCAGCACGGAACTCAAGCAGCAGCTCCTTGCGCACCTGCCGCAGGCGGCGATCGCCGACTCCTTCGGCGCCTCCGAGGCCGTGGGCTTCGGCGCCTCCGTAATGACCAGGGATGCGCCGGCGGAGACAGCACGCTTCGTCACCAACGACCTCTGCCGGGTCTTTGATGAACAGGACCGGGAGCTTCCCCGGGGCAGCGAACAGCCGGGGTTCATTGCCTTCGGCGGCCCGATCCCCAAAGGCTATTACAAGGACCCGGAAAAAACGGCAAAGACCTTTCGCACCATCGCCGGGCACCGCTACGCGGTCCCGGGCGACTACTGCCTGGTCGCCGAGGACGGTACGCTGACCCTGCTCGGCCGCGGTTCCGTGTGCATCAACTCCGGTGGCGAGAAAATCTATCCGGAAGAGGTTGAAGAGGCGCTCAAGGCACACCCGGACGTGGAGGACGCGCTTGTCGTCGGCCTGCCGGACCCCACCTGGGGTCAGGCCGTGACCGCCATTATTCACCCTGTGCCCGGCGCTGCGCCCGCCGAGGAGGCGCTGATCGCCACGGTCCGCGAGCGGCTCGCGCCCTACAAGGCGCCGAAACGGGTTCTGGTCGCACCGCAACCCTTCCGCGCACCGAACGGCAAGGCGGATTACAAGGCCGCCCGCGCCTTCGCGGAGGCCGCCGGGGTCGCGTGAGCGCCTGCCCCGGGGCAACGCGGGGCTTGATGCTTCACCCGGGACAGGTATAGTGCCCGGCTTTCCCAGACAGGCGGGGGCAGCATGAAGATTCGTGTGGGCATCGTTGGCGACGGCCAGCTCGGCATGTTCCTGTGCGAGGCCGCGCAGGCGCTGGCCATCGACACGGTCATTCTCACCGGCGATGCAGCCAGCCCTGCGGCGCAGCGCGCCGGAGCGGCCGTGGTGGGCACCATGGACGATGCTGCAGCCGTCGAGGCTCTGGCCGACGCCTGCGATATCGTCACCTACGAGCGTGAGGATGTGCATCCCGTGGCCGTCGAGGTGCTCCGCCGCGCTCAGGTCGCCGGCAGCATCCACTGCCATCCGAGCCTTGACGTCATAGAAACCATTCAGGACAAGGCCCGCCAAAAGCGCTGGCTCGCCGACGCCGGCCTGCCAACCCTGCCGTTTGTGCTTGCCCATGGCGAAGACGGTGAGGCCGCCGCTGCCGCCTCCAGGCTCGGTTTCCCCCTGGTGCAGAAAGCCCTGCGCGGTGGCTTCGACGGGCGCGGGGTACAGCTCCTCCGGGACGAGGCCGCTCTCGCCAGGGCCTGGCCCGGTGAAACGCTCTATGAGGCCCATGCCGGGGAGTTCCGCGAACTTGCGGTGATCGTTGTGCGCGCCCAGGACGGCGACCTTCGCTGTTTCCCGCCGGTGGATATGACCTTCGACAGTGACTACAGCGTACTCGAATGGGTCTACGCTCCGAGCGGCGCCGGCGAGTGTGTTCTCAACGAAGCGGAGCGGGTTGCCCGTGCCGCCATCGAAGCGCTGAACGGAGTCGGCACCTTCGGCGTCGAGCTGTTCCACTGCGCCGACGGTCGGGTGCTGATCAACGAGATCTCTCCGCGGGTGCACAACGCCGGTCACTACACCCTCGAGGGCACCGAGTCCTCCCAGTTTGAACAGCACCTGCGCGCCGTCACCGGCCTGCCCCTGGCCTCTATGGAACTGCTCACGCCCGCGGCCATGCGCAACCTGCTCTGCAACGACGCTATCGTGGAAGCCGCTGGCAACCGGGCAGCAGGTCGCAGCGTCGACGGGGCCGTGGCGACCTACTGGTACGGCAAGGCGCCGGCCCGGGCCATGCGCAAGCTCGGCCACATCACCGCCACCGGCGCCACCGCCACAGAAGCCGGGGAGCGTGCAGCTGCGGCCTATGAGCGACTCACCGGCAGCCACGGAGAAGCCGCATGAATCCCCGGGTCGGCATCATCATGGGCAGCGATTCGGACCTGCCGGTCATGCGCGCAGCGGCTACGGTGCTGGAAGAGCTGGCGGTGGCCTACGAGATAGACATCGTCAGCGCGCACCGCACGCCGGATCGCCTCTATGCCTATGCCCGCGAGGCAGAGGAGCGGGGTCTTCGGGTCATCGTCGCCGGTGCTGGCGGGGCCGCGCACTTACCGGGCATGGTCGCTTCGCTCTGCGTCCTCCCGGTGATCGGCGTGCCCATAAGCGCTACCAGCCTCGCTGGTGAGGATGCGCTCCTGTCCATTGTGCAGATGCCCGCGGGGATACCGGTGGCGACCGTCGCTATCGATAATGCCACCAACGGCGGTCTTCTTGCCGCCCAGGTGCTCGCCAGCGCAGACGAGGATCTCCGGCGCCGGCTGCACCGCTATCGCGACGGACTGCGGGACCGGGTGCTGGGAAAGGCCGAGCGGCTGCGCCGGGGCGACGGCGCCTGAGGCGCCCGCCCCGCTTCGGGCATCAGTCCTCGTAGCGGTCAAGCACGGCGCCGAAGCTGGCCGACGACGCATTGTGGGCAAACTTGCCCAGCACGCCCCGCGTGTAGCGTGGTGCAGGCTGCTGCCAGCGCTCGCGGCGCGCAGCCAGTGTCGCATCGTCCACGTTCAGCTGCAGCAGAAGCTCATGCGCATCAATGGTGATACTGTCACCTTCCTCGACAAGACCGATGGTGCCGCCCACGAAGGCCTCCGGTGCCACGTGGCCCACCACCATACCCCAGGTACCCCCGGAAAAGCGGCCATCGGTAATCAGACCAACGCTTTCGCCCAGCCCCTGGCCGACCAGGGCGCTGGTCGGCGCCAGCATCTCCGGCATGCCCGGAGCACCCCGGGGACCGAGGTAACGCAGCACCAGCACGTCGCCGGGCTCAATCCTGCCGGCGAGGATTGCGTCAAGCGCTGACTGCTCGTCATCAAAAACTCGCGCAGGCCCGGTAATCACGGGATTCTTGAGCCCGGTGATCTTGGCCACGGCCCCTTCCTCGGCGAGGTTGCCACGGAGGATGGCGAGGTGGCCCTCCTTGTAAAGCGGCTTGTCCAGCGGTCGGATCACATCCTGACCCGCCGGGCACTCGACAGGGACGTCGGCCAGCGTCTCGGCAATCGTCTTGCCGGTAATGGTCATGCAGTCGCCGTGGATCAACCCGCCCTCGAGGAGCAGCTTCATGACCTGTGGAATACCCCCGGCGCGATGCAGGTCGATGGCGAGATAGCGGCCACTGGGCTTGAGGTCACAGATCACCGGCACCTTACGCCGGACGCGTTCGATGTCGTCGATCGTCCAGGGCACCTCTGCAGCATGGGCCATGGCAAGGAAATGCAGTACCGCGTTGGTGGAGCCGCCGGTGGCCATGGTCACCGCTACGGCATTCTCAATGGCCTCGCGGGTGACGATATCCCGGGGTTTGCGGTCCGCGGCCACGGCGTCTACGAGTACACGGGCGCTCTCGGCGGCGCTCACCCCTTTCTCCTCCTCGACGTTTGCCATGGTGCTTGAGTACGGCAGCGACAGCCCCATCGCCTCGATGGCGGCGCTCATGGTGTTTGCGGTGTACATACCGCCGCAGGAGCCGGTGCCGGGGATGGCATGACGCTCGATGGCGATGAGATCATCCTCACTGATGCGCCCGGCACTGTACTCACCAACCGCCTCGAAAACGCTGACAATGTTGAGATCGCGGCCATCGAGACGCCCGGGCAGGATGGTTCCGCCGTACACAAAGATGGACGGCACGTTGGCACGCAGCATACCCATCATGGCGCCGGGCATGTTCTTGTCACAGCCGCCGATCGTGAGCACACCATCCATCCACTGACCGCCGACGCAGGTTTCGATACAATCGGCGATCACCTCGCGGGACACCAGGCTGTACTTCATGCCTTCCGTACCCATGGCCATGCCGTCGCTGATCGTCGGCGTGCCAAAAACCTGCGGGTTTGCACCCGCCTCGCTGAGGGCGGCCACCGCTGCATCTGCCAGGGGCTGCAGGCCAGAATTGCAGGGCGTGATCGTGGAGTGGCTGTTGGCGACGCCGATCATCGGCTTGTCGAAGTCGCTCGCCTCGTAACCCATGCCGTAAAACATGGAGCGGTTGGGGGCGCGCTCAACGCCCTGGGTAATGGTCCTGGACCTGCGGTTACTGGCCACGCTGGCACTCCTGCCTTGCCGGGGGGAGACAGCATTCTAGGCCACTTGCGGGAAATGCCTCAAATACTTATCGTGCTTTCGCACCTTTCCCGGCCGCCGCGCCTACCGTATGGAGCAATAAGAATATGAACGGAGCCGAAGCCCTCCTCGAGACCCTCGTCGCCAGCGGCGTCGAAGTCTGCTTTGCCAACCCCGGCACCTCCGAGATGCAGCTCGTTTCCGCCATCGGCAATACGGGGCGCATGCGACCGGTACTCTGCCTGTTCGAGGGCGTGGCTTCCGGCGCCGCAGACGGCTACGGGCGCATGGCCGATAAACCGGCCCTCACGCTGCTGCACGTCGGCTCCGGCTTTGCCAACAGCCTCGCCAACCAGCACAACGCGCGCCGGGCCGGCTCACCGCTGGTGAACATCGTCGGCGACCATGCCAGCTACCACCTGCAGTATGACGCACCGCTGACCTCGGACCTGCCGGCCCTTGCCGCGTGGGCCTCTGCCTGGACAAAAGTGGCCGAGTCCCCGGACGACCTCGCCGCCGCCGGCGCCGCGGCGGTCGCCGAAGCGCAGGCGGAGAACGGACGCATCGCCACCGTGGTCGTGCCCGCGGACCACGCCTGGAACGCAGCCTCAGGCGCGGCAGCCGTGCAGCCGCCACCGGTGCCACCGGCGGTGGCGGATACGTTGATCGCGCAGACCGCCAGCCGCCTGCAAAGCGGCCGCCCGACGGTGCTCTTTCTCGGCGGGCGCGCCCTGCGCGAGGAGAACCTGTACCGCCTTGGTCAAATCGCCGCCGCCACGGGAGCGCGACTGGTGTGCCAGGTGTTCCCGGCCAGGCTGCAGCGCGGGGCCGGGCGGGTCGCCGTGGAGCGGCTGCCCTATTTTGCCGAGCAGGCCACGGAGGCCCTCGCCGGCACCGAGCACCTGATTCTTGTCGGCGCTCCCGCGCCGGTCAGCTTTTTCGCCTACCCGGACAAGGCGAGCTGGCTTGCGCCGGCGGATTGCGAAGTGAGTACCCTGGCGACCGCCGGCGACGACATCGACAGCGCTCTCGAGGCGCTGGTTGCCGCAGTCGGCGCCAGCGGCGAGCCTTCCCTCGTGACTGCTGCGGAAGCGCCGGCGCCGGAGGACGGCCCCCTCGACGGACTGCTGGTCGGCCAGCTGCTGGCCCAGCACATGCCCGAGGATGCGATTGTCGTCGACGACGGCGCCACCAACGGGCTCGGTGCCTACCTGCTGACCGAGCGCGCGTCGCGGCACGACTGGCTCGCGCTCACTGGAGGTGCCATCGGCCAGGGCATCCCCGCCGCCCTGGGCGCCGCCATCGCCTGCCCCGACCGGAAGGTCATCAACCTCGAGGCCGACGGCAGTGCCATGTACACGATTCAGGGGCTCTGGAGCCTTGCGCGGGAAAAAGCCGACACGGTGACCATCCTGTTCAACAACCGCAGCTACGCGATCCTCAACATCGAGCTGGAGCGGGTGGGCGCCGGCGAACCCAACGCAAGCACCCTGTCCATGCTTGATCTCTCAAACCCCGATCTCGACTTCACGTCCCTGGCCCGTGGCATGGGCGTAAACGCAAGCCGGGCGGCCACCGTCGCCGAATTTGCTACGCAGCTGACGCAGGCCCTGGCGACGCCGGGACCTCACCTTATCGAAGCCATGGTCTGAAGGCCCTGACAGCGGGGGCCAGCTCAGAACATCGCGACCGTCTTCGTCGGCAACTCCTCGGCGACTGCATCGGGAACGAAGAAATCGCGGAGCAGGTCTGTGTCAGGGTCAACGGAGTAGGGAGCGAAATCCGTGACACCCTCTTCGCGCAGCAGCACCTCATCAATAAAGAAATTCCCCGTGCATTCCCGTGACGGCCGGTTGAGGATCGCGTAGGCGGCATCGGCCATGATCGCCGGCGCTCGGCTGCCGGCAACGGTTTCGGCGCCGCCAAGAACGTTACGCACCGCTGCCGTGTCGATGGCCGTCAGGGGCCAGAGGGAGTTCACTGCAATCCCGTCGCCGGCAAACTCCCGGGCCATGCCGAGGGTGCACAGGCTCATACCCATCTTTGCCATGGTGTAGGCAAGGTGCGGAGCAAACCACTTGGGATCCATATCCAGCGGCGGCGCCAGATTGAGAATATGCGGGTTAGCGGCAGCCTTGAGGTGGGGAATGCACTGCCGCGAGACCAGAAAAGTACCGCGCGTGTTGATGCTGTGCATCAGATCGTAGCGCTTCATTTCTGTTTCAAGCGTCGGCGTAGGGCTGATGGCACTGGCATTGTTGATGCAGATATCGATGCCGCCAAAGCGAGCCACAGCCTCGCTCACCGCCGCCTCGACCTGCTCTTCGAAGCGAATATCGCAGACAAGCGGCAGGGCCTGACCACCGGCCGCTTCAATGTCCTCGGCGGCCGTGTAGATCGTACCGGGCAGCCTCGGGTGCGGCTCGCTAGTCTTGGCTGCGATCACTACGTTGGCGCCGTCGGCCGCCGCCCGGCAGGCAATGGCTAGGCCGATACCGCGACTTGCGCCGCTGATGAAAAGCGTCTTGTCCTTCAGGCTCATGGCAGCTGTCCCCGTGGCTTGCGTGCAGTGAGGCGGCTACCGAAGCGCGGTGCCGCCCGCCAAGGGTACCCGAAGGCAGATGCCGGCACATCCCCGGCTTGCCAGCGAATGCTCCAATCGCTTAGCTTGCCCCTTTTGGACGATAAGAGAAGGCGGCACAGCATGGCAGGACAGGGCTCCGGCGGAAACGTTCTCGCGGCGATCTGCAGTTTCTTCATCCCCGGGCTCGGGCAGCTCGTGCAGGGCCGGGTGCTCGCGGCCCTGCTATTCTTCCTGCTTACCTCTGCCTGCTATGCGCTGGGGGCATCGGTGGTCCTCTTCGTCTTCTGGATTCCCGCCGTCATCGTCCATCTTTGGTCCATCATCGACGCGGCGCGTTTCCGACCCTGAGCTCCCGGCGCCCGGGGACACACGGGGCCGGGTCGACTACACTGGGGGCGATGCAAAACGCGTCGCGGGAGCCCCACGTTGCAAAAAGCAGTGATTGCCGCCGTCAGGATTGTCGCCCCCTACCTCGTCGTCGGTATTCTCTGGATCTACGTCTCGGACAACGCCCTGCTCCTGGTTGTCAGCGGCGACGCAGGGGAGTTGGGCCGACTGCAGACCTTCAAGGGCTGGCTCTTCATCACCATCACCACCGCCATGCTCTTCGCCCTCAGCTATTCGCACCTCCGGCAAATTCACCGGCTGCAGGAACTGGACACGCAGACCGGCCTCCTGCATCGCAGACTGTTCCTGGAGTATCTGGACGATCGGCTCGAACGCGACAGCTCCGAGCGAGACATGCTTGTGCTTATTCTGAACATCGATGGCTTCACTGCAATTTCTCAGCAGCTGAGCAAGGCCAAAGCGGAGCAGGTACTTGAACAGCTCGGCGCCCACCTCCGCGCCAGTTTCACGGCAGATACACTGCTCTCCCGCCTCGGCACGGACGAGTTCGTACTCGCCTTGCCGCTCATCGCGGCGATCGAGCGGGAAAAGCCACTGGAGCGCGCTCTCAGAGCGCGCCGGGTACTCCTTAAGCCACTCGGCGATGAGGGCGTTCGTGCAACGGCCTGCGGCGGTGCCGCTCTGTACCCGCGCGACGGGCGCGATGCGCACGGGCTCGTCGCGGCCGCCACCAGCGCGCTGCGCGCCGCGCGAAACCGGGGGCCGGACCATATCAACTTCTACGACGACCGGCTTACCCGCGCGGACCGTCATAGGCAGAACCGGGTCCGAGAACTGCGCGACGCCATTGCCCGGCGCGAACTGTACATGCATTACCAGCCACAGGTGCGCCTGGCAGACAACAGCCTCGCCGGCTGTGAAGCGCTGGTACGCTGGAACGACACCGCTGACAGCCCCATTCCGCCGGCGGAATTCGTGCCACTGGCAGAGCAGTTCGAGCTCTCCCGGAAGCTGTCAGAGCTGGTAATCGGCCGCGTCATTGAGGACCTTGAAGCCGCGGGACTGACCGATGGCTGTCTGCCGCGAATCTCCATCAACCTGACTCCGGACGAGTTCGCACGCAGTGACTTCGTGCACTGGCTGAAGGATCAGCTTGCACCCATGGCACAGTGGCAAATGAAACCACAGATCGAGATCACCGAGTACGCGGCCCTGCGCGATCTGCGTGCCTCCATCGGGCGCATCCGCGAACTGGGCGCCAGTGGCATCGATTTTTCCCTGGACGATTTCGGGACCGGGTACTCGAGCCTGGCAGCCCTGAAGGACCTGCCGGTGCAGGAACTCAAAATCGATGGCTCCTTCATTACCACCGTAAACACCGACGGGCGGTCCCTGGCCATCGTCAAGTCCATTACCCGCCTGGCGGACACCTTCAACCTGCGCGTCCTTGCTGAGGGCGTAGAAACCCGGGAGCAGCTCGAGCGGCTGCGGGAATGCCGCTGCGAGGAAGCGCAGGGCTTCTACTTTGGCCGGCCCGTAGCATCCGGGGAACTCGCCGCGATGCTACGCAGGAACAACAGTAACTTTACCGTCAGAGACTGCTGACCCTCCAGGGACCTCGGCGCTCGAACGCTACCGTGCCCTTGTCGCCTCCGACGGCAGTGAGCAGCGGGATGTCCGGAAGGACCTCAGCAACGAGTCGGCGGGATGAATGCAGCGATCGCCGACGGCAGGGCGTTCCCGGCCGGCCTGAGCTGAGGCTTCCCGCCGACAGCCGCTCAGCAAAGGATCCGCAGACGGCCCCGGCGACGGAGCTCGCCAAGGCGGGGCACAGGCCAGGAAACACTCTCCCGTGCACCTGCTCCGCGGCGCAAGAGCGCTGCGATCCGATCGCTGAGAGGCCGCTGGTCGAGCTGAGCCATCACCGCCTGAAAGATCGCTTCCTTGCCCAGCGCCAGCGACGGCGACGCCAGCGCGTGGCGTCCCTGCAGCAACAGACAGTCCCGCTCGCCGAAGGCAATCAGCTGCGGCTTCTCCGTCGCCTTGAAGGCGAGTGGTCGAAGACCGCGTTCCTGCCGCTCAAGCTCCCTGGCGCAGTGACGCCCCATGTCCATCGCGTGGTAAGCCTGGCGTGCAAGAGGCTCGGGCAGCTCAGCCGTATCACCGGCAACAAAAATGTCCTCGTGACCCTCGAGGTGCAGCGAGGCGCTCACGCCCGCCCACCGGCCCGGGGCCGCCAGGCCGCTCCCGGCCAGCAGCGGCAGTGGTGCCGGCCCGCCGGTCCAGATCGTCAGGGCGGACCGCAGCCGGCGACCACTCGCCAGACGTACGGTCCTGGGGGTAACCCGGTCGACGGGATCACCGAGCGCCAGCGTAACGCCGGCCGTTTCGCAGTGGTCAGCCAGATAGCGCCCCACCGCCGCGGGTGCCCCGGGCAAAAGCCGCGGGCCCGCCTCCACGACGGTGACCGGCACCGTCCGGGAGCCGCGCACCCGCAGGACCTCCCCCAGGCACTCCACCCCCTCCAGACCGCCACCAATGATAGTTACGCGACCCGGCCGCTCCTTCCGCAGGAGTGCACGCAGTTGTCTGCCAATGGCGGCGCACTGTGCCACGGACTTGAAGGGCATGGCGTTCTGCTGTGCACCGCTCACGCCGAAGTCCGCATCATCAGCGCCGAGCGCGATCACGAGTCGGTCGTAGTCCAGGCTACCCCGGGTGAAGTGCACGGTGCGCGCGACGGGATCGATGCGCTCGACCTCGCCGCGACGGAAACGATGACCCCGCCGGGCCAGCACCGCTTTCAGGGGCAGGCGCAGTTGCGCGGGATCCTTAAGCCCCGATACGAGTTCGTGGATCGCGGGGAGAAACTCAAAGCTCTGTGACCGGTCCGCCAGGGTAACGGCAAAACGCGGCGCCGGCAGCGCCAGGGCACAGGACAGGCCGGCGAAGCCACCGCCGAGCACCAGCACCCGCGGGCGCACTATTCGTGCTCCGCGCGGACCTGCGCCGCGAGCGTGCCATCCGCCTCCGCATGCACACTCACCACCATTGGCTGGCAGCAGACCTGACAGTCCTCGCTGTAATCCGCGCCGGCCTCCATCGGATCAAGCAGCAGTGTCAGCGGCTCACCGCAGTACGGGCACTGTGCGTCCCACTCTTCGCGTTCCATCAGCTGCTCCTAGCCGTCACCCCGCGGGTTCACGCGCCCGCGGGCGGCCTTGATGCGTCCCCGGTGCGTTTTGCCGTCGACGCGCCGGCGCTGACTGGCCCGCGTCGGCCGGGTGGCAACACGTGCCTTGCGCGGACGATGGCTGTCGCGGATAAGCGCCGCAAGGCGCGCCAGGGCATCTTCCCGATTGCGAGCCTGGCTGCGGTGACGCTGGGCCTTGATCACGACAACGCCGTCGCTGCCGACGCGCTGGTCGCCACAGCGCAGCAGCGCCTCCTTCCACCGCGCCGGCAGCGACGACGCCTGGCTGTCGAAGCGAAGGTGGATGGCCGTAGCCACCTTGTTGACATGCTGGCCGCCGGCGCCCTGGGCACGGATCGCTGACAGCTCGATCTCCTCGAGAGAAAGATGAAGCACAGGGGTAATGGTGAGAGCGTTTTCCATGATACCGGGAACGATAGCGGATGGCCGCAGGGAATGCAGCCTGGCATGATCAATCGGATTCAGTGAGAACCGGCCCATCCCCCGTTAATGGGATAGAGCCAGCCTAGAGCCGCCGAGCCTGATCTTGTTGGTGGAGCCAGGCGGGATCGAACCGCCGACCTCAACACTGCCAGTGTTGCGCTCTCCCAGCTGAGCTATGGCCCCGGATTTGCCGATGCCGCTGACGGGCCCCGGCGGAAAGCGCGCATATTAGGGTTCGCTACCGGGGGTGTCAAGGCGTTGCCAGGAGAAAACATCCGCCCTGCAAAAACTTGCATGCAACGCCCGGGACGCACAACATTACGCGGTGTCTTCCTTCAAACCATCCGTTGCCGCCGCCATAGTCATAGCCAATATGATCGGCACCGGCGTGTTCACCAGCCTGGGCTTCCAGCTGGTGGAGATCCAGTCGGCGCCGGTGCTCCTGGCCCTGTGGGCTGTGGGCGGCCTTGCCGCGCTCTGCGGCGCCATGAGCTATGCGGAGCTGGGCGCGGCCCTGCCCCGCTCCGGCGGCGAGTACAATTTCCTTTCGCGTATCTTTCACCCGGCGGCAGGCTTCATCTCCGGCTGGGTGTCGGCCACGGTAGGCTTTGCGGCGCCGACGGCGCTTGCCGCCATGACCTTCGGCAGCTACCTCTCGGCCGTGTTCCCGGCGCTGTCACCACTCTGGCTGGCCACGGGGCTCATTATCGTACTCACAGTGGCGCACTCCACCAGCCACCGCGGCAGCGGCGGTACTCAGCGTTGGCTCACCTGGCTCAAGATTCTGCTGATCCTGGGTTTCTCGGTCCTTGCCCTGCTGTTCAACGACAGCGGCCAGCAAACAGCCTTCGTGCCCGCAGCGGGCGACGGTGCCCTGCTCTTTTCCGGCGCCTTCGCCGTCTCGCTGATCTACGTGAACTACGCCTATTCCGGGTGGAATGCCGCGACCTACATCAGCGGCGAACTGGAACGGCCTCAGCGCAACCTGCCGACGGTGCTCATCGCCAGCACCAGCGTGGTCTGCCTCGCCTACCTACTGCTGAATTTCGTGTTTCTCGCCGTAGCGCCCATGGAGGCAATGGTGGGCCGGGTGGAGGTGGGCTACGTGGCTGCCGGCTATGCCTTTGGCGACGCCGGGGCTGCGATCATGGGGATCCTGCTCGCCCTGCTGCTCGTTTCCACCGTCAGCGCAATGATTCTCGCGGGCCCGCGGGTGCTGCAGTCCATTGGTGAAGACTTCGCCGTTTTCCGACCCCTGGCACGGGTCAACGGCGACGGCATCCCGGTGACGGCCATCGTCGTTCAGGCCACGGTGGCTCTCGCCTTCCTGTGGACCGCCTCCTTCGACCGCATTCTCGTTTTCTCCGGCGCGACCATGGCGCTGAATACTTTCTTCACGGTGCTGGGCCTCTTCGTCCTGCGCTGGCGCCAGCCGGCCCTGCCGCGGCCCTTCCGGGTGGTGCTCTACCCGCTGCCGCCGCTTATCTTCCTGGCCATTACCGGCTGGACCCTGCTCTACATCGTGCTGCAGCGACCGGCCGAGGCACTTATCAGCGCCGGCATCGTCGCCAGCGGCGCACTTTTCTACTGGCTCAGTGCCACCCTGAGCCGGCGCGTTCCCTCCGGAGAGCCGCCGGCCCCAGCCTGACAGGAGGACCTCAAACCATGGGCAAGATCCTGCTCTACATCGCCGGCCTTATCTTTACAGGCTACGGGCTCGCCTGCCTGGTCTACCCCGCTATCGCCATCAATGCTGCGGGGCTGGCCACGACCACGGCCGATGGCATGGTCGAAATCGGCGCCATGTATGGCGGCTTCCAGACCGGCTTTGGCCTGTTCTGCCTGCTCTGCGCACGCCGCGCCGACTATACGGTCGCCGGCCTCTGGGCCCTGCTTCTGGGCATTGGCCTGCTTGCCGCCGGGCGCAGCTACCACGCGCTGCAGGCAACGGACCCGCTAACGGTCTATAGCTATGGCGCCATCGCCTTCGAATCGCTGCTGACCGTGCTGGCGGCGGTTGCACTGCTGCGCCGCGGCGGCAGCTAGCCGCCAGACGCTACCTCCGCGGGGGCGTCCACAGTCGCTGCCTCTGCCGGTAGCGGCGGCCCCTCAACACCGAGCGTGCGCAGGCGCTCGGCAGCCTTGGCGGGCTGCTCGGCCATGCGCAGACAGGCGCGCGAGCTCAAGGCAGAGGGCGCGCAGGGCCAGGTCCGGGGTACCCAGCACGTTCCGATCGAGGAACTGCGGCCGGGCCGTCAGGAGGGCGCCGGAGAGCACACCCCGCAGCCGGGTGCGGGTGGATGACGCAAGAATAGAACGCAGGGCTTCGCCGGCCGAGAGCTTCAAGCCGTCGGTGATCATGGCCACGGCGAGGATGAACAGGCCCAGCCCGCCAGGAAAAGTACCGCCCAGCTCTAACACGTTCGAAAGCTCCCCCGGATGCAAGGGCTACCCTCAGGACAGATTGTAGGCCAAGACCACCTTTCGGGCGGCGTCAGCGACGATAATTCGGCAAGCGAAGATCGAAGAGGATCGCAGCGGCGCGCAGCGCAAAGGCGCTCACCATGGCGACGAGCAGCACAACACCGTCATCGAGGCCCGGCACATCTGCCAGCAGCGCGTAACTGACGGCACCGAGGAGCGCAGCGGTGACGTAGATCTCCGGCTCGAGCAGGACCGGTGAGCGGTTCAGCAGCGTATCGCGGATCAGCGAACCAAAGCTCGCCGACATCACCCCCATGACCACGGCGACCACCATCGGCGCCTCTGCACCAAGCGCTTTCGCCGTACCGAGGACGCTGAACAGGGCGAGGCCGGCAGCATCCGCCCAGACGAGGATACGGACCCGCGCGCGCAGCGGCGGTGCCAGATACCAGGTACCCAGGGAGACGCCGATACAGACCCACAGGTAATGCGTATCGGCAATCCAGAAAACCGGGCCAGCCTGCAGCAGGAGATCCCGCAAGGTGCCTCCGCCAACGCCGGTGATGGTCCCGAAAAGAATGAAGGCGAGCACGTCGAGCTTCTGCTCCGCCGCCGCCAGCGCGCCGCTGATCGCGAACACGGCGACTGCCAGCAGGTCAGTCCAGTAGAGCAGCGCCGCCAGAGTCATGAGCTGCTCAGCACTCGATGATGTTCACGGGCACTTCAAGGACATTGACCGCGAGGCCACCCCGGGCGGTTTCCTTGTACTTGTCCTGCATGTCGCGACCGGTGTCACGCATGGTGCGGATCACCTCATCCAGGGACACATAGTGCTCACCGGAACCGCGCAGCGCCATGCGCGCCGCCGAGATAGCCTTGATCGCCCCCATGGCGTTGCGCTCAATGCAGGGGACCTGCACCAGGCCACCAACCGGGTCGCAGGTCAGACCGAGATTGTGTTCCATGGCGATCTCCGCAGCGTTCTCCACCTGCGCCGGCGTACCGCCGAGGGCATCGGCCAGTGCCCCGGCAGCCATGGAGCAGGCCGAACCGACTTCGCCCTGGCAGCCCACCTCGGCACCGGAGATGGAGGCGTTAATCTTGTAGAGGATGCCGATCGCGCCGGCGGTAAGCAGGTAGCGAACGATGTCGTTTTCGCTACTACCGCTGCAGTGCGCGAGGTAATACTTGAGCACCGCAGGAATGATACCCGCGGCACCATTTGTGGGAGCGGTGACGATGCGCCCGCCGATGGCATTCTCCTCGTTGACGGCAAGCGCGTAGAGCGTCACCCAGTCCATGGTGTTCAGGGACGCATCCCCGAAGGACTGCTCCTGTGTCTTCAGCTGCCGGTAGAGCTGCGCCGCGCGACGGCGTACCTTGAGACCGCCGGGCATGATGCCCTCGCTGGCGCAGCCGCGCTCGATGCAGGCATCCATCACCCGCCAGAGCTGCAGGAGGCCTTCACGGATCTCCGTCTCGCTGCGCCAGGCCTTCTCGTTCTCGAGCATGAGCGCGCCGATGGAGAGTCCGCTCTCCCGGCAGTGCGTCAGCAGCTGCGCGGCACTGTCGAAGGGGTAGGCAACCGGCGTTTCATCGGCGACCAGGAAACCGCTCTCGGCGGCCTGCTCGTCGACCACGAAGCCGCCGCCGACCGAGTAGAAGACCCGCTCGAGCAGGCGCTCACCATCGCTGCTGAAGGCCTCGAAGCGCATACCGTTGGCATGGTAGGGCAGGCTCTCACTGCGATGCATCTGCAGGTCATCACGATAGTTGAAGGCGATGCCGCGACGTCCGAGGAGCACGAGTTCGCCCGCTTCCCGGATGTGCCCCAGCCGCGCCGGGATGGCATCGACGTCCACGGTCTCCGGCGTCTCACCCTCGAGACCGAGTATGATCGCCTTCGGGGAGCCGTGCCCGGCGCCGGTGGCGCCGAGCGAGCCGTAGAGGTGTGCGGCGATGCGGCTGCAACGATCGAACACACCGGCTTCTGCCAGCGCCTCGGCGAAACGCCGGGCAGCGTGCATGGGACCCACGGTGTGCGAGCTCGACGGTCCGATACCAACCTTGAACAGGTCAAAGGCGCTGATAGCCATGGGGCTATGGTGGCAGAGCGCGGAGCGCTTGTAGAGGGCCCACGGTCACACCGCGACCAGAGCCTCGCAACCGGTGCCCGCCAGCAGTGAAGCAACCCGCCCTCGGGCCGCATCATCAAGCGCTGCATAGTGCTCCCGGATCCAGCCCAGGCACTTGGCCTGGTAGGGAAAGCTGCGCTGGCGCCAGGAGGCGCCGTCGATGTCCGTTTCCCACTCCGCGTCGCCGGCGGACACGGCCGCGGCATTGGCAAGGAGCGCCGGCGCATAGACCCGACCCACTTCGGCAAGGAGCGGACGCAGCGTCGCCGGTGGTGCTCCGCTGTCGTTCCAGTCGTCGTCCGCAGGCTCGAGGCCACTGAGGTCTTCGAGACGGTCCACCCAGGCAACGGCACGCGGCGCCAGCTCATCGGCGATAGCGCGCGGGGTCGGATCGAAGGCACAAAGCTGGGAGAGCTGTCCGAAGAGCGCAAAGTCACTTGCGCCCGGGCGGCGCCCGAGGAGGCAGGGCTGGGTCTCCAGGTGCGCCGCGAAGGCCGCCAGGAAACGTTCGTAGCTCGCCTCGATGACCGCCGCCGTGGTGCTGTTGGATCCGACCACCCAGAGCCGCTCGATCTGCCGGTCGCCGAAGGCACGGGCCACCGCCTCGAGCTCCCGGGGAGGGAGGGAGACGTCTATGGTGAGCGGTAGAACCGTCGCCGCCTTGGCGGCATCAGCCCCGCGGCACCAGCGATAGTGAAACATCCACTTGGTGCCCCACTCATCGGCAAAGTCCTCGAGGAGATAATCAATAAACGCGAGCGCGGGATCTGTCGGCACAGCGCTGCGCCCGGCGTAGTCCGTCTCCAGGCGACGGATCAACGGTGTGGAATCGCAGCGCGCCCGCACGTCGCCGTCTTCCTCGAACAGCAGTGTCGGCAACAGCACCGGTCGTGGCGGCGCGATGCCGAGGCGCTCGAGCTCCTGGGCCGGGTGTGCCCAGGTCACGGCGTAGGGAATGCGCCGATAGCGCAGCAGCGCCACCATCTTGCGGGTGTAGGGAGAACCCGTGCCCCCGATAAGCCGCAGCAGCTCTGCCATGGTCAGATCTCCGTCGAGGGCAGTGCCCCGTAGTCTTTCTCCAGCCGCTTGGCGGCCTTCTTGGATACGCCGCCGAGGACGGCGATAGCATGGCGGATGCGCATGCGGCTCATATCCGGGCCGAGGAGCTCCATGGCGTCGACCACGGAAAAGGAAGCACTGGAACCGCTGATGGCGATGAACAGCGGGGCCAGGAAATCCTTCACCTTGACGCCCAGGTCATCCGCAAGGGCCTTGAGCGCCTGCCAGACCGTGTCACGGTCCCAGTGGCGCAGCGCCTCGAGGCGCCAGAGGGCGAACTGCAGCTGGCGCACAAGCGCCTCACGCTCGCCCCGGAGCCCGTCGAAATCGCTGTCGTCGATGGGCAATTCGCCGGAAACGAGAAACGCCGTCAGCGGCGCAAAGTCGCTCAGCACCTCCATGCGCTTCTGCGCGTGGGGCAGTACCTTCATGAGGTTTTCCCGGTTCAGGGCCCAGTGCTGCAGACGGTCGGCGAGCTGTGTCTCATCCAGCTCCTCCCGGAGCCATACGCCGTTCAGCCAGCGCAGCTTCTCCACGTCGAAGATGGGCCCGCCCAGGGACACCCGATCAATGTCGAAGTGTGTGAGCATGTCGTGCAGGGAGAACTTCTCCCGCTCGTCGGGCATGGACCAGCCCATGCGCCCGAGGTAGTTGAGCAGCGCTTCCGGCAGGAAGCCCATGCGCTCGTAGTAGAGAATACTGGTGGGGTTCTTGCGCTTGGAGAGCTTCGACTTGTCGGGATTGCGCAGGAGCGGCAGGTGGCAGAGCTCGGGCATGTCCCAGCCGAAGTACTCATAGAGCAGCTGATGCTTCGGGGCGGAGTTGATCCACTCCTCCCCGCGGATCACATGAGTGATGCCCATAAGGTGATCGTCGACCACGTTGGCGAGATGATAGGTGGGCATACCGTCACTCTTCAGCAGAATCTGCGCGTCGACCATGCTCCAATCCAGCTCAATGGTGCCGCGGAGCCGGTCAGCCACGGCGCAGCTGCCGGCCTCCTCGGGCACGACCATGCGGATGACATAGGGCATATCCGCCGCCTTGCGCTGAGCGATCTCGTCGTCAGGAAGGCGCAGGTCAGAAGGCTTGAGAGCCGTCGCCTGCCCGGCCTCGCGGCGCTCGCTCCGCAGCGTTTCCAGCTCTTCCGGAGTGCGGTAGCAGACGAAAGCCTTGCCCGCCTCCACCAGCTGCCAGGCGTACTGGCCGTAGAGCGCCATACGCTTGCTCTGGCGGTAGGGGCCATGGTCGCCACCGCTATCGGGGCCTTCATCCCAGTCCAGGCCAAGCCATCGCAAGGCGTCGAGGATGGCCTGCTCCGACTCCGGGGTGCTGCGCGCGCGGTCTGTGTCCTCGATACGCAGCACAAACTGGCCGCCATGGGCACGGGCAAAGCAGAGATTGAACAGCGCAATATAAGCGGTGCCGACGTGCGGGTCGCCGGTGGGAGAAGGCGCGATACGGGTACGTACGGTCATGACAGGGCCTGAAGAAAAAACGAACCGCGATTATACGGCCGCGGCCCATGCCTATACACCCACGGGAGCCCCCGCTAGACTGCCTGCGCAGGACAATAACAGGGTAGATCATGGCACTCATCGGGCTTGTCGGCAGCGTCGCGCTGCTCATCTGGCTGGCACTGCGCGGCATCGACATTGTCTTCGCCGCCCTGCTCTGCTCCCTTGTCGTGATCCTCAGCAACGGCCTGCCCCTCGCAGAGGGTCTCATGGAACACTTTGCCCTCGGCCCCCTCGGCGCCTTCACCTTCGCCGGCCGCTTTTTCATCCTGTTTGCTGCCGGCGCCGTTTTCGGGCGCCTCATGGGCGAGAGCCACGCGGCGGCGAGCATTGCCCTCGCCCTGGTGCGCCGCCTGGGCGCCCACCGGGCTCTCTGGATCACCGCCCTCGCCTGCGGGCTGCTCACCTACGGCGGCGTCGTGGTCTTTGTGGTGATCTTTGCCATGTATCCGCTGGGATTGCGCCTGCTGCAGGAGGCCGATATCCCCAAGCGGCTTTTTTGCGCCGCCCTGGCCCTCGGCGCCGGCACCTTCACCTTGACCGCCCTCCCCGGGACCCCGTCGATCCAGAACGTCATCGCCGCCACGGCGCTGGGCACGGATCTCTTTGCGGGCGGCTGGCTCGGTCTCGCCGGCGGCGCACTCATGTTCGGTTTGGGGATGCTTTACCTGGAGCGACAGCGGCGCCTGGCACAGGCCGCCGGCGAAGGTTTCGTGCCCGGCCCTCGGGACCAGCTGGCCCCGCCCGCAGCCGGGGAAGCGGCCTACCCGGCCTGGCCTCTGGCGATACTGCCGCTGGCCCTGGTGCTGGGCATGATCATTCTGCCGCGGCTCCTCACCGTTATCGGCGGCGATGCTCTCACCGGGGGAAGCAGCCCGCTGGCGCAGGCACTCACCTTTGCCGGCGCAAACCCGGTGCTGTGGCCCAGCATCGCCCTGTTCAGCGGCAGTCTCGCCGCGGTGCTGCTCTTTGGCACCGTACGCCGGCACGGTCTGCGCCTGGCAGGCGCCGGCACCCAGGACGCCATCATGCCCCTCATCAGCACCGCTGCTGTCATCGGCTTCGGCGGCGTGGTCACACAGACCGAAGGCTTCCGCCAGTTCTCGGGCCTCGCCCTGGAGTCCGGCCTGCCGCCCCTGCTGTCGCTCTTCGGCAGCGTGAGCCTGGTGGCCGGCATCACGGGGTCAGCGTCCGGTGGCCTGCAGATCTTCATGCAGACCCTGGCCCCGGACTACCTCGCCCTCGGCATCGATCCCGGTGTACTTCATCGCCTCGCCACCATGACCGCCGGTGGCTTCGACAGCCTGCCGCACTGCGGGGCCGTGGTGGCCATGCTCAGTATTACCCAGCTCACGCACCGCGAGGCCTACCGGGACGTGGGTATCATCACCGTGGTAATCCCGGTGCTGGCAACCCTCGCCGTGCTGGGCCTGGCCGCCCTGGGCTTCGGCACCTAGGGCGCCTCGGCAGCGATGCCGGGGAGCACCTCCCAGGCCGGGTCATCAAACTCGCCAATCAGCTCAATGGTGACGAAGGGCGCTTCGGCGGCGATGATCGCCTTCACCGCCGTCGGCGGGTCAGCCTCCATGGCGTCCCGCTGTGCCTTCGAATCCCAGCTCGCGATGGCCAGCAGGACCCGCGGGTCGTCGAGCTTGCGGTGCAGGCGCGTTCCCCGGGCGCCCGGCGCCTGCTGGATCAGGCGGCTGGCGCGCACCCAGGCTTCCGCGTACTGCTCAGCGCTGTAGCCTTCGGCAACGGTCACGGTGAACAGGTAGAGCATGGCAACCTCCTGCGTTGTCAGGTGACCCGGGCACGCACCCGGAAGCGCTCGGCCCGGTGCCGCGCCCCGGCGAGCACATCGGCAAGGCTCCGGGCCGCAGCCGCAGCATCCGCGAAGCTGTTGTACAGCGGCGCAAAACCGAACCGTACGATGTCCGGCGCGCGAAAGTCCACGATCACCCCGTCCTCGATCAGCGCCTGGGCGATTGCATAGCCCTCCGGGTGAGCGAGAGACACCTGACTGCCGCGCTCGCCGTGATCCCCGGGGGTCAGCACGGTCAGCGCTTCGCAGGCGGGCTCGGCAGCGACCGCCGCCAGGAAGAAGTCCGTCAGCGCCAGGGATTTCGCTCGCAGCGCCTGGAGGTCGATGCCATCGAAGACCTCGAGGGCAGCCTCCAGGGAGCGCAGGGCGAGGATCGATGGCGTGCCGGCTTGGTAGCGCAGCACGCCGGCGGCGGGCTGGTAGCGGTCGGCAAAGGCAAAGGGATCGCGGTGACCCAGCCAGCCCGTGAGCGGCTGTTCGACCACATTCTGGTGGCGCCGGGCCACGTAGAGGAAAGCGGGCGCGCCGGGGCCGCCGTTCAGGAACTTGTAGCCACAGCCCACAGCGAGATCGACACCGCAGGCATCGAGTGCCACCGGCATGGCCCCGGCGCTGTGGGCGAGATCCCAGAGCGCCAGGGCACCGGCCTCGTGGGCCGCACGCGTGAGTTCATCCATGGCGTGGCGGCGACCGCTGCGAAAATTCACCTCCGTGGCCAGAAGCACGGCAACATCATCGTCCAGAGCGTCGGCGAGCCGGTCACCCGGCGCCTCACGGACGCGGCAGCGCGTTTCTCCAAGAAAAGCCGCAAGCCCTTCAGTGAGATAGCGGTCGGTCGGGAAATCGCCGGCCTCGACCAGGATCGTATGCCGTCCCGGACGCAGGGCCAGCGCTGTGGCCAGGAGCTTGAAGAGGTTCACGGAAATACTGTCGCAGCAGAGCACCTGCTCCGGCGCCGCACCGACAAGCGGTGCGATACGCTCGCCCACGCGCTGCGGCAGGTCGATCCAGCCGTGGCAATTCCAGCTCGCGATGAGGTCCTGACCCCATTCGTCTTTGAGCATGGCCCGGATCCGGCCGGGGACCGCCTTCGGCAGCGCACCGAGAGAGTTGCCATCGAGATAAACGATACCCTCCGGCAATGCGAAGGCCTCGCGCAAGGGGGCCAGGGGGTCCTCCCGGTCACGGCGAGCCGCCTCGTCATAAATCATGCGTCACCTCCTTCGCGGACAGGGCGCGAGTGTAGCGCACTGCCATCCCCGGCAGGGGGCAGCGACATCCGGAACGAGCCGCCGCACGTAACCCCAGGGAACCCCGGCGCTGCGCTGCGGTCTCATGCCCACTCACCCATCGGGAGTCACTCCATGACGCGCCTGCCTCTGGCCCTGCTCGTTATCTGCCTTACCGCGCTCGCGCCCGGCACCCGGGCCGCGGAGGCCCTGTTCGCCGGCGGCTGCTTCTGGTGCATGGAAGCAGACTTCGAAAAGCTCGAGGGCGTAAGCGAGGTAGTCTCCGGCTTCACCGGCGGCACGCTGCGAAACCCCAGCTACCGCGGCAACCACGAGGGCCACTACGAGGCCGTGAGGGTGAGTTACGACCCCGCCGTGGTCAGCTACGAGGCGCTGCTCGAACATTTCTGGCATAACATCGATCCCTTCGACAACCGTGGCCAGTTCTGCGACAAGGGGCCGAGCTACCGTACGGCGATCTTCGCCACTGATGAGCAGCGTCCGGCCGCGGAGGCCTCTTTCGCCGGGGTGCGGGCGCGCTTCCCGGCGCAGGACATCGCCACCGAACTCCTCCCCGCCGGCCGCTTCTGGCCCGTCGAGGCATATCACCAGGACTATGCGGAAAAGAACCCGCTGCGCTACAAGTACTACCGATGGAACTGCGGGCGGGACCAGCGCCTGGAGGAAATCTGGGGCGAGGGTGAGGACGCGCACTGAGCCCGCTTGCGGTATCCTGTGCACCGTGAATCAACTGACTGACAAACCGGGCCCGGCAGCGACGAGCTGGCGCTTCTGCACGGCCCCCATGATGGACTGGTCCGACCGCCACTGTCGCCAGTTCTGGCGCGGGCTGACGCGCCATGCAAGGCTGTACACCGAAATGGTCACCACCGGCGCGCTGATCCACGGCGACCGGGAGCGGCTCCTCGCCTTCGATCCGGTGGTGGAGCACCCGGTAGCCCTGCAGCTCGGCGGCTCGGTCCCGGCGGACCTCGCCCGCTGCGCGCGCTTTGCCGAGGAAGCCGGCTACGACGAGGTCAACCTCAACTGCGGCTGCCCTTCGGACCGCGTACAGAACGGCGCCTTCGGCGCATGCCTCATGGCGCACCCCGCCCTGGTCGCCGACTGCGTGCGCGCCATGCGCGATGCCTGCACCCTGCCGGTGACCGTCAAGCACCGCATCGGCATCGACCACATGGAGAGCTACAGCGAGTTCCGGGACTTTGCCGGCACAGTGGCCGAAGGCGGCTGTGACGTGTTCATCGTGCACGCACGCAAAGCCTGGCTCAAAGGCCTGTCACCGAAGGAAAACCGCGAAGTGCCGCCGCTCAACTACCCCTGGGTGCACCGGCTCAAGACCGAGTTTCCGGCGCTGACCATCGTGCTCAATGGCGGTATCGACAGCCTGGCCGCGGGCGAGCATCACCTCGCTGCGGTAGACGGCGTCATGCTCGGCCGCGCCGCCTACCAGGACCCCTGGCAGCTCGCCCGCGTGGACAGTACCTTCTTCGGGGCGCCGGACCCGGCGGAGACCCCCGAACAGGCCCTGTTGGCACTTTTCCCCTACCTGGAGCGGGAACTCGCGGCGGGCACGCCACTGAACCACGTGACCCGGCACGTGCTCGGCCTGTTCAGCGGACGCCCCGGGGCCCGTCGCTTCCGCCGCCACCTGAGCGAACAGGCCCACCGGCCCGGGGCCGGCGCCCACACCCTGCGCGCCGCCCTCGACCAGCTTACACCGCTCGCCGCCTGAGGCGGTGACTGCAACAGGAGACCCCATGCCAAGCAAGCTTGAGCAACTCAAGGCCATGACCCAGGTGGTCGCCGATACCGGCGACATCCAGGCCATCCGCCAGTTTTCACCCATCGATGCCACTACCAATCCGTCGCTGCTGCTCAAGGCCTCCGCGCTGCCCCACTACGCCGAACTCCTCGACGGCGCCCGCAGTGCGGCAGCGGCGCGGGGAGGCTCTGACGCCACGCAGCTCGCCGACAGCTGCGACCGCTTTGCCGTCGCCGTGGGCCGGGAGATCCTGGAACTCATCCCCGGGCGCGTATCCACGGAGGTCGACGCTCGCCTTTCCTTTGATACAACGGGCACCATCGAACGGGCGAAGAAGCTCATCGGACTGTACGAGGAGGCGGGCATCGGCCGGGAGCGGGTACTGATCAAGACCGCCTCCACCTGGGAGGGGATCCGCGCCGCTGAGACCCTCGAGCGCGAGGGTATCCAGTGCAACCTGACGTTGCTCTTCGGCTTCACTCAGGCCCGTGCCTGCGCCGATGCCGGCGTGCACCTGATCTCGCCCTTCGTCGGCCGGATCCTGGACTGGTACAAGGCGAACACGGACAGCGTCATCGATCGTGCAGAGGATGATCCCGGCGTGCAGTCCGTGCGGCGGATCTACCGCTACTACAAGCATCACGGCTATGAGACGGTGGTTATGGGTGCGAGCTTCCGCAACCAGGGAGAGATCGAGGCCCTCGCCGGCTGCGACCGCCTGACCATCAGCCCGACGCTGCTGGAAGGCCTGGCGGACGACGACGGCGCACTGCCCCGGGCTCTCAGCGCGACCGGGGCGTCGTCCGAAGATGTGCTCTCGCCACCGGCCGAGGCAGCCTTCCGCCTCGAACTCAACGAAGACGCCATGGTCACGGAGAAGCTCGCCGAGGGTATCCGCAACTTTATCGCCGACCAGCGCCGCCTCGAACAAGTGGTCAGCCAGCGATGATCGGCGCGCTCAAGGCCCTCTTCGAGCCGGCCCGCAAGGGGCAGCCGGAAGTCACGGAGCACCAGCTGCACCTGGCCGCTGCCACTCTTCTTATAGAAACCGCCAGGGCCGATGCGCGGCAGGACGGCGTCGAGGAAGCGGCACTGACCGCAACGTTGAAGCGCAGCCTCGGGCTCAGCGAGGCGGAGCTCTCGGCGCTCCTTGCGGAGGCTAATGCGCAGGCTGATGCGGCGACCTCGCTCTACCAGTTCACCCGGCTCATAAACGACCACTTCACGCCGGCACGCAAGCAGGAGCTGATCATCGACATGTGGAAAGTGGCCTATGCGGACGGCGACCTCGACAAGTACGAGGAACACCTGATCCGCCGCGTCGCGGAGCTGATCTACGTCCCCCATGAGGACTACATCCGGGCAAAACTGGCCATGTCCAGGCGCTAGCCTTCTCGAGTCAGGGAGTCAGGGAGTCAGGGAGTCAGGGAGAGGACTGCAGCACATCCATGAGGTCGCGGAAGCGGTCGGCGTTCTCATCGGACAGGTCCATCAGCACCCGGTGCGCCTCAATCACCCGCTCACGGACGGCATCCTCACTCCCCGGCACCAGAGGGATGTCCTCGGCGGTGCCGGTGTTGCAGCAGGTCTTCTCATGCAGCTCGAAGAGGCGCTCAAAGCCCATGCTCGACAGCAGCCGGTTGATACCCGCATCACAGCAGTAGATGGCAGGACGAAAACCGAAACGCTCGCGCACCTGCAGCGCGAGCCTCGCCAGCTGGCCGAGCGTGGTGCTGTCCAGCCCCTCCACGTCGCAGAGATCAATCCATACGCTGGCAAAGGCCGGGTCCGAGAGCATCTGCTCGAGATACTCATCGAGGGACGTACACAGCGTCATACGCACATCGCCGGTCAGGCGCAGCACGTAGGCGCCGTCCTGACAGGCCGCCAGCACCCGTCCTTCACTCACTGGCAGCCCGCTTGCCCACGAACAGGGCGGCAATGTCATCCGGGGCCGTCGCCACGGAATCAAGACCCAGGCGGGTCACCAGCGCCGCCGGTGTCTCGCTGCCCTGGCGGAAAACGTCGAGGAAGAAGGACTCCTGCTCCAGCAGGTTGTCCGGCGGCAGAATCTCGAGAATACCGTCGGAAAAGAGCGCCAGCGTGAAGCTCTCCGGCAGCGCGACTTCCTGCACCGCGAAGGCCGCCTCCGGCATCATCCCCACTGCCGTCCCCTCGCCGGGCAGGTAGTCGGCGCCGGCATCGGAGACGAGCACCGGCAGGGGCAGGTGTCCCGCCACCGAGTAGCGCAGGCGGTTGGCCGTCATGTCCAGCGTGCCGACGATCATGGTCGCAAACTTGCCGACACCGAGATCAAGGAGCTCCTTGTTGGCAAGCTCGAGCATGCGCACCGGGTCCAGAACCGCGGCGTCACTCTTGCGCAGGAAGTCAGAGCGCTTGCGCGCGAAAAGGTTCTTCAGGAGCACCGTGGCGAACGCAGAGGAGCTGCCGTGGCCCGATACGTCGGCCATGAAGAACACCACGCAATCCTGACCCACGGTGAAGTAATCGGTGAAATCGCCACTCAGATAGAGCGAGGGGATCACGGTGTGGCTGAAGACATAGTCACCGATCACCATCGGTGACGTCGGCAGCATGCGCAGCTGGACCTGCCGGCCCGCCTGCTGGTCCTGCTCAAGGACACGCACTGTGTTCTTGAGCTCCCGGTTGGCTGCTTCCAGGCGCTTGCGGGATTGGCGCAGTTCCCGGCTCATCTGCCGCTGCCGCACGCAGCGGTCCATGGAGTCGAAGAGGGCCTGGGCGTCTTCCACCGGGCGAGCGAAGAAGTCATTCGCACCGAGGCGCAGCGCCGTCATCATGCTGGCCGCAGAGGCCTCATCGGCAAACATGATAACCGGCACCTGGACGTTCATTTCCCGCAGGGTGCGCTTGGCCTCACCCCAGGAAACACCGTCGAGATCGAGTTCACAGAGGATTACATCCAGATCACTGGCATCGCTCAGGGACTGGGTGGAGTTGGTCACGTCGGTGGTCGTGGCAGTGGTGAAACCGGCGCCGGTCACAAGCCCGGCCAGGGCCTCAGCGCGCTCGGGGTCATTATCGATGACCAGCACTTTGCCACTGTGTGTCATCTGCATGAATCAGGGCTCCGGACTTGCTCGGACACTACGCCCACCGTGGCTCCCGGGCAAGGCGCGTGACGCGCCCGGGGGCACTATTCACAGTTTCGGCACCGGGGAGTCAGAAATCCTCCGACCAGTCGTCCTCGAAATCGGAGAATTCATCCTCCACCGTCCCCCCGGACAGGCGCGCCGCCCGCTGCTGCAGGTAGGCGTCACGGATGAAGATGTAGCGGTCTCCGGACAGGAGCTGGTCCGACTCGAGGAGCCGCGCCCGTCCATGGACGATCCCCAGACTGAAGAGGCTCCAGGTCACCGAGGAATCCTCGATGTAGAACGGCACGGAGGCGAAGGTATCAACCAGCGTGCCGGTGCCGCTGCGCACGGTACGCGGACCGAACAACGGCACTACCAGGTAGGGACCCTGGGGCACCCCCCAGGCAGCCAGGGTCTCGCCGAAATCGGCGCGGTGACGCTCGATCCCGAGTTCCGTAGCGACGTCGAAGAAGCCGAACATGCCCAGGGTACTGTTTACGAGCACCCGGCCTGCCGAGGCACCGGCGCCATCCCACTTGCCCTGAAGCAGTGCATTCACCGAACGGTTCACATCGGCCATGTTGCCAAAGAAATTGCCGATGCCCTGCTGCACGGTCTGCGGGACCGCATAGTCATAGCCCTTGGCCGCGGGGCGCAGCACGAAGGTATCGAGCATGTCGTTGAAGGCAAAGATCGGACGGTTGATCGGTTCGAGGGGATCCATATCACTGCCCTGCGCTACCTGGGCACAGGACAGGACAAGGGCGAAGGCCAGAACCACACGAGCGCGCATTGCTGTTCCCCGAAATCTAACCGGCAATTTTAAGCCCGGGGCGGTCCCGATACAACAGCAGGGGCCCGGGCGGGCCGCTCGCTAAGCGCCGCCGGCAGGGTCGGACCCGCGCCGGCGCTACCTCTGCCCCCGCGGCAAAGGACCGGCCGACGACTGACTACCGGCCCGGAGGCGACTCCTAGCGCGGATGTGCCGCCAGCCAGGCCTCACAGGCCTCCCACTGCCGGGCCAGGCGCTTGGCCGAGACCGGACGCGCCGTGCCCAGCTGCTGGGCAAAGAGAGACACTCGAAACTCTTCGAGCATTTCTGTGTAGGTCATTATCTCAGGGGAACTGAGCCTGACGTGAGGACGCTCGACGAGAAGGGCCTCAAGCGGTGCTTTGAGCATTTCGAGCTGCGCGCGGGCCTGCTCATCCTTGCCGGGCTGCGCGGGCAGGCGCTCGAGCCGATGGGCCAGCGCCTTGGCATAGCGGGGATACTGCGCCAGCATGGTAAAGGGCGTGTCAACCAGAAAACCGGGGCGGAGCAGGTCTGCGAGCTGTCCCTCCACATCTGCTACCGCCGCCGGCCACTGCACGGCCAGCTTTACCAGCTGCGGCCGCGCTGCGGCCAGGGGCCGGAGCAGATTGCGCAGGCGCTGCTCCAGTTCGTTGACAACAGCAATGAGGCGGGCGTTCCCCCGGCCAAGGGCGGCTTCAAAAGTCTCCGCATCACGGCAGTCGCCGACGCCGAGGCCGCAGGCCTCGAGCACGGCCGCGGCAAGGGCGTCCTCGAGGAGCGGCTCCCGCTCCAGGCCCGCCGCGGCGAACAAGAGCTGGTCCTCATTGGCCCGCAGGAGTTGCTTGCGCAGGCCGCGCAGCGGCCGCGCCAGCTGCAGAGCCGCCAGCCTGGCCAGGCCCCGACGGTGGCTCGCCAGCGCATCCTCGGCGTAATCGAAGAGCCGCAGGGCCACGCTCTCGCCGCGGTCCTCGAGGGCCGGGAAGGCCACGATGGCAATCCCCGCCTGCTTCTCGCTCCAGCGCCCGGGGAGTTCTCCGAAGTCCCAGGTCGTGATGCCCGCCCGTGCCGGCCCCGCCGCGCCGGGCCCGCTCACCGCGGCAGCGGTCTCGTCGCGGAAGCGGACAACCAGCGTCTCGAGGTCCCGATCCTGCGCCAGCAGCTTGCCGTCTGCATCGACGACGCGGACATTCATGCGATAGAAGTCGTCCAGGGACGCCGGGGAAAAATCGGCCGCCGTCACGCGACAGCCCCCGAGCCGGGACAGCACCGGCGCCAGCGCGTCAGCCAGGGGACGGTCAGCCGGCGACAGCTCACCCAGGGCGGCCAGCACCGTGTCCGGCACCGGCACGAGGTTGCGCCGCAACCGCTTGGGCAGGCCGCGAACCAGGGCCTCGCACTTCTCCCGGAGGAGGCCGGGGACCAGCCAGTCGAAGCGGTGTCGGGGTACCCGGTTGAGGAGCGCCACAGGTACCGTTACCGAGACACCGTCTGCCTCACCCCCGGGTTCGAAGCGGTAAGACAGGGGATAAAGCTGCCCCTCCCAGGTCAGTTCATCCGGGAACTGGGCCTCGAGATCATCCCCGGGGAGGCGTGCAGCGAGCTCCCCGCGCGACAGCCGGAGGCTGGCGTCGGCGCCGGGTGTCCGCTTCAGCCAGCGCGCGAGTCCGGCCGCCGTGGTGATCGTCGCCGGCACACGCTCATCGTAGAACGCGAACAGCGTCTCCTCATCCACGAGCAGGTCCCGGCGGCGGGTGCGGTTCTCGAGATCCGCGAGAGCCGCGGCCTCGGCGAGGTTGTGGCGCAGGAAAGCGGGCTTCTGGCGCCAGCGACCGCTCACCAGGCCCTCCCGGATCAGCAGTTCCCGCGCCACCGGCGGGTCAATGGGTCCGTAATGCACCGTCGTGCCGTCACTGACCGTCAGGCCGAAGAGCGTGACCCGCTCTGTGGCCACCACCCGGCCGCTGCCGCGTTGCCAGCGGGGCTCATAGTAGTGACGCTTCAACAGCGCAGGGTTCGCCGCCAGCAGCCAGTCCGGCTCGATGGCCGCGGCGGTGCGGGCAAAGACCCGGCTCGTCTCCACGACTTCGGCCGCCACCAGCCACGTCGGGGGCTTGCGATGCAGCGTGGAGCCGGGGAACACCCAGAGCTTGCGGTTGCGCGCAGCGAGGTACTCCCGCCCCTCCCGGCGCTGGGCGATGTTCGACAGCAGCCCGGGCAGCAGGGCCCGGTGAATCGCCGTGTAGTCCGGCTCCTCGGGGAGCACGGGTGGCACCGCGATGCCCTGCTGACGGCAGGCGATACTGAGCTGCCGGTGAATGTCCCGCCACTCGCGCATACGCAGGAACGACAGGTACTCGCGCTGGCAGAGCTTGCGCAGCTGGTTCTGGCTGAGTGCCTGGCGCTGTTCCTCGAAGTAGCGCCACAGCTGCACAAAGGCCAGGAAATCCGAGCGCGGATCCCGGAATCGGGCGTGGGCCTGGTCCGCCTGCGCCTGGCGCTCTGGCGGCCGCTCCCGGGGATCCTGCACGGCCAGCGCACTGGCGATGACCAGCACCTCGGCGACGCAGCCATAGTCACTGGCGGCGAGGATCATACGCCCCGCGATCGGGTCGATAGGCAGCCGTGCGAGCTTTTTACCCAGGGAGGTGAGCTGCTGCCGCGGGTCGACGGCGCCGAGCTCCCCGAGGAGCCGGTACCCCTCGCGCACGTCCTTGCTTTCGGGCGGCTCGAGGAAAGGGAAGCGCTCCACGGCGCCGAGGCGCAGAGCCAGCATCTGCAGGATAACCGCCGCCAGGTTGCTGCGACGGATCTCCGGGTCCGTGAAAGCGGGCCGCGAGAGATAGTCCTCCTCGCTGTAGAGGCGCAGGCACACGCCGGGACCGACGCGGCCACAGCGGCCCCTGCGCTGGTCCGCGCTGGCCCGGGACACCGGCTCGATGGGCAGGCGCTGGATCCGCGAGCGCGGGCTGTAGCGGTTGATCCGCGCCTCCCCCGGATCAATCACGTAGCGGATACCGGGCACGGTAACCGAGGTCTCGGCTACGTTGGTAGCGAGAACGACCCGGACGCCGCGGCGGCTGCGCGGGTCGAAGACCCGGGCCTGCTCCGCCTGACCGAGGCGCGCATAAAGCGGCAGCACATCCAGACCCGCCTCGCCGCGCAGGGCATGGGCCAGCTCCCGGATGTCCCGCTCCCCGGGGAGGAACAGCAGCATGTCGCCCCGCGGTCCCCAGAGCCCGTCGCGCACCTCGCGTACGCGCCCGGCAAGCGCCTCCAGCGGGTCGCGGTCTTTTCCGGGCTCCGGCGGCAGGTAGTGGGTCTCGACGGGATAGGAGCGCCCTGGCACCTCGACGACCGGCGCACCGTCAAAGTGGCGGGAAAAGCGTTCTACGTCGATTGTTGCGGAAGTGATAACAACCTTGAGATCGGGCCGCCGGGGCAGCAGTTGATGGAGATAGCCGAGGAGGAAATCGATATTGAGACTGCGCTCGTGGGCTTCGTCGATGATCAGCGTATCGTAGGCAGCCAGGTCCCGGTCCCGGCGCAGCTCCGCGAGGAGGATGCCGTCGGTCATGAGCTTGACCGCTGTCTGGGGCCCGACGCTGTCCTGAAAACGGACCTGGAAGCCGACCAGCCCGCCGAGGGGGGTCCCCAGCTCTTCCGCGATGCGCCGGGCGACGTTGCGCGCGGCAAGGCGCCGCGGCTGCGTATGACCGATACGCTGCATGCGGCCGCGCCCCAGCTCCAGGCAGATCTTGGGCAGCTGGGTGGTCTTCCCGGAGCCGGTCTCGCCGGCAACGATCACCACCTGATGGCTGGCGAGGGCCTCGGCGATCTCGCCGCGCAGGGCGGCAACCGGCAGGTCCTCGGGATAGTGGATTGGCGGGATCGCGCGGGGCGCTGCGGTGGCTTCCTGCTCAGTCATGACGAAGGAGCGTGCGCCCGCAGGCGCACCCCGACATCAGCCGTTGTCGGCTGCCTCACCGGCAGCAGCCTGCTCGGCGAACTGACCGTGCTCCAGGTACATGAGCTGCAGCAGCACGGAGGGCTGCCCGCTGCCGGCATCGGCACCGAGCACGAGCACGCTCGGCTCGCCGTCCTCGACGGTTACCGCGGCGATACCGAAGATCATCACATTCTGGTCATGCTCGGCGTGGAAGGTCCTCACGGGCTTTTCCTCGCGGAGAGCCTCGACGATGTTTGCCACCAGGAGTGTAAGGCCGGCGCGGAAGGCGCCGAAGTTGAGACGGCCCTGGTATTTGCTGTGGTCCATGGAGAGATCAAAGCGCACTTCGGACCCATCCTCCATGCGCACGCGCGTGAGCGGCACGGACTGACCCTCGCTGATCTCCCGGTAGAGGTTCTTCGCCTCCGTTCGAGTCGCTTCCAGAAACACCTTGTTCAGGAGATTCATGGACAGCGTCAGGAACTTGTCCGTCGGTAGCGTATAGGTCTGGGTCCCGGCCATGCTGATTCTCGTGCGCGTAGCTTGACGACGGGCGAGTCTAAACGCTGCAGCGAGCCGTGGCCAGTGGCCCCCCGGCCTCTGCTATCCTTGCGCCTCTGACGGCCCGGCTCGCACGACACCCATGGACCCACAGCACGCCCCCTGGCGCCCTCTGGCCACCGCCGAGCTCGACTGGGCGCCGGAGGACACACCGCGCTCGCGCCGCTACGGCGACATCTATTTTTCCCCGGAAGACGGCCCGGCGGAAAGCCGCCATGTTTTCCTCGACGGCAACGACCTGCCGAAGCGCTGGCAGCACCACCCGGCGCCCCAGTTTCGCATCGGCGAGCTCGGCTTCGGCACGGGGCTGAATTTCCTGGTAACCCTGGAGGCCCTGCGCCGCGAAGCGCCGCGAGAGCTGCGGCTGCACTACTGGGCTGTGGAGGTGTCGCCGCTGACCGCGGCTGATCTGGCGCGCTGTGCCGGCGCCCTGCCGCCGGAACTTGCGGCGCCCGCCGCCGCCCTCGCGGCGCAGTACCCGCCGCCGGTGCCCGGGGTGCACCGACTGCTCTTCGACGAAGGACGGGTCGTGCTCGACCTCTGCTGGGGCGAGGCTGCGGGTGCGCTCGCGGAGCTTGCCAGCCACGGGCGCCGGTGGTTCGACGCCTGGTACCTCGACGGCTTCGCGCCAGCCGCAAATCCGGCGCTCTGGGCGTCGACGCTCTGGCCGACGCTGGCGCAGCTGAGCAGGCCCGGTGCTACGGTCGGCACCTTTACCGCCGCCGGCAAGGTCCGCCGGGGCCTCGCCGCGGCCGGCTTTACTATGGCGAAACGACCGGGTTTCGGCAGCAAACGCGAATCGCTCCGGGGGAGCCTCTCCGTTGCACCGGCAACCGCAGCACCCGGGAATACTCCCTGGGATCTGCCTGCGAAGGTGCCGAACGCGCCCGCCAGCGCTCTCGTTATCGGCGCGGGCATTGCCGGTGCCTGCGCCGCCGCCGCCCTCGCCCGCCGGGGTGTGGCGGTCAGCGTTCTGGAAGCCGGCCCGGTGGCCGGGCGCGGATCGGGCAACGCCCAGGGGGTACTGTTTACCCGCCTGTCGCACCGGCACGCACCGCTCACGGACATCGCCCTCCTCGGCTACCTCGATGCCGCGCGCTGCTATCGCGCTCTATTCGACAGCGGCAGGCTGCGCCCGGGAGAAGACGGAGAACTCGCCGGCTGCTTCCAGATGGCCGGACCCAAGGTGCGCCTGGACCAGCTGGGACCGGCCCTTGCAGCCATTCCCGAGCTGGCGGAGGTGCTGGACCCGGCCAGCGCCGCACAGCGCCTCGGTATCACCCCGGCCGCCGGCGGCCTGTGGCTGCCCCACTCGGGCTGGCTGCACCCGGCCGCCGCCTGCCGCGCACTGCTGGCATGCACCGGCATCACGCTCCTCGAGCACTGCGGTGAGATCACGCTGGCAGCGAACGATGACGGCTGGGTAGCGACCGCCGGCGACGGGCGACGCTGGAGCGCCGAGGTGGCCGTGGTGGCCGCCGGCGTCGCCAGCACCCGCCTGGCGGGCCTCGACTGGTTGCCGCTGAAGCCGATCCGGGGCCAGGTGAGCGGCCTGCCCGCGGAGGCTCTTCCGGCAACGCTGCGGGCACCGTTCTGCCACAGCGGCTACGTCACACCGCCCCGGGAGGGCACCCTGAACTTCGGTGCGAGCTTCGTCCCCGGGGATGCCGATCGGTCGCTGCGTGAAGCTGATCACCGGCACAACCTCGATGCGCTGGCCGCCGCCGTGCCGGCCTGGGCACCAGCGCTGCGGACCCTGGATCCGGCAACGATCGCCGGTAGAGCTGAGCTGCGCTGTGGAACGCCGGACTACCTCCCCCTCGCCGGACCGGTACCGGCGCCCGGCGCCTTCCGGGAATGCTACGGCCCCCTCGCGAAAAATGCCCGGGCACAGGTGCCGGCGCGCGCTCCCTGCCTTCCGGGGCTTTATCTGAGCACCGGCCACGGCTCCCGCGGGCTCAGCAGCGCGCCCCTCGCCGCAGAGCTCATCGCCAGCCAGGTCTGCGACGAGCCGCCGCCGCTACCGCGCGCCCTGGCGCGGGCGCTGGCCCCGGCGCGTTTTCTCCTGCGCGACCTTCAGCGCGCCGGAGTTGTCCGTTGATCCGCCTTGCCCTCATCACACTCTGTGCCCTTGCCACGACCACAGCGCTGGCCGGAGCCCCGGCGCAGTACGGCTACCGGGTTCTTGAGCAGCGTCCCCTGCCCCGGGACAGCTTCGTGCAGGGCCTCGAGTTCGACGGCGCCACACTGCTCCTTGGCACCGGGCAATACGGCCAGTCACGGCTTCGCCGCTACACTTTCCCGGCCATGAATCTCCTGGAAGAGCGACGCCTGCCGGCCCGGCTCTTCGGCGAGGGCATCACCCGCTTTGGCGACCGCATCTTCCAGCTCACCTGGCGCGCCCGTTTCGGGGTGATCTACGACGCCACAAGCCTGACCCCGCTCGCCCGCTTCGGGCTCCCGGGAGAGGGCTGGGGGCTCACCCACAACGAGGACTCGCTGATTTACAGCGATGGCAGCGCCACGGTGCACTTCCTCGACCCGGAAACGCTGCGGCCGCTACGGCACCTCCCGGTCCTGCGGGACGGGCAGCCACTGCCGCGCCTGAACGAGCTCGAATGGATCGATGGTCAGCTCTGGGCCAATGTATGGACCACAGACCGTATCGTGATCATCAACCCGGACTCCGGTGCCGTGGAGGCCGAGGTAGACCTGACCGGGCTCCTGCCGCTCCCGGAACGGCGCCGCGACACCGATGTGCTCAACGGTATTGCGCAGGACAGCGCCGGGCAGCTCTGGGTAACCGGGAAGAACTGGCCCTGGCTCTACCGTATCGAGCTGGCGCCCCCCGGCACCCGCGCAAGAAAGCTGCGATGACGCTACAATGACGCTTTTTCTACCAGCATTTAGCGGAGCGCCATGAATATCGCAGAGACCCGCCGACCGGTTGCTCATCCGGCTTTCGAGGGCATCCGGGAGGCTCGTATCCCGGCTCTCAACCTGACCGTGCAGCACTTCGTCCACCGGGAGACCGGCGCCCTCCACTATCACCTCGCCTCGGATAATCCGGAAAACGTCTTTCTGGTCGCCTTCCGCACGGTTCCCGAAGATTCCACAGGCGTTGCCCACATTCTCGAGCACACGGCGCTCTGCGGGAGCGAACGCTACCCCGTGCGCGACCCGTTCTTCATGATGCTCCGGCGCTCTCTTAATACCTTCATGAACGCCTTTACCAGCTCCGACTGGACGGCTTACCCCTTTGCCAGCCAGAACCGCAAGGACTTCACAAACCTGCTCGACGTCTACCTCGATGCGGCCTTCTTCTCGCGCCTGGACCCGCTGGACTTCGCCCAGGAGGGACACCGGGTGGAGTTCGCCGAACCCGATGATCCGACGACCGGACTGGTCTACCGCGGTGTGGTCTACAACGAGATGAAGGGCGCCATGAGTTCGCCGGTAGCCACGCTGTGGCAGACGCTCTGCGAGCACCTGTTCCCCACCAGCACCTACCACCACAACTCCGGCGGCGACCCGGCGGAAATTCCCTCGCTCACTTATGAGCAGCTCACCGCCTTTTACCGCAGCCACTACCACCCCTCCAATGCCATCTTCATGACCTTTGGCGACATCCCGGCCACCGAGCACCAGGCGGTGTTCGAGGATCGCGCCCTCGGCCGCTTCCAAAAGCTGGACGAGCGCATCGCCGTGACGCCGGAGCAGCGCTTCGCCGCGCCGACGCGCGTCACCGCACCCTACGCCTGCGACGAGGGCGACGACCTCACGGGGAAAACGCATGTGGTGCTCGGCTGGATGCTCGGCGAAAGCGCCGACCTCGAGGCAATGCTCGAAGCGCAGCTCCTGACCAGCGTACTGCTCGAAAACAGTGCATCCCCGCTGCAGCACGCACTGGAGACCACGGCGCTGGGCAGCGCGCCCTCACCGCTCTGCGGCCTCGAGGACGGCATGCGCGAGATGGTCTTCTGCTGCGGCATCGAGGGGAGCGAGGCGGACCGTGCCGATGACCTTGAAGCCCTGGTGCTCACAACGCTGGAGCGCGTCGCCCGGGAGGGTGTGCCCCAGGAGCAGGTCGAGGCGGTGCTGCACCAGCTGGAGCTGCATCAGCGCGAGGTCGGCGGCGACGGTTTTCCCTACGGCCTCAGCCTGATGATGCAGGCCATCGGCAGCGCGACCCACTACAGCGACCCTATTGCCGCCCTGGATCTGGAGCCGGCACTCGAGGCGTTGCGCGAGAAAATCCGTGATCCGGACTACCTGCCCACCCTTACCCGGCGCCTGCTGCTCGACAACACAAACCGGGTCACTCTGGTGATGACCCCGGACGCCACCCTTGCCGCCCGCCGCGCCGAGGCGGAGCAGCAACGCCTGGCGGCGCTCCGCGCTGCCCTCAATCCCGCCGGTGAACAGGCGATCGTTGAGCGCGCGGCAGCGCTGAAAGAGCGACAGGGGGTCGTGGACGATATCAGCATCCTGCCCCGGGTGACCCTGGCCGATGTACCGGCGGAGCTGCCGCGCCTCGCCTACCATGAAGACGAGGCCGACGGACTGCCGGTCACAACCTACGAGACCGGCACCAACGGGCTTGTCTACCAGCAGCTCGTGGCGCCGCTGCCGGCGCTCAGCGAAGACGAGCTGGCCCTGTTGCCACACTACACGGGCATGGCCACGGAACTCGGCCTGGGCGAGGCTGATTACCTCGCCACCCAGCACCGGCAGTCTGCCGCCGTCGGCGGCATCAGCGTGTACACGAGCATGCGCGGCGACGTTGATAACGCGCAGCAGGTCCGTGCCAGCCTCGTGCTGTCGAGCAAAGCCCTGCAGCGCAAGGCCGGCGATCAGCTGGCGCTCATGCGCGACACCCGCCAGACGCTCCGCTTCGACGAGCTGCCTCGGCTGCGCGAACTCGTGGCCCAGCAGCGCGCCCGGCGCGACCAGGCCATAACCGGCCAGGGGCACAGCCTCGCCATGGCGGCCGCCTCTGCGGGCATGAGCCCGATGGCCCGGCTGCACCACAGCTCGACGGGCCTTGAGGGGCTGCGCCGCCTGCGCATCCTGGACCGGGCCCTGGGCACGGACAGCGAACTGCAGGCTTTTGCCGGCAGCCTCGAGGCACTGCACGGGCGCCTCACGGCGCCGCAGCAGGAATTGCTCACGGTTACCGAGCCGGGTACCCGGGCGGAGCTGCTCGCTGCAGCGCGAACGCTGGCGGCGCAGCTGTCGGCCGACGGCGGCAGCGGCCTTGCCCTTGCAGCGGTGCAGGAGCGCCGGGGCGAGTGCTGGCTCACCAATACGCAGGTGAATTTCTGCGCCCGGGCCTACCCGACGGTACCCGTCGGCCACCCGGATGCCGCGGCCCTCACTGTGCTGGCAGCCTACCTTCGCAACGGCTTCCTGCACCGGGCGATTCGCGAGCAGGGCGGCGCCTACGGCGGCGGCGCATCGCAGGACTCGAGCATTGCAGCCTTCCGCTTCTTTTCTTACCGGGACCCGCGACTCGAGGAAACCCTGGATGATTTCGACGCCTCCATACGCTGGCTCCTCGAACGAGCCCCGGACCCGACGGCGCTTGAGGAGGCTGTCCTCGGGGTAATCGCCAGCTTCGATAAACCCGGCTCCCCCGCCGGGGAAGCGCGGCAGGATTTCCACAACCGCCGCTTCGGGCGCAACCACGAGCGCCGCATGGCCTTCCGACAGCAGGTCCTGGCAATCAGCCATGACGACCTCGTGCGCGTCGCGAGTGAATACCTGGTACCGGAGCGCGCCAGCACTGCCGTGATCACCGGCACCGCGCAGCGCGATGCCACCGCAGGCCTCCGCGAAGCCCTCGGCCTGACGCTCTGCGAGCTTTAGGCAGCAACGCTCGCGCCGGCCGGGGCGCCTTCCGGTGCCCGGGCACCGCTAGCGGGGCGGACGCAACAGTGGCAACGGCCGCCGGAGCCCGAAATAATCGGCAGCCACCGGTTTGCCCGGTGTTCCCGCGAGCACGAGCAGGCGGCCGCGGCCGTCCTCGCGCAGGAAAGCGGCTTCGAAGGTCGCGCGCACCATGCGGGTATTTCCCCAGGACGGGTCCGCCAATTCCACTGCTTCGGCGGCAACGCCGCGCAGCACGGTAAAGTGCGCATCCTCGCCCAGCTCGAGATAGGCAATGGCGGGCACTCCCAGGCGATCAAGTGCGCCCGGTGCCACGGCAACACCAGCCGCGGCGAAACCGCGATCCCGCGCCAGACGCGCCAGGGCCGCCAGCGACACCCCCTCTTCGATCCACCGCGCCTCGCGCTCCCCGTTGGAAGCCAGTGCTTCGAGAAGAGCCTCCTCTGAAGTCGGCGTGAGAAAGTAGTGGGTCAACACCGTCGCCAGCGCAGCCAGGCCGCAGCTGTAATCGCGCTGCTGCTTGATCAGCCCCTTGTCGCGCAAGGCCTGCCAGTGCTCGAAGGCCGGCGCTGATGCCGGCGCGAACGCCAGCAGGGACAGTAGTACTGGCGGGATTGCCCTTCGCGCGCTCAGAGCAGGTCCTCCGGCGGCTCGTAGGCATCGAGATCGTTCTCGCTGGCAACTTCCCGCCGGGCCCGGTGCTGCGCGCGCTGATAGGCAAGGACGGTGCCCGTGACGTAGACGGCGCAGAGTGACACCAGCAACGGCGCCGGCACCGTGCCGGCGATGCGCAGGGCTGCGACCGCAAGGCCAGTGACGAGTAAAAGAAGACCGCCCAGCCAGGGCCACAGATAGCGGTTCAAAAGAGCCCGGTAACGGTTGTCGCGGGCGCGGCGCGCGGCGAGGTCACGCAGAGATTTTTTCATTTTTCCATACGCTCCCGCTCAGTAGCTTGATGGGGCCCGCGGCAGAACGCCGCGGGCCCACGGTCAGTGCAGATCGGGGCTTTTGCTGCAGCTCAGGCAGGCGCCGCCGCCATACATCGGCACATAAACGCCCCAGAACGCGCCGATCAGGGCGAGGTCCGCAGCGACGATGGTCAGCGGCAGTGCCAGCATCGGCGCCAGACGCCCGCGATAGCCGTCCAGCTCGCTGTCCGGCATCCGCTCGAGTTGCGGACTCACACCGCCGAACGCGACCGCTACCGGGTCCGGGCCGGCAGCTGCCTGTCCAGGGCCCGCTGCCAGCGTAGCAAACATACCTGCCAGGAGCAGGCTCTTCAGTTTTTTCATGGTCAACACCTCCTTGTGTAACGGCGCCACAGCACCGGTTTCCACCCTCATCAAAACTCGTAAAGCAATTCGGCGGTAATACCGCCCCCGCCCTCACTGGCGCCCACCGGCAGGCGGGCACGAAGGAACAGCGTGGCCGGAGCCACCGGTTGATAGGCCAGCCCCGTCATCAGGCTGGCACGCAGGCTGCCGCCCGACGCCCGGGGGAGCGGCGTGCCGCCCTCATCCTGGTGCACCAGCGCGACACCGCCAAGCAGCGTTACCTGTTGATTCAGGGCAAAATTTACCGACGCATCAACGGTGGTCGCCGGTGCGGGCTGCAGCGTGCCGAGGGGGGTCCGCCGGCTGCGTACCTCGCGATAGCGCGCGGCAACGGCAAGCACCACCGGATCGAGCGGCCGGTACCAGGTTGCGCCGAGGCTGCCCCCGGCCGCGGCCTGCCAGCCATCCAGGCTGCCGAGGGTACGCGCCGCCGCATCGAGACGCACATCGAGGAGCAGCGAACCGGCGCTGCCCCGGAGCGCGAGCCAGTTGGCGCCGGCGACGACACGCGCACCGCTGTCCCGGCCCGCGCTACCCCCATCCAGGGTCCAGTGCAGGCTGTTGTGCTCGTAGCGGGCATTCAGCTCAAGCCGCGGTGACACGCCATAGCGCAGGCCGAAGCCGCTCTGGTCGACGGTGAACTCGCGCCAGGCAAGCGAGGCGCCCGCAGGGCCCCGGGCCAGCACCGGCTCGCGATGACTGCTGCGGCCGGCGATCACCGTGGCACTGAGCCGGTGGTCCTGTACCAGCAGCGCCTCGATGCTCAGCGGAAGCTGCGCGCGTGCCGGCAGCGACAGGCCGGCGAGGAGTACCACGGCCAGCGGCGGCAGTGAAGGCAGGCTTGGCGGCGCCATCCGGGGCTCTCCCTTTCTCTGACAGGACCGTCAGCGTGGCAGAAGCGGTCGCCTGCGGGGACGTCCGTTCCGGCCGACGTTCAGCCTGATCCGGCCGGGCTTGTCGGTTCCGCCTGCCAGCGCCATACTTCTGCCGCAGCCGACTTACCCGGTAAGGAAAGCCCCATGCTCCGACCTATCGCCCCGCTGACCCTGGCCGCCACTCTGCTGGCAGGCTGCGCTTCCCTCGAGCGGGACGCCCGGGACGCGATCATCGCCGAGTTGCCGTCGCCCTACGGCACCAGCTTCAGTGCCCTGCACCGGTTTCCCGGGGAGGTCATCTGCGGGCGCTACACGGCCACAGACCTTCAGGGCTTCCGCGTCGAAACGCACGATTTCATCTACAGCGGGGGTAAAAGCTACCGGCGACCCACGGCGGAACAGCTGGCGCTGTTCTGCACCGATAAGCCGGCGACAGCACTGGAAAAGGAGCTGGGCATGCCACCCTGGCAGGGCGGCAGCGGCACCCTCGGTCAGATCCACGCAGACTTGCGTGCCCTGGAGGCCGCCGTGCAGGCGCACATAACGGAGACCGGCGACGTGCCCCTTCAGGGTCTGCAGGAACTTGTCCCACCGGCGGCGGCTTACCTGCCGGCGCTGCCCCGGGATCCCTGGGGTAACAGCTACCGCTTCGAGGTGGGGCTCGGCGGGCGCACGCAGCGCGATTACCGCCTGTTCACTCTCGGCGCAGACAATCGACCCGGGGGCACCGGCGAGAACGCCGACGTGGGCCGGGAGCATCTGCCCTACCTCAACCGTCTCGCCCGGCTGTGAACCTCAAGCGGGCTGAAGCGGATAAAAAACCGGCAGCAGCAGCAACACCGTAGCCGAATAGGCCAGGGACATGGGCAGGCCAAAGCGCAGGTAATCGCCGAAGGCGTAGCTGCCTAGGTTCTGCACCATCAGGTTGGTGGTATAGCCGTAGGGCGTAAGAAAGCTCGCGCTGGCTCCGAAAGCGACAGCAAGGGCGAAGGGTGTAGGGTCCAGCCCGTAGCTGGTCGCCAGGCCGTAGGCTATCGGGAAGGCAAGCGCCGCCGCCGCATTGTTGGTCATCACCTCGGTCATCACCAGCGTAGCAAGGTAGATCCCGGCCAGGGCGATAAGCGGACCACGGCCCGCCACCGCGTCGTGGAGGCCGTCGGCCAATACGGCCACAAGCCCCGTATTCGTCAGGGCCTGAGACAGGGTCAGGGCCGAGGCAATGATGAGCCACAGGCCGAAGGGGAACCGGCGTCGCAGCTCGCTGGCACGCACGATCTTCAGGCCCACCATGGCCACAAGCAGCAGGGCCAGGCTCTTGATCAGCGGCACCAGCTCAAGGGCGGCGAGAGCCACCGCGAGCAGCAGGCAGCTGCACATGAACAGATCCTGCCAGGGGCTCGTCGGCCGGCGAAGAGCGTTCTGATCAACCACCAGGAAATTCTTGTCAACGTTGCGGCGCGCGGCGAAATCCGCGCCGACGGCGAGCATGAGACTGTCGCCCGCCTGCAGCGTGATGCTGCCGAGCTTGCCCGAAAGCCGCTTGCCGCCGCGCCGCAGGCCAACCACCGCCGCATCAAAGAGCGAGCGGAAACCACTGTCCTTGATCGTCCGTCCTTCCACCGTGGCGCCGGGCAGCAGGATCACCTCGGTGAGATTCCCCCGCAGCAGCCCCTCCTCCACGGCAAAAAGCGAAAGGCCGGGAAAGCGCTCGAGCACACTGACCCGGGATATATCTCCTGAAAAGATCAGCTTGTCGCCGGCCTCGATGTATTCCTGCGGTGCCACCGGGGAGATGAGGTGGTCGCCACGAACAATCTCTACCAGGAACAGCTCTTCAAGCTCACGCAGCCCATTCTCTGCGATACTCCGCCCGACCAGGGCTGACGACGCGCCAACCTCCGCTTCTACCAGGTATTCGTCTACCCGCACCGGCTCGCGGCGGTGCGACGGCAGAAGCCGGGACGTCAGCAGGATCACCAGCAGGCCGACCAGCGCCGCGCAGCCGCCGACCGGGAGGAAGGCGAAGAACGCCAGTCCCTCGCCGCTGACGTCCTCGAGGAAGCTGCTGACGATCAGGTTGGTGGAGGTACCGATGAGCGTCATGGTGCCGCCGAGGATCGCCGCATAGGACAGCGGCATAAGCAGGCGCGACGGCAGGTGTTCGCGGCTGGCGCGCACTGTGTGTGCGAGGGTCGCCACCACCGCTGTATTGTTAACGAAAGCCGAAAAGACAGCCGTCACCGTGCACAAACGCAGCAGGCTGAGCGGGTAGCTACCGCTGACCAGACGAGAAGACAGGCGCTCGAGCCAGCTGAGTTTTTCCAGCCCCACGGAGACCAGGAGCAGCAGTACGAGGGTCACGAGGCCCGTGTTCGAGGCCTTGTCGAGAAGCTGCGCGGTATCAACGAGCCCCAGGAGATAAGCCAATGCCATGGCCCCGGTAAACAGGGCGACGGGCCTGACGCTGGTGAGCACGAGACCGGAAAAAAGACACAGGAAGATGGCGGCGATCGCGACTTGCTCGAGCATACGACCCGTGACCCTGGAAGAAGCAGCAAGGATACGCGGTCGCGGCACCGGGGCTCAAGGGAGCACACGCCCCCCGAGCAGCGGCAGCGCTGCCGCCAGCCCCACCAGGGAACTGGCAAGCAGCACCGTGCCGACGCGCAGCCCGAGGGCCCGGCCGCCAAGGCCCCAGGCCAGCAAGCCCTTCGCTGCATTGTTGGCCGCCGCCGCCAGAATCATGGCAAAGGCCGCTACCTCTGTCGCCAGCTCGCTGCCGCTCATGCGCGCAAGAGACAGGGTGATCGCGTCCACGTCAGTGATTCCGGACGCCGCCGCAAGAGCGATGATGCCCCGCTCACCAAAGGCCTGCCGCAGGGCCTCGCCGAGGAGCATGATAAGCGCAAGGAGAGCGCCGAAGCCGAGTGCCGCACGCCACTCGAAGGGATTTTTGAGCGGCGAGGGCAGGTCGACCCGGGCAGACCGTGCCCGGTGCCAATAGAAAAGGATCGGCAGGTAGACGACCAGGCCCATGGCAAGCGCTGGCAAAAGAAGAAATTCAAGCAGCGCGCCGTTCAGGAGCGTGGCCACGAGAACCATGCGCGGCAGCATGGTGCCGCAGGCGAGAAGCACACCGCTTGCCAGGGACGGCACGGCCTCGCCGTTACCGCGGGCTGCCCGGGACAACTGCAGCGTGAGTGCCGTGGACGACGCCAGCCCGCCGGCAAGGCCGGTAACCAGAAGGCCGCGGCGCGTGCCCGCAAGACGCACGGCGAAATAACCGACGAAGGAAATCCCGGCGATGAGGACCACCATCCACCAGATCGCATAGGGATTGAGCGCCTGCCAGGGTCCGAAACCGCGATCCGGCAGTACCGGCAGCACCACGACGGTAATGAGGAGCATCAGAAGACCGGCACGCAGCTCCTTGACATCCAGCGCACCGAGCCAGCGATGCAGCGTCGGCTTGTAGCTCAGCAGCAACGTCGCCACCACGGCCGCCGCCGCCGCGAGGCCCGGTTCCCCTCGGGTAGCCAGTGCACCGAGAAGGAAGACAAGCAGGCCCGCCGCGAGGCTGGTGATGCTGATGTCCGGCGTTTGCTGCGCCTCCAGCACATGAGCCACCGTGAGCATGGCCACGAGGCCGAGGAAGACGAAGCCCAGCACCAGGGCGCCACCCTCCCCCGTGAGCATCCCTGCGGCCCCGCCGAGAAGGCCCATGAGACCGAAGGTGCGAATGCCGGCAACGCGCCCGCCATCGGGCGCAGAACGCTGCTGCCAGCCCCGCTCGGCACCGAAAAGAAGACCGATACCGAGGGCTACCGCAAGGTGAAGAAAGTCCGGGTCCAGGCTGTCCATGGGTGCAGTCTCACCGCAGTAAGCGTTCAAGTCCATCGCGGGATGACGGCAGTCGCTTTTGCGCTAGACTGTGGACCCGCAAACCCGGGATCGAGTCGATAACAGGAGAACAACGGATGCTTGGATACGTGACCCTCGGCGTAAAGGACATGGACGCCGCCAAGGCCTTTTACGGCGAACTGCTGGCCGGCCTCGGCGCAAAGGTGCTCTTCGATATGGAACGGATCGCCATGATCGGCACCAGCATGGACGAACCCATGGTGGCGGTGTGCGTACCCTATGATGGCGAGCCCGCGCACCCGGGGAACGGTGGCATGGCGGCGATCAAGGCCGGCACCAAGGAAAAGGTCGACGAGCTCTACCACAGGGCCATTGAGCTGGGCGCGAGCTGCGACGGGGAGCCCGGCCAACGCATCCCCGATATGTTCTACGGCGCCTATGTCCGCGACCCGGACGGAAACAAGCTCGCCTTCTTCGTTTTCGGCTGAAGCCGGCCCACCCGGCGCCGGCGGCGCCGGGCAGCAAAGCCCCCAGCGCATCGCTCCGAATCACGCAAGGAGAAACCCGTGAGCAAACGCATACCACGCTCCGCTGACAACGACTACAGCGACGAGATCATCGCCGAGCGCCAGGCCTTTATCGAGGCCAATACGCCCGCACACCTCGAGCACACCCGGCGCTATTCTTTCGACCCGCCGGAGATGGCCGGGAACATAGAAAACTTCTTCGGGGTGGCGCAGGTTCCCATCGGCCTCGCCGGCCCCCTGCTGGTCAACGGCGAACACGCCCGGGGCGAGTTCTACGTGCCCATGGCGACCGTCGAGGGCACCATGCTGGCGAGCTACAACCGCGGCATGAAGGTGATCCGCGAGGCCGGCGGGGTCACCACCACGGTCATCGGCGAGGCCATGCAGCGGGCACCCTGCTTCGTCTTCCGCGATGCGCGGGATGCCCGCGATTTCGAGCTTTGGCTGGTCGAGCACGAGCCCGAGATCCGTGCCGTGGCTGAAAGCACGACCTCCGTGGGCAAGCTGCTTGAAATCGAGCACTACAACGCGCACAACTTCGTATTCACGCGCTTCGACTACTCGACCGGCGATGCCGCAGGGCAGAATATGACCAGCCGGGCTACCTTCGTCGCCTGCGAATGGATCCGCGAACAGTACCCGAAGCTGAAGAACTACCTGCTCTCGGGTAATTTCGATACCGAGAAGCGCACCTCCGCGGTGAACTCCCTGAAGGGACGGGGCCGCCGGGTGACCGCGGAGATCACCATTCCCCGCGAAGTCCTCGAGCGCAACCTGCGGATCACGCCGGAAGCCATGCACTACGGCCAGGGCATCACCACCCTCGCCTCCTTCCTCACGCACTCGTCGAACAACGCAGCGCACCCCGCCAACGGCCTGGCAGCCCTGTACCTGGCGACCGGCCAGGATATCGCCAATATCGGCGAGTCCAACCAGTGCACGACCTATAACCGGGTCACCCGGGAGGGTGACTATTTTTTCTCAGTCACCCTGCCCGCGCTGATTGTGGCCACCTACGGCGGCGGCACCAACCTGCCCACCCAACGGGAGTGCCTCGAGATCATGGGCTGCCATGGCAAAGGCAAAGCCCTCAAGCTGGCGGAGCTTGCCGCCGGCCTCGTGGTGGCCGGGGAACTGTCACTGGGCGCCGCTACCCGCGTTGACAAGGAAACGCGGCAGAACGAATGGGTAAATGCCCACGAGCGTCTGGGTCGCAACCGTTAGCACAACGGCAGATCGCCGAGGGAGGGCGAGATCATGATCGGAGGCCTGATACTTGTGCTGGGCGTCGCTCTGATTGCCTATTTTTACTGGCGACCGGGCGCGCGGCGCGGTCGTCACGAGGCGACCAGGCTCTCGAAAGGCGCCGCTCGCAGAGCGGAGAGCAACCGGCATAGCGCGAAGCACGACACGGCGAGCGGAGCATCGCCCTATGCGGCCGTCTCTATCGTTGCGGCACCGGGGTCATGCTCAGCTGCCAAAGCAGTACAGGGCAAACGCTTTCTGGCCACGGAAGGCGTCACGCTGCCGCTGGAAGACTGCAGTCTTACCCGCTGCCACTGCTTCATGAAAAAGCACCGTGAGCGTCGCCAGAGTGACAGTGAGCGCCGCCTTGCACAAGGACTGAAAAGCGAGCTCTACAAGCTCAACGGGGAGCCGGAGCGTCGTGCCGGCCCGCGGGGGAGACGCAGCACCGACAGACGCTAAGCGCTGACTCAGGGCGAAGTGTGTCGGTGCCCCACAACGAATTCGCGGGCCATCGGTCCCGGGACGACGTGCTCGCCCTCTCAGGCCTCACGGCGCAGCTGCCTCGGGATCGGCGTCACTGACCGTCGCTCTGCGACCGAAGGCCAGCAGGACGTTGCCGGGCATGTGCTCGTAGATGCCGTAACCGGAGTTGACGTAGAGCATACCGTCGGCGAAGACCGGGCCCGCAGCACCGCCGAAGGAGCCGCCGCGGCCCTCGTAGCCACCGAGGGCCTGGAAGGAGCGCACGGTGTCGAAGGACCAGATCAGCTCACCGCTGTCGGTGTCGTAGGCCCGCAACACGCCGTCCATGGCGCCGGCCAATACCGCGCCCTCGATGGCAGAGGCCGGGGCGGAAATTCCGGGCTGACAGTGCATGCGCTCACCGCAGTTATTTTCGTGACCGTGGAACCACGCCGTCTCACCGGTCGACACATCCAGCCGGAACATGCCAGGGCGCGCTTCCCCGGGCCAGCGCGGACCGCCGTAGAAGTCGGACATGGGCACGTAGAAGGCGTCGCCGGCTACCGCCATGCCGAAATGGACGCCGCCCTGAATGCCGCCGCGGCCAAGCTTGCGCGCCCAGAGCACAGCGCCCTCCTCGTCCGGATCCAGCGCATAGACCTTGCCGGACTTCTGCCCGGCGAGCACCACGTCGCGACCACTGCCGGTGCGGGCAACGATCGTCGCCGCACCGAAGTCGTAGTCGGGGCCATCTTCCACCGGGCAGTTGGCATCGTCCTCCAGCTCGCAGGCGATGTTCCAGGCATCGCCCTCGGTCACCTGCGTGACCCAGGCCACCGCCCCGGTTTCCAGGTCCATGGCGATAATTGCATCGGAGTGACCCTCCGACGGTGAAGAGTAGTTTTCCCCGGTACCGACATAAAGTCGTCCCCGGGCGGCGTCGATACTCGGGGTATTCCAGACCGGTGCGCCGGAGGGCGCAAGGATTGTCGTTCCCGCGCGGTTGGTGCCGGCGGGCGCCGGCACCTCCGGAATGGTGTAGGCGGTCCAGCGCCGCTCGCCGCTGCGGGCATCGTACCGCACAACAGCGCCGCGGAAGGAGCAGCACTCGTAGGCGGGGTCTGCTGCCGCTGTGACCTCCAGCGAGGACAGGGAGACGTAGAGCGCGCCGTCGTGGAACGCCGGGGCGGCCGTGATCGTCAGACTCGGGTGGTCGTCAGGGCGGTCGCGCCAGAGCAGCGTGCCGGTGCGCGCATCGATGGCGTAGACATAGCCCACGAGGTCACCGAAGTAGAGATAGGGCGTGGCGGGGTCCGGGTCGGCAACGATGCCCGTGCGCACCTCGGCGACCGTGGGAAACTGCCAGCGCAGGCAGCCGCGTTTTGCATCCAGAGCGATAACACCGCTGCTCTGGCTGCCGAGGTAAACATTACCGTGCGCCACGGCGGGCTGCGAGCGCGCGCGGATGGCGTCCGGAAAACGCACCGCCCACTTCAGTTCGAGGTCAGCAAGGTCACCGGCGGTGAGACCGGCAAGCGACGGCGGAAAGTAGCGCTGGTTGTCCTTGCTCACGCCCCAGGCACCGACGCGCACCGCGCCGGGCTCGATGGTGTCCGCCTCACAGCGCGGAGCGACCTCCGCCGGCGCCGCCGCGAGGTCCTGGCCGGAGAGATACTCCGCAACGGCTTCGCGCTCGGTGCGGGAAAGGGGCAAAGCCTGCGGCTGCATGATGCCCTCTTCCATGGCAGCCAGGATGACCCGGGCCGACATGAGCTGGAGCATGGTTTTCTCCGGCGCCTTCTTCACCGAACCGCCATGGCAGGCGGCGCAGTGGCGCTCGTACACATCGGCACCATCGGCCGTTTTCGCCGCCGCGGGCAGCGGGCCCGCGGCCAGGCCGGCGGCGAGCAGCGCCAGGGCGCAGCGCCGGTGAAAACGCAAGGGGGAAAGGGCTTGGAACATCGTGTTGTCCTCTTATGGCTGTTCAGTCAATGGCAGCGGTGCCACGCGATACCCCGCCCGCGGGAAGTGGACCACCAACCGTCCGAGGGGCCCGTCCTTGCGGACGATAGCGATCTGATCGCCGTTCAGCACCAGCAGCTCGCCGGGGGTGGGATCGCGCCCGTAGTCGTCCGGCGCTACCTGCACCGGCGTGCCCGCTGCGAGCCGGGGCCAGGCGTCATCGGCAACCGCAGGGTTCGTGACCGGCTCTGCCTCCTTCGCAACAGTCAGCGCCGCCTCGGCGTCGAGTTCGCTGCGGTCACCGTGACCGAGCGCAGCTACCCGGGCCTCCCAGGCGAGAAGTCGCCCGAGCGGTGCCAGCAGTTCATCGCCACCGGCGATATTGCCGCGACACATCCAGACGGGGCTGTAGCAAGCGACGTCTGCCCAGCTGGCCGCGTCACCGAGTAGCCAGGGGCGGCCGTCAGCAAGCATTCGATCGAGCTGCCGAAGTCCCGCGGTGAACTGCGCGAAAAAGTGGTCCGGCGGCGCGCACAGATCCTCGTCCTCGAGAAAGTCGAAAAATGCCATGCGGTCGGCGAGGACCGGCGCCGGTATCTGATCGTTCGTGCCCATGGACAAGGCGGCACCGGGCTGGAAGAGTGCGGTATCAGCCCAATAGCCCAGGGCCAGCGCGGTACCCTCACTCCCGTGGGGAAACAGGCTCGGACCCGCAAAGCGACGCTCCAGCTCCTGAGCGATGCGGCGGGTATCGCAGTAGACGTCGGCGCCTAGCTGCAGCACCGGCGTCTTGCGGTAACCGCCGGTCAGCGCAGTCAGGGCCGGCTTGGGCATGACCATGGGGATCTGTACAGACTGCCAGGCGAGGCCCTTGAGGCCCAGCGCCAGGCGCACCTTCTCGGCGAAGGGGGACGGATCGTGGTGATGGAGAATAGTGTCGCTCAAGGGCTGTTCCCCGCGCGGGTCGAAGGTGGCTGAAGCCGCCGGCGGTCGCCACGCGGGGCGACCCCGGCCGGCGGGGAATCGGGTGCGTGGCGGCCCGAAGGCCGCCACCGGACGCCGGCCTTACCAGCTGAAGTCCATGCCACCCTCGATACCGAAGGTGACCGGCTGGCCGTAGTAGGACATGACCCATAGGTTGGCCACAGGCAGCTCCCCGAGACGGTACTCCTCGTCGGTGAGGTTCTTGCCGAAGGCGCGAACCCACCAGGCACCGTTGTCCGGGCGGAAGGTCACCGCGGCGTTCACCAGCGTGCGCTCGTCGGTGATACCGTCCGGCGTATTCGGTACCGCCGTGTAGGCATAGGTCGCCTCATCGACGTAGTTAACGTTGAGATTCCAGTCCAGATTACCGCCCATGAAGCGGTGGTCGTAGAGGAAGTCCAGGTTGTAAGTCCACTCCGGCGCCCGGGCTACCGGATTACCGTCGAGGACTGTGTCGATGCTGCCGTCAAAATCCGTGTCCGCCTGGAACTCGTTGAATTCCGACTCAAGCCAGCCGAGGCTGCCCTGAATGCGGAAATTGTTGCTGACGCGCCAGGCGGTCTCCAGCTCGAGGCCGTAGACCTCGATCTCGGCCGCATTGAAGAAGCGCGTCTCCTGGAACGTGCTCTCGTTGACGCCGTCGCCGTCACGGTCCGCCTCGATCTCCGCAAGCAGCTGCTGCTGGGAGTCATCGTAGATGACGTAAAAGCCTGTCAGGTTGAGACGCAGGCCACCGTCAAGCCACTCCGAGCGCATGCCGATCTCATAGGAATCGGCGGTTTCCGGGTCTGTCGGCCGGGCCTGAATCGGCTCGATGGGGTTGCCGCCGGTTCCGGTCTGGTCGTTGTAACCGCCGCTCTTGAAGCCGCGCGAGTAGGTACCGTAGAAGTACAGATCGTCGGTGGGCTCGTAGCCCAGGGTGACCCGCCAGGTGGGCTCTTCCCATTTCTCGTTGTCGCTGACGACCCCTGTGGGGAAGCGCTCGAAGTCTGCCGCAGCGAGTGGCTCTCCCAGTTGCTCCCAGGTGAAGGACGGATCGAAGCTTCCACCGAGCGCCTGCACGAATACCTGGTTACGGCCGGTCCACTCCTTCTCCTCTTCGGTGTAGCGCACGCCCGCACCGAGGGACCAGGCGTCATTGAGCTGCCAGGTGCCGTCGAAATAGATGGCCATGGCCTCGCCGTCCTGGGCGTTTGACAGCACCTGCGGGTTGTTATTGAAGAACAGCGGATCGCCGAAAAGCGCGGCCGAATCCAGGGTCATATCCACGAAGCCGAGCACCTGAGCCACAGAGAAGACCGTCTCGTCTTCCTGATAGAATGCGCCGGCGACAAAGTTGAAGGGGCCGGAAAGATCAGAGGCAATACGCGCCTCGAACTGTGTGGTCTCGCGCTCGTCCTGGCGCGTCGCATCAAAGAGCGAAACCGGGCCGACCTCGCCGGTGTAGGTATTGGAGAGCCAGGAGTCGGTTTCACGCCGGCCACCGAAGAAACTCAGGGTGTAAGCGTCGTTCATCTCCCAGTCGACGTTCAGGTAGAGGCCGTCCACATCGATCTCATGACCCCGGCTGCCCATCCGCATGAGAGCGCCCTCGCGGTTGCTCACGCCAGCCACCTTTACCCGGTCGCCGCCCGGATCGCGGGTGAAACCGAGGGCATTGAACACGTAGTCGCCATCCGGAGTCTCGTTGACCGAAGGCGGTGTGTCGCCCCGGTCCCGTACCATCTCGTAGGCCAGGTTGATGTCCAGGCCGTCCGTGGGCTGCCAGCGGAACTTGAAGCGGCCGGAGAAGATATCGGAACCGCCAAGGTCGCTGCCATCGCCCTGACCGGTGGCACCGGCGAGCGGGTAGTTGACGCCGAAGTCGGCCACCGGGCCGAAGGAAGCGCCGTTTTCGTAATAGCCGTCTGATTCCGTCTGCATGACGGCCGCGCGGAAGGCCGCCGTTTCACCGAGGGCGAGGTTGGCCACGGCGCGCCCTTCCACGCGCCCGAACTCGGCCACCTGGCCGCGGACGCTCAACGTATTGGCGCCGATCTCTGGCCGGTTGGTCTTGACGTTGACCACACCGCCGGTGGTGTTCTTGCCGAACAGCGTGCCCTGCGGACCGCGGAGAATCTCCACGCTCTGGATGTCGAGCATGTCGACGTTCGCCGTCTGGATATGCGGAATCACCATGTCATCGACGATCACGCCGACCTGGTTCTCGAAGTAGAGAATGATCCCGTTCTGACCGACGCCGCGAATAGCGAAGTTGGCCGAGTTGAAGCCGGGCTGTTTGCCATTGACGACGTTCGGTGCGTACACCAGCACGTCGCCGAGGTCCGTCGGTACCAGCCGGTCGACCTCCGCTCCGGTAATGGCCGTTACGGCAACCGGCGTGGTCTGAATGTCCGTCTCTGCCCGGCGGGTGGCCGTTACCAGGACCTCTTCCAGCCTGCTGTCGCTTGATGCCTGAGCATGGGCTGCCTGGCCCGTGAGGGACAGAGCCGGCGCCATGGCAACAGCCAGGGCAAGTTTCGTGCGCTGCCAGTTGCGGCAGCGGGTCTTCGGGGCTTGGGCTTGCATTGTTATGCTCCTTTATGGGCTATGCCTATAATGCAACTGCGTGTCTTGCGTGCGTTATACCGTTACGACTTGTCTGTGCTCCTACCTGCTCATCTACCGCAATAGCGCGCCTAGGGCGCGACCAGCCGGCGCTCCAGTTCCACGTGGAAGTGGCGCAGCCGCTGTTCCTGCTCACCCCAGAGCTGGCCTTCGAAGCCGCGGGAGCGCATGCCCTGCTGTACCACCGGCAGCAGCGAGGCATCCTGACTCAGCACGAGACCGAGCTGCGGATCTTCTTCCAGGGTGTAGTGTTCGGTAGCCGGACGCACCGCACCGGTCACATCCGTGCTCTCGGGAAGGCCCATCCAGTCCGGCGGACAGTAATCCGGATCTTCCGCCGGCAGCATGAGGGTCATGGTGTCGTAGTAGAAGCGCTCCGGGTCCGTCTCGTGCGGGATGAAGCGCATGAGGAAGACCGCCTCGGGGTGGCAGCCGATCTGCACGTTCGGGAAAATACCCGTGGCCCAGCTGTCCGACAGCTGGCCGTCAGCAAAGCGCTCGTACTCAAGGCCAAGCCGTTCGGAGCGCTCGCGCTTGGCCTGCTGGATCGTCCGGCGTACATCGGCGGCAGTGCCATCGAAACCCGTGGGATCGATGCCCGCATCCTTGAGCATGGCCTTCAGGCCCTCGTTGACGGTGGACTGATCCGCTATGCGGGGGCTCGGCTGACCCAGGGGAACGATCATCCGGCTTGCCCCGTTGGGGTAGAGATCGTACTGCACGTTGAGATCGCCCATGACGCCGCGGGTTTCCGGGTGCACGGCGTGCAGGTGGTAGCTCTCGTAGAACGCCTCCACACCGACCTTCCAGTTGGCACCCCACTCACTGCGCACATGGCGGACGACCCGCATCCGGTCGATACGATACGCCTCGAGGTAACCCTCAGGCAGGCCGATGGCTTCGGCGAGCGGCGGCGCGTCACCCTCGCACATGTTTATGAAAATGATGCCCGCCAGCACCTCGCAGTGCACGGCCTTGAGGCCCGGCCGGTGCGCTACCACCTCGGGGCGGAAGGTCTCCTCGTCCGTAATCCGACGCAGGCTGCCATCGTTATTGAAGCTCCAGCTGTGGAAGGGACAGACGATGACCTTGCGATGGCCCCGCTCTTCCGACAGCAGCCGTGACCCGCGATGACTGCAAACGTTGTAGAACGCGCGGACACCTTCCTCGGTCTGCTTGACGATGATGGACTCGTCACCGATGTTGAACAGGAAATAGTCCCCGACCTTCTCAAGATCTGCGGTGACACCGGCGATCAGCCAGCTGCGGGTCCACAGACGATCCCATTCTTTGTGCATGTACTCGCGACTGAAATAACCCTCCTTGCCCGCCCGCTCGACACCGTTGTCGATGTAGGGCTGCTTGGCTTCCAGCGAGTCCGCTGAGGCGTCGGGGTTGATGATGGCGACGGGTATGACATCGGCATTCATTTTTCACCTCCTTTTTCATCCAGCCGGAACACCGGCAGAGAAAGGTCTTGCGACCACTGTTCAAAGCACACCGAGACCGGCGCGCCGACGCGCACGGCGGCGGGGTCACAGTCGACGATGGCTGACATCATGCGGGGCCCCTCGACAAGGTCGATGAGGGCGACCGTGTACGGCGCCGCGTAGGCGTCAGAGAGGGCGCGTCGCACGACCGAGAAACTGGCAATGGTGCCCTGCCCGCTCGCGACCTCCCAGGCCGGCGCATCGGCGCCGCAGGCGGTGCAAAAGGGGCGCGGATAGAATTGCCAGTGGCCGCAGGCGGCGCAGTGCTGCAGGCGCAGCTCGCCCTCCCGGCAACCGTTGAAATACGGCGCGGCCAGACCATCGGTACGCTGGGGCTGAATCCGTTCCAAGCTACACCTCCCTGCCCAGCACGAGCGTCGCGTGGCTCGACATGATACCGCCCTGGGCGTGAACAAGCCCTGCCTCGGCGTTTTTCACCTGGCGTTCGCCGCACTCCCCCCGGAGCTGGCGTACCGCCTCGGTGAGTGCAAACATCGCCCCAGGGTTGCCCGGATGGCAGTGCGATAGCATGCCGCCATGGGTGTTTACGGGCAGCCGGGCCCCGGGGCCCATGCCTTCGCTTGCCAGATAGGCACCGCCCTCACCCTTGGCGCAAAAGCCGAGGTCCTCGAGCTCTGCAAGGACCGTCGGCGTGAAACAGTCATAGAGCTGGGCGAAGGCGAGATCCCCGGGACCCACACCCGCCATGGCGTAGGCCGCCGCGCCGGACTCACGCGCCGCGGAGCTTGTGAGGTCGCGGGCCTGACTGATGTGTTCATGGCTGTGCCCCTCGCCAAAGCCAAGGCAGTACACCGGCGGCCGCGCGAAGTCGCGGGCGCGATCGGCCCGCGTCAGCACTACGGCCGCGCCGCCGTCGGAGACCAGGGAGCAGTCGAGGAGGTGCAGTGGATCAGCGATGGGCCGCGACGAGAGCACGTCGTCGATGGTGACAGGTTCGCGCTTCTGCGCCGTTTCATTGCGCGCCGCATGGGCCCGCGTATCCACGGCAACGCGGGCGAAATGCTCCGGCAGGGTGCCGTAGCGGGCCATGTGCGCCTGGGCGATGAGCGCATAGTAGGCCGGCACTGTCGGACCGTAGGGCTGCTCAAAGTCCGGGTGACCCGTTGCGGACTGCATCCGCATGGCCTGGTCCCGGCTGAGACCGCTGCGCAAGCTGTCAGCCATCGCCAGCACCACCGTTTCCACCTCGCCGGCGAGAATGGCTGCTGCCGCGTGAGCCAGGGCTGACACGGTCGTTCCCCCGCCCGTGGGCAGCGTAAGACAGAGCTTCGGAAACAGCTGCAGGTACTCCGCCATGGCCTCCGCGTGATACATGATGGGCTGCGCCATGGCGTTGCAGGTAATGAGACCGTCGACCTGCCCCAGCTCAAGACCCGCATCGGCGACGGCGCCGCGGATTGCCTCGGCGCACAGTTCCGTGGGAGTGACACCGGGGACAACGCCCACTGTTGTGTCATAGGCGCCCACGAGGGCTGTCGCGGCCCGCAGGCTCATGGGCGTAGGCCCCCGCCAAGCTGCACGGTCGCCTCGCCCGGTACCAGCGTGGCACCGTCGTCATTACGTACCCAGAGCACGAGCGCGGCGGTCCCGGCGTCTTCATTGACGGCCGTGACCTCGCCGCCGACATGCAGCGCATCGCCGACATAGGCCGCACCGCGGTTCGAATAGCTGATGCGGGCCAGCTCTCCTTCACCGTCGAGCCATTCCTCAACGCACTGGTGAAGCCAGTCGCCGAGCAATGGCCCGGCCACCACAAGCCCGGGATAACCTTCTACGTCCCTGGCATAGGGATAGTCAAAATGGATGCGGTGCGCGTTGTAGAGCACCGCGTTATAGAGGAAAAGCTGGATCTCGTCACAGCTGCGGGTAAAGCCCGGCAGAGCATCACCGACCTTGAGCTGCCTGTTCGCCGTCGCCGTATTCACCGCAGGATCCTCGTCGTCTTTTCCCGGATGACGAGCTCACCCTCGTCATTGCGTATTTCCATGACCAGCTCGTAGAAGATGAGCGGTCCGGAACGGCCGTGCTTTTCGTAGATGTCGGTGAGAGTACGCGTCGCCGTGAGCCAGTCGCCGGGGTGGATCGGTGCCAGGTACTCGATGTCGAGCCCCCCGGCCATGGCCTTCTCCAGCGGGAATTTCGGCAGCAGCTTGTCAATGAAAACGCCATCCGGGGACAGCTCGTCCATAGTAACCACGTCCCAGAACAGGGGCACGTGAAACATCGGCGGCGCCACGTCGCCATCCAGGTAACGCTGCTGCCGGTTACCGGTGGCCACAGCGTATTTGCGGATATCCCGCCGCGTCACCAGCTCGCGCCGGGGCGTATCCTGTCGGCCGATGTTAGCCAGCAGCTCGGGCGTAAGAAGCGATTCCGCGGCGGCCATGTTGGTGGAACTAGACATTCTTCTCGTGCTCCCGCCAGTAAGGTTCGCGCAGGTCGCGCTTGAGGATCTTGCCTGTCGGCGCCTTGGGCAGGCTGTCGACGAAGTCTACGGAGCGCGGTTTCTGGTAGGACGCCAGGTGTTCGCTGGCGGCCTTGATAAGCTCCGCCTCCGTGGCGCTCATGCCGGGCTTCAGCACCACCACCGCCTTCACGGCCTCACCCCATTCATCATCGGGGATGCCGAACACGGCAGACTCCAGCACCGCCGGGTGCTGGTGAATCGCCGCCTCTACCTGGGTGCTGAAGATATTCTCGCCGCCAGAGATGATCATGTCCTTCGCGCGGTCGACGATATAGACATAGCTCGCCTCATCCCAGGTGGCGACATCGCCGGTACGAAGCCAGCCGTCGCGCAGGGTCTCGGCGGTCTGCTCGGGCTGGCGCCAGTAGCCGACCATGTTCGCCTCGGAGCTGACGATAATCTCTCCGGGAGTCATGCCATCCCGGGGCACATCGCCCCCCTGCCCGTCGACCACGCGCAGGGTGGTCATAAAAGCCTCCCGGCCACAGGAGGACAAACGACCGGAGTGCCTGCCATCGACCGCGGCACTGTGATCCTCCTGCGACAGGAAGCTCATGGTCATACCCTCGGTCTGCCCGTAGCCCTGAATTATGGTGCAGGGGAAGGCCTGCAGGGCCGCCTCCACCACCTTGCGCGGCATGGGCCCGCCGCCGTACTGGATGTTGCGCAGGCTGGACAGATCAAAGCGATCAAAGTCCTCCACCGCCATCATCCAGTTCAGCATCGTGGTAACACCCAGGAAGGCGGAAACACGCTCACGCTGGATAACCTCGAGAGCGAGCCGGGCTTCAAAATTGATAAGAACCACCGGGCAGCCGTGGGCCATGTAGTTCATCGCCAGCACCACCGGAATATGAAACATCTGACCGGTGAGCATATAGACGTCGTCGCGCTGTACCCGTTCAGCAACGGTCTGGTTAACCATACCCGTAAACAGGGAGCGGTGAGTGTGCAAAGCCCCTTTGGAGCGGCCGGTGGTGCCCCCGGTGTAGAGAATCAGCACCGGGTCGTGGTCACCGACGCTGGCGGCAACGGCAGGCTCTTCACTGCTCGCACCGGCAAGAAGCTGCTCGTAGGTACCGTCGGATCCGAAACGAAGCCAGTGCGGAATCGTCACCTGGGTACCGAGGGCATCGACGACCTCGTCAAAGTCACCGGCGTAAGCCAGGGCGCGGGGCTCACCGTCTTCGATGATACGCGCGAGCTCCGCAGTACCGAGGCGCCAGTTCAGGGGCTGCAGCACGAGGCCGATGCGGGCACAGGCAAAATAGAGCTCCATGTACTCGATGCAGTTCTTGGACAGCACCGCAACCCGGTCGCCCTTCTCGACCTGGAGCCCTGCAAGCAACCCATTAGCGAGGCGCCGTACACGCTCATCCAGCTCCCCGTAGCTGATGCGACGATCATTGGGAATGTCGATAAGGGCGGGCTGCTGCGGCTGCATGCGCGCCGTCTTTGCCGGGATGAGTCCGATATTCATGCGCCGCGCCTCAGTAGGACTTGTCGAGATCGAGATGGCGACGCACCAGCTCCCAACGCTCCCCGTTCCACAGGGCCTCGTCGTGATAGACCCCGGTACATAGAAGCTGCACGACACCGTCTTCCGTTGCCATAAGCGCAAGATAGGACCTAACGGGGACAGCACCGGCGACGGTCGCTGCGTCGGCCGGCGGATAGAACACATTCGCCACCACATGCCGGCGCTTGTCGGTCTGCTCGGCCCAGGCGCCGCGCATGAGCCCCATGATAGCGTCCCGACCCTCGAAGGGACCGACGAGATCTCCGCCGGCAATCCGCAGCGAAAACAGGGCATCCTCAGCGAAGCATGCGGCGAGCATGGCGTCCTCACGCTCATCCAGCGCATAGGCCGAGCGGGAAAGCAGTTCCTCGATGGCAGCGCGCGCGGTAGTATCCGGGGTCAGCGAAGCGACGGGCATACGCAAGTCCTCGTATGAGGTATTCGTTTTATGGCGGAAGCCTACGATCTATTTGAAGAAGATTCAAACGAAAAATTTTGCTAGCTTTACGCCGCGAATGCAAGGAAGCCGCCCCTTTGGATAGTACCGCCCCAGCGCAAACGCCCCCCCGCAACACCCGTCAGGCACGGAGCGCAGAGCGCCGCCGCCGTATTTTTCAGGCCCTCCACGACTGCGTCATCGACAAGGGCTACACGCGCACCACCCTGGCGGATGTCGCCGCCGGCGCGGGCATGTCCGCAAGCCACCTGCTTTATTACTTTCGCGGTAAAGAAGATATTCTCGAGCAATACTTCGAAAACGTCTCGGAGAAATTCCTGGCCCGCATCGGCGGCCAGGGCGACGCCCCGGTCCGGAGCCGCATCGAACACCTCGCAGATCTCTGGTTTCGAGGCGAAGCCAGCACGCGAACCGAGATCGGCTTCATGCTCGAGTGTTTCGGCGCGGCGGTACACGACGAGGTACTGCGCGTCACCAAAGCCGAGTTCGACCTCCGCTGCAAGGATCACCTTGCCGCCATCTTCGAGGCCGCGCCGGCCTGCTACCTGGGTGATGATCGCGATGCTGCGGAAGTTGCCTACGCGATGATGATCGGCCTCCGCTCCGCTGTTTATTTTGACCAGGCCATGGACCTGGCCAGCGCGCACCGCATTTTCCGCGACACACTCCTGAAAATCGCCTCGCTCTAGACCGTAAGCCGGCACGCCTCTGAATACCGGGGCCCAACATTGATTCCCTTTTGAAACCATAATGCGGCGACACCAGCTGTCGTCAGCGCTTTTAATCTGTGAAAATTTCCTATCGGGACTTGAATAATTTCACTTTGGCACTATTATCCAGTACGTAACATTTAATGTTACTTAAATACACACTTGGATAGACCTGGAGGAAATTGTGAAACACTTCACCTGGCTGGCCGTCCTTGCCAGCGCTATGGTCGCCGCCCAGCCGCCGGCCTCGGCGCGAGACGTCCCGGCGGGTACCATGGCTGTTACTGCGGCTGTTACTACGGCTGTGTTCGGGATCGAGCACGATGCCGCAGCAGCTGAGGCACTCGGCACACCGCTCAAGCGCATCACCGACGAGCTGGACCGTGCACTGGAACTGCAGCTGGCTCCCCAGGACGATGCGCCGGGTCTGGACGCTGATTACGTCGCCTCCCTGCGCTGAGACAGCGACCGCACGCTTGCCGGCATCCGGGTGATGGCATAAAATCGCGCCCTCTTCCGGGCCGGCATAGCTCAGTTGGTAGAGCAACGCATTCGTAATGCGTGGGTCGGAGGTTCGAATCCTCTTGCCGGCACCATCCTTACACGGTCCTTTCCGGGCGCTTGCATACGATCGTTCAAGCCGTGCCGCATCGCAGGCGGGCTTTGCTCATTGGGCGCTGTTCCGGCTGGTCTGCCGCAACCCACACCGCGTAACAACGCCAAATCACACGGCTGTTAACCATGTTTGACGCCCTCGATGCTCTGCTTCTGGCCCGCGCCCAGTTCGCCTTCACGGTCGCGTTCCATTTCATTTTCCCGTCCCTGTCGATCGGGTTGGCGAGCTATCTTGCCGTACTCAACGGCTTGTGGCTCCGGACCCGCGACCGGAGCTACTTTGAGCTTTTCCAGTTCTGGGTACGCATCTTTGCGCTCATTTTCGCCATGGGCGTGGTCTCAGGGATCACCATGTCATACCAGTTTGGCACCAACTGGTCCGTCTTCTCCGATCGTGCCGGCCCGGTCATCGGCCCGCTCATGGCCTACGAAGTACTCACGGCCTTCTTTCTCGAGGCCGGTTTTCTCGGGATCATGCTCTTCGGTCGGGAACGTGTCGGTGAACGGCTGCACATGTTTGCCTGCGCCATGGTCGCCTTCGGCACGGCGCTCTCGGCGACCTGGATACTATCCGTGAACAGCTGGATGCAGACGCCGGCCGGCTACGAGCTTGCAGCCAACGGCCAGTTTCTGCCGACGGACTGGGTAGCGATCATCTTCAACCCGAGCTTCCCCTACCGCCTGGCGCATACGCTCACCGCGGCCTATCTCACCACCGCCTTCATGGTGGGCGGTGTGGGGGCCTGGCATTTACTGCGCGGCCGCGGCCACAGTGCACCGGTGCGGCGCATGTACTCCATGGCGCTGTGGATGGCCGCCCTGGTGGCGCCCCTACAGGTCGTCATCGGCGACCTGCACGGCCTCAACACGCTCGAACACCAGCCGGTGAAAGTGATGGCCATGGAGGGGCACTACCAGAGCTACCCGGAAGGCGCACCGCTCTTCTTCTTCGGCATACCGGATTCGGATGCAGGCCAGGTGCGCCACGCTATCGCCATACCCAAACTCTCGTCGCTGATCCTCAAGCACGACCTCAACGCGCCCCTAGCTGGGCTCGACACAATACCTCCGGCCGAGCACCCGCCGGTCGGCATCGTGTTCTGGTCCTTCCGCATCATGGTCGGTCTCGGCCTCGCCATGGCACTACTGGGACTCTGGAGCCTCTGGGTCCGCTACCGGGGTCATCTCTACGAGGACCGCTGGCTGCAGCGCGCTGCGGTGGCCCTCGGGCCCTCGGGCCTGGTCGCGGTCATCGCCGGCTGGGTCACCACTGAGGTCGGCCGCCAACCCTGGACGATTTATGGCGAACTGACCACTGCTGCCTCCGTTTCACCGATTGCCGCGCCGGCCGTGGCGACCTCCCTGCTGGTGTTCGCGGTGGTCTATTTCCTGGTCTTCGGCGCCGGCGTCTTTTACCTGATCCGGCTCATGGCACAGGGGCCCGAACGGCCTGAGGATCCTGAAGGGTCCGCGCCGGAAGGCCCTCTGCGCACCGCCGGCACGGTCCCCCTGGCGCAGTTCCAGACCATAGCCAGGGGGAGTGCTGGCTAATGGACCTGACACTCGCCTGGGCCGGCCTGCTGGTGCTTGCCGTGTTCATCTACGTTGTGCTCGATGGCTTTGACCTCGGCATCGGCATGCTCTTCGCCCTGTTCCCCGCCCGCCGGGACCGTGACCTGCTCATGAACTCGGTAGCACCCGTCTGGGATGGTAATGAGACCTGGCTGGTCCTCGGTGGAGGCGGTCTCTTCGCCGCCTTTCCTATGGCCTACGGCATTTATATGACCGCGCTCTATGCCCCGATCATCGCCATGCTGCTGGCCCTGGTATTCCGTGGCGTGGCCTTCGAATACCGCTGGCGTACGGAGCGCTGGCGCCGCTGGTGGGATCGGGCCTTCATCCTCGGGTCGGCCGTGGCGGCGCTGGCCCAGGGTATCGCGCTCGGTGCCGTCCTCCAGGGCATTACCGTGGACGGCCGCAGCTATGGCGGCGGATGGTGGGACTGGCTGACGCCCTTCACACTGCTCACCGGCGTGGCTGTGGCCATTGGCTATGTGCTGCTCGGTGCCTGCTGGCTGGTGCTGAAAACGGAGGGCGAGGTCCATGACCGGGCGCGGCGTATCGCTGTGGGCGCCGCGGGCATCACCGTAGCCATGATCGGCGCTGTCAGCCTTGCCACGCCATTCCTGGAGGCCGCTTACTGGACGCGCTGGTTCACCATGCCCACGGCCCTGGTGGCCGCGCCGGTCCCTGTGGCAGTAGCCGCCCTCAGCCTCTGGCTCTATCGCTCGCTAACCCGCGATGGCCATGACCTGGCACCCTTCCTGCTGACTCTCGGGCTCTTCGCCCTTTGCTTCGCTGGCCTCTGTATCTCCCTCTGGCCCTATATCATCCCCACCTCGGTAACCCTCTGGGAGGCCGCCGCGCCACCGTCCAGCCAGTGGTTCATGCTGGTCGGCGCCATGGTGATGCTGCCCCTGATCCTTGGCTACACGGGCTACGCCTACTGGGTGTTCCGCGGCAAACTGGATCCGGACGAGGGCTACCACTGATGGCAGCTCCGCCCCTGCCGCCGGCGCTGCGGCGCGTCCTCTGGTTTCTTGTACTCTGGGCTGCCGGCGTGCTGGCTGTGGGAACCGTGGCTTTCGGGCTGCGCGCGCTGCTCCTGCCCGGCTAGCGCCCGGCGTTGAGCTCGGGACACTCGCGCGCCAGGCGATCCGTCGCCGCCACGAGCGCGGCGGCATTGCCCCCATCGAAGGCCGAGTGTCCGGCGTCGGCCACAAGATGGAACTCGGCCTCCGGCCAGGCGCGGTGGAGAGACCAGGCTGTAACCGGTGGACAGACCACATCGTAGCGTCCCTGCACAATCACCGCCGGAATATGACGAATGCGATCAATGCCTTCCAGCAACTGGTCCGGATGCTCGAGAAAACCTCCGTTGACGAAGTAGTGGCATTCGATACGCGCCATGGCCAGGGCCGCCGCTGGTGTACCGAGCTCAGCCACGAAAGCCGCTCGCGGTCGCAGGAAGCTGGTTGACGCCTCCCAGACCGACCAGGCCCGCGCCGCCGCCAGACGCTCGTCCTCATCGGGCCCGGTCAGCCGGCGATGAAACGCCTGCACGAGATCGTCGCGTTCGTCTTCCGGAATCGGCGCCAGGTACGCTTCCCAGGCGTCCGGGTACAGCTCGCTGGCGCCATGCTGGTAAAACCAGCGGATTTCCCGCTCGCGCAGAAGAAAAATACCGCGTAACACGAGTTCGCTGACCACCTCCGGATGTGCCTGAGCATAGGCAAGAGAAAGCGTGCTGCCCCAGGAACCGCCGAAGACCAGCCAGCGCTCGATGCGCAGTGTCTCCCGCAGACGCTCCATATCTGCGACCAGGTCCCAGGTGGTGTTGGCCTCGAGAGAAGCATGCGGCCGGGAGCGCCCGCAGCCACGCTGGTCGAAGAGCACGATGCGATAGCGCTCGGGATCAAAGAAGCGCCGTGCATCCTTGCCCGCCCCGCCACCGGGACCACCGTGGACAAAGAGGCAGGGCTTGCCCACCGGGTTACCGCACTGCTCGTAATAGACCTCATGGCCATCGCCGACCGTCAGCCAGCCGTGGTCATAGGGCTCGATCGGAGGGTAGAGGGTATCCATAGCTCAAAGACTCGTTACGTCGGTGTTGTCATCATGAGGCCTTCCCGCGGGCGCGAGCAAGGACGCACGGAACGTCGGCTCAGAAAGCGAGGGTTTGCTGCGCCGGCGGCGGCTCCCCGACCCTGACAGCCGGTGGCTCTGGTGCTGCCAGCGCCGAGAGCGCGATACCGAGCAGCCGAACCCCCTGCGCCGGCGGCAGCAGGGACGCAAGGGCCATAGCCGCCAAATCGCGCAGCTGCTCCTGCGTCTCCACCGGCGCAGCCACGGAGCGCGCCCGGGTCAGCAGACGGAAATCCGAGTATTTCACTTTCACCGTCACGGTCCGCCCTCGCAGCGGCTGCCCTTCGACCCGTGCCCAGAGTGTGCCGGCAATCCGGTCCAGGGCCGCAAGCACCGACGGGCTGTCCTTGAGATCCTCACCGAAAGTACGCTCCGCGCCGATGGACTTGCGCTGCCGCTCCGGCCGCACCGGCCGTCCGTCGAGTCCTCGCGCAGCGCCATGAAGATAGGCGGCAAATTTGCCGAAATGCTTTTCCAGGAAAACAAGCTCACAGGCCCGCAGCTCAGCACCCGTGTGAATCCCCAGGCGCGCCATGCGCTCGGCGGTACGCGGGCCGACGCCGTGAAAACGGCGCACCGGGAGGTCGGCAACAAAGGCGGGCCCCTGCTGCGGTGTAATGACGCAGAGGCCATCGGGCTTGTGCTGGTCCGAGGCGATCTTGGCGAGGAACTTGTTGTAGCTCACCCCGGCACTGGCCGTGAGCCCTGTCTCTTCGCGGATGGCCGCACGGATGGCCCGGGCGGTCGCGGTGGCGCTGCCGAGGCCGGCGCGGTCGTCGGTGACATCGAGGTAGGCTTCGTCCAGAGACAGCGGCTCCACGAGCGCACTGTAACGGGCAAAGATGGCGCGGAGCTGGCGGGAGATAGCCCGGTAGTGGTCGAAGCGCGGCGTGATGAAAACGAGCTCCGGACAGCGGCGCTTCGCGGTGACGGACGGCATCGCCGAACGCACCCCGAACACCCGCGCCTCATAACTCGCCGCCGCCACGACCCCGCGGCGCGCCGATCCGCCCACCGCCACGGGCCGGCCACGCAGCGACGGATCGTCCCGCTGCTCTACGCTGGCGTAGAAGGCGTCCATGTCGACGTGAATGATCTTGCGCGGCACGCCGCACGCTTCCTCGCTCATGCGCGAATCTTAGCTCAGCACCGGTCACAGAAAGAAACCATCGCACTGTTCCGGGGTCAGGGCGGGCTACTTCTCTCAGTCGCTCCCCGATACACGCTTTGTGAGAGAAGTAGCCCGCCCTGCCCCCTGGCGCCTCGCGTGCTTTCAACTCGCTCGACGTGCCACCACGGGTAGGGGCAGTCTGCGATAAGCAGGAAGAAGCCGGGGGCCCAGGGAGCGCCCGGCCTCAATAGCTACCGTCGCGGCTAGAACCGGTAGGTGCCCTGGAGGGCGTAGGTCGCCGGGCGGTCGAGGAACTTGTAGTAGGCGATGCCCGTGCCGCCGGTGAGCGTGCCCGCCAGCGGCGCCTCGCCGCCGTAGATCACCACATCTTCGTCGGTGAGGTTCTGGCCGACAAAGGCGAGTTCCCACTGGCCCGACGCCGCGCCGAGCGCCACGCGCAGATTCACCCGGGTGAAGGCATCCTGCTCGCTGCGCGGGTCCAGCGTGGGGTTGTAGGTATAGGGGTCGCTATAATTGAGGTCCAGCGTCGTACGCAGTTCCAGGCTGTCGCCCAGCGGCATCACGTAATCGGCGATCAACGAACCGGTCCATTCCGGCGTGTACTCTTTACGCTGACCGGTTGCATCGCAGGTGACGCCATCCGGCTGCACCGAGCCGGGATCCAGCACCTGCTGACCGAAGTAACACTGGTTGTTCTTGAAGTCCGTGTACTCGAAGTCCAGATACGCCACGGCAGCGCTGAGCGTCAGCCCCCCGGTCACCAGCCAGCGGCCATCAAGCTCCACCCCGGAAATCTCCGCCTCGCCGGCATTCTGCACATTGAAGCCGAGGACGCCGTCGAACTGGCTCGTCTGGAGGTTGGTGTACTCGGTGTAAAAAGCCGCGACATTGAGCTCAGCCGTGTCGCCGATGCGCATCTTCGCGCCGACCTCGAAGCTCTCGGCAGACTCATCCTCAAACTCGAAAACACCGCGGATATCGAGCCCCCGGCCAAGATTCTGGGCGTTGACCACGTTCGGGTCCGGGTGACCGTTGGAGCGTATATCAAAACCGCCGGCCTTGAAGCCCTCGACGTAGGTCGCGTAAAGCATCATGTCGTCGGTGGCATCCCACTGCAGCGTCACCAGCGGGTTGAACTCCTCCTCCTTGCGGTTCCCGGAGATCGTGTCGTAAGGCTCGATGCTGAAGGCGCCGAAGAGCGGGTTAAGGCCCCAGAGCACGTTCGGCGTCTGGCCGGTCGGGTCCGTGGCCGGCGTGGGCTGATCATCAGGCCCGAAATGCACCTGCGTCTTGGTCGCTTTCTTGTCTTCCTCGCTGTAGCGACCACCGAGCACCAGGCGGAAGGTATCGGAGATGTTCCAGGTCACCTGGGCGAAGGCCGCCCACATGTCGCTCTCCTGGTCCGCGAAGCGCCGGGTGCGGATATCGGAAAAGTTCGGGTTCAGGATCCGGAGCAGGCTGTTGTCCATCACATTAATGGAATCCTCGAAATCCAGCTCGTTGGTCTGGTAGTACAGGCCGGCAATGTAGTCGATGGTTTCACCGCCCGGTGAGGTCACGCGGATTTCCTGGCTGAACTGTTCGAAGGCCTCATCCTGCAGCGCATTGAATACGGTCGCGCTGGTGAAGTCGCAATCACAGTCCTGCTGAAACTCATACTCCAGGTAACCGGTAGTGGACGTCAGGGTCAGCCCGCCGAGGTCGTAGTCGATCTTGAGGACGAAGACATCGGACTGGTTATCGTGGAAATCACTGTTGCCACCGCGCACCCGGTTGAGTTCACCATCATCACCGGAGTAGTCGACCGGCGGCTGCAGGCCGAGAACACCGTTGGCCAGGCCGACAAAGTTGTCGAGGGCCGTGATGTAGTCCGTGCCCTGGCCCGTGCCGACCAGGTCCTCCCGGACAATGCTCTGGTGCAGTTCCACGTTGCGCCCGTTGTCATCGAAGTCCGAGCGCTCGTATTTGGCCCACACTGAGAGCTGCTCCGTGGGCTCCCAGAGCAGCGAGCCGCGATAGACCATTTCCTCTTCCTGCTTTTCATCGTCCCCGGTAAAGGTGTTCGTGTAGGGCCCCTCCACATCGCGATACATGAGCGAGAGGCGCCCGGACAGCGTGTCCGTGAGCGGCCCGGAAAGCACGAGCCGGTAGTCCTGGCGCTCCTCCTCGACTTCGTAGAGCGCTGTGAACGAACCCTCGAACTCGCGTGTAGGCTTCGCGCTCACCATGCTCACGGCACCGGCGATGCTGTTCTTGCCGAAAAGAATCGGCTGCGGCCCCCGCAGCACCTCGATGCGCTCCAGGTCGAACAGTGGCGAGCGCGCGAGCTGGCCGCGGCCGTAGTAGATGTTATCGACGTACATGCCCGTAGATTGTTCAAAGCCGGGATTGATCCCCGAGCTGACGCCGCGGATGGTAATGTTGTTTGAGATACCGCTCTGGTTCATGGAGAAGTTCGGCACGTAGGTCGTCAGCGCCTCGAGGTTAGTGATATTGGCCTCGATAAGCTTGTCACCGCTGACGGCACTGACGGAAATCGGCACGTCCTGCAGGCTCTCGGCCCGCAGCTGGGCGGTGACGATCACCTCCTCAAGGGTGAGGCCCTGCTCCTGGCCCTGAGCCCCGGCCGCAAGAGCCAGCGTCAGACCGGCAGCAAGCGGGCGGCGTTGAAGAGAAAAAAGACGGACTTGTGCTGTCGTTGGCATTGCAGGTACCTCATACTTTTCATTATTAGATCTGACTGCTGCTGCAGTCTGGTTATGCAACCAACTCGAGGATAGCAGCTACGCCTGCGCATCGTACCGGCATTTTTTGCCAACTTTGACCGCTTACGCCAGCCGCCTAGGCGCTCTGCTTCGGCCCCACCCAGACCTGCTGCGCATTGACGAAAGCATGGATGCCGTGAGGCCCGAGCTCCCGGCCATAGCCGGAGCGCTTCACGCCGCCACTGGGTAGGCGCGGGTCCGTCTTGACGATGCCGTTGACCGCCACCTGACCGGTGTCGAGCTCCGCCGCAAGGGCCTCCGCCCGTCCCGCTGCGCTCCACACCGAGGCGGCGAGACCGTAGCGGGTGTCGTTGGCCATGGTCACCGCTTCCCCGGCGTCCGCGGCGCGGAGCACCACCATGACGGGGCCGAAGGTCTCTTCCCGGGCCGCCGTCATGGCCTGGGTCACCTCCGTCAGCAGGGTTACCGGGTAGAAGAACCCGTCGCCACCGGGCAGCTCGCCGCCGAGGCGGCAGCGGGCGCCGGCGGCAACGGTCTCCTGTACCTGCCGGTGCAGGTTTTCCCGAAGGTCCTCCCGGGCGATGGGGCCGACATCCGTTGCCTCTTCCCGGGGGTCGCCCACCGTGAGCGCCGACAGGCGCTCCTCGAGAAGACCGACCAGCCGGTCGTGCACTGCCTCCTCTACGATGATGCGCTTGGCCGCGATGCAGCTCTGCCCGGCGTTGATGATGCGGGACAGGGTGATCACATCGGCGGCGGCCTCGAGGTCCGCGTCCGCAAGGACAATGCATGGATCCGAGCCGCCGAGCTCCAGCACCGCAGGCTTGATCTCGGCGGCCGCGAGCGCTGCCAGAGCACTGCCACCCCGCTCAGAACCGGTGAAGGAAATCGCGCGAACGCGGTCATCGCGGATGACCTCGGCCACGGCGGCGTGATCCATGGCCAGGTCCTGGAATAGCCCCGCCGGGGCACCGACCCGCTCGAAGAGCGCACCGATGGCCGCCGCGCAGGCGGGCACGTGGGCGTCGTGTTTCATCAGACAGGTGTTGCCCGCCATGAGGGCCGGTGCTGCGAAGCGGAACGCCAGCCAGAAGGGCGCATTCCAGGGCAGCACCCCGAGCACGGTACCGAGGGGGAGGTGCTGTACGTAGCTGTGGCTCGCGTCCGAGGGCAGCACCTGGGTCGCCAGATAAGCTTCCGCATGCTCGGCATAGTGCTCGGCCGCCCAGGCGGCCTTTTCCACCTCTCCACGGGCCTCACGGATGGGCTTGCCCATCTCTTCGGTCATGAGCGGCGCAAGCTGTTCCACATCCTCCCGGAGCAACGCCGCGACCGCGCGCAGTACCTCCCCGCGCTCAGCAAAACCCGCGCGGCGCCAGTCCTCGAAACAGCGGTGGCTCGCGGCGAGCGCCGCCTCCACGGTGGGCCCATCCGCGTAGGGCACTTCCCGCAGCAGGCGACCGGTGGTCGGGTCAATCACTCTCTGCATGGGCAACTCCTTCGTCCTTGCCATGGGCTTTCTCTGCGCGCAACGGTGCCTTACCGGCAGCTTTTTCCTTCGAGGGCTTCACGACGAAGTCCCGGTCGAGGGTGAAGAAACTCTCGCACCCGTCCGCGGTCACCCGGAAGGTGTCAGAGATGCCGACGGTCTTGTCGCCCTCCACGCCCCACATCCAGGGCAGCAGGTGGAAGGTCATGCCCTCGCGCAGCACCCGGGAATCTCCCTGCTTCAGGCTGACGATGTAGCCCTCGTCCCAGGACGGCGGGAAGGCGATACCGATGGAATAGCCCGAGCGCGTGATCAGGCTCGCACCGACCATATTGTCGGTAATGATGTTGCGTACGAGGTTATCCACGTCGGATACCGTCAGCCCCGGCTGCACCTGCGCGTGCACCTCATCAAGGGCGAACTTCATGCGCTCCTGCGCCTGGTACATGGCATCCGTCAACTCACCGCAGACCGCCGTGCGCATCATCGCCGTGTGGTAGCGACGGAAACAGCCGCCCACCTCCATGAACACATGCTCCCCGGGCTGCACGGTACGCCCCTCCCAGGTGGCGTGACCGATCATGGAACGGGGGCCGGAAACCACATAGGGCATCACCGCCGGCGGCTCCCCCCCCGCGCGAAACATGGCCGCGGAGATGGCGGCGCCGATTTCATTCTCCGTAACGCCGGCCTCGCAGGCCTCGAAGCCTGCGCGCATGCCGGCCTCCGTGGCCCTGGCCGCGCGGCGCATGATCTCGATTTCCGCCGCTGACTTGCAGACGCGCCCCTCCTCCACGATGCCGAAGCAGTCGATAAGTCGGCCGTCGCGGAAAGTGGTGTGGATGGCGTCCTGGTGGTACGCCGGAAAAAAGTAGCTGTTGCGCTCATAACCCACGGTTTTCTTGCTGAGCCCGAACTCGCGCAGTGCCTCTACCAGCATCTGAATCGCATCGCCCGTATCCGGATAGGGCCGGGTCTTCTCCACCCAGGTCCGGGCGTGGATGTTCGACTCCTCCAGGTGCCGGGTGATCATGAAAGGCTCGTCCTCGAGCGGCACGACCAGGGCCTGGAAGAAGGAGTACCCGGTGGTCTGGTAGTCCGTGAGGTACATGAGGTTTTCCGGGTCCGTGATCACCACCGCATCGAGCAGCCGGGCCGCCATGCGACCGCGAAGCTCGCTCAGCCGGCGCTCGTACTCCTCGAAGGGAAAGGTCATGTCATCGCGCTGTCTCATTGTTCCTCCAGGACGGCCTCCAGGTTGCGCAGAAGCGTGTCGAGGCCCTCGTCGAGATCCGCTTCGGAAATGGTCAGCGGGGGGATAAGTTTGAAGGTGGAACCGCCGGTACCGCTGGCACCGATCAGCAGACCATCCTGAAAACAGCGCGCGCAGACCTCCTTGGTGATGGCACCATCGCCTACGTCAAGGGCCTGCATCATGCCCTTGCCGCGCACCTGCATGGGATGATCCCTGCTGTCGGCGAAGGCCTGCAGCCGCGCGGCCATGCGCTTACCCTTCCCTGCGACCTCCGTCATGAGTACATCGTCATCGAAGTAGGCGAGGGCCTCGCGACCGGCAACAAAGGACAGGCCTTGGCCGCGGAAGGTTCCCGTGTGTTCACCCGGCTGCCAGTGATCGTCATGCTCGGGCTTGACCAGATTCATGGCGAGCGGTGTGCCGAAGCCGCCGATGCCTTTGGCGAGGGTAATGATGTCCGGGTCCAGCCCCATGCCGTCGAAACTGAAATAAGAGCCGGTGCGGCCGCAGCCGGCCTGGATATCGTCGATGATGAAAAGAGCCCCCACATCCCGGGCAAGCTTCTCTACCGCGCGCAGCCACTCCTCGCTGGCCACGTGCACACCGCCCTCGGCCTGGATCGCCTCCACCAGGAACGCCGCCGGCGGCTCCAGGCCGGAGGAGGTGTTTTCCAGCTGGCCACGCAGCGCTTCCACGGAGCCCATGCCACAGCCCTTGTGGCAGCCAAGGCACACCTTCTCGCAGCCAAAGGGCTGGCGCAGCACATGCTCCAGAGGCACACCGGCGGCATTGCGGAAATAACTGTTGGCGGTGGCAGCCAGGGAGCCCAGCGTCATGCCGTGAAAACCGGAGGTGTAGGCGACCACCGACTGGCGACCGGTTACCCGGCGGGCGAGCTTCAGCGCCGTCTCGACGGCGTTAGTGCCCGTGGGCCCCATGAAGGTCATGCGGTGGTTCATGCCCCGGGGCTTGAGGATCGTAGCGACAAAAGCCTCGAGGAAGTCGCGCTTTGCCGTCGTATGCATGTCGAGGCTGTGGGCCACGCCGTCGGCCTCGATATAGTCGATGATCGCCTTTTTCATGCGCGGGTTGTTATGCCCGAAATTGAGCACGCCGGCACCCGCAAAGAAGTCGATATAGGACTTACCTGCCTCATCGACCTGTCGAGCGTTGGACGCAGACTTGAACACCGTGGGATAGAGGCGGCAGTAACCGCGAAGCTCTGACTCCCACTGGTGAAAAACGTCGGCTCCCTCCGGAGCATTCATGGCTGTATTCATTGCCTTTCCTCTGTTTTTGCGTTGTCATCCTGCGGCGGCATCGCCCCCGGCAGCGGTGCGCCGACGAGGCGCGCGTAGACCCGCGCCATGGGCGCGATAAGCGCATCGTTGAAGTCGTAGCGGGCGCTGTGGCAGGGCACCTGGTGGCAGCTTTCTTCTCCGCCGGCGCCGACCAGTGCGAAGGCACCGGGCCGCTCCCTCAGGTAATAGCTGAAGTCTTCGGACGCCATGATCGGCAGACGCGTGTCGCCACTGAAAACCCCCGGGCCGAACTCCGCGGCCAGCGCACCGCGGTAGCAGGCTGCCTCCCGGGCATGGTTGACGGTCGGGCCATAGCGCGGGAACAGCTCGACCTCGCAGCCAACGCCGTACCCCGCCGCTGTACCGCTGGCTATCTCCGTCATGAGTTCGCCGAGTCGGGCGCGATCGCGATCGTCCGCAATGCGGAAGCTGCCCTCGATCACCGCATTGTCGGGAATGACCGTCGGCGTGCTGCGGGCGTCGATGGACGTGACACTGAGCACCGTTGCTGCCTGCGCCGGGAGACGCCGGCTCACCACCTGCTGCAGCGCCTGCACCACCGCGGCCGAGGCCAGCACCGGGTCCCGGCAGAGTTCCGGCTGGCTGGCATGGCCACCGGCACCGCGGAGCGTGAGGCGATAGGTACCATTGCCGGCCATCACCACCCCATCGGGGCAGGCTGCCTGACCAAAGGGAATCGCCGGCCAGTTATGCCAGCCGAAAACGGCATCGACGTCGTCGAGGGCGCCATCGGCGATCATTCGCCGGGCGCCATGACCGCCCTCTTCTGCGGGCTGGAAAAGCAGCGTCACCGGACCCGGAAGTTCGCCCTGCACCCGCGCCAGCCACAAAGCCGCCGCAACAAGCGTGGCCGTGTGCCCGTCGTGACCGCAGGCATGCATGCAGCCGTCGCGCCGCGAATGCCAGGGCAGCGCTGTCTGCTCCGTAATCGGGAGGGCGTCGAGGTCGGCGCGCAGGGCCAGGTGTCGGCCTGGCGCGTCGGGTGCGAGGGTGGCGACCGTACCGGTCTCTGCGCAAGGTCGCCAGGCAAGCCCCAGGTCGTCAAGGATGGCGCGGACGCGGGCCGCCGTGTCATGTTCGGCCCAGGTCAGCTCCGGCTCGGCATGCAGCACCCGGCGCAGCTCGATCGCCCGAGCCACGGCGCTATCCCAGGAAGCTGCGCTCATCGCGCGCCTCGCCGGGCCCGACTCAAGACCCGGCGGGTCCTGTGAGGAGCGCTACACATGCCCCCTACCCTAGGGACCCGGGCGGGGCACTGCAAGTGTCGCACCGGACGGACCGCTCATCACACCGTGGCCTTGGCGGCCGCGCCGCGCTAAGGTATGCGCTCCGCAAGGACCACCCAAAGAAAACGAATCACACAAGGACGTCTTCATGTTCGAGTTCAGCGAGCAGTCCCGGGACCTGCAGGTACGGCTGCAGGCCTTCATGGACGACTACATCCACCCCAACGAGCACACCTTTGCCGAGCAGCTCGCCGGCGCGAGCAACCGCTTCGCCCCGGTACCCATCGTTGAGGAGCTCAAGCTCAAGGCCCGGGAGGCCGGGCTCTGGAACCTGTTCATCCCGCCATCCCTGGCGGCATTCTGTGACCACGAGGGCATTGGTAATTTCGATTACGCGCCCCTCGCCGAAATCATGGGCCGGGTGCTCTGGTCGCCGGAGGTCTTCAACTGCAATGCCCCGGACACCGGCAACATGGAGGTGTTCATGAAATATGGCACCGAAGCACAACAGGAGCGCTGGCTGCGCCCTCTCCTCGACGGGGAGATCCGCTCGGCCTACGCCATGACCGAACCACAGGTAGCTTCTTCCGACGCCACCAACGTGGAACTTTCTATCGAGCGTGACGGCGATGAGTGGGTCCTCAACGGGCGCAAGTGGTTCATCACCGGCGCCATGTACGAGCGCACGGCTATCTTCATCGTCATGGGCAAGTCGGATCCGGACAACGCCAACCGGCACCAGCAGCAGTCACAGGTACTGGTGCCGCGGGGCACCCCCGGGCTTGAGATCGTGCGGCCGCTGACCACCCTCGGCTACGATGACGCCCCGCACGGCCATGCCGAACTGCGTTTCACCGATGTCCGCGTCCCCCTGGAGAACATTCTCCTCGGTGAAGGCCGCGGTTTTGAAATCGCTCAGGGCCGCCTGGGCCCGGGCCGTATGCACCACTGCATGCGCCTGGTCGGTGCCGCCCAGCGCTCCCTGGAGCTCGCCTGTCAGCGGGTAACCCGCCGCGAGACCTTCGGCCGGCCCCTGGCCAAGCACCAGTCCATCCGTGAGAGCATCGCGCAGAGCTTTGCCGAGATCGAGATGATGCGCATGCTGGTGCTCAAGGCCTGCAAGCGCATGGATGAGGTCGGCGCCCAGGCGGCGCGCGACATGATCGCAGCCGCCAAGATCGCCGTGCCGCTCATGGCCCAGACCGTCATCGACCGCTGCATGCAGGTGCATGGCGCCGGCGGACTCACGGAGGACTACATGATGGCCGAGGCCTTCAGCTATGCCCGCTGGTGCCGCCAGGCCGACGGCCCGGACGAAGTCCACATGATGGCCCTCGGCAAGCAGGTTATCGAGCGCTATAGCGATCCCGACTGAACGACGACGGAATCCCCCGCGACCACCCACAAGCTTAAAGGAGAACAACAGTGAGCGAAGCGGAAGTCCTGACGGACGCCCAGGACGGCGTCCTGGTCATCACCCTGAACCGCCCGAAGGCGAAGAATGCCGTCAACAAGGCCACCGCCGAGGCCGTAAGCGCGGCGCTGGACCGGCTTGAAAGCGACGACAGCCTGCGCGTGGGCATTATTACCGGCGCCGGCGGCACCTTCTGCTCCGGCATGGATCTGAAAGCTTTTGTTACCGGCGAGATGCCTATGGTGGAAGGCCATGGCTTTGCCGGCCTGGTCGAGCGCACGCTGAGCAAGCCGCTCATTGCTGCGGTCGAGGGCTACGCGCTGGCCGGCGGCTTCGAGGTGGCCATCAGCTGCGACCTGATCGTTGCCGCCGAGGACGGCCAGTTCGGCATCCCCGAGGTAAAACGTGGCCTGGCAGCCGCCGCCGGCGGCCTGGTCAAGCTGCCGAAGCAGGTACCCCCGAGGCTGGCCATGGAGCTTGCCCTTACCGGCGACTTCATCAGCGCTGCCCGTGCCGCCGAGATCGGTCTCATCAACAGCGTTGTCGCCCCGGGCACAGCTCTGGAGGCTGCGAAAACCCTGGCGGCAAAAATCGCAGCCAACGGCCCCCTGGCGGTGGCCCGCAGCAAGCAGGTCATCGCAGCAGCCCAGGACTGGAGCACAGAAGAGATGTTCGACCGCCAGAACGCGGTGCTCAAGGACGTGCTCACCAGCGAGGACGCCATCGAGGGGGCCACGGCCTTCGCCGAGAAGCGCGCCCCCGTCTGGAAAGGCAAGTGAGGGTATGACCATGAATGAAGCCTGGCTTATCGACGCCTGCCGCACCCCCCGCGGCATCGGCAAAAAAGGCAAGGGGGCGCTGGCCCACCTGCATCCACAGCACCTCGGGGCGACGGTGCTCGCGGCCCTTGCCGAACGCACGGGCATCGACACCGCCGAAGTGGACGACGTCATTTTCGGGACCAGTACCCAACGCGGCCAGCAAGGGGGTGACCTCGCCCGCATGGCGGCCCTGGACGCCGGCTACGATATACGCTCCTCCGGTGTCACCCTGGACCGCTTCTGCGGCTCCGGCATCACCAGCGTAAACTTCGCCGCCGCATCAATCATGAGCGGCATGGAGGACCTGGTGGTTGCCGGTGGCTGCGAGATGATGTCGACCTTCGGCTCCGACCCGACCCAGTCGCCCTTTATCGATAGCGATAACCTGCACCTGCGCGCGAAGCACCCGCAGCCGCACCAGGGGCTCTGCGCCGACACCATCGCTACGCTCGAGGGCATTGACCGGGACGCCCTTGATCAGCTCGCCCTCAGCTCCCAGCAGCGGGCAGCCCGCGCCATAACGGAAGGCCGCTTCAGCCGCAGCCTGGTGCCGGTGCACAACCCCGACGGCAGCCTCGCCCTCGACCACGAGGAATTCCCGCGGCCGGATACGACCATCGAGAGCCTGGCGGGCCTGAAGCCGGCCTTCGAAGCCCTCGCGGACTACCCGCTCAATGACGCGGGCACCACCTTCCGCAGCCTGGTGCTGCAGGCCTATCCGGACCTGGCTATCAACCACGTGCACCACGCGGGGAACTCCTCCGGCGTGGTCGACGGCGCTGCTGCCCTGCTGCTCGCTTCACCGGACTACGCCCGGGCCCACGGTCTGAAGCCCCGGGCACGGGTGCGGGCCATGGCCAACGTCGGCGATTCCCCGGTGCTGATGCTCAACGCCCCGGTTCCGGCGGCGAGGAAAGTTCTGGCCAAGGCCGGCATGACCCTCGACGACATCGATCTCTTCGAGATCAACGAGGCCTTCGCCGTCGTTGCCGAGAAGTTCATCCGCGATCTGGGCCTCGACCGTGAGCGGGTGAACGTCAATGGCGGCGCCATGGCGCTCGGGCATCCGATCGGCGCTACCGGCTCCATCCTGATCGGCACGCTCCTCGACGAGCTTGAGCGCCAGGATAAGCAGGTGGGCCTCGTGACCATGTGTGCTGCCGGCGGCATGGCTCCGGCGGTTATCATCGAACGGGTCTAGCGCATGAGTTCCGGCGGCGGTGAGGCACTGCTGCTGCTGGCAGACGATGCCGACGCGCTGGCACGGCGCCTCGCAGAGCGCCTGCCCCCGGAGCTCGCGCTCATCAGCTGCAGCGATGCCGACAGCGCCCGCCGGCGCGGCACCGGGGCTACCCTGGCCCTTGCCAGCCCCGCGCTGCTTGCCGAGGTGCTGGACGATCTGCCGGCCCTGCGCTGGGCTCAGTCCACCTGGGCCGGCGTGCGCCCCCTCGTGGATCATCCCAGGCGGGACTATACGCTCACAGGTGTGCGCGGCATCTTCGGCCAGGCCATGAGCGAATGGGTACTGGGGTGGTTGCTGGCCATCGAGCGCGGGATTCTGCGCCGCAGCCGGGCGGCGCACTGGGAGGGCTGCCCGGACGGCACTGTTGCCGGCAAGCGCCTGGGCATCCTCGGCACCGGCGCCATCGGCTGCGCCGTGGCCCGGCGCGCCGCGGTCCTCGGCATGGCCTGCCGCGGCCTGAACCGCGATGGCAACCCGGTCGAGGCGTTCGCAGAGACCTTTGCTCTGGCCGATCTACGGCGCTTCGCCGCGGGGTGCGACTATCTGCTGGCCCTGCTGCCGGACACCCCGGCAAGTACCGGACTGGTCGATGACGGCTTACTGGGCGCCCTGCCCCGCGGGGCTGTCTTCCTGAACGGCGGCCGTGGCAGTACGGTACAGACGGATGCAGTGGTGGCGGCGCTCCACGCTGGACAGCTGCGCGCAGCGGTGCTGGACGTATTCCCGAAAGAACCCCTGGAGGATGACGATCCCCTCTGGGCGGTGGACAACCTCTACATCACCTCGCACACCGCGGCGCCCACGGATCCCGGCGCCATTGTCGAGCTGTTTCTCGCCAACCTGGCCCGCTACCGGAAGGGCATCGGGCTGAGCGATGTAGTCGATTTCAGTCGGGGCTACTGAAACCCCGGCACCGTGGCGGTTGCGCGCGGGCCGAAGCCGGCCCGGGGCGCCGACCGCTCAGCAGCCCAGGGCCCGGGGCAGGGACAAGAACAGGATAGAGCGAGGCAACCCGGCCTCAGGACGCAGGCGGTAGTTTCGCTATGGCTTCTCGCATAGCCTCGCGAACTTTGTCGTGGTCGATACGGTTGGAATCCTCCACAACCATACTGACCTGGACCCGCCAGAGGACGTCGGCTGTTCTTGCATCGAAGAACACCAGCTTGATCTTCCCGATTTCCACCGGGCCGCTGAGCGCATAGGCATTATCAAGTGCCGCCCCGTCAATTTGCCGGTTTACGGAGCTGCCGTAGAGCTCCTCGTTCGAACCCCCTGACACCAGCTGCCCGTCGTTGAAGCCCGGCATGGCAAAATATTCCAGCAGGAACTGGGCACTCGCCTTGTCGACGCGCTGGTAGCCGAGTTCAGACATTTTTTCTTCCACACCCGCGCGGATCGAGGGGCTCTTCCTTGTGGTCATGTCTTTGCTGAACCGGGGCTGCGACGGAGGCTCGCTGCGCCAGGCGTAACGGGAGTACTGAGTGGCTGCAAAAGCATCAGTGCCGTCGGCGGTCACATCGAGACCACTGCAGGCCACCAGGGCCAAAAGTGCCGTGACCGCCAGTAGCCCCCTGCGCGAGGCGACTGAAAGCATTGAAACTGCCGTACCTGCCATAAGCGACCTGTCTCCGGAAGAGAAGCCAAAAACATAGTATGGCAATCGTCAAGGGAATAAAACCTTATAAAAAAAGGGTTCATCGTAGCTCCTCAGCAGCCTCTGAGCGTGGCAGCCTTTGACAGGCCGCGAGCTCCTGACTCGGAACACCAGCTTGTTAGCACCATTACCGAAGCCGCGGATGACGACCTTGCTCTGCGCGCTGATCTGTAGCTGGGTGACGCGTAGCGAGGGCACCGGGGAAGCGCGGCGCTTGGGAGTGGCGGGGAGCTGGGGCATGATGCGCACCTTTCCCGGGGTTATCCTTGCCCGGACGGTCCGCCATTGCCCGGTACTGCGGTCAATCGGCAAAAGTCACTGACGTGGCGGGGTTTGAGGTGCGAAGAGACAACGAAACGCAAGCGGTGGCGGAGCATAGCGACGGAGCCCTGCTGGTCGGGGACATCGGCGGCACCAACAGCCGCTTCGCCATCGCCGCCGGCGGTGCCGGCTGGCCCCTGCTGGAGCATTGGCGGGAGCTGCCCAATGACGGCGCCGACGGGCTGGAAGACCAGCTCCGGCGCTACCTCCAGGCGTTGCCCGGTGCGGCGCCCACGGCGGCATGCCTGGCCATCGCCGGGCCCATCCGTGGCCGGCGTGCCCGGCTCACCAACCGACCCTGGACCATCGACAGCACGGCCCTCGAAAACGCCCTGGCCTTGCGCCGCGTAACGCTGCTCAACGACTTCGCAGCCCTCGCCCATGCCCTGGCCTTCCTGCCCCCGGCTGGCAGCACCGTCCTGCAGGCGGGTGCTGCCGGGGCAAGGGGGCCGCTGGCAGTGCTCGGCCCCGGAACGGGCCTGGGCGCTGCGCTGGTGCTCCAGCCGGGCGAGCAGCAGCAGGTAGTGCCCACGGAGGCCGGCCATGCCGATTTCGCTCCGGTGGCGCCGCGGGACTGGGCGCTGCAGCAGGCCCTCACCGCCACCGCTGCGCCGGTTACCGCCGAGCAGGTGCTTCGCGGCGATGGCATCGCACAACTTTATCTGGCCCTCGGTGGCGGCAAGCGCACAACTGCCGCCGTCTGCGCTGGGGCCGGCGACGATCCCCTGGCGGACGAGGCGCTCAGCTGGTACCTGCAGCTGCTCGGGCGTTTCGCCGGGAGCCTTGCGGTCACCCTCGGCGCCACCGGCGGCGTCTACCTGGCCGGGGGCGTACTGCCACGCCTCGCCGGGACTCTCCCCGGGAGCGGGTTCCTCGACGGCTTCAACGACCGCGGTCCCCTGGCGGATTACGCCCGCGCCATCCCCGTGCGCCTGGTCACCGAGCCCGCGGCAGCCGCAGGTGGTGCCGCGATCGCAGCGCGGCATGCATCTGACCGGCACAGTGCAGCGTAGGTACAGATGAATTCTCCTGCGCAACGGTGGGGAACATGATCAACCGCAACCTTGGAACCATAGAACGCCTGCTCCGCCTGCTCGGCGCCGTGATCCTCACGGGCTGGCTCTTTACGCGAGGCAGTCACGACCTGCTGAGTGCAGTGGCCGCGGTCGCTGCGCTCGCCCTTTTCGCCAACGCCATTTTTTCCCGCTGCTACCTCTGGGCATTGCTGGGGCTCAATAGCTGCGACCCGAAGGACGAACATTGCGGGGCACCGCCCCGGGGATCCTGATGACCGCTATTCTCTACTACGACGGGCGCTGCGGCCTCTGCGCCCGGGAAATTGCCCGCCTCGAACGCCTGCGTGACGACGGGCTAGCCCTGTGCGATATCCACACCCTTGACGCCGAGCCCGAGCCCGGTGAGCCGGACCGCGACACGTTGCTGCGAACGCTCCACCTGCGCACCGACGACGGACGCTGGCTCACCGGGGCAGACGCCAACGTGGCAGCCTGGCGCCATACCCGCTACGGCTGGCTCTGGGGCTGGCTCCGCTGGCCGCTGCTGCGGCGCCTCGTCGACCCCGTGTACGCGCACTGGGCAGCCTGGCGCTACCGGCGCCTCTATGGTGATGGCTGCGCCACCGGGAGCTGCCATGTTCCTGAAGAGCACTGAGCTGGCGGCGCTGGAGCGCCGCTATCGGGCGGCCCTGGTCAACGGGATCACCGGCTACAAGCCCGCCAACCTGATCGGTACCGTCGATGCTGCCAGGCGCAGCAACCTGGCGATCATGAGCTCCCTGGTCCACCTCGGCTCGAACCCGCCGCTGCTGGCTCTGGTGATGCGCCCGGACAGTGTTCCCCGGCACACGCTGGACAACATTCTTGCCACGGGCCATTACACGGTGAACCACGTCGGCGGAGCCTTTATTGAGCAGGCCCACCAGACCGCGGCGCGCTACCCGCGGGAAGTCTCCGAGTTCGCCGCCGTAGGCCTCGGCGAGCACTGGCGGGACGACTTCCCGGCGCCCTTCGTCGAAGAAGCTTCGGTACGTCTGGGCATGGCCCTGCGTGACCACCAGCCACTCGCGATCAACGGCACCCATCTGGTCATCGGCGAAGTGGTTTTTCTCGAACTCCCCGACGCTTGCCTGCACGAGGACGGCAGCGTCGACCTGGCTGCAGCCGATACCGTCGCTCTCGCCGGCCTCGACCGCTACTACCGCCCCCGGGACCCCAAGCGCATGGCTTACGCCAAAGCGGAGCAGCCGCCCAGGGTTGTCGGGGCTCCCGGAGACGACTGACCCGGCCGTTACCGGCAGCCCCGGAATCTGCTAACGTCCACGGTCTACCCTGGGTTCCCGGAGGACACGATGCAGGCCAAGCAGAATGACCGCCTTACCAACACGGCAGGCCGCCGCGGCGGCTCGCCGGTCCTCGTTACTGCCGCCGCGCTGTTCATCGTTGCAGGCATTGCCTGGCTCCTGCTGGGCCCGGATGACGCACCGCCGGAAGAACCGGCGACGATGGTCGTCCCGCAAACGCCGGACCCCACACCTCCCCGCGTCGCCGAACCCGTTGCCCCGGACATCCCCGAGCGGCCGGTGCCCGCGGAGCCTGAGCCCGCCACCGGGGAAGCCGACGACGAACCGGCGCCCGAGCCGGAACCCCCGGCAGAACCCGAGGAACCGCCGCTCAGCCTGGACAACAGCGACCCCGTGGTCCGCGACGCTCTCGCTCCCTATGCCGCCAGGGGTCTGCCCGCGCAGCTCCTCGGCCACAGCAACCTGCTGGAGCGCGGCGTGGCCGCCATGGATGCGGTGCGCCGCGGCGTGGTACCGACCAAGGTATTCAATCTGCCGAAGCCGCGTGGCGACTTCCGTGTGCACGAAGTAGACGGCCGCACGGTTATCGACCCGATGAGCTACCGGCGCTACGACGGTGTCGTCGACGCCATCGTGGCGACGCCGGTCGAGCCTCTGGCGACAGCCTTCCAGGACTATCGCTCTCTCCTCGAAACGGCCTACGGAGCCCTGGGCTATGCGCCGAACAAGGTGGATAACGCGCTCGTGGCCGCCCTGGACCGCATCATCGCCCTGCCCGTTCCCGAGGGCGACATCGAGGTGATGAAGGTGGAAGCCATTTACGCCTACGTGGACGAGGACTTGGAGGGCCTGAAGCCTCTGGACAAGCAACTTCTGCGCACCGGGCCTGACAACCTGCGGCGCCTCCAGGACCACGCCCGCGAACTACGCCGGGCCTTACTCGAGCCCTGAGCCCCAGGGGTCATCAAGGGCCCCGGTGTCGAAACCGCGGTAGTGCAGAAAGCGCAGCCGCCGGGCCAGCTCCCGGCGATCCGCCGGTGGCCGGACGCCGAATTTCTTATCCGCCACCCGGCGTGCCAGGCGGGACCAGTCGCAATCGGCACCCGCCACAGCGCGGTCGGCGAGGTCGTTGTCGATCCCCCGTTCGCGCAGTTCCCGCACCAGGCGCAGAGGCCCGTAGCCGCGCTCGCTGCGGTGACGGACGTAGCTTTCCGCAAAGCGCCCATCACTCTGCAGGCCATCCCGCACCAACTGCTCCAGAGCGCCCTCGAGCACCTGCGGCGCGAAGCGGCGCCCCAGCTTGCGCAAAAGCTCCCGCCGGCTGTGCTCCCGGCGCGCAAGCAGGTCCATAGCGGCCTTGCGGGCCGCCACGGGGTTACGCTCGGTGTCGTTATCTGCGGCAACCATGGAAGAAAGGATAGTCGAGAAAGAAAAAAGGGTGCCGGGGATGAGAGTGGGTGATGTGGGTCCCGGCACCCTGAAGTCAGGCGGCGCCCCGAGAGGCACCGCGAAGGCGGTGTTTACGCCTCGTCGTCGCCTTCACCGGCTTCCGGCGCTTCGGCGGGGGCCTCTGCGGCAGGCTTCTTGATATCGAGCACCTGATCGCGAACGAGCGTCTCGATCTCACTGGCCAGCGCGGGATTGTCCTCGAGGAACTTCGATGCGTTAGCCTTGCCCTGGCCGATCTTGTCACCCTTGTAGGCGTACCAGGCGCCCGACTTCTCAACCAGGTTGAGCTTCACGCCCCAGTCAATGATCTCTGCCATGCGATTGATACCGCGGCCATAGGTAATCTGGAACTCGGCCTGTTTGAACGGCGGCGACACCTTGTTCTTCACCACCTTGACCCGGGTCTCATTGCCGACGACCTCATCGCCCTCCTTCACCGCGCCGATACGGCGGATGTCGAGGCGGACGGAGGAGTAGAACTTGAGAGCATTACCCCCCGTGGTGGTCTCCGGCGAACCGAACATGACGCCGATCTTCATGCGGATCTGGTTGATGAAGATCACCAGGCAGTTGGTCTGCTTGATGGTGCCCGTAAGTTTGCGCATGGCCTGGCTCAGCAGCCGTGCCTGGAGGCCAACATGACTGTCGCCCATTTCGCCTTCGATCTCTGCCTTCGGCGTGAGCGCGGCGACGGAGTCGATGACGAGTACGTCGACAGCGCCGGAGCGAACCAGCATCTCTGCAACTTCCAGCGCCTGCTCGCCGGTATCCGGCTGCGACACAATCAAGTCATCTACCTGCACCCCGAGCTTCTCGGCGTAGCTCGGATCCAGCGCGTGCTCGGCGTCGATAAACGCAGCGGTTCCGCCGGCCTTCTGGGCCTCGGCGATGACCTGCAGCGTCAGCGTGGTCTTGCCGGACGACTCCGGGCCGTAAATCTCACAGATGCGGCCCTTGGGCAGGCCGCCGATGCCGAGGGCAACGTCGAGGCCGAGGGAGCCGGTGGAAATGGCCGGGATGGCAACCCGCTCGGTATCGCCCATGCGCATGACCGTGCCCTTGCCGAACTGCCGGTCGATCTGGCTGAGGGCGGCTGCCAGTGCCTTTTCCTTGTTCGCGTTCATGTCCACTCTCCGTCGCTCCCGATGGCCGAAGCCGTCTGCCGTTGTTGACTACTGTATATATCCTCAGTGCTTTCTCCAGCGATTGCAAGAGGTTCGCGACCTCAAATCCGGGCAAAATCAGGCCCTGTCGCCCGAACCGGCCTGAAAAAGCGACAGGTCACGCGTGCAGGCCGGTCAGGCTGAGATCGGGCGGCCATCGTCGGCAACGGCGTAGAACAGACAGTCATCCTGAGCTATGGCGGCGTTGGTGGTGACCATGAACAGCTTCAGCGGCCCCGCCGGGCGCAGTTCGCCCGCCTCGATGCGCACGAGACGATCCACGGCACAGGCCCCCGAGGCATCCACGGCCCGGAAGAGACGACCGGGGATACCGCCGGTCCAGCCAAGGACGACCTGGGGACCGACGTTGCCGAAGTTATGCTGCTCGATATCCGGCCGCAGCGTGATGTCGTGCCCGGCGCAGGGCCGCTGCGCATAGGTGAGGCTGACGCCCGCGCGCAGTTCGAGGCGCACCGGATCGGTCAGGCGCTCGAGCCCGCCCTCGCGGGCACCGGCACTGAAGATATCCCCGGCCGCGGCATAGCGGCAGAGGCCCTCCCAGGCGCAGCAGTGGGCGGCGTCATCGAGGCGGCCGCCCACCTCGATGGTCACCGTGGGGCAGCGCTGGTCGCTGCGCTCCATGAGCGCGCCCAGGTCCAGGTGGGAAATGATCAGGCGCCCGGTGAACAGCGCCGCCAGCGCATCGTGCTGCCGGTCCGGAAAGGTGCACACGGCAAAGGACGGCCCGGAGCCGGACGTATTGTGCATGTCCACCACCGCCTCCGGCCGGTGCAGGCGCAGCAGCTCGAGGATCTCCTCCGCCAGCCGGCCCTGGGCATCGTCGAAGGGCGGGCGGAAGCAGCGGTTCAGGTCCCGGGCCCGGGGCAGCATGCGATGGGTGAACAGCGGCTCCGTGAGGGCCGCGGTCACCGAGGCGACGATGCAGACCAGGTTCACCGCCGGGCGTTCACCATGCCGCAGCCAGCGCCAGAGCGCCATGGCGCCGGAGGGCTCATTACCGTGCAGAAGGGTCACGAAGGCGCGGCAGCGGCTATCGTCAGCGCCCGAGACGTAGAGACATGCCGGGCCGTCGAGCCAGCTCAGAAAGGCCTCAACGCTGTCACCGACGGCGGCCGGATCCGGGTCGCGGAGAAAACGAAAGCGCCTCACAGAGGCCACTCCGCCACCGGCCGGTTGCTGTCGGCCAGGGCCATGAAGCGCTTGAGCATCTCGTGCAGTGCATCGGGGGTCGGCAGACCGCCATCGAGGCCGTGCAGGGTGTCGAGCTGCCAGGTAGCCCCCGTCTGCCGCGACGCCAGCCGGGCGCCGATAACGCCGAGGTAGTGGCTGATTTCCTCCGCCGGCGTACCAATAGCCGCGAGCCCCTCAGCGGCCAGCGGCAGGCACGCTTCGAGGAGCTCCGTCACCGGCGTTTCCGCCAGCCCGTGCTGCTGCTCCCGGGGCCAGACGAGCTTCGCCTCCAGGCCGTGCTGAGCGGCGCGGTAGAAATTGTATTCGGCAATGTGAAAAGGCAGCGCCGGCAACAGGCGATTGATCCGGGGGCGTAGGCCCTCGGCAAGGCCCACCAGAAAGGCGGCGTTGGCAACCATGTCCACCGCCGTGGGCCCGGCCGGCAGCGAGCGCAGCTCGATGCGCAGGTGGCCTCCGTCCACCGGGTCGTAGACCGGCCGGTTCCACAGCCACACCGTAGACAGGTGAAGGCGCAGTTCGTCGAGGGACGGCGCGGCTCCCGGCTCACGCTGTCCACACAGAGGCAGCAGCGGCGGATAGAGGCGCACCTGCTCGGCGAACAGTTCGTGGGCGCCGTGGCGCACCCAGCCACGGCCGAAGTTCACCCGCGCCGGCTCGCTCCAGCTGTAGCGGTCGCGCTGCCGGCAGTCGATGGACTGCTTGAACAGGGGAATGCGTGTTTCCCGCCACAGCGCATGGCCGAAGAGCGTCGGCGAGTTGCCGGCGAGCGCCAGCGCCAGGGGCGTGGCGAGCTGCAGCGCGTTGTAGCTGTCCGCATAGACGGCCGGCGCCACCCGGTAGTGCACCTGGAAGGAGGTGTTCGCCCCCTCCAGGGTGATATCCGCCATGTCGAGCTGCAGCGGGTTGCGGCCGTTGATGTCGATGCGAAAGTTGCTGCCCCGGCGCTCGATGAGCTGCGCCACCAGGGCGTGGTAGCGGCGGCGGTCGGTGATGGAGCCCGGGCCGAAGTCCACCTCGCGCAGCGTGGGCAGGATGCCGATGGCCACCACCTTGCCGCCGTGGGTCGCGGCATGGCCCTGCAGGTCCCGGAGGCAGCCGAGAATCTCCCGCTCCGTAGCTGAAAAGGCACCGCCGGCCACCGGGCCCGGGGTCAGGTTGTACTCGAGGTTGTAGCGGTTGAGCTCCAGCGTGAGCCGCGGGTCGGCCGCCGCGGCGTGGAGCTCCTGGTTCACGTGCAGCGGATTGCCGTCACCATCGACCAGATAGAGCTCGAGCTCGGCACCAAGGGTGGCCGGCCCGGCGCCGAAAGCCGGGTCGGCGAGCAGCGCCTCAAGGTCCGCGAGATTGGCCTCCAGCCGCGCCTCGAAGGCACGGAAGTCCTCCGGGCCGAAGGCGGTGCGGTCGATCTCGATACCCACGGCGCCGAGGCCCTTGCGCGACCGTCAGTAGAGGACCACGGAGCGGATGCTCTCGCCCGCGTGCATCAGATCAAAGGCCGTATTGATCTCCTCCAGGGGCATGGTGTGGGTGATCAGGTCATCGATGTTGATCTGCCCTTCCATGTACCAGTCGACGATCTTCGGCACGTCCGTGCGCCCGCGGGCGCCGCCGAAGGCGGTGCCCTTCCAGGTGCGGCCCGTGACCAGCTGGAAGGGCCGGGTGCTGATCTCCTGGCCCGCGCCGGCAACGCCGATGATACAGCTCTGACCCCAGCCCTTGTGCGTGCACTCGAGCGCCTGGCGCATGACATTCACGTTGCCGATGCACTCGAAACTGTAGTCCACGCCGCCGCCGGTCATGGCGATGAGGTGCTGGGTGACGTCGTCCACCTCCTTCGGATTGACGAAGTCGGTCATGCCGAACTGCCGGCCCAGGGCCTCCTTGGCCGGGTTCATATCCACGCCGATGATGCGCGAGGCGCCGACCATGCGCGCCCCCTGGATAACATTGAGGCCGATGCCGCCGAGGCCGAAGACAGCGACCGTGGCCCCGGCCTCGACCTTCATGGTGAAAGCGACGGCGCCAATACCCGTGGTCACGCCGCAGCCGATGTAGCAGATCTTGTCGAAGGGCGCGTCCTCACGCACCTTCGCCAGGGCGATTTCCGGCAGCACCGTGTGGTTGGCGAAGGTGGAGCAGCCCATGTAGTGAAGGAGCGGCTTGCCGTCGAGGGTGAAGCGGCTCGAGCCGTCCGGCATGACGCCCTGGCCCTGGGTCTCACGAATCGCCTGGCAGAGGTTGGTGCGCGGATGCAGGCAGAAGTCGCACTCCCGGCACTCCGGCGTGTACAGCGGGATCACGTGGTCGCCGGGCTTCAACGAGGTCACCCCCTCGCCCACCTCGACCACAACCCCGGCCCCCTCGTGGCCCAGGATCGTCGGGAAGGCGCCCTCCGGGTCATCCCCGGACAGGGTGAAGGCATCGGTATGACAGACACCCGTCGCCTTGAGCTCCACCATGACCTCACCGGCGCGGGGGCCCTCGAGGTCCACCTCGCAGATTTCCAGGGGCTTGCCGGCGCCGAAGGCGACTGCTGCACGTGTTTTCATGGAAGCGGTTCCTTTGCTGTAAAACGGAAGGCGGGAACACCGGATCATAGAGAGTTGGGCGCGCTGCGCCAATGGCAGTGGCGTGCGCCCGGCCCACCGCGGCCGCTCTCGCGCATAAACGTGGGAAACGCTTATCGCGCGCGAAACAAGGCACTTGGCCCTTCCCGCGTCAATGAGACCCCGGCGCGAAGCCGGGGCATTCCACTTCATTGTCCTTTACGATCCAAGACAGTCCAGGCGGATGGAAGACCGGGGGCTGCCCCGAGTCACGCTTGCTGTGGTCGCCGCCCAGCGACTGACCTATACTTGTCAAATGATTTGCAAAAATATACCAAATGACACAGAACCGACCAACGGCGGTGCCTCTCATGACCTCGACTATCGCAGCTGACAATCCCTCCAACTCGCCCCATGGCGAACGCAAGTCGCGGGCTAGAAAAACAAAAAAGAAGCCGGATGCTGACCATAGGTCGTCCACCGTTGAGATGCCGGCAGCAGCCAGAACATACAGCGCCAAGGCGCGGTCTACGAAAGGATCGGCGCACACCGTCTACGGTGTCCTTGGCCTTGAAGGAAGCCCGAAGGCCGAGTGGGAGCTGGTGGCTAGCGGCCTCAAGGTGCGGACGCTCGAAGCTCTGTCTGCGCATATGGACATCAAGCCTGCCCGGCTCTGGGAAGTCCTTCTGGGCTACTCACCCTCGACCCTCGCTCGACGGAAGAAATCCACTGACAAGACGCTGACCACGGAGGAGTCCGACAAGGTCGTCCGGTTCGCCCGGCTTCTGGTATTCGCCACCAGGCTGATGGACGGCGATGAGGAGGCGGCTCGCCGATGGATGAACTCGAAGCTCCCCGCGCTTGGCCATAAGACACCGCTCGAGGTGGCTGCGACGGAGGCCGGCGCAAGGCGGGTAGAGGATGTCATCAGTGGCCTGAGTTACGGTATGTTCAGCTGATGGTCGTGCACCGCATTGCTCAGGCGCAGCATGCGAGGAACGGCAAACAGATGATGTCCGGTATCGGCGGACTGCACAGCTCACAGCGCTGGCATAGCAAAGGTCACCGCATCGTCTACACCTCAACGTCACTGCCGCTGGCTGTGCTTGAGGTGCTTGCCAACCTGCAGCAGACCGATAAGTTGCAGCTGTACTGGGTCATGCGGGTGGAGGTCCCCGACGAACTGGTCGCGGCGCCCGCAGCGGACGATCTGCCCGGGGACTGGAACGAGCGGGACGGGGAGCCACTGGCTGCAAGAGCCTACGGTGACGGGTGGCTGAGCAGTCACGAGTCTGTAGCGCTGCTCGTCCCGAGCGCTGTGCTTCCCTCGGAATTCAATGTCCTGCTCAACCCGGAGCACGAGGACTATCAATACATCACCTATGACAAGCCTCTACCCTTCGATTTTGACCCGAGGCTGATTACGCCCGGGCGCTAGTGTCCTTAACCGGCACCGCGCTCGCTGGCACAGCGCCGGGGCCCTAACCTACAATCCACCGTTTTGCAGCGAGTGACCCCCGTGGCGGCCAGCAGCGGCAACGACCAGCACACCCCGATGATGCGGCAGTACCTGCGCATCAAGCGCGAGCACCCGAACGAGCTGCTGTTCTACCGCATGGGTGACTTCTACGAGCTGTTCTACGACGATGCGAAGCAGGCGGCGAAGCTGCTGGATATCACCCTCACGGCCCGCGGCAAGTCCGCCGGGGAAGCCATTCCCATGGCCGGCGTGCCCTATCACGCCGCCGAAGGCTATCTTGCCCGGCTGGTCAAGGCCGGCGTAGCCGTGGCGATCGCCGAGCAGATCGGCGACCCGGCCGAGAGCAAGGGCCCCGTGGAGCGGCGGGTCGTACGCATCGTCACCCCGGGCACGCTCTCGGACGAAGCGCTGCTGGACGAGCGCACGGACCAGCTCATCCTCGCCATCACGACCCGCGGCGAGGATTACGGTATCGCACACCTGGACCTGTCCAGCGGGACCTTCCGGGTTCTGGAGGTCGCCGGCGAAGAGGCCCTGTGCGGCGAGCTGGAGCGCCTGGACCCGGCAGAGGTCCTCTACGACGAGAAGCTGGGCAACGCCGCCGTCACCGGCCGCCGCGGGGCCCGCTCGCAGCCGGCCTGGGAGTTCGACCCGGAGAGCGCCCGCCGCGCCCTGAACGAGCAGTTCCAGACCCGGGACCTCGCCGGCTTCGGCTGCGAGGGCCTCACCCTCGCCGTAGGCGCCGCCGGCTGCCTGCTGCAGTACGTGAAGGATACGCAGCGCTCGAACCTGCCGCACATCACGGCGCTTGCCGTGGAGCGGCGCAGCGACAGCGTCGTTCTCGATGCTGCCACACGCCGCAACCTGGAGATCGACCGCAACCTCGCCGGCGGCGAGGAGCACACGCTGCGCTGGGTCATGGACCGCTGCGCCACGGTCATGGGCAGCCGGCTGCTGCGCCGCTGGCTGCACCGGCCGCTCACGGACCGTGAGGAGCTTACGGCGCGCCAGGACGCGGTAGACGTCCTCCTCAGCGGGCATCGCTACGAGAGCCTGCGGGAGCGTCTGAAGCCTATCGGCGACGTCGAGCGCATTCTCACCCGCATCGCCCTGCGCTCCGCGCGCCCCCGGGATCTCACCCGGCTGCAGGTCGCCCTCGACGCGGTGCCCGGGCTGGCGGCGGACCTCGCCGACCGGGACGCAACGCGGCTCGCCGCCCTGCGCACGGCCCTCGGTGAGTTCCCGGCGCTGCGCGACACCCTCGGTCGCGCGCTGGTGGAGAACCCGCCGGCGGTGATCCGCGATGGCGGCGTCATCGCCGACGGCTTCGACAGCGAGCTCGACGAGCTGCGCGCCATCTCCAGCAACGCCGGCGACACGCTGGTGGCCATCGAGCAGCGCGAGCGCGAGGCCACGGGCCTGTCCACGCTCAAGGTGGGCTACAACCGGGTGCACGGCTACTACATCGAGATCAGCCGCGCCCAGGCGAAGGACGCCCCGGAGCGCTACACCCGGCGGCAGACGCTGAAAAACGCCGAGCGCTTCATCACCCCGGAGCTGAAGACCTTCGAAGACAAGGCCCTGTCGAGCAAGAGCCGGGCCCTGGCGCGGGAAAAGGCCCTCTACGATGGCCTGCTGGACCAGTTGAACGAGGCCCTCGCCCCCCTCAAGACCTCGGCCGCCGCCATCGCCGAGCTGGATGTGCTCGCCAACCTCGCCGAGCGCGCCGACGCCCTCGAACTCAGCCGCCCTGAGCTCGTCGAGGAGGCCGTTTTCGAGGTCAGCCAGGGCCGGCACCTGGTGGTGGAACAGGTGATCGATGAGCCCTTCATCGCCAACGATGCGCTGCTCAATGACGAGCGGCGCATGCTGCTCATTACCGGGCCAAACATGGGCGGCAAGTCTACCTACATGCGCCAGAATGCGATCATCGCCCTGCTCGCCCACAGCGGCAGCCGGGTGCCGGCGGCATCGGCGCGCCTCGGCGTCATGGACCGGATCTTCACCCGCATCGGCGCCGCCGACGACCTCGCCAGCGGCCGCTCCACTTTCATGGTGGAAATGACCGAGACGGCGAACATCCTGCACAACGCCACGCCGCGCAGCCTGGTGCTCATGGACGAGATCGGCCGCGGTACCAGCACCTTCGACGGCCTCAGCCTGGCCTGGGCCGCCGCCGTGCACCTCGCCCGCAGCGTGCGCGCCTTTACCTTCTTCGCCACGCACTACTTCGAGCTGACGGCCCTGCCCGAGAGCTGCCCGACCATGGTCAACGTGCACCTCGACGCCACCGAGCACCGGGACCACGTGGTGTTCCTCCACCAGATCCAGGCCGGCCCGGCGAGCAAGAGCTTCGGACTGCAGGTGGCGAAGCTCGCCGGCGTCCCCCAGGCCGTGCTCGCCGCGGCGGCGGATAAGCTCCGGGAGCTGGAGGCCGGCCGCACCGCGGCGCCCCCGGCACCGGCACCGGCACAGAACGACCTGTTCTCGGACCCGGCGAAGCACCCGGTCCTGGCCGAACTTGCCGAGCTGGACGTGGACGCCCTGTCCCCCCGGGAGGCACTGGCACGGCTCTACGCCCTGCGCGACCGGCTACGCTGAGCACAACCTGCGCCAGATCAATAAGACGCTATAACTGCAGGTTTTGTAGGCTTATTCCCCCCCCGGCCGCCCTTCCCGTAAGGCCCCCTGGCCGCTACACTAGCGCCGTTTTCCGATTTGCCCAGCAATTAAGGCGGTGACAGCTATGACGTTCGTAGTAGGTGAGGACTGCATCAACTGCAAGCACACGGACTGCGTCGAGGTGTGCCCCGTGGACTGCTTCTACGAGGGACCGAATTTCCTGGTTATACACCCGGACGAGTGCATCGACTGCGCTCTCTGCGAGCCCGAGTGCCCGGTCGACGCCATCTTTTCCGAGGACGAGCTCCCGGCGGACCAGCAGGCCTTCCTCGAGCTCAACGCGGAGCTTTCCGAGGTGTGGCCGAACATCACGGAAATGAAGGAAGCGCTGCCCGAGGCCGAAGAGTGGGCAGGCAAACCGAACAAGCTGGAGTTGCTTCAGCGCTGAGTATCTCCGGGGCTTCTCCGCCCCGGCGCGCAAGCCCCGCCCCTAGTGGAGCAGTGCGTCGACGGAGAGACCCTGGCGCTCCATGATCCGGCGCAGCCGCTTCAGCGCCTCCACCTGGATCTGCCGCACACGCTCCCGGGTCAGGCCGATTTCCTGTCCCACTTCTTCCAGCGTCGCCGTCTCGTGGCCGAGCAGGCCGAAGCGCCGGGCAACGACCTCGCGCTGCTTTTCGTTCAGTTCATCCAGCCACAGCACAATGCCCTCGGCGACATCCCGGTCCTGCAGGAGGTCCGAAGGATCCAGGGCAGCCTCGTCGGCAATGGTATCGACCACCGAGGTCTCTGATTCCGGCCCGAGGGGTGCATCCATGGAGGCGATGCGCTCGTTGAGACCGAGAAGCCGGATGACATCTTCCACGGGCTTGTCGAGCATATCGGCGATTTCTTCTGCGCTCGGCTCGTGGTCCAGCTTCTGGGTCAGCTCCCGCGCCGCGCGCAGATAGACGTTGAGCTCCTTGACCACGTGGATGGGCAGACGGATGGTGCGGGTCTGATTCATGATGGCCCGCTCCATGGTCTGGCGGATCCACCAGGTCGCGTAGGTAGAGAAGCGGAAGCCCCGCTCGGGGTCGAACTTCTCCACGGCACGCATGAGGCCGAGGTTGCCTTCCTCAATGAGGTCGAGCAGCGACAGGCCGCGGTGCAGGTAGCGGCGCGCGATCTTCACCACGAGCCGGAGGTTACTCTCGATCATGCGCTTCCGCGCTGCTTCGTCGCCGCCGAGGGCGAGGCGCGCGAAGTGCTTCTCTTCGTCCGCCGTCAGCAGCGGCGAGAAACCGATTTCACTGAGATAAAGCTGCGTGGCATCGAGGCTGCGTTCGTTACTGCCGGGCTCGAACACCTCGTTTTCTCCGGAAGCCTCGGCAGGGGGGTTGCCGTCACCGTCCTCCAGAGCAGCAAAGGGATTGTCAGCAGACAACAACTCCGAGACATCCGCGGGCTGTGGCCCCCCTTTGCGCGCAGTGTCGTTACCGTGCGCGACCTTTGATCTTCCCATATGAGTGCCAGCGTCCTTTCCGCACAGTGGCGGATCAGGTTGCATTCAGAGAACCCTGAAAGAGATTACCCAAGGCCGGGAGCTGTGACAACCAGCCTTGACACGACCTGAACGGGTTAGCGCGGCAGTCACAAGACCTGACCCCCGCAGCCCTGCCTAGCGCTTTGGCAGCAGCGACAACGGATCAACGGGCTTACCGTCGCGACGGATCTCAAAGTGCAGCTTGACGCTGTCGGTGCCGCTGCTGCCGCGGGTGGCGATACGCTGGCCGGCTGCCACGGGCTCGCCCTCCCCGACCAGCAGGCGGTCGTTGTGCCCATAGGCACTGAGGAAGCGTGGATTGTGGCGCACGATCAGCAGCTGACCGTAGCCCGCGATGCCGGCTCCGGCATAGACCACGCTCCCGGCGGCGCTGGCCCGCACCGGGTCGCCCTTCGCACCGGCGATATCAATGCCCTTGTGTACGGTGCTGGAAAAACCCCGGGCCACCTTCCCCGCGGCGGGCCAGCGCCAGCTTGCCACCGGCGCATCGGACACCTTGGCCGCTGTGGGTCGCGGAGGCGGCGCCGGCGCTGTGGCCCGGGAAGCAGCCTTCGGCGTCACCCTGGGGGTGGCGGTTGCCACCTCTCGCGGCACCGGCGGCCGCGCCGTCTTCTGCGCTGCGGGGGCCGGCGAGGTCTTCAGGGCCAGACGCTGACCGGGATAGATCGTATACGGGGCGGCGATACCGTTGGCGGCGGCAAGGCCCCGGAAGTCGAGGCCGAAACGGAAGGCAATACTGTAAAGCGTATCGCCGGACGCGACCGTATAGCGACCGGCGCGGTCGATGCCGCCGGCCGCGCCGCGGTCTTCGATCGGCGCCGGGGGATTGCCGCCGCAGGCGGCAAGGCCCAGCAGGAGCCCGAGCACCGCCGCCAGCGCAGCACTTCCGCGGCCCGGGCCCATGGCTCAGGTCCCCGGGTCGCCCCAGCGCCGCTCCAGCTGCCACACAAGCGCGAAACCAAGGGTCATGAAGAGAAGCGACGGCAGCAGCTGCGCCGAAGTGCCCTGGGCCGCAGACCAGGTGTCCGGGAAGACCGGCAGTAGCTGCCCCGCCCCCGTTGCCAGCTTCCAGGGCCAGACGGCGAGGAGCGAACCGGCGAGAAAGCCGGTGAGCAGGCCCATGGCGGGACCGTGAAAGCGCGCCAGGAGCCAGTGCAGAAACCGCGCGAAGGCAAGCAGACCGCAGGCAGCACCGGCCGCGAACAGACCGAGGGCGGCAAGATCGAAGCTCTCCACGGCAGCCAGCACGGGGTCGTACATGCCGAGCAATACCAGGATGAAGCTGCCGGACACCCCCGGCAGGATCATCGCGCAGATGGCGAAAAAGCCCGCGAAGAACAGCGCCGCGGCGCCGCCGTCGAAGCGCACTGCCGGCGACAGGGAAACGGCGGCAGCCGCTAGGAGACCGATCAGCACAGCAAGAACTATCGCGCTGCTCCAGTGCGGCACCTGCCGCAGCAGCCAGAGCGCCGAGCCGGCGATAAGCCCGAAGAAGAAGGCCCAGAGCAGCACCGGATGCGCGTCCAGCAGCCAGCCGATGAGATGGGCGAGCGTACCGACGCTGGTGACAATGCCGGCAAGGAGCACCAGCAGGAAGGCCCCATCGACCCGCCGGAAAGCGCCCGCCAAGCGCCCGGCCAGGAGGAGCCGAAATACCGGCAGACCGAAGGCGCTCAGGGCGCCGAGAAGGCGATCGTAGATACCGGTGATGAAGGCGATGGTGCCACCGGACACACCGGGAACGACGTCGGCCGCGCCCATGAGCAGGCCGCGCACGAAAACACCGCCCAAACCGGGCCCCGGGACCGGCGTAGGCCGGTTGTCGGGGCCCGCGGCAGGCTCATCGGCGCTATCCGCCGTCGGCGAATGATGGGTCACCGCTGCACCCCGGGGCGCAGGGGAACGAAACGCACGGCGTCGAAGGTCTCGCTGCGAAAGTCGTCGCCGTCGCGGGTGATCACCTTGAGGTGCTGCAGGCCCCCCCCCACCGGAAGGACCAGACGCCCCCCGGGAGCGAGCTGGGCAAGCAGCGCCTCGGGCACCTGTTCCGGCGCCGCAGCGCAGAGCACGCCATCGAAGGGCCCCTCCTCGGGCCAGCCGAGCATGCCGTCGCCGTGGCGCAAGCGCACGTTACGCAGCTTGAGCCGGCGCAGGCGCTTGCGCGAGGCTTCGAGGAGGGGCTTGATGCGCTCCACCGCATAAACCTGGCCGACAAGCTGGGCGAGGATCGCCGTCTGGTAACCCGAGCCGCTGCCGACCTCGAGCACACGCTCCAGGCTGCCGCCGGCGAGGAGCAGGGATGTCATGCGGGCGACAACATAGGGCTGCGACAGCGTCTGCTGGTAGCCGATGGGCAGCGCCGTATCTTCGTAGGCGCGGTGGGCCATGGCCTCGTCAAGGAACAGATGCCGGGGCGTGGAGCGCATCACCTCGAGCACCGCGAAGTCATCGATGCCCTGCTCCCGGAGCCGCTCGATGAGCCGCTCACGGGTCCGCTGCGACGTCATGCCGATACCGGCCAGATCCGGACTGTTCACGGCCCCGCTTGCTCCTTGTGAGAATAATCCACCAGCTCGGCGACCACCGCTGTGGCGAAGCTGCCCGTGACCAGCGTGAAGGTCAGAATAAGGGAACCATCATCACAAAACTCCCAGGCAAAGTCACCCGGCAGGACCCTTGCCGCGCGGTACGCGAGCTCCACGCCGACGCGCTCGAGGTGGGCAAGATCGGTAACGAGAGACGACCAGGCCGCATCCTGCCGGGCGCGGGCGTCCGCCCCTTCCCGGCGCTCACCGCGGCCCGGCAGCGGCAGCGCCAGGTGGAGATCGCCGGCAGCGGCCCGCGCCGCCAGATCATCGCTGCCGTCGTGGGCAAAGAGGCTGCGGCTGCCAGCGAGCTGACACACGTCACCGGGGGCGACGGTCTCCCAGTCACCGGCGCGGACGCGCTCGGCAAGCAGTGTATTGAAAGCCTCGGCGCGCAGCGCGGAGAGCAGCATGCCGCGTCGGCCCCGGCCCCCGGGCGGGCGACCGCCGTCGCGCCAGCGCCGCGCCTGAGCGAGATTGCTACCGCCGCTGCCGAAACGCTGCTCGCCAAAGTAGTTCGGCGCGCCACGGCGGGAAAGATCGAGCAGCCGTGCCTCCAGGGGCCCGCGCAGATCGCCCCCGCCCACCGGGGTGAGCTCGCGCAGGCGCAGACGGAAGGCATTGCCCCGGTGTACCCCCCGGCGCAGCTTACGCGGGTGCCGGGCCATCGCCAGCACCGCCAGCGCCTCGTCCTCGGCGAGCAGGGCCGGATCCGGGTCAGCCCGGCCGGGCAGCTGTACGCTGAACCATTGCGTGGTTACCGCGTGACGGTCCTTGCGCCCGGCATAACTCACGGCACTCGGCGCTACCGCCGCCCAGCGCGCCAGGCGCTGGGCTACGGCCTCGGTGTCGAGGCCGCGCTTGCGCAGAGACAGGAACAGGTGCTCGCCCTCGCCCTCAGGTTCGAAGCCGAGCTGTTCATCGACCTGGAAATCCTCCGGCAGGACCCGCAGCCGGGCCGTCGCCACCGCCGCGCCCCGGGGCGAGGGCCAGGGGCCGGTCACGGGCTTGCGGGGACCAGCAGCACCACCGCGTGGGCCGCGATACCCTCGCGGCGGCCACAGAAGCCGAGGCCCTCGGTAGTGGTGGCCTTGACATTGACCGCGTCCAGATCGGCCGCGCAGTCGGCGGCGATGCGCTCGATCATGCTGGGAATATGCATCGCCAGCCGCGGCGCCTGGGCGATTACCGTGAGATCGGCGTTGCCGAGCAGGAAACCGGCGCTCTGCACTTGCGCCATCACCCGCCGCAGCAGGTCGCGGCTGTCGGCCCCGGCCCAGGCCGCATCATCATCGGGAAAGTGACGGCCGATATCGCCAGCGCCAATGGCGCCGAGGAGTGCATCGCAGAGCGCGTGCAGCACCACATCGCCATCAGAGTGTGCTGCGAGCGCCTGCTCGTGATCGATGCGCACACCGCCGAGGATGACGTGATCGCCGTCGCAGAAGCGGTGGACATCGTAGCCATGGCCGATACGCATCAACTGTTCTCCCCCGCCGCCAGCAGGCAGCGTGCCAGTAAAAGATCGTCTGCGGTGGTCACCTTGAAGTTAGTCCGGGGCCCCGGCACAAGGCCCACGGGGTGGCCGGCAGCCTCCATAGCCGAGGCCTCGTCGGTAACCGCGCCGGCACCCGCCAGCGCCCGGGTCAGCTCGCCGAGGCGGAACAACTGCGGCGTCTGCGCGAGCCACAGACTGCGGCGGTCCACGGTGGCCGCCACGGTGTTGCCGTCATCGCTGCGCTTCACCGTATCACTGACCGGCTGGGCAAGGATCGCGCCGCTGCCGCCGGCGGCCACGGCGTCGATAAGGGCGCCGAGGCTCTTGGCGTCGAGGCAGGGGCGCGCCGCATCGTGAACCAAGACCCAGTCGTCCTCGGCGGCGCGCTCGCCCAGGGCAGCGAGGCCGGCCGCGACCGAGTCAGCGCGCTCGGCCCCGCCCTCTACCCGCAGCACCCGCGGGTCCTGCAGGCATGCGAGGGCAGCGGCCCGCTCGTCGCCGGCACGCAGGGCCACGGCAACGCCTTTCACCCGCGCGTCAGCGAAAAGCGCACGCAGGCTGTGTTCTAGCAGGGTGCGACCGGCGATTTCGAGGTACTGCTTGGGGACGGCGGCGCCGAGGCGACTGCCGATGCCAGCAGCGGGGATAACGCCCCAGCAGTTCACGGCTTGCGCGGCGGGGACGGCGTGGCCCCCTCCTCCAGGAACTGATAGAACACCTCACCATCGCCCACGAGGTTCAACTCCTCCCGCGCCCGCTGCTCGACCACGGCCTTGCCCGACTGCAGGTCGAGCACTTCCCTGGCCAGCTCCTCGTTGCGCGCCCGGAGCCGGGCGTTGTCGCGCTCGCCGTCCTGTACCAGGCGCTGCAGCCGCTGGCGCTCGGCGAGGCTGCCTTCGGCAAACCACAGCCGGTACTGGAGGACAAGAACCAGGCAGGCGAGGACGAGCAGCAGCCAGCGCAAGGGCGCGCCCTCAGCGCGTCAGTTCCAGCCGGCCGCGGTAGGGGGCATCGCTGCCCAGTTCGGCCTCGATGCGCAGGAGCCGGTTGTACTTGGCCACGCGGTCCGAGCGGCAGAGAGAGCCGGTCTTGATCTGGCCGGCGCCGGTGGCGACGGCGAGGTCGGCAATGGTGGTGTCCTCGGTCTCGCCGGAGCGGTGCGAGATAACAGCAGTGTAGCCGGCCGAACGCGCCAGGTTGATCGCGTCGAGGGTCTCGCTCAGGCTGCCGATCTGATTGAATTTGATCAGGATGGAGTTGCCCACGCCGCGCTCGATGCCCTGCTGGAGGATCTTCGTGTTGGTGACAAAGAGGTCGTCGCCAACCAGCTGGACCCGGTCACCAAGGCGCTCCGTGAGCAGCTTCCAGCCATCCCAGTCCCCTTCGTCCAGACCGTCCTCAATGGAAAGGATCGGGTGTGCATCGACGAGCCCGGCGAGGTAGTCGACAAAACCGGCACTGTCGTAATCCCTGCCTTCGCCGGCGAGCACATAACGGCCCCCCTTGTAGAACTCGGAGGCAGCGCAGTCGAGGGCGAGAGTGATGTCGCTGTCCAGCGCGTAGCCGGCGTTGGCAACGGCCTCCGCAATGACCTCGAGGGCAGCTGCGTTCGACGGCAGGCTGGGCGCGAAACCGCCCTCGTCACCCACGGCGGTAGCGAGGCCACGGCCCGCCAGCACCTTCTTCAGATGATGGAAGATCTCCGCGCCTACGCGCAGGGCTTCGGTGAAGGTCGTTGCCGACACCGGCTGGATCATGAACTCCTGGATATCAACATTGTTATCGGCGTGCTCGCCACCGTTAAGGATGTTCATCATCGGCACGGGCATGGACAGCGCCGGCCCGCCGGCCAATTCATTGATATGCCGGTACAGCGGCAGGCCCCGGGACTGGGCGGCGGCCTTCGCGGCGGCCAGGGAGACGGCGAGAATGGCGTTGGCGCCGAAGTGGGCCTTGTTGTCCGTGCCGTCGGCAGCAATCAGCCTGTCGTCCAGCGCCCGCTGAGCGCAGACGTCACAGCCGAGGAGCAGCTCGCGGATCGGTCCGTTAACGTTATCGACCGCCTGCCAGACGCCCTTGCCAAGGTAGCGGCTGCTGTCGCCGTCACGCAGCTCCAGCGCTTCCCGGGAACCCGTGGATGCCCCGGAGGGCGCGCAGGCGGCACCGAGGCTGCCATCCTCCAGAAGCACCTCGGCGAGCACCGTGGGGTTGCCGCGGGAATCGAGAACCTCGAAGGCGCGGACGCCGTTGATCATGCTCATAGGAACTCCTTGACGCTGAACAAACGCTGAAAGATTAGTCGATGGCCAGCGGCGGCAGCGCCTTGACCAGCTCATCCACGGCCCTGGCCTGGTCGAGGAAGGGTTCGAGCTGCCCCAGCGGCAGCGCACTCGGGCCGTCGCAGAGCGCCTTTGCCGGGTCCGGATGCGCTTCGAGAAACAGCGCCGCAACGCCGACGGCAAGGCCCGCCCGGGCGAGCTCGCCGACCTGCGCCCGGCGCCCGCCGGAGGCGGCACCCAACGGGTCGCGGCACTGCAGGGCGTGGGTCACATCGAAGACCAGGGGCACGCCGTCACAGGCGTCACGCACCACCCGGAAACCGAGCATGTCCACCACCAGGTTGTCATAGCCGAAGTTGCTGCCGCGCTCGCAAACCATGAGCCGGTCATTGCCGCACTCGCGGAACTTCTCGACCACGTTCTTCATCTGCGTGGGGGAGAGAAACTGCGGCTTCTTGATGTTGATGACCGCGCCGGTCTGCGCCATGGCGGCCACGAGATCGGTCTGCCGGGCGAGAAAAGCCGGCAGCTGGATAATGTCGCAGACCTCGGCGGCAGGCGCTGCCTGCAGCGGTTCGTGCACATCGGTGACCACCGGCAGGCCGTACTCGGCCTTTACTGCGGCGAGGATCTCGAGGCCCTCTTCCAGGCCCGGACCGCGGAAGGAGTGGATCGAGGAGCGGTTGGCCTTATCGAAGGACGCCTTGAACACCAGCGGGATACCCAGCCGCTCGCAGACCTCCTTGTAAACGCCGGCAACGTCGAGGGCAAAAGCTCGGCTCTCAAGCACATTGACGCCACCGAGAAGCACAAAAGGCTCCCGGTTGCCGATGCGCAGGTCTCCTACCGTAACCACCCGATCCGTCATGCGTGCCTCCCCGGCAAGCCGCCCTCAGCCACGCCCGGTGGCGTGCTCACAGGCTGCCTCGATGTAGCTGGTGAATAGCGGATGCCCGCCCCGGGGGCGGGAGGTGAACTCCGGGTGAAACTGGCAGGCGATGAACCACTGGTGCCCGGGCAGCTCGACCATCTCCACAAGGTTGTTGTCGGCGGACCAGCCGGCGACACGCATGCCCGCATCCTGCAGCCGCTGCACGTAATTATTGTTGACCTCGTAGCGGTGCCGGTGCCGCTCGTGGATCGTATCGGCGCCATAGATATCGCGGACCATACTCCCGGGCGCCAGATGGCAGGGCTGGGCACCGAGGCGCATGGTGCCGCCGAGGTCCGAGCTCTCGTCGCGCTGTTCGGTGCTGCCGTCGGCGTTCTGCCACTCGGTGATCAGGGCGATGACCGGGTGCGCGGCGTGCGGCTGCATTTCCGTGGAGTGAGCACCCTCGAGGCCACAGACATTGCGCGCGTACTCGACCAGCGCCACATGCATACCCAGGCAGATACCGAGAAAGGGAATGCTGTTCTCCCGGGCATAGCGCACGGCGGCGATCTTGCCCTCCACACCGCGGTCGCCAAAGCCGCCGGGCACGAGAATCGCATCAGCACTGGCGAGCACCCCCGGGCCGTCGCGCTCGATGTCTTCCGCCTCGACGTAATCCACCTGGACGTCGGCGAGGGCCTGCAGGCCGGCGTGGGCCAGGGCCTCGTTCAGCGACTTGTAGGCATCGGGCAGCTCCATGTACTTGCCAACCATGGCGACGCGCACGTGCTTGTTCTTGTCGCAGAACTCCCGGCGAAGCACCTCGTCCCACTCGGAAAGATCGGCCGGCGGACACTCGAGCTGAAAGCGCTCGGTGATGAAATCGTCGAGGCCCTTCGCGTGCAGCGCGCCGGGGATGCGGTAGATGGAGTCCGCATCCATGACCGGGATGACCGCCCGCTCCTCCACGTTGGTGAAGAGGGAGATCTTCTTGCAGGCGGAATCATCGATGGGCACGGTGCAGCGGCAGAGCAGAATGTCCGGCTGCAGGCCGATGGAGCGCAGTTCCTTCACGGAGTGCTGCGTGGGCTTGGTCTTGATCTCGCCGGCAGTGGCGATGTACGGCACCAGCGTGAGGTGCATGAGCAGGGCCCGGGAGGAGCCGAGCTCCACCTTGAGCTGCCGCGCCGCCTCAAGGAAGGGCAGGCCCTCGATGTCGCCGACGGTGCCGCCGATCTCTACCACGGCGACGTCGGCATCACCGGCACCCTTGAGGATGCGGCGCTTGATCTCGTCGGTGATGTGCGGGATCACCTGCACCGTGCCGCCGAGGTAGTCGCCGCGGCGCTCCTTCGCGAGCACCGCGTTATAGACCCGGCCGGTGGTGAAGTTGTTGCTCCGGCGCATGGTCGTGTGCGTGAAGCGCTCGTAATGCCCGAGGTCCAGATCAGTCTCGGCGCCGTCCTCGGTGACGAAGACCTCGCCGTGCTGGAAGGGGCTCATGGTGCCCGGGTCGATGTTGATGTAGGGGTCGAGCTTGAGGAGGGTGACCTTGAGGCCGCGGGCCTCCAGCACCGCGGCGAGCGATGCCGCGGCAATGCCCTTGCCCAGGGAGGAGACCACACCACCAGTCACGAAGACGAAACGCGTCATGAAAAGCCTTTAGTACGCCGTTGTCAGGGAGCCCACAACACCGCAACGGGCCGGCGTGCCGGTCGCCACGCTCACCGCGCAAGTCCTGCGAAAAGATGGCGTTGAAGGCTACCAGAAAGACCCCGGCCGCTCAATTGAAAAGGCGCCTGCGAGGCCCTGTGGACGCGGCGTCCCCACGGCGACAAAGCCGGCAACAGGCCCGGGAGCCTCGGCGCGAGAAGGCGCCTCAGCCCGAATCAGCCGTCCCGGTAATCAACCCCCGACCGATCCCAGCATAGCCCCCAGGGACAGCCCTCGGCCCGCCAGCGCTCGCCGGCCGCCAGCACCCGGCCCTCACTATTTCGCAGCAAGGGCAGCCGCGCCCGCCACCAGGGCGGCACGCCGGCCTCCTGGAACAGCGTCTTCAGCCGTCGCCGATGCGTTTCTCCGGCCAGCTGCAGACGCTCCCCGCCACGGCGGAAGGCCAGCAACGGGGGCTCGCCTTCGCCGCTACCGGCGACGCGTAGCGTGCCTACTCCCGGGACCGCCAACGCCTCCCCGGGCGCCAGGGATCGGGGCGCCGGCGCGACGAAGGGCTCAGGCCGCGGCAGCAGCCAGGCCGCCGCGCCGAAGCGGCC
>NZ_KN234747.1 GCF_000764025.1 Pseudohaliea rubra DSM 19751 | reverse complement strand
CCCGAGCCCGCCGGCGAGGGCGAGGCGGCCTGCGGCACCCTGCGGCCCTTCTGGCTCGTGCCGGAACCCGTGCCGCTGCGCGCGGGCGAAGACGGCAGCCTCCTCGGCCACGGCCGCCTGGTGCTGCTGCACGGGCCGGAGCGCATCGAGGACAACTGGTGGGACGCGCCTGTGAGTCGCGACTATTTCGTCGCCGAGGGCCAGGGCGGCGGCCGCTACTGGGTCTTCCGGGACCGGCGCCGGGATCGCTGGTACCTGCAGGGCATTTTCAGTTAGCGCGCGACCCACGGAGCTGATTAATACCTTTTTATCTCAAATTCAGAAACTTACCCCCATAGGGCAAATGCCCTGGGGACGCCCGGGCGTCATTAGCAGGATGTCATTACAGCGCCGACCCCCTACCATGGCGCTGCCTGCTATCCGAGGGGAGGACATGGCTCGACGATCGAACGGACAGCCACCATGGCGCTGCCGGTGGCTGGCGTTGCTGGCCCTTGCTTCACCGCTGGCCGGGGCCGCCACCCTGGAGGACGCCCTCGCCGGGGCGCTCGAGCGCGCCGGCCCCCTGGGCGAGACGCCCCTGCCCGAGGCCAGCAGCTGGCTCTCCGGCGTACCGACCCTGTCCGCCAGCTACCTGGACAGCCAGCAGGCCCTCGGCGAGGATGAAACCGAGTTCAGCCTGAACCTCCCGATCAAATCCGCTGCGCGCCGGCGCCTCGACAGCCGGCTCGAAACGCAGGCAGACCGGTATGCGGACGCCTCCGGGGTGTACCGCCGGTGGCTCTATGCCGGGGAGGTCCGGGAAGCCGCCTGGGGCCACCGGCTGGCCGCCCTCGACCTGGCTGCCGCCCGGGACCGGCGCGCCCTGCTCGCCGAGCTCAGCGAACGGCTGACCCGCCTCGCCGACAGCGGTGCCGTAACCCGCTATACCGCCCTGATCACCCGACGCTCCCTGATCGATGCGGAACTGGCCGTCGACGAGGCCCAGCGGGAGCTCCAGCGGGAAGAGGGAATCTTCCTCGAACTCACCGGCCTCCCGTCGGTACCGGAGGACCTGGCGGAGCCCGGCCCGGATCCCGCAACCCCGGCCTGGGAGAGCCACCCGGCGGTGCGCCGCCTCGAGGCCAGCCGCGCTCAGGAGGCCTCGATCCTGGCCCTGTCGGCTCCGGCGAACGCCAGCTGGAACCTGTCCCTGGTTGCCCGGGAGCTCGACAACCCGGGGCTGACTCAGGACCAGTACGGCATCGCCGTGGAGCTGCCACTGAACTTCCTCGGCACCCAGAGCAGCAGCAACCGCAGCCAGCAGGGCGCCGCGCGGCGGGACTATCTCATCGCCCGGGACCAGCTGTGGCTGAGCCTGCGCCGACACTGGGAAACGCTGCAGGGCGAAGCCCGCCACCTAGTCCGGCGCCGGGAACTGCTCGCCGAGGCGGCCGCGCTCGCGGATCGCATCGAAGCCCAGGTCACAGCCCTGGAAGCAAGCAACGAGATTGAAGCCGAGCTGCGCCTCCAGCGCCTGCTCGACGTCCTGGATACCCGCGCCGCCCTGGCACGGACAGAAGCCCTGATCGGGCGAAACGCGGCCCGCCTGCACCAGGCCGCCGGGAGGACCCCCTGATGCGCTCAGCCCTGCTGCTCATGCTCCTGGTAACGGGCCTCGCCCGCGCCCAGGAGGTGCCCCTGTCAGCCCTCGGCGACCTGGCACTGACCTATGCCGATGCCAGCGCCCTGGACCGGGTGCCCGGAGCCCCGCTCCGGGGCGTCGTCCGCGCCCGCGGCGGCGAGGACTACCGGGTGCTGCTTCCGCGCACCGCCCACCGGGTCACCTTCGTCGCCGTCCCCGGACAGCGCGTGGCACCCGGTGAGCCGGTGGTCCGCCTCGAGGGTCCGGAGATCCACCACTGGGCGCTGGAGTTCGAGGCCAGCACAGACCGCTACGCGCTCGCCGAGACCCGCTATGAGCGCAACAAGCCGCTCTACGCCGACGGTGCGCTACCGGCGGAGCGCTGGGCCGCCATTCAGGACAGCTACCTGGAAACCGGCCTGGAGTACGAGCACATGCGCCACTTCGGCGAACTGCTCCTGCCGGAAGACGACGAGGACACGCTGCTTGTCGGGGCCCCGATCGACGGCATGCTGCATTTCGACTCGCGTGCCCCCGCCAGGGAGGAGCGGGCGGTGCTGTTCTCGGTCATTCCGGACAACGCGCTACGCCTGCAGGTAGAAGTACCCGTAGACCGCGCGGTCGATCTGCGCAGTTTGACCATAGACGGATGTCAGCTGGCGATCGATAGCCTCGACCGCGCCGCAGACGGCTTCTTCGTCGCTGCCTGGAGCGCGCCCCTGGCCGGCGACTGTCGCCGGATCCCGGGGACCGTGCTCAGCGTGCGCCCCTCCTATGGCGCCGACGCCCTTGAGCTGCCCCGCGCCGCAGTATTCCAGTGGCAGCGGGCGCCCCATGTCTTCGTTCGCACCGGCGACCGGCTGCAGGCCCGGCCGGTGACGGTGCTCGCCGATACCGCCGGAGGCTATGCCGTCGCCCGGGACCCGGAGATCACTGCAGGTCCGGTGCTGCTCAGCTCCGTGAGCGCCGTTCAGGGCATCCTTCTCGGTCTGGGGAGTGACTGATGCTGCCTGCCGTCGTCCACTTTTCTCTCACCCAGCGTCTCTTCGTGGCGGTGCTGGCCCTGGCCGTGACCGGCCTCGGCCTGCGCGCCTGGCTGCAGCTGCCCATCGATGCCTTTCCGGACATTGCACCGACCCAGGTCAAGATCGTCCTCAAGGCGCCCGGCATGACCGCCGAGGAGATCGAGCGCCGGGTGACCTACCCGATCGAAACGGAGCTCCTCGGCATTCCCCGCCAGGCGATGCTCCGCTCCACCACGAAGTACGCCATCGCCTCGATCACCCTGGATTTCGTCGAGGGCACGGACATCTACTGGGCCAGGCAGCAGGTGGGGGAGCGCCTCGCCAGGGTCCGCGACCGGCTGCCCGCGACCGTGGAAGGCGGCGTGGCGGCCATGAGCACGCCGCTCTCCGAGATGTTCATGTTCACGCTGGAGAACCCGGACCTGAACCTGACGGAAAAGCGCCAGCTCCTCGACTGGGAGATCCGGCCGGTACTGCGTACGGTGACCGGCGTCGCCGACGTGAACAGCCTGGGCGGCTACGTCCGAAGCTACCAGGTCACGCCGGACAGCAACCGGCTGGCGCAGCTTGGTCTCGGCCTCGAGGACCTGCGCCGCGCCATCACCAACAACAACCGCAACGTCGGTGCCGGTCGCATCGTGCAGGGCAACGACGTACTGGTGGTGCGCACAGGGGGCCGCCTGCGCAATGGAAGGGACCTCGCCGCGCTACCGGTGCCCGCACCGGACGGCGCAGTCTACCGACTGGAGGACCTTACCGACATCGACATCGGCCACCTGGCCCGCTATGGCGCGGTCACCCGAGACGGCGCCGAGACGGCCCAGGCGCTGGTCATCGCCCTCAAGGACGCCAACACCGGCGCCGTGGTCGAGGGGGTCAAGGCGAAGCTGGCCGAGCTGGAGCGAAGCCTGCCGCCCGGTACGGAACTGAATGTCTTCTACGACCGCGCGCGCCTCATCGATACGGCCATCGGCACCATCACCAGCGCCCTGGTGCAGGCCGTACTCCTTGTAATCGGTCTCCTCGCCCTGTTCCTCGGCAACCTTCGGGCCGCGCTGGTGGTCTCCCTGTCGCTGCCGCTGGCGGCCCTGGCGACCTTCCTGCTCATGGACCTCACGGGGCTCACCGCCAACCTCATGAGCCTTGGCGGCCTGGTGATCGCCATCGGCATGATCGTCGACGCGTCCGTGGTGGTGGTAGAGAATGCGGTCACCCGCCTCGCCGAAGACGCGCCACTGCCGCGGCTGCACGTGATCTATCGGGCTACCAGGGAAGTGGCGACGCCGGTGGTCTCCGGCACACTGATCGTCCTCATCGTCTTCTCGCCACTGCTGACGCTGACAGGTCTCGAGGGCAAGCTGTTCGCCCCCGTGGCTCTCACTATCGTATTCGCCATGCTGGCCGCGCTGGCCCTCGCCCTCACGCTCGTACCGATCCTGGCCTCACTGCTGTTGACCGCAGACGCGGCCAGGGTGCCGCGCTTCGTGCTGCGGCTGCAGGCCGGCTACACGGCGACCCTGCGCCGGGTGCTGCGGCGGCCCTGGCCCCTGGCTGCCGCCCTAACGGTACTGCTGGTCATCAGTGCCATCCTCGCCGCCATCATGGGCAAGACCTTCATGCCCGTCATGGACGAGGGCGATATCATCGTCCAGCTGAAGAAGTCACCGAGTATTTCCCTGGAAGCCTCCGTGGCCCTGGACAAGCAGGTTGAAAAGGCCCTGCTTGCCCAGGTGCCGGAGCTCCGCCAGATCGTGGCGCGCACCGGCTCCGATGAACTGGGCCTGGACCCGATGGGCCTCAACGAGACCGACGTATTCATGGAGCTGGCCCCCCGGGAGGCGTGGTCAGTACCGGACAAGGCCGCCATCGAGGACGCTATCCGCGCAGCGCTCGAACGCTTTCCGGGGATCAATACCACCTTCACCCAGCCGATCCAGATGCGCGTTTCGGAGATGCTCACGGGTTCGAGCGGCGATGTGGCCATCAAGATTTTCGGCGATGACCTCGCCACTCTTGCTGACCTCGTCGAGCGCAGCGCGGCCGTGGCGCGAGAGGTGGAGGGAGCCGTGGACGTAAAGGCGACCGTCACCGAGGGCGGCAAGTTTATCGCCGTGCGCGTGCGCGGCGAAGTCGCCGCGCGCCACGGCCTTGACACCGAGGCCCTCGCTGACCGGCTCAGGGCCCAGCTCGAGGGGCTAAAAGTCTCCGAGATCATGGAGGGCCGGCGGCGGACGCCGGTGCTGTTCGCCGCAGCTGCCGACGCCCTCGGGCGACCGGCAAGCCCGACCGCCCTCGCCCGGCAGCCCGTGGTGCTGCCTGACGGCAGCGTTGCGCCGCTGTCAGCGGTGGCCAGCGTCAGCTATGAGGAGGGACCGCTGCGCATCGAGCGAGAGCAGGGCCGACGCTTCGGTGCCATTACCCTGAACGTCTCCGGGCGCGATGTCGTCGGCTTCGTCGACGACCTCCGCGCCCGACTCGCGGCGCAGGCGCCCCTGCCGCCGGGCTACAGCGTCGCCTTCGGTGGCGAGTTCGAGAACCAGCAGCGCGCCATGCGCAACCTGTTGCTGGTGATCCCGGTGGCACTCGCCCTGATCCTGATCATCCTGTTCACGACTTTCCGCTCCCTGGTCCGGGCCGGCCTGATCCTGGGCAATGTTCCCTTCGCCCTCATGGGCGGGATCATGGCGCTGTTCGCCAGCGGCGAGTACCTGTCCGTGCCCGCGTCCGTCGGTCTTATCGCGCTCCTCGGGGTGGCGATCCTCAACGGCGTAGTGATGCTCAGCTACTTCGAGCAGCTGCGTAGCGCAGCCCTGGACCTGGAGGAGCGGATCCTGCGCGGTGCCAGACAGCGGCTGCGGCCGATCCTCATGACCGCGACCACTGCCATGTTCGGCCTGCTGCCCCTGGTCTTCGCCAGCGGCCCGGGGACGGAAATCCAGCGGCCACTGGCCATCGTGGTGATCGGCGGGCTACTGACCTCCACCCTCACCACGCTCTACCTGCTACCGGTGTTCTACCAGTTCGCGGAGGGCAAGCGCCATGACTGATCCAAGACTCCTCACCCTTCTCGCCCCCCGGGAACGCCGCGACGACTTCGTTGATGCACTGATGAGCCGGGACGACCTCTCCGGCTTCACGCTGCTGCCGGCCCTCGGCTTCAGCCGCGAGCACAGCCATTTCAGTATCCCCGAACAGGTGGCGGGTTACCGTGAGTTCGACCGCTTCGAGGTTCTGGTAGAAGCCCTGGACCTGCCGCCGCTGCTCGAGCACCTTTCGGCAAGCTGCGGCCGCGAGCGGCTACGCTACTGGGTCTCCCGGGTCACGGCGGAGGGGCACCTGCCCGTTCCCTCCTGACATCCTCCGCGCGCAGCCTTCTATGAACCTTTTATGACAAAATGGTTACAAATTTGCCTTTTGCCGGAGCGCGCGGTAGTGTTTCAGCCAGTGCCTAGCATGGCATCGTTACATTAATGTTACAGGGACGTGAATATCGCCGTGAGGCGAAGGAGCCTGACCATGAAAACGAAAACACTGAGCATTCTCAGCGCGCTGGCCCTACCCCTTCTGGCCGGCAGCGCCCATGCCGAGATTACCCAGGATTGCATCCTCGAAGGCAGCGTCGACAAGCGCAAGGCCGCTCAGCTCGGCCGCGATGTCTACGTGAAGTTCCGCAGCGCCGAGGCCGGCGACGCCGCCCCCTGCGACATGAGCCGCAGCAGCCGCAGCCGCCGCGTGCAGTTCAAGGCACCGAGCACCGATGACATCACCGATGCGCCGCACGGCGCCGCAGTGAAATACCGCTATATCGAGCGCGACAACGGGCACGGCCAGTGGCAGCTGATGGAACCTTCTGACGGCGCCATCTGACTGTCCGGCCGCCCGCGCCCGGCCACGCAACCAGCCCCGTAAAGCGGGACGGGCGGCCCCCTCACCCTGCATCAGGGTGTCTCATTCCTCGACTGATCGACCCAGACCAGGTCCTCCGTCGCGAACCCCAGCGCCTCGGCACTTGTGACGAAACGCCGCTTGAGCGCTTCATCTACCGTCGGCGTACGCGCCAGCAGCCAGAGGTAGGAGCGGTTGAAGCCGGACACGAAGGCGTACTGGTAGTCGGCCTTATCCAGCTCGAAGACCACGTAGGAGCCGTAAAAGGGACCGAAGAAGGATACCTTGAGGTGCCCGACTGACGAATCCTGGACGAAGCGGGCAACGCCCTCGGCCTCGTCCCAGCCCCCCTCTTCGACATCAAAGCCCCGGTTGAGGACCCGTACCGATCCATCATCGTTAAAGCTGTAGTTGGCATTCACGCCATCGAGCCCACGCTCGAAGCTGTGGTCCAGCCGCGCGATCTCGTACCAGCGACCCAGGTAGCGCTCCGCCTCGAAACCGCTGACCGGCTCCACACCGTCGGGCATGCCGGTGCAACCGGCAAGAACAACAGCCACACAGACCGCATACAGGCGACACAACATGAAGGACTCCCGGCAACTTCGATGTAACAGTATAACGCCCGTGCCACCGGCGCCCGTTGATATCGCTCAAGAGCGGGGACGGGGCTCGTGCAGCCGGCCCCGAAGCACCGCGCGGCGGGAGAACACGGGGCCGACAATTTCAAAGAACACCGTGGAGCTGATCACCAGAGTCAGCAACAGGGTCCGGTACTCCGGCAGGTGGTTGGCAGCGACCAGCGCCATGCCAATGGCAACCCCCGCCTGTGGCAGCAGGGCATAGCCCAGCTGCCGGGCCGTGCGACCGTCGAGGGCAACGGCGAGGCCACCGAGCCGTGCACCGACCACCTTGCCCAGGGAGCGCAACCCGAGGTAGCTGACGCCGATGATCCCGAGCTGCACCAGGGCCGCGACATCCAGACTGGCCCCGGCGAGCACAAAGAACAGCAGCAGTACCGGGTTTTCGATGTCCTCGATGGCGTGAAAAGGATACTCGTGGTGCCGGGCGAGGTTGGCGATCACGGCCCCGAGGGTCATGGCGGCAATGAGGAACGACACCTCAAGCCAGAGCGCGAGGCCCCCGCAGAGAAAGACCAGGCCCACGGCTTCCGAAAGCACCGGCTGCCCCGGGCGCACACGACCGGTGAGGTAGGCGGCAGGCACGCCCAGAGCGCCACCGAGGAACAGCGCCCCGAAGACATCGCGCAGCGCCGTGAGCACGAAACCCGTTTCCCCCACGGCCCCCATGGCTGCCGTCGCCACGGCCATGCCGGCGCTGAACAGCACCAGCGCCCAGACATCGTCCAGGGCCACCATGGCGAGGAGCCCGCGGCTGAAGCGGCTCTCGCTGCCCGTCTCCTGTACCACATCGAAGACCGAAGCCGCGTCCGTTGCCGAGGCAATGCAGCCGAGCAGCAGTGCAACCGGCAACGGCAGACCAAGGGCCCAGAGTCCGGCGCAGACCATGGCAGCGGTCACCAGCGCAGCGGAGAGGGAAACGGCGAGCACCTCCGCGCTCGTGCTGCGCAGCTGCCCCGGCGTGAGCTGGCCACCAAGAAGAAAACCGACCATGACCAGGGCCATGTCCGCCACTACCGGGAAAAGCTCGCCGACCTCCGGGGGAATCAGGCCCAGCCCCGCATCGCCAATGAGCACACCGAACAGGAGCAGGAGCGTCACCCGGGGCAGGAAGGTGCGCCGGCCGATCGTCGAAGTGACCAGCCCCAGAAGGAAAACCCCGCCGAGCGTGAGCAGCAGCTGGGGAGACGTCGCCAGGTTGTCCATCAGTGGCCCAGGGCCTGCCGTTGTATCATGGTCCCTCCTTGACCAGAGAGTATACAGCCCCGGCCCGCCGAACCGGTCCGCTGCCACTGGATTTTCCGGCGGTCATGGCGGATCGTAGGCGCATGGGCAAGAAGCACGAAGAAGTCGAGTTCAAGGCGGGTGTCGACCCCGCGACCCTGGCGCGGCTGCGGCGGCACAGGTCCCTGCGCCCGGCCACCGTTGGCCGGGCGAGCACGCGCAGGCTTGTCTCGATCTACTACGATGCCGGCGATCTCCGCCTCATGGAGGCGGGCCTGTTCCTCCGCATGCGGCGCAGCGGCGGCCGCTGGGAGCAGACCATCAAGGCAGCGCGCCTGGCTCTGCCGGGGCTGCAGCGGGTAACGGAAGTCACCGATCCTGCCGACGGCCCGGAACCCTCACTCACGCGCATCTCTCAGCGCGCCGTGCACCGCGCCCTCGAAGCCGCCCTCGCCGGCGCCGCCCTGCAGCCGGTATGCCGCTCGGATATCCAGCGCACCACCCGGCTGCTGGAAACCGGCGAGGGACGAGTGGAACTTGCCTTTGACCGCGGTTCGGTGAGCGCCGGAGACGTGGTCGATCCTTTCTGCGAAGTGGAAATCGAGTGCATCGACGGCGGCGCCAGGCCGGCCTGGTCCTGGGCGCAGACCCTCCTCGACGGAGAGCCCGTCCGCCTGGTACAGCCGAGCAAGGCCGCCCGCGGCTTCACCCTCGCCGCCGGCGGCGAGCCGCTGCGCGCCGCCGTGAACCACAGCAATCCCTCGGCACTCGGCCCGCAACGCACGTCGGAAGCCGCCGTGGAAGCCATGCTGGCGCAGCTGGCGCACAGCATCGCCGAGAACCTCTATATCGTGTTCACCCGCGACGACCCCGAAGGCCCGCACCAGCTCCGCGTGGCCCTGCGCCGCCTGCGCGCCCTGCTGCGGACAACGGACGGCCTGCTGCGCAAGGGAGGCTGCGACGGCATGGCGCGCCGCGCCCGGGATCTCGGGCGCCTCCTCGCGCCCCTGCGTGACGCGGACGTACTCACGGCGCTGCTGCTCGAGGCCGGCCACGACGACGAACTCGATGCCGCCCTTTGCGCGCGCCGGGATGCCGTGCGCGCGGAAGTCCGCGAAGCGCTGCGAGAGGCCAGCGCTACCGGCTTTGCAATAACGCTTCTTCGCCTCGTGGACGAGGGCGGCTGGAACCCGCACGGCAAAAGCCGCCGCAAGCGCCTGCGACAGCCACTGGCCGGGGCGCTCGGACCAGCGCTGGACGCGCAATGGTCGAGAGTGAAGCGCCACGGCAAGGGGTTCGGCAGACTCGACGCTGCCGCCCGCCACCGCCTGCGCAAGGACCTGAAGGTCCTGCGCTACATGCTGGAGATCGCCGCCCTCGACCCGAAGGCACCGCCGCCCGACGGGCTGCTGAAGACCCTGGGGCGGCTGCAGGATGCGCTGGGCGTCCTCAACGATGCCGACAACCTCGCCGGACAGCGGCTCACCCTCGACGACCCGGCCCTGGCCCGTGCTCTGGCCCGGAGGCAGGCCCGGCTACCGGTGCTGAAAAAGACGGCCAGGCGCAAGCAGCTGGCAAAGGCGCGCCGCGCCTGGGGCAGGCTGCAGGAGCGCTGGCACCGTTAGCGGGACAGGTAGATGTAACGGAAAGTGAGATTGACCCGCGGCCCGCAGGGTCGCGCCTGCCGCGGCAGCTCGTGCTTCCAGTTCACCTGCGTATCCCCCGCCATCACCAGCACGCTGCCCGGGGGCAGTGGCAGCTTCAGCGCTTTCACCGTCTTGTCGTGGCGATGCTTCAGGCGGAAGGGCCGCGGCGCGCCCAGGCTCAGGGACGCGATCACGGGCCGGTCGCCGAGTTCCGGCTCATCGTCCGCGTGCAGGCCCATGGCATCCTGCTGATCCCGGTAGTAGTTGAGCAGCACGCTGTTGAAGGGCGCGTCGGCGAGCATCTCCATGCGCCGGCGCAGGTCGTCGAGGCGCCGTGTCCAGGGCAGGGGCTCGAGTGTGGTCCCCGAATAGCGATAGCTCGCGCCGGGATCGCCATACCAGGCGAACAGCCGCGGCTGCCGGTAGCGCCTGCCGAAGAGCACCACGTCGCCGGTCCGCCACGCGCTATCGCGCACCAGCTCATCGAGCAGAGCATCGCTGGAGAGACCCAGCGCCACGCCGCGGTGCAGCAGCAGCGAAGCACCGGGGGCACTGATCACCTCCGATGAGGCTTCCGGGAAAAGATCCATGGCACAATTATGGCTCATCGCCGATTTTCGGGGCGGCTGATGGAGGGTACCCCCAGTCGCTCCCCGATACACGCTTGGTCGGAGCACCCTCCACCACCCGCCCCGACCGTGGCGGGAGCACGCGCCACGCCAGGAAATCACTGAGCACCGGGCTCACTTCGCAGCGAGGGTGCTGCCCGCCGCCAGCGCCGTGGCCTCGATTTCGATCTCCAGCTCGGGCAGGGCCAGGGCCTTGACCTCCACGATTGTGTCCGCCGGATAGGGCGGCGTGAAGTAGCGCTCGCGGAGGGCGACCACGTCGGGAAAGCGCGCCATGTCCGTGAGGTAAATGGTGACCTTGATAACCCGGGCCAGGCTCGAGCCACCGGCTTCCAGCACCTCCGCCAGGTTCGCGAACACCTGCTCCGCCTGCGCGGCGAAGTCGCCAGCGCCAACCAGGTTGCCATCCCTGTCGATGGCTGCCTGGCCCGAGGTAATTACCAGATCGCCGACACGAAAGGCCTGCGAAATCCGGTAGGGGGCCAGCGGGTCCGGCTCGGTACTGACTTGCACTGCATCCATGGTCGATCAATCTCCTTGTTAGCAACAGTCTCTGTCGGCCGACAGCACGGGCCACATCGGCGCAGCCGCTGCCTCGACCGGTTCAGCCGCCGGCGGGCGTCAGCCGGAGCAGGCGCCCCTGGCTGCTGCCGCGCTCGTCCTCGAGGACCCAGAGGTCGCCCTCCGGCCCCTCGACAACGCTACGGATCCGCGCCCCCATGGGGTAGCGTGCCACCTCTTCCGCGCTGTCTTCCCCGAGGTGGATGCGGACAATGGCCTGCGACGACAGACCGGCGGCCAGCGCATCACCGCGCCAGCCCGGGAACAGGTCGCCGCGGTAGATCATGAGGTCACCGGGCGAGATGACCGGGGTCCACCAGGCTTTGGGCGCCTCGAACTCAGGCCGCGTGTCGTGGTCGGGCATGGGGCGCCCGTCGTAGTGGTCGCCGTTGGAAACGACCGGGTAGCCGTAGTTGGCGCCGCGCTGGACCAGATTGAGTTCGTCGCCGCCGGCCGGGCCCATTTCGAGTTCCCAGAGCCGGCCGTCCCCATCGACAGCAATGCCCAGCGGATTGCGATACCCGACAGACCAGATCTCGCCATAGACGGCAGCATCATCGACCAGGGGCTCCTCGCTGCGGTAGTCCACAAAGGGGTTGTCCGCGGGCACGGAACCGTCGTCGTGGAGACGGATCATCTTGCCGAGGTTGGCCTGCATATCCTGCGCCGGGGTGAATTTCTGCCGGTCGCCGGAGGAGATCCACAGGTAGCCGTCATCATCAAAAAGCAGCCGGTGGCCGTAGTGGCCGTAGCCCAGCACCTTCGGGTACTGGCGCCAGATCACCTCCAGGTTCCGGAGCGCAGGGCGGCGGCCACTGACGTCCAGCACCCCGCGGGCGACGGCGGCGCCGCGCGTGTCGCCCGTGCCGGCCTCGGCATAGCTGAGATAGACCAGGCTGTTGTCGGCGAAGTCCGGATGCAGGGCGACATCGCCGAGCCCGCCCTGGCCGCCGTAGGCGACATCGGGAACCCCACTGACCGGCCCCGCCTTCGCGCCGTCCCGGGACACGACGAACAGATTACCTTTCTTCTCGGTGACCAGCATGCGCCCCCCGGGCAGGAAAACCAGCGCCCAGGGCTCGTCGAAATCGGTGATGACCTCGCGCTCGAAGGGCCCTCCGGCCTCGGCGCAGGCCAGGACCGGAAGCAGCGCGAACGTGCACAGGAGGTAGCGTAAGCTGACCATGCTGTAACTCCTCGAGAGAATACGATGACTGAGCGGTGACTCTAGCGGAACCCTGGCGGAGCCGCCAGCAAGGCACAACGGCGCGGGAACCTGTTATCGTTCACTGACCATTCCGGCCGTGACCGCACCACAAGCCATGTTCGCCCGCTTTCGCCACCGCTTTACCCGCGCAAAGCGCGCCCGGCTGCTCCGCCGCACCCGCATCGGCTACAGCACCTGGCACGACGCGTGCCGTCGCCTGCCGGTCCTGGGCTACCTGGATCGTGAGCAGCGCCCGCGCCTGCGCAGACTCGCCGGCCTTTTCCTTGCTGAGAAGACCATGGTCGGCGCCGGCGATCAGGCGCTTGACGAGCACCTGTGCACGGCCATCGCGGCCCAGGCCTGCCTGCCCATCCTTGAGCTGGGGCTAGAAGCCTACGGCGGCTGGCGCACCGTCATCGTCTACCCGGACACCTTCCTCGTCGACCATCGGGAGGTCGACGACGCCGGCGTGCTGCACGAGAGCCGCCAGGAACTCGCCGGCGAAGCCTGGGAACAGGGGCCGGTCATTCTGTCCTGGGGTGACATAGCCCGGGCTGGCCCCGGCGGCGACCTGGATGGCGGCATCATCATCCACGAAGTCGCCCATAAGCTCGACATGCTGAGCGGCGGCCCCAACGGCATGCCGCCGCTGCACCGGGGCATGGATCCCGCTGCCTGGACCGAGGCTTTCAGTGCTGCCTACGAGGCCCTTCGTGACGCGGTGGCTGCGGGCGAGGCGACCGCTATCGATCCCTATGCAGCGGAATCGCCCGGCGAGTTCTTCGCCGTGCTCTCGGAGGCGTTCTTCGAGACACCGGCACGGCTGCAGGCCAGCTTCCCCCGCGTATACGCCCAGCTCGCGCTCTTTTACCGCCAGGACCCGGCGGCAGCCGACCACTGAAAGGATCGCTGCAAACGCCCTGGCGGCTACTCCGCCGCAAGGTCTCCCGGCAGCTTGCAGCTGCCGCCAGCAGCTACCTCGATCTGCTGCGCCGTGGCGGCCAGCACAGGGCCGAGCGGATCATCGGCGCCAACCGCTTTCAGCGCGGGCGCCAGCGCCGCCCGCGCCTGCCCGGCGCAACCCTGGGCCAGCAGCAGGTCGGCAAGATTGTTGCGCGTGGCGGCGTGCTGCGGGTCGATGGCCAGGGCCCGCTGGTAGTGAATAAAGGCCTCGCCGGGAAGTTCCGCGGCCCGAAAGCTGTTGCCGGCGCCGAAGGCCAGGTCCGCGTCAGCAGGCCAGCGGGCGAGCGCTGCCTCCCAACCGGCAAGGGTAGCACCAGCACCAAGCAAGGGCTCGGCGGCAGCCAGGGAACCGGCGACAACCCGCGGCGTCGCCACCGCGGGCAACTGCCCCGGCGGCAACACGACCAGGCCCCAGCGAGCCCCACCCTCCCAGTGCCTGCGGAACGCGCGCACGCCCTCCAGCCTGCGGCGCTCGCGCCCGGAGCGCAGGACCCATTGCGCAGTGTCGACCCGATAGCCGACGACCACCGCATAGTGCCACCGCGGCAGGCTGTCGAGGCCGAGGTTCTGCAGGATCAATACCGGGTGCCCCGCGCTCAGTTCCGCCACGAGTGCTTCCTCGCTGGCCGCTACCGGGAATGGCACGCGACCATGACGGCGGGCCGCGGCCGCCAGCTCGGCCTGAAGGCTCCCTTCGCGGCCGGGCAGGTAGACAGCATCGACCAGAGCGTCGGCGGTCACCGGCAGGCTGGTCGCCGCCAGAACCGTCGCCAGCGCCGCCGGACCACACTGGTAGCGCGCCTGGGGAAAGAAGGGAACGGCGGCGAGCTCGACCGAGGCATCGGCGCCCGCAGGGGGCCGTGCCGGCGAGAGGCTGCAACCGGCCACAAGCGTCAGCAGGAGGGAGAAAACCGCCGCGGGGCGCACCCCACGGCGCAGGCGCCTGCCCCTATACGCCGCTGAAAACGTCAGTGACACCGACGAGTTCGAGGATCAGCAGCACTACGAAGACAGCGCCGACGAGCCCGAGGATACTGCTGCCCGCGGGCAGCTCGTCAAAGCGTGCATTCAGCTGGGCCAGCTCTGCGGGTGACAGCGCTGCCACCCGGGCACGGGCATCCTGCGGATCAACACCGAGCGCCGTCAGCTGGGCCTGCACGTCCGCACGGGCAAGCGCAGCGCCGGCGGCCCCCAGCGCTTGCCCGGCGCGCGCCGGGGCAAAGTAGTCACCGTTGCCGACGACCGCCGCCCGGGCAGGCACCGCTGCCGTGGCAGCCAGGAAGATGATCACTTGAAGTACGATCAGAAAACGGGAAAGCATGGCAGACCTCCATCAGGCCCTGAGCGATTCTCCATGCTACTGGAGGCGCACACCGCTGCCTAGGAGTTTATTGCATTCTGCAATGCTAATTTCAATTCGGTCTCCCGGCGTGCCCTGCAAGGTTTCTGCGTACACGCCATCACACGCCACCAAGCGCACCACCGTTGACGCGGTTCCATGCTATGGTCGGATTGACAAAAAAAGTCGCGAGAAACGCCATGAGCGAGCCCCTGGAAATCGACGTCTTCTGGTCCTTCCGCAGCCCCTGGTCCTACCTGGCAACCCCCCGCCTGCGCGACTGGCAGGCACGCTACGACCTCACGGTGAACTTCCGGCCGGTGTACCCGCTGGCGATACGCACCCCCGAGTTCTTTCACAACCAGCATCCGCAGTGGCTCGGCTACTTTCTCACCGACCTCGTGCGCTGCGCCGAATACCTGGACCTCCCGATCAGCTGGCCGGACCCGGACCCGGTCAACCAGTATGTCGACGACAACGGCGTGCGGCAGACCGGCGAGGAGCAGCCCTACATACACCGCCTGACGCGCCTGGGCGCCCTGGCTGCGGAGCAGGGTGACGGCATCGCCTTCGCCGACGAGATCGCGCGGGTAATCTGGGGGAGCACCAAGGACTGGCACGAGGGCGAGCACCTGGCCCGGGCCTCCGCCCGCGCCGGCTTCGACCTCACTGCGATGGACGCGCAGGTCGAGGCCGAAAGCGACCGGCTCGAAGCCATCATCGAGGAAAACCAGGCCGCCCACGATGCGGCCGGCCACTGGGGCGTGCCCACCTGCGCCTTCCGCGGCGAACCCTTCTTCGGCCAGGACCGGCTGGAGCTGCTGCTCTGGCGCCTGAAGCAGGCGGGGCTGAAAGAGCGCTAGCTGCCCACCGGCCCCTGGAGGTTCATGGCACATCGCGCTCCGTCAACGCACAAAGCATCGGCAGGCCCTGGCGGCTTCGGCGCCCGAACCATCGCTCCAGGGTCGCGCCGGCCCTCCGACGAACCTCGTCGTCGATGAACAGGGCCACAGTAGTGACAGCGGCCGCGAGGACGCCGAGATCATCGCTGAACCCCACCGCCGGCAAAGCGTCCGGGATCGCATCGGCAGGGAAAACGAGGTAGGCCAGAGCGCCATAGATCACCGAGCGCGCCCAGGCCGGCGTCCCCGGGGCCTCGGCGGCGTAGTAGAGCCAGAGGGCCTTCTCGATCACCTCTCGCCCGGCCTGTGCCCCCTGCCGCCGGAGCTTGGCCCAGAAGCCTGCTTCATCAAACGTGTTGCCAGGTCCCTTCACCATACGTTCGTCTCCTGCTCCGCAGCGGTGCCTGCCGGGCCTGGCAGGGTGCGCTGGTCGTCATGGCTTTGCCCCAAAGGATAGCGCATCCGGCCCTTCCGCCGGTGCACCAGGAGGGCACGGTTACTCCCGGAGCACACCGGTGGCCACGACCTGCAGCGGCTCACCGGCCTCGTCCCGCAGTTGCTGGTCGTAGGCGGCCTGGAGGCCGGTCAGATCTCCGCCGTCGTCCACCGGGCCGTAGTCGATGAGGCGCGGATACAGCGGCGACAACAGCGCCGCGATGATTCCCAGCACGGCGAAGAGGGAGAAGGCGTCGGTATAGCCCAGGTAGCCGACCAGGACACCGACGACCGGGGAGCCCGCGGCCTGGCCAAGAGCAACGGCCATGAAGGGCAGCACCGGCCCCAGAGACAGGCGCCCGGGCAGGAGTCGGATTCCGGTCATCAGGTAGAGCCCGGTGAGGCTCATGTAAGCGAGCCCAAAGACCATGGCGGAGAACACCGCCAGCACGATCTGCCCCGGACTTGCCGCCAGCAGCGACAGGCTCGCGGCCAGCATCATGAGCATGAGCGCCTGGGTGATCGCGGGGTTGTTGCGATCGGCGAGGTCCGCCACTGCGGCCCCGCCGAGCCCGGCCAGCCCCACCGCCAGCCAGAGCGCACCGGTGGCCGCGGGCGGCAATGCCTCCGTAGCTACCACGAGGTCCGGCGCAAAGACCCAGTAAGCGGCCGAGACAAAGCCCATGATGAAGGCGAAGAGCGACAGCCGGGACAGCCGCCACCACTGCAAGGCAGTGACCGGGGGCGGCGGCGCGGCATCCGCCGGCGTAATGCGCGAGACCGCCGGCAGCCAGATACCGGCCGCCAGCACACCGAGGGCCGCAAGGACGGCGAAGCCGCTGTAGGCGAGGCGCCAGTCGCCGGCGAGGAAAAGGGCGACCGGCACAGCGACCATCACCCCGATACTGGTGCCCGCATTCATTACCGAGCTGGTACGGCCATGCATGGAGCGATCCACCATCGCCTGCATGCCGGCGGTGAGCGCGGGCATCATGAGGCCGGTGAAGATGCCGCAGGCAAATACACCGGCGCCGAGCAGCAGTGCATCGGACGCCCGGCTGATCAACGCCAGCCCACCCACGCCGACGGTTCCGGCGAGCATGGCGGCATAGCGGGCACCGAGGCGATCGGCGACAAGGGGCGCGACCAGCGCTGCGAGCACGAAACTCACCAGGGGGAGCGCACCGATGACACCGACCACATCAGACGCCAACGCAAGGTCGTCACGGATCGGCGGCACGAAGAGACCGAAGGCAAAGCGCGCAAGCCCGTAGCTGATGGCGACCAGCGCCGCCCCGAACAGTGCATAGACCGTGCTGGAGAGCTGCCTCATAGAGACCTCAAGGACCCGTCGGGACGGGTCAGCGCAAACAATCCCCCGACCTTCTCACAGTCCCCACCACCGCTGTCAAAGGCCCGGCGCGCTCGCGACGCTGATTGCAGCCGCTCGCGCGCGCTGGCGGGCTCCGGCTACTGCAGCTGCGCCTCTTCCAGGAAGCGGAAGAAGTCGGAATCCGCTTTGAGCATGAGTGTGCTGTTTTCGCCCAGGGCCCGGTAGCTCTCAAGGGTGCGGAAGAACGCATAGAACTCCGCGTCGGCACCGAAGGCCTCACCGTAGATCCGGGTAGCTTCCGCATCGGCCTCGCCGCGGATCTTCTCGGCATCGCGGGCCGCCTCGGAGCGGATACGCCGAAGATCGCGCTCCATGTTGCCGAGGATTTCCTGGCTGCGGCCGCGGCCCTCGGAGCGGAAACGCTCCGCGATGGACTGGCGCTCTGCGGTCATGCGGCTTTCCACCTGCCGGCGCACAGATTCAATATAATTAACCCGCTTGATACGCACATCGTCCAGCTCGATGCCCAGGGCCGGCATGGAATCCCTGGCCCGCTCCAGGATCCCCGTCTCCAGCAGCTCACGACCCAGCTTGGGCTGCTTCTGCAGGTTGACGTCACTGCGCTCGGCGAGCGCGGGGTCATCCAGCTCATCGACATCGACCTCCCAGTCCTTCGAGCGGACGATCTCTTCGAGCTCCGTGGACGACACCATGTCGCGCACTACCGAGTCGACAATGTCATCGAGGCGCGTGCGTGCGCCGGCTTCGTCCCGGACGCTGGTGAGGAACAGCAGCGGGTCGGTGATGCGCCAGCGCGCGGTGGTATCCACAAGGATAAACTCCCGGCCCAGGGTGGGGATCTGCGTAACGTCGCCATCCCAGACCAGCAGGCGCTTGTCGAAAAAACGCACCTTCTGCCAGGGCAGCTTGACCTTCAGCCCCGGCTCGTTGATCACGTCGCCGATCGGTTCACCGAACTGGACCACGATGGCCTGTTCCGCCTCGTCGACGGTGTAGAGCGTCACGTAGCCGAGCAGGACAGCCAGGGCGGCGACGATCGCAAGCAGTGTGGTTTTCATTGGTCACCCCCGGAGGCACGCGTCTCTGACCGGTTCACGTCGAGCAGGGGGAACGGACCCACCTGTCCCTCCTGCACGACCAGCAGCTGGCCGATCCCCGGCAGCACCTCGTTCAGGGTTTCCAGATACAACCGCGTGCGCGTCACCGTGGGCGCCTGCTGGTACTCGGCCAGCACGGCACTGAAGCGGATGCTCTCGCCGTCGGCCCGGTTGACCCGTTCCGTCGCATAACCCTTGGCCTCGGCCACGGTGCGCAGAGCAGCACCCTCGGCGTTGGGGATTTCCTGGTTAACGCGCTTCTGCGCTTCGTTGATCATCCGCTCCCGCTCCTGGCGCGCCTCGTTGACCTCGTTAAAGGCTGGCTGTACAGCCGGGGGCGGCACCACGTCCTGCATTTCGACGGTGCTGATTCGAATGCCGGCATCGTACTGGTCCATGATTTCCTGGATCTCCTCCCCGGCCTTCTGCTGAATCTCCACGCGGCCGATCGTCAAAACCTCGGAGCCGAGCATGTTCCCGACAATCCGGCGCATGACCGACTCGGAAATATCGCGCAGGGTGCGCGTGGGCTCGCGCATCTCGTAGAGAAACTTGATGGGGTCATCGATGCGATACTGCACCACCCACTCCACGTCGATCATGTTGAGATCGCCGGTGAGCATCAGGGACTCGTCCTCGAACTGGGCCTCGCTGTAGCTGGAGCGCTCGCCCTGGCGGGTATCCCGGGTGCGAAAGCCGAACTCCTGTTTGAGCACGCGCTCGGTCGCCACCCACTGGATCTGGTCGATGCCGAAGGGCAGCCTGAAGTGCAGGCCCGGATCGGTGATGCCCGTGACGGAACCGAAGCGCTTGACCACGGCCCGCTCCTCCGGCTGCACCGTGTAAAAACAGGTCAGGACACCCCAGGCCAGTAGCACGAGTGCAATGATGCCGACAAAAAGGCCAGCGGCACGACCACCCGGAGGGCCGCCGCTGGTGAATTTCTTCAATAATTCGAACAGGTCCGGTGGGCCCGAAGGGCCTCCACCGCTGCCGTTTACGGATTGGATCATTCCCGATCTCCTGGTCATCGTAAAACCAGTCTACGCGTCGGGGGTGGGTTTGTACGGAAACCGGAAAAATATCGCGGCTTGGCCTGCGGGTGCTTACCAGACGCCGCCGGTCAGACTGATGGACCCGCACGAAAAAGCGGGCATGGCTGCCGCCGTGCAGTGCAGAGCCGGCCTGCAGCTCAGAGGGAAGCGCTAGCTGAAACGCTCCTTCCACTTGCCGCGATTTTCTTCCTGACAGGCCTCTTCACTATCGAAACCTACCTGCCGCCGGCTATCGCTCAGCCGGATATCGATCGCCGCCAGCTTTTCCCTGACCAGGGCACGCATGCCCTCCCTGTCGGCTCTGGCCAGGTTTGCCCTGGTATCGTAGACACACACGACGGACAAAGAACCGGGAAGATCGTCATAGTTTACGAAATGCGTGAGCCATTCGAAGCCTTCGTGGTGTCCCCGCGCGAGTTCGCAGGCGTCCGTCAGGACCTTGCGGATGGCATTGTCGGTTTTCCTGTCCGTCTTTCTCATAGGGCATAAGGCCTGGCGCACCGAGTGCGGGAACCATCAGTTCAAAGCGAGGTTTCCGCGGGAACGTTACCCGATAATAAGTATCGTCACGAGTGGAACGCGTGTCCCGCCGCCCCGCCTTGTTATGCAGCAGACTCCGCAGCTACGTCCGGTAGTGCATCCCTCCTTGTGTAATTTCTCGGTGGCGGGAAAGAGCGGAGCCACCCGGTTATTCTTTCGGGCGCAGGACGGTATTTCCAAGCGCGCCCTGGCGGGTGACCGAAATGACAGAAAGGGTGTTGCTCACTCCGTCGGTCGAGCTGTGGCCACCCTAGCTGCCTGTCCAGACGGCCTCCGTTACCAGGCATGTGCCGCCGACCCGTTGCAGGATCGGCTTTACGCCTTCCACAACAGCAGCCACAACCTCATCCTGCTCGACGGCGAGAATGAATACGCAGTTTTCGTCTGTGTCGGTAACGTCGTCAGCACGGCGATGGCCCCTGTCGCCATGACCACCCGCGTGATGAATAAGGGTGTAGTCCGGGGCGCCAGCCGCGGCCAGGAGCCTGCCCAACCGATCGATCTGTGATCGCTCAACGATAATTTCTATGCGTTTGCAGGGGTGCATGGCGCAGTCCTCTGGTCGTAGGTCAGTTGGCGATAATCTGGATGATCAGATGGAAAAGCGGGATCCCGAGAATGATATTGAGTGGAAAGGTCACAGCGAGGGCCATGGTGAGGTAGATACCGGGGTTGGCCGCGGGCAGCGCCAGACGCATCGCCGCGGGCACGGCGATGTAGGAGGCGCTGGCACCGAGAATCGTCAGGAGCAGGGCATCACCCTCGGACATACCGGCCAGCACGGCCAGGAGCAGGGCGACGCTACCGTTCAACGCGGGTAACAGCACTGCAAAGCCCACCATGGACGTCAGCGGAACGGACTGCTCCTGGCTACTGGCGGCTTGCAGGTCACGAAGCCGGCGCGCGGCCACCAGCCCCATATCCAGCAAAAAGATACAGAGCATCCCGACGAAAGGCGCCTTGACGAAGGGAGCGAGCTGATCCATCCCGTCTTTGCCATTGACCCAGCCGATCAGGAGGCTACCGAGGATCAGGACTACCGACCCATTGAGAAAAGCCTCCCGCAGAAGCTCCGACAGTGTCGTTTCCTCGACGCCCCCGGCACCCGCTTCTGTGCCCTTGCCAGCGCTTCGTCGATAAAGATAGAGCCCGACAACAATCGCCGGCGCCTCCATCAACGCCATGGCGGCTACAAAATGCCCGCCCCAGGCTATGCCGAGACTATCGAGGTAATGGGTTGCCGTGACAAAGGTCACGGCGCTGATCGAGCCGTAGGTGGCGGCAACGGCGGCGGCATCGGCAGCATCGAACCAGCGCGAGATCATGAAGTAGACGAACACCGGAACAGCCGCAGCAAGCAGCAGCGCTGCGCCCAGCGCCAGCAGCACATCGACAGAGAAAGGACTCTCGGACAGCGCGACACCGCCCTTGAAGCCAATAGCGAGCAACAGGTAAATGGAAACAGCTTTCGCGACCGGGTTGGGAATATCGAGGTCCGAGCGTGCAAAGGTGGCAAGCAGACCAAGACAAAAGAAAAGCAACGGGGGGGAGGTCAGGTTAGCGAAAAATGTACCACTCATGGCAAGCACCTTCATGAGACTTCGCTGCTTGTGTCGTGCTTTCCACGACCGTTCACGGACAGGAACATCCCGGGCCCAGTCTTGCCGTGCAGGAACGCCCTCAGCGCCCCCGCAACGCTGAGCACCATCGACCGCGCCTTCCCGGCAGCCCCAGCTTCAGGACAGACCTCACAGGTCACCATCTGATCGCAGCTGATGCTACCCCTGCACTCAAGGCATGAGCAACCTCGCCACGAGATCATCGGCACCTTGCACAGCAATACTGTATAAATATACAGTATTTGGCTCACGGCGTGCCGTGCCCGCGCAGGCTCACCGCGAAGTTAATCCCCGACCCTGCCACGGAATGTGAGACTACCGTCCAGCTCATGCCACCCAGCGCCTACATCGAACTCCACTGCCTCAGCTGCTACAGCTTCCTCCGCGGCGCCTCGCACCCGCAGGAGCTGGTGCAGCGCGCGGCAGCCCTGGGCTACGGCGGCCTGGCGATCACCGATGAATGCTCGCTCGCAGGCGCAGTAAAGGCTCACGTCGCGGCGAAGGCATGCGGCCTGCCGCTGATCATCGGCAGCGAGTTCAATCTCGTCGAGGGGGTGCGGCTGGTGGCGCTGGCGCCGTCGCGGGCGGCCTACGGGGAGCTGTCGGGGTTGATCAGCCTGGCGCGGCGGCGCAGCCCCAAGGGGCAGTACCGGGCGACGCTGCGGGACGTGATCTTCCACTTGAAGCGCTGCCTGCTACTCTGGCTGCCGGAAGATTCAGGCGAAGAAACCCGCGGCTATGGCCGGCAGCTGGCGCGCCTGTGCCCCGGGCGGGTGTGGCTGGGGGTGCACTACCTCCTCGGCAACGGCGAGGTGGCGCGCTACCTCGCCCTCAACCGGCTCGGGGCCGAACTCGGGCTGCCGCTGGTGGCCTGCGGTGATGTGCGCATGCACACGGCGCAGCGCAAGCCGCTGCACGATGTGATGACGGCGCTCTTCCACAACACCTCCGTGGAGCGCCTGGGGCGCCGGCGCCTGCCCAATGCCCAGCAGCACCTGCGCAGTATCGGACAGCTGCAGGCACTCTACCCCGAGGAGCTGCTGGCCGAGACGGCACGCATCGCGACCCGCTGCAGCTTCAGCCTGGGTGAGCTGCGCTACGAGTACCCGGAGGAGCTGGTGCCCCCGGGCCACACGGCGACGGGCTACCTTCGCGAGCTGGTCGCCGCCGGCGAGCGGTCGCGCTGGCCGCGGGGCACGCCGGCGGCAATCCGCGAGCGCATCGACAACGAGCTCGCCCTCATCCACGAACTCGAATACGAGTACTACTTTCTCACCGTGCACGACGTGGTCCGCTTCGCCCGGGAGCGGAACATCCTATGCCAGGGGCGCGGCTCGGCGGCGAACTCCGTGGTCTGCTACTGCCTGCACATCACCGAGGTGTCGCCGGAGCAGGTGTCCCTGCTCTTCGAGCGCTTCATCTCCCGCGAGCGCGACGAGCCGCCGGACATCGACGTGGACTTCGAGCACGAGCGCCGCGAGGAGGTCATCCAGTACATCTACGAGAAGTACGGCCGCCGCCGGGCGGCACTCGCCGCCACGGTGATCACCTACCGGGCGCGCAGCGCCGTGCGCGACGTCGGCAAGGCCCTGGGGCTGGATCCGATATTTGTCGAAGACCTGGCGAGGTCTCTCGCCTGGTGGGACAAGACCCGGGACCTGGAAAAGCGCTTCGAGGAACAGGGCGTGACCGGGCAGGGCCGCACGGCGCAGCTGTTCTACACGCTGGTGCAGGAGCTGCTCGGCTTCCCTCGGCACCTGTCACAGCACGTGGGCGGCTTCGTCATCTCGCGGGGGCCGCTGTCGAACCTGGTGCCCGTGGAGAACGCGTCGATGCCCGAACGCACGGTGATCCAGTGGGACAAGGAGGACATCGAGGCCCTGGGGCTTCTCAAGGTCGACATCCTCGCGCTCGGCATGCTCTCGGCGATACGCAAGAGTCTGGAACTGGTCGGCGGCTACCAGGCGCGCATCACGAGCATCGCCGACGTGCCGCGGGAAGACGCAGCCACCTACCGCATGCTGCAGCAGGCGGACTCTATCGGTGTGTTCCAGATCGAGTCCCGGGCGCAGATGACCATGCTGCCGCGGCTGAAGCCCGCCTGCTTCTACGACCTGGTGATCGAGATCGCCATCGTTCGCCCGGGGCCGATCCAGGGCGACATGGTCCATCCCTACCTGCGCCGGCGCCAGGGGCTGGAGCCGGTCAGCTACCCGGACGACGCCATCCGCGGCGTGCTGGAAAGCACCCTCGGCGTACCCATCTTCCAGGAGCAGGTGATCCGCCTGGCCATGGTTGCCGCGGGCTTCAGCGGCGGCGAGGCCGACGCTCTGCGCCGGGCCATCACCAACTGGGGCAAGGACAGCAAGCTGCTCAGCTTCGAGCAGAAGCTGACCGAAGGCATGATCGCGCGCGGCTACGACCAGGGCTTCGCCCAGCGGCTGTTCGACCAGATCAAGGGCTTCGGCGGCTACGGCTTCCCGGAATCGCACTCGGCGAGCTTTGCGCTGCTGGCCTACGTCTCCGCCTGGCTCAAGTGCCACCACCCGGCGGCGTTCTACGTGGGCCTCTTGAACAGCCAGCCCATGGGCTTCTACACCCCCTCGCAGCTGCTGCAGGACGCGCGCCGTCACGGCGTGCTGGTGCTGCCCGTAGACGTGAACGCGAGCGACTGGGATCACCAGCTTGTGCTGGACCAGGCCGACCCGCAGCCAGCCCGCGGCCCGATCCGTCTCGGCCTGCGGCTGGTGAAGGGCCTGTCCCGGGAGGGCGCCACGCGGCTGGCAGAAGCGCGCCGGAACGGCCCCTTCACCCAGGTGGCGGATCTACGCCGCCGCGCGCGACTCAACAAGGGCGATCTGCAGGCGCTGGTCGCCGCCGATGCCCTGGCCCACCTCAGCGGCCACCGGCGCCAGGCGCAGTGGCAGGTACTCGCCATGGAGGCATCGAAACCGCTCCTCGCCTATGAGGCCGCCGAGTCAGTCACTGCCCTGGACGACGCCGTCGCCCTGCCTGCCCCCGGCGTGGCCGAGGAAGTGCTCGCCGACTACCGCGCCCTGTCCCTCACGCTGCGCAGCCATCCGCTCGCCCTGCTCCGCGACCGCGCACCTTTCGACCGCTGTAAGCGCCAGGCGGACCTCGCCACCCTCAACAGCGGCCGCTTCGTGCGTATCGCCGGGCTGGTCACCTGCCGGCAGCGGCCGGGCACGGCCTCCGGCGTCGTCTTCCTCACCCTGGAAGACGAGACCGGCAACGCCAACGTAGTGGTCTGGCCTCGCGTGCAGGAGCGCTTTCGCGCCGCCCTCATGAACGCGCGGCTGCTGCTGGTGAAGGGCACTGTGGAGGTGCGCGACGGTGTGATCCACGTGATGGCCGGGGCGCTGTTCGACATGACCGAGGAGCTGAACGGACTCGGCGTGCAATCCCGCGACTTTCACTAAGCCCCGGCGCCGCCCACGGTCAGCCGGCGGGCCCATGGTCCTCGAGCCAGCGGTACAGCGTGCGCCGGGTCACGCCGAGGATACGCGCCGCCTGCTGCTTGTTACCGGCCACGTGCTCGAGCACCCGGTGCAGGTAGCGTTGCTGCAGTGTGTCCAGGGTCGGCCAGTCGTCCCAGGGGGCGCCGGGCGCCGGCCCGGGCACCGCGGAGCGCTCCTGCACCCGTGCCGGCAGGTGTTCGGGCTCAAGCTGCCGTCCGTCGCAGAAGGCCACGGCCCGCTCGAGGATGTTCTGCAGCTCCCGCACATTGCCGGGAAAGGGGTAGGTCGCGAGCAGATCCAGGGCCGCCGGACTGAGACCGGTCACCGCCGAACCGGTCTCCTGCCGCAAGCGGGTGAGGAAGAAACGGGTCAGCGCCAACCAGTCCTCGCCACGCTCGCGCAGCGGCGGCAGCCGCAGCGCAAAGGTCTCAAGGCGATAGTAAAGGTCCTCGCGGAAGCTGCCCTCGGCCACCGCCGCCTCGATATCCCGGTGCGTGGCGGCCACGATGCGCACATCCACCTTCTGCTCCTGGTCGCTGCCCACGGCGCGGAAGCTGCCATCTTCGAGCACGCGCAGGAGCTTGGCCTGCAGTGCCGAAGGCATCTCGCCGATCTCGTCCAGGAACAGCGTGCCACCGTCGGCCTCCTGCAGCAGCCCCGGCCGCCGGCTGCGGGCGCCGGTAAAGGCACCGGATAAATGACCGAAGAACTCGCTCTCGAGCAGCTCGCCGGGGATGGCCCCGCAGTTCACCGCCAGGAAGGGGCCATCGTGCCGGCCACTCTCCGCGTGCACGGCCCGCGCCGCCAGCTCCTTGCCGGTGCCGCTCTCACCGAGCAGCAGCACCGGTCCCTGGGCCCGGGCCACCCGCCGCAGCCGTTCGAAGAAACCCTGCATCGCCTCGCTGCTGCCATAGAGACCATGGAAATTGGGCATGGCCAGCAGCTCCCGGTAGCGGTCCAGCTCCCGGTCCCGGGCCCGCGCCGCCAGCAGCCGGCGCACGGTGAGCTGCAGGTGGTCGAAGTCCAGCGGCTTGGTCAGGAAATCGTCCGCCCCGGCACGCAGTGCATCAACGGCCTGGCGCACGGTACCGAAGGCCGTGATCAGCAGCATGGCCGGCCGCGGCGTGAGCCGGTCGAGGAGCGGCAGCAGCGCCGTGCCTTCGCCGTCCGGGAGCCGCAGGTCACTGATTACCAGCGCCACGGGCTGCTCGGCGAGCAACGCCTTCGCCGCGGCGAGGTCCGCCGCCGGCAGCGGCACGAGGCCCTCACCCTCCAGTTCCTCACAGAGCAGCTTGCGCAGCTCCGCATCGTCCTCCACCAGCAGTACGGGCTCGCCAGTCATAGCTCACCCCCCGCCAGCCCGCCATCACAGGGCATGCGCAGGGTGACGATAGCGCCCTTGTCGCCATTGCGCAGGCTGAGGCTGCCGCCGTGCTCCTCGACGATGGCCGCGCTGATGGCAAGACCGAGGCCTGAGCCCTCGCCCGAGGGCTTGGAGCTCCAGAAGGGCTGCAGCAGCACCTCCGGCGCCGCGGTCAGACCCGGGCCGTCATCACGCACCTCGAAAACGATCCCGTCACCGTCACCGTGAACGGCGAGGGTGACGACGCCCGCCGCCGCCTGGCGGGCGTTGCGGAGGATGTTCAGGAGCGCGAGTTCAAGGCGGCGCTCGTCGGCCCGGAGCAGCGCGTCGCTGCCGGTGCCCGCTGCCAGCGTCAGGCGCGGCGCGCCGTCACCGGCCTCCTGGCGCAGCGTCTGCAGGGCGGTTTCGGCGAGGACCCGCGCCGGAAAGCGGTCTACGCGACCGCGCGGAGCACCACCGGTGTAATCGAGGAGATCCTGGACCAGGGCCTCGACCCGCTGCACCTGCAACCGCAGCGCCTGCAGGTCCGGCTCCGCATCCGGGCTGCGCCGGGCGATGCGTCGGGCCCGGCCTTCGATCACGCTCAGCGGCGCCCCCAGCTCGTGCGCAAAACCCCGCGCCAGCCGGCCCACACGGCCCAGGTAAGCTGCTGAAGCGCCGCCTGGAAATCTGTTTCGCGCCGGCTTAGCTGGATGAAACCGCTGGCCTGGCCGTGAGCATCGAACAGCGGCAAAAAGTGCGAGAACACCTCCTCACCATCGATCTCCCGGTAGTCCTCCTGGGTCTCGCCGGAGCTGGACAGCCGGCGGGTGATGCGGCTGTCGGCCATGTCGCGCTCCGTGGCGCCGGCCGCGGCGATACGCCGCCCCTCCCGGTCATAGACCGAGGCCCCATAGACCCGGCCCAGGGAAAAGACGGAATCCAGGCTCGCTTCCAGGCTGGCACGGCTGCCCCGATGGAGGGCCTCATTGACCGGTCCGTGGATCGCCCGGGCGACGAGCGCGAGGTCCCCTTTCAGGGACTGCTCCCGGGAGGCGTTGAGCTCGCTGAGAATCACACGCGTGGCCAGGGCAGAGAGCAGAATCAGCGGCAGCGCAACGGAGAAGATAAGTGTGAGCTGGAGGCTGTTGAGGGAACGACCCGGGATGGCATACTGTGTCATTTTGTCAGACTTTCTGAAAAAACGTATCAAAAAGATACATCAACTATGCCTGACTGGCCACCGGCAAGGCACCGCAGTCACCCCTGAATTAATTTTTTATCTCGTGAATACAGCGTGTTACGAGAGTGCAGGGTATGTGCTGGCACGACCCTTGAAAGCGGCAGGGTGCGTCTACAATCCAACAAGGAGGAACTCTATGACGTTCAAAGCGACTTCCCTCGTTCTCGCCCTAAGCCTCGGCGCCGTGCCCCTGGCCAGCGCCCAGTACAACGCCGCGCAGGGCCAGGGCAATACTGCGCCGCCCCGGGCGCAACAACAGACCGCCGAGGTGAGCGATTCAGACCTGGCACTGTTCCAGAAGGCCTCCGGCAAGATCGCTGAAATCCGCCAGGAGTACCAGCAGGCGCTGCCCAAGGCCGAAAGCACCGAAGAGGCCCAGGCCCTGCAGGAGGAGGCGTCCCAGTCCATGGTGAATGCAGTGGAGTCCTTCGGGCTCACCGTCGATGAGTTCAACCAGATCGCCGCAGCCATGCAGGCGAACCCTGAACTCCGCGAGCGCCTGAACCTGATGCAGGGCGGCTGACCCCGGGGGCACCCCACGCCAGCACTCACGGCCCCCCACAGGGGGCCTTTTTCATCAGCCTGCTGTCTGCCTGCCGCGCCACCCCGAAAGCCGGCTTGATTCACTTGCGGACCCCAGCGCAGTCCTCCGGAGGATAGTGTAGATTGCCGGCTACAGCTGCACGGAAGCAGCATCCAGCAATCAGACCACGGGCAACGCCAGCATATGACCAGAGCAACCGATGACGGCTTCGGCTCCCTTGCCGTTTCCCCGGCACAGCGGTCCAACCTGGAAAGGCTGGGCTATCTGTCCATGACACCCATCCAGGCAGCCAGCCTGCCAGCGGTACTCGCCGGCAAGGACGTGATCGCCAAAGCCAAGACCGGCAGCGGTAAGACCGCCGCCTTCGGTATCGGCCTCCTTGAACGGATCAACCCCCGGAGCCTCGCCACCCAGGCCCTGGTGCTATGCCCGACCCGGGAACTCGCCGACCAGGTCACCGGGGAACTGCGGCGTCTGGCGCGGGCGGTGCCCAATTGCAAGCTGCTGTCACTGGTAGGCGGCAAACCCTTCGGCCCGCAGAAAGGTTCGCTGGCGCATGGCGCCCACGTGGTCGTGGGTACGCCGGGGCGCGTCCTGGACCATCTGCAGAAGGGCAACCTCAAGCTCGACGGGCTGCGAATGCTGGTTCTCGACGAAGCGGACCGTATGCTGGCCATGGGCTTCGCTGATGCCATGGACGCCATCATCGCCGAGACACCGAAAAAGAGGCAGACCCTGCTGTTTTCCGCGACCTACCCGGACGCCATCGCAGCGATCAGTCGAAAAATCCAGAAGGCGCCGGTGAGCGCAACGGTGGAGGCCGTTCACCGCCCGCAGGTGATTGAGCAGCTTTTCTACCAGGTCAGGACACAGGAGCGAAACGCTGCGCTGCTGGCACTGTTCCAGCACTACCGACCGACGTCGGCGCTGGTGTTCTGCCACACCCGCAAACAGTGCACGGCAGTGAATGAACTGCTGAAGGAGCACCGCATTGAATCGCTCGCGATTCACGGCGACCTCGAGCAGCGCGAGCGCGATGAGGTGCTGGCACAGTTCGCGAACAACAGCTGCCCGGTGCTGGTCGCGACCGATGTGGCCGCCCGCGGGCTCGATATCAAACTGCTGGAGGCGGTCTTCAACTACGAGCTGCCGCGCGACCCTGAGGTCTATGTGCACCGCATCGGACGCACCGGCCGCGCCGGAGAGAAGGGGCTGGCCCTGTCGCTGTTCACTGAAGCCGAGCAGCGGCGCCTGGCGCCGATCGAAGGGCAGCTTGGCACACCCTGCCTGCGGGACACCCCCGCCTCCCTCGACCGGGATAGCAGCTTCAGGCTTGCGGGAAAAATGGCAACCCTTGAACTCAACGCCGGGCGAAAGCAGAAGCTGCGTCCCGGTGACCTGCTCGGTGCGCTCACGGGCGAGGCCGGGCTGGCCGGAGACGATATTGGCAGGATCGACATCCTCGACACGCGCAGCTTTGTGGCCGTTGATCGGAGCGTGGCGAAGCAGGCGCTACGCTTCCTGGCTGAGGGCAAGGTCAAGGGCCGCAGCCTGCGCGCCCGGCGCCTGCGCTAGCGCCCGCCGGACCCCCTGCCTGCGGGCTGGAGCCAGGTGATAAAATACGGGGCTTGAAAAAACCCACGCGGAGAAATAATGAAAGCATTCAGCAACACAACCGGCTTCATCACCGGCGGCGCCTCGGGCATCGGCCTGGCCATGGCACGGGAACTCGGCCGCCGCGGCATGCAGGTGATGCTCGCAGACATCGAAGCACGGGTACTGGACAGCAGCGTGGAAACGCTCCGCAGCGAAGGCATCGAAGCTCACGGTACGGTGCTCGACGTCGGCGATCCCGACGCCTATGCCCGCGTCGCCGAGGAAACGCTGACCACCCTCGGCAAGGTCAACTTCCTGTTCAACAATGCCGGTGTCGGCACACTCTCTCCGGCAGGGCAGACCCCGATACGCGACTGGCAGTGGGTGGTGAATGTAAACCTGCTGGGCGTCGCCTACGGCGTAGAGTACTTCCTGCCGTCGATGCAGGCCCTCGATGAACCCTGCCACGTGATGAACACCGCTTCCCTGGCAGGCCATGTCGCAAACGCGGGCTTCGGCCCCTACAACGCCACCAAGTTTGCCGTCGTAGGTTATTCGGAGAGCCTGCGCCAGGAGCTGGCGCAGAGCAACATCGGTGTCTCCGTGCTCTGCCCTGCCTGGATCAAGACCCGCATCGCCGAAAGCGGACGCAATCATCCGGATGCCAGACGCGCCGCGGACGCGCAGTCCGGCATGAATCCCATCGCCGAGCTCATCGAGGCTGAGGGCCTTCCGGTAGACACGCTGATCCAGCGCGCTATCGACGCCATGGCCGAAGGCACCTTCTACGTCTTCACACACCCGGATTTCCGACCCATGGTAGAAGAGCGCCTCGAGCGGGTGCGCGCAGACTACAACAAGCTGCCGTGAGGCAACCGGCGCGGCGCCGTCCTCCCGCGCTGGCTCAGCGGCCCGGGCAGGCCCGGCGGCGCGCTGGAGGCCGAACAGGACCATGGCCCCTACAAACAGAGCGCCGATAAACAGGGCCCGAAGGCTCCCAAGCCATTACGTCATGGTTATTCGTCTTTCTCGTGGTGACGCCGCAGCAGGCGCAGAAGCCGGCGCTCGCGGCCAAAAACCGCGAGCAGCATGGCGAGGAACAGAGCGACGGCAAGGAGCAGGGTAAGGAAAACCACCGGCAGCATCGTCGCCAGCATGAGGATCGTTTGCTCGGACAGCTCTCCGGCCTCCACGGCGCGCGCGAGGGCCCGCGGATTCACCAGGTAAGGCACCTCGAACCAGAGCCAGAGCAAAAGGCAGCCCAGGAGCCAGAGCAGGCCGCCCCCGACCCAGGGCCAGTAGCGTAGCAGGCGCTCGCGCCGGCGAAGAAACGCTGTTTCGCGGGGCGATAGCGTGCTCATGCGCGGGTGCCGCCCAGCGCCCGACCCACCGCGGGCGCGACTGCCATGCCGGCGAGCATCGCAAGGAAAAACACCAGGCCGCCAATACCGCCATAGCTCAGGGACGCGATGGACGGCCCGGGGCAGAGGCCGGCGAGGCCCCAGCCGGCGCCGAAGAGCAGGGAGCCGACGATGAGCCGGCGATCGAAAACCGGCTCCGGTGGCGCCGGGAAGCTGCCGCCCACGAGCGGCGCACCGCGCCGGGTGAAGCGCCAGGCGACGGCCATGGGGATGATGGCGCCCCCCATGACAAAGGCCAGAGTCGGATCCCAGGCGCCGAAAACGTCCAGCCAGCCCTGGACCTTGCGGGTATCGGTCATGCCGGAAATCAGCAGCCCGCCACCGAAGAGTCCGCCGGCGAGGAAGGCGAGGAAGAGGCGCATCAGATCACCCCCAGGCTGTGGCGAAGGGCGAGCAGCGTGACACCGCCGGCGACGATGTAGAGCACCGTCGCCACGATACCGCGCAGCGACAGCCGCGAAATCCCGCAGACGCCATGACCGGAGGTGCAACCGTTGGCAATACGCGTGCCGACGCCGACCAGCAGGCCCGCAGCCACCACCACGAACCAGTTACCGGTGAGGTGGGTCGATGCCTGGCGGTCCAGGGTCGGCACCAGCAGCACCGGAAGCAGGAATACACCGGCGAGGAAGACCAACCGCTCGGCCCAGGATGACCAGCCGCTGCGATCCACGAGGCCGCCGATGATACCGGAGGCGCCCATGATGCGGCCGTTACCAAGAAGATAAAGCGCTGCGCCAAGGCCGATAAGAAGACCGCCGGCGAGCCCGAAGAGCCAGTCCTGTTCCATGTCAAAGCGTTCCTGTCTGCAAAGGCGACGCGAAGCATAGCAAAGATGCAGACACCTACGGGCGCCCGGCCCCCCTCAGCCGAAGAGCGTCCGGAAATAGAGCGGTGCCTTGTCGATAGCAAGAGCGACAGAGACGCCGAGCCCCAGGGCGAGGAACAGGTTGCGCCACCATTCAGCGCGGAATTCCCCCATGACCACGCGGCTATTGGCGAGGACCAGCACGATCACGTAAACCAGCGGAATGACCACGACGTTGACGCCCATGAGCAGGATGACTTTAAGCAGGGCCGGGAAGTCCCAGAAAGGCGCCAGGGCCGCCGCCCCGAGCACGAACACGGTCAGCAGCTGGTGGTAGCGGCGGTTGTCGGCAGAGAAGCGCCAGGGCTGGCGGGCCATATCGAGGATGAAGTAGATCGTCACCTGGGCTGCGACCACAAGAGTCGTCATGGCGGCCGTGAACAGGCCCAGCGAGAAGATCACCGGCCCGAGGAAGGCCAGGCGCTCCGGGAGTGCGGCGCGCAGCACCGCGGAGGCCTGGGCCACGTCGGCGAAGCTGGCGTGGTCCGCCAGGGGGTAGAGAGCGAAAGCGCCGGCGACAAGCACGAAAAAAGCGTAGGCGCCGAAGACGAAGCCCAGGTTCAGCACCGCCTGCCAGAACGCGCGGGTCAGCTGCGCGCGGCCGCTGCCGGCATCCGCGCACAGATAGGGCAGACCCAGCAACGCCGCCGGCGCGATGGCAGCGCCGACCATTGCGATCAGGGAACTCGTCGCGACCCGCGGTTCCGCGCTGCCGGGCACCGGGAGGTCCGGCGGGAGAGCGGGCAGGAAACCGTCGAGGATCGCCCGCCATTCGCTGAGCCCGCGCAGGGCGACAGTGAGAAAGCAGAGGAACATGAGCACCATAAGGAAAGACATGACCCTCTGCATGCGGTCATAGCCACGGGAGAACACGAGCCAGAGCACGCCGGCCGCCAGCGTCACCGAGAGGAGGACCTCCAGGGCCACGGGCAGCCGCCCGCCCGCTCCGGGAGCAAGGCCGATCAGCGAAGTGAAGGCGGAACTCATTACCGAGACCTGACCCATGGTCACCAGAAAGTGCACCGGCACGATCAGCGCAAGGATGACCCACGCGAGCGCCGGGTTCAGCCGCTCGCGCACCAGGGTGAGGATGCCGGTGGCGGGATTGAGCGCGCCAATGCGCGAGGCGCTGTCTGCGGAGACCACAAACAACGGCAGGAGTGGCAGGAGCACCCAGAGCAGATCGTAGCGGAACCAGGCGCCGGCGAGCAGGAAGGAAGCGATCGCCCCGGCACCCATGGTGCCCGCAGCCATGACGGCCGCGGGTCCGACAAAGTTACCGAGAGCACGAAGCAGCCCCCTCACAGCCGGCGACTCATGCCCAGGCTGCGGCGACGCGTGCGTGCGGAGACCTCAGCGCGCGTCATCATTACGGTAGACAATGCCGCCCTTCATGACGAAGTTGATCGTACGCAGGGCACCGATATCGGCAAGGGGGTCAGCCCGCAGTGCGACAATATCTGCGTACTTGCCCACCGCGAGGGAGCCGCTCTCATCGTCGGCGCCGAGCATGCGCGCCGGTTCGATCGTGGCTGCACGAAGCGCGTCGAGCGGCGTCATGCCCGCCTCCACGTAGTACTCGGCCTCGCGCACCGTGGCCGTCGTGCCGTCGTTCGGCTCGTGCGGGAGTTGGTCCGTACCCAGGGCAATGTTGACGTCCTCCTCGATGGCCGTCTTCAGCGCTTCCCAGTGCAGCTTGCCCACGGAGTTCCGGCGATCCAGGTACCACTGGGGCGAGCCGATACGCTCAAAGAACGGCGCCGTGGCCGGTTGGCTGACGACAATCGTCGGCACCAGCCAGGTGCCAGCCTTGTGCATCTTGCGCAGCACCTTGCGGTCCAGCGTGTAGCCGTGTTCGACGCTGTCGATACCCGCGTCCACAGCCACGCTGGTCGCCGCGGAAGAGCCCGAGTGCGCGGCGACCTTCGCGCCGAAGCGGTGAGCCGCGTCTACCACCGCGTTGATTTCTTCGGGCGTCATGAGCGCCTCGGCGATGGCACCACCGTCCGTGGCGATGCCGCCGGAGATGAGGATCTTCACCCACTTGGCACCGAGACTGATCTGCTGCCGCGCCGCTTTCGTGAGCTCGTCGGGCCCGTCCGCGTACAGCACGCCGGGCTCGGAGCCGTGGCCCCCGGTGATCACCAGCGCCTCGCCGGCGGCGTGAATGCGCGGGCCCTGGGATTCGCCCTTGCGGATCGAGCGGTCCAGGGCGAGTTCGGCGTGGCGCGTATCACCGGGCGTGCGGATGGTAGTGACGCCCGCCTGCAGGATTTCCCGCGCGGCGGCGGCCATGCGAAGGGCAAGCGCCGCATCGGTCTCGCCGGCAAGCTCAGCAGCCATCTTGCCCGGCAGCACCAGACCGAGATGCACGTGCATATTCATAAGCCCGGGCACCAGCCATTTGCCCGCGGCGTCCACGCGCTCAGCCTCCGCGGGAATGTCCACGGTACCGCGGGCGCCGATGGCGCTGATGCGGTCTCCATCGACGAGCACAACGGCATCCTCCAGCGCCGGCCCGCCGCCGAGGTCCACCACCGTGCCGCCCACAAGGGCGGTCACGGCGGCGTCGGCGGCCCCGGCGAGCACACCCTGGGCAACCAGCATAAGAGCGGAAACAAAGTGCTTGCTGTTCATAGTTCGATCCTTTTTCGGGGCATCGGGGCGGCGGGCGCCGCCGTCAGGGCAACCACGGCCTGAGGACGGCGCCGGCGGAGCGGCGCCGGGCTGCGGCGAGGACGATCAAAAGCGGTAGCGAAGCCGTACGCCGTAGCGCTGCACGCCGGGCTCGATGTGCAGCCCCCCGGAGAACGCCTTCTGGTAGGCGTTGGTGAAGAAGGTATTGTCGAAAAGATTCTCCACGTAGGCCGTCAGCGTATACCGCTCGTGCTCGAGGCCCACCCGCAGGTTGAAGACATCATAGCTCGGCACCTCCCAGGGGAAGCCCTCCTGGATCAGCGCTGCCGTGGTTGAACGCAGACTGTCGCGGAAGACGTACTCGCCGCGGAAGACCGCGTCCAGTCCCTCGCGCAGGGCGACGGTGTATTCGGCGTCCGCAGAAACGGTCCACTCCGGCGAGTTGGGGATTGTAAAGCCATCGAGGACCCGGTTCTCGCCGTCGATAAAGGCGGTGAACTCGTTGTACTCCGCCTGCAGATAACCAACGTTGAGGTTCAGGAGCAGCCCCGCGGTGGGCGCCGCCGTCACAGAGAGCTCGGCCCCGTAGGACTCGGCCGAATCGGCGTTGTCGATACCCCCGAAGATGATGAAGTCGCCATTCTCGTTGAGGCCGGCCTGCTGGAACGCCGTCTGCAGGTCCGTCCAGTCCATATAGAACAGTGCCGCATTGATCCGCAGCGTGCGCCCGAGGAGATCCGCCTTATAGCCGAGCTCATAGTTCCAGAGCTCCTCCGGGTCGTAGGTTTCGGCCCCGGGCAGCGGACTGACCTGAACGCCGCCGGACTTGAAACCTTTCGCGATAGTGGCGTAAACCGATGCGTCTTCGCTCAGGTCATAGCGGGCGGCAACCATCGGGGAAAAATCCTCGAAGGTATCGTCCACGGTCAGCTCCTGCGACAGGCCGCCACCGAAACCGGAAATATCCGTGAAGATTTTCTCCTCGCTGTAGCGTCCGCCGAAGGTCACCGTGAGCTGATCCGTCACGGCGAAGTCGACCTGGCCGAAGACCGCGTAGATCTCCGTTTCACTGTAGGACTCCTCGCTGTCGATGAGGAAGCCCTCGGGCAGGCCGAAGGGCTGGGCGGCGCCCACGAACGTCTTGTTATCGATGAAGCCTTCATCCTCGGCGTAGTAGAGGCCGATATTCCACTCCAGGCGCGAATCTCCCGAGCTCTGCAGGCGGAATTCCTGGGTCAGGCTTTCCCGGGGAATCGTGCGGAACTCACGGAAAAAGTCACCGGAGCCACCGTCGATATCGCCGCGCAGGAAGAAGTCAGACTCCATGTAGCCGGTGATGCTGGTGAAGCGCATGCTGTCGAAGTCGTAGTCGACGCGGCCGATCCAGTATTCAAAATCGGTGCCCACACTCTGCGGCGCGTTGAAGTTCACCTTGTCCTCGTTCTCAGGAAAGAACCCAACGCCGTCCGGATCCGGATCCGCAAGGCCATCGCCATTCAGATCCGGGAAGTTGGCGTAGAGGACATCGCCGGCGAAGGTCGAGAACACGCCGGACGGCACACCCTCGCGCATGCCCACGTCTTCGGAGGCATCGCTGTAGTTCACGGTGACCGAGAGCCGATCCGTGGGCGTCCAGAGGACGGCGGCGCGGATGTACTCGTAGTCAGCGTCGTTGCCACCGCCCTGCGCGTTGATGTTGCGGATGTTGCCGTCGGTGCTGAAGTCCTTGTAGTTGATGCGGGCGGCCAGCTTGTCCTTGATAAGCGGGATGTTGAGGACACCCTCGAGGTCCATGGTGTCAAAGCGGCCGTAGTCGACCATCAGCGAGCCTTCGACCGCCTCCGTGGTCGGCGCATTGGTAGTCACGCTGATACCGCCGCCGAGGGCGTTGGCGCCGAAGTAGGTCGACTGCGGACCCCGCAGTACCTCGATTCGCTGGATATCCATGATCGGGGGGTTGATACTGCTGCTGGCGAGGTTGAAGCCATCCATGTAAAAGCCGAAGGTCGCGGTGCGCCGCGCCTGGTTCGCGTTGACGAAGTTGGTAACGCCGCGCATGCTGATCTCGCGCCGGGAGCGCGCGCCGTTACTGATGAAGCTGGCATTCGGCACGCGCGCAACGAAGTCGGTCACATCCCGGAACATGTTTTTCTGGATCGCCTCTTCGCCAAAGGCAGAGATGGCGATGGGCACGTCCTGCAGGCTGGCCTCCCGCTGCTGCGCAGTCACTACGATCTCTTCCAGCGGCGCCGCGTTTTGCGCCAGGGCCGGCCCCGCGGTGGCGGCCAGTACCGCCAGGACCAGCGTTCGCCGAGTACTTGCTACTACGGAATATCCATCCCTATTCATGTCCCGATCTCCCCTGAGTGGATCCAAGCCTGCTTGTAACGGGCGCCCCCTCCCCTCGAGGCAGGCGCAGCCAGCGCCGATAATAGGCCGAGGAGGCATGCAAAGACACCCTCCTGAAAGGCAGGATGTCACAAGGCGGCGCCGGTCCCGTGGTAAACTCCCGCGTCGCCTGCGCAAGAGAAAAGAGGACCTCTCCCATGGATAAACGGCCCCATCGCCGCCGGCTTGCCGCTCTGCCCGCGCTCTGCCTCGCTCTCCTCGCCGCCATGGCGCAGCCGCAGGCGCGCGCTGCAGACGCGGTCATGGACGCCGTCGAAGGCCTCTGGGCCTACCGCAGCCTGGTGACCGGAGACGGACAGTCGCTGCCGCTTACCGGCGTCATTCTCTTCAAGGATGGCACCTTTCTGCAGCAGAGCATTTTCAACGGTGAGCCCTTCGCGGAGCAGAGCGCCATGGCCCACGCCGGCCCCTACGGGCCCGGCGGCGCGGGCCTGCGCATGACCTCGGACCCCACCCTCAGCCTGGACCCCACCGGTGAGCTTCCGCTGACAGCCATCGGCGCCCTCGAGCACGATATCTCCGTGCGCCGCGACGGCGACACGCTTGCGATCCGCTTCGGTGGCGGCACGAGCACGCTGCAGACCTTCCGCCGCCTCGGCGACGCGGCAGATGCCACCATCTACCCCCTTGCCGCAGGCGCCCTGGCCTTTGCCAACGGGCACTTTATCCTCGTCAGCGGCAATGCGGAAAGCGCCGTGACCGGCTACGGCACCTATCGCCGCGACGGCGAGGCACTCTCCCTGACGGTAATCCGCTGGGCAGAAAGCGACGGCGCGGAGGTGCGCAACTACCGGGATGTAACCCTGGCAACGACCTTCGACGGCAAGACCCTGACACTGCCCGGCGGTAAGCGCCTCAGCGTCGTCTCCGGGGAGGGGGCGCGGCCATGAGCGAACACGCTTTCACGCTCTACGACCTGCGGGTGGAGACCATCGAGGGCGACCGCCCCTTTGTCTGCAGCCATAAGGCAGGCAGCGGCTTCGAGGTTCGCGGAGAGAACATCTACATGGACCGGGACACGCCGTTCTCACTTTATGCCCTGGCGGCTCTGCTGCCGCTGCTGCCGCCGAAGCAGCGCCCCCTCAACGAGTACGACTGGATGGCGACGGACCACGTGATCGCCTGCCCGGACCCGCATTGCGGCGCCCGCTTCCGCATCAGCCGGATCGGCCGCCAGACCTTCCGCCGCGACGACACCACCATCGAGCCCCTGCCGGAGGACAACCCGTGGAAGGAGTGATAGACCGCCACCCCCTCGCCGGGGGCTATACCATCTCCCGGGTGATCAAGGGCGGCTGGCAGCTTTCCGACGGCCACAGCGAAGCCCTTTCCCGCGACCCGGTGGCCGACATGTTCGCCTTCGTCGAGCGCGGCATTGATACCTTTGACTGCGCCGACATCTACACCGGAGTAGAGGAACTTATCGGCGCTTTCATCGCCGAGAATCGCAAGCGCCAGAGTCCCTGGCCGGTGCGCGTGCACACCAAATACGTACCCGATTACGACACCCTCGGACGACTGAAGAAGGGTGATGTCGAGACGATCATCGACCGATCCCTGGCGAGGCTGAACCAGGAAAGACTCGACATGGTGCAGTTCCACTGGTGGAACTACGCCGTGCCCGGCTGGGTAGAGACCGCCCACTGGCTGAAGGAACTCCAGCAGGCGGGCAAGATCGAGCTGCTGTCGTTGACCAACTTCAACACGGAAAAAACCCGGGAGCTGGCCGACGCAGGCATCGACCTCGCCACCACCCAGGTACAGTTTTCGCTCCTCGATCCCCGACCGGAGAAGGCCCTGCTCGGTCTTTGCGCCGAGCGCGACATGCACCTGCTCTGCTACGGTACCCTCGCTGGCGGCTTCCTCAGCGAGCGCTGGCTCGGCCAGCCCGAGCCTGCGGACCTCAGCAACCGCTCGCTCATCAAGTACAAACTGATGATCGACGAGGCCGGCGGCTGGGCACTGTTCCAGGCACTTTTGCAGGCCCTCGAGACGATCGCCGGGCGCCACGGCACCAGCATCGCCACGGTAGCCTCACGCTGGGTGCTGGACCAGCCCCGGGTCGCCGCGGTGATCATCGGCGCACGCAATGCCGCGCACCTGGACCGCTACGCCGATCTGTTCCGCATCACCCTGGATGAGCGCGACCGCGAAGCCATCAGGGCAGTGCGGAGCCAGATGCAGGTTCCCGCCGAAGACGTCTTCGACCTGGAGCGGGACAAGGACGGCCGCCACGGCGGCATCATGAAGTACAACCTGAACGCCGACTGAGCGGCCCGCGCCGGCGACTGGACCGGGGCTACTCAGGCTTCTGTAGTCCCTCCAGCGCCTCATCACCGGCTGCGGTCAGGCTCCCCAGGATTTCCAGCTCAGCGCGGATGCGGTTGCGTACCTGGTGCCAGAGGTCCTCCTGCTCTACCCGCTCCGCACCGCTGGAACGATGTAGCTCCCGGTAGCAGGCGATGGCCTTGTCTGCGCTGCGCTTCATGGAGAAAGCTTCCGCGGTCGCCCGGGCGCAGCCTGCGAGGGCATCACCATTCGTCTCTAGCCGCGCCTGCACCCACCGCAGCGCATCGGCAAAGACGCTCTGCTCTGCCTGTGTCAGCAGCCTGCCGTTCTCGCCGTCGCGCACCACCTCCCGGGCCCCAGGCGCATCGAGTGCCACTACCGGCAGCCCGGCGGCCATGGCTTCCGTAAGCACCATACCCTGAGTCTCGCTCTGCGAGGCAAAGGCGAACACATCCATCGCGTTCAAGGCGTCGGCAAGCGCCTGACCCTCAAGGACACCGCAGCACAGCAGCCGGTTCTCGAGCCCGGCAGCGCGGAAGGGGGCACAGAGCGCATCCTCCGCATCTCCGCTGCCGACCACCAGAAAATAGGCCCCTTCGTCCCGCGCCAGGAACCCCGCCACTGCGGCGGCAAGAAAGCCAATGTTCTTCTCCTCCGCCAACCGCCCCATATGGCCGACCACGAAGGCGCCAGCGGGCAGGCACCAGCGCCGTCGCGCCGCCTCGCGGTTACCGCGGGCAAAATGCTCCACATAGACCCCGGTGGGGATGACCTGCACCGGACTGGTCACGCCGCGCTCCACGAGCAGATCGCGGATACTCTCACTGGGGGCGATGACCCGGTCCGCAAGATTCGCATAGCGGGTGGCGAGTTCAATCACGAAGGTGTTCAGCGCCGGCGAATCCACTGGCACGTAGTGCGTGTATTCCTCGTAGCGCGTGTGGTGCGTGAAGACCAGCGGCACCGCGAACGTCCGGGCGGCGCGCAAGGCGGTCATACCTAGCAGGAACGGATGCTGCGCGTGGATCACGTCGGGTTTGAAAGCTTCCAGGGTCGCGTTCAGTCCCTTCGGCAGGGGTAGCGCCACAGAAAAGTCGCTGGCATTGAAGTTCTGCAGCGCCGGCACGCGCACCACGTCCTCTTCCGGCGGCATGGCTGGAAAGGTCGGCGCCACCACGAGAGTCCGGTGCCCGGCGCGGCGGAACTCATCGCGGAAGGCGGCTACGGAGCGGGCGACGCCACCCACATGGGGCGTGAAGGTGTTGGTGAACAGGGCGATATTCATAAGGGCGACCTCTCAGGTCAGCGGTTCCAGGAGAGCGCCGTCCTCACCGGGCTCGCAGACCCGATAGCCCGGCAACGCCACACGCAGCACCGGCGGCTCACGGTGCCAGCGCGGCTCCCAGCACACCCGGACGCGGCCGCCTTTTTCGTGGGAAAGACGCACGGTGACCGTACCGAAGGTGGTGGGCGCGGGACCGAAGGCGAGCGGCTCCCCGGTCGCCAGCCAGCGTTCGGGGATGCCGCCGGCTATTACCAGCGTATCGCCCTCCTCGCGCAGGAAGCAGTTGCGAACCATGAGCACCCACTCCGCCGCCGCCCAGACGTGGTGGCCGTCACCCATGCAGCCGCCACCGGTCTGCGGGTGAATCGCCTCCGGCCACTGGCCCGTGGGGCTGGCGAGCCTGGCAACGGCGTCCATAAGCTCGAGGTAGCGCGGGTCGCCGGCGCGCAGGAACACCTGAGCCACCTGCAGCGTCAAATAGGCGTTCTGCCCGGAATGGATCATGTCCTGAAAAAAAGCACCGTCCACGAAGCACCGCTCGAGCAGATAGGCCACGCAGTCCAGGAGCCGCTCATCGCTGGGGGCGAACAACTGCAGCGGGTAACCGGCGGCCACGGAGCCGATGGCCCCGGCGTCGAGGCGCCGGTAGGGCGCCGCTGGCATGGCGGGGCGGCCGAGCCTTTCCCGGGCGCTGGCCAGGCTGCGTTCCACCGCGGCCGCCAGGCGATCCCCGGCAGACGCGGCCCGGCGGGCCGCATCGGGGTCGTCAGCGAGCATCTCCGCCGCGGCGCGAAGTCCGGCGATACTCCAGAAATCGTCCCAGTAATAATAGTCATTCGGCCCCAGGTGCTCAGCGCTGAAGCCCGCTGGCAACAGCCCCGCGTGGGGTGTCAGGGGGCTCTCCGGCAGGCACTTGCGGCTGATCCAGCGGGCGGCGCGATCAACCGGCTCCCGCCAGTGTGCCGGCAGCGCCCCACCCTGGAAGCGCCGATAGCGGTCGAGAAGCCAGAGCACCTCCCCGTTGGAGTCCCACTCCCCTTCCTGCGACCGGAAATAGCCCAGCGGCGTCTGTCGGTCGAAGAAACATTCAATGGCACGGCGGGCCCGCGCCTCCAGACCAACCGCAAGGAGCGCGTGAATGATGAAGGTCGCATCGCGAAACCAGAAACGCTTGTAAGTGTAGGGCCCGGGGTAGGCCTCTTCCGGCGTGTGCAGCACCAGCGAGGTAATCGCGGCGTCATAGAGAAAGCGGTAGTGCGCATCCGGGCACTCGAGCCGACAGGCCCGGTCCCGCTCCCCCGCCCAGGCATCGGGGAGCAGTGGCCGCGCAGGGTCGGCCTCAGCCAGCGGAATCGTCGCGGTGACCGCCATGGCGTCATCGAACGGATAGACCGCCGCCGCGCTGGCCAGGCCTACGGGGCAATCAACGGTGGCCGCACCGGGGTCGGCGCCCTCGAGCTTGAACAGTACGTCCCCCTCCTGATAGGTCGCGGTGTGGTGCGTAACCGGCGCCGGCTCCAAGGTCACCGCCGCCTCACCGTTCACGCGCCACAGAGCGTCCTCAAGGGCGATCTGATTGATGAAGCTCACCCCCTCAGCATTCTGGGGGCGAAGCACCAGCAGGAGGCGCGCGCCGCCGGCGCCGCTGTTGCTCGCCCGGGCATGCAGGCGGCAAACCGGCCGCGCCGCTTCCAGGCGTACCTCAGCGCGGAGCGAGAGCTCAAGCCCATCGCGAACGCTGCGCGTCTCTACGGCAGCACCGCCGTCGAGATCATAGCGCTGCTCGACATCGCTGCAGCGGGAGGGCAGCAAGCGACGCCCGTCGTCGGCCAGCACCCAGACATCGAGCGACCAGCCGTCGAGGAATGGTGTCAGCAGTCCAGCCGGATCCACCACCGGGAGCGCATCGCAATCCGGGTACCCCACCGCCGTCCAGTTGCGATGGGTCAGATTGACGTGGGTGACCGAGAAGGCCCGGGGCAGAAAGGAGCGGTCCCGCGGGTCGTACTGCCGCTCCGCCCAGTAGGGCCAGACCCAATCAAGATTGTGCTGGATCACTTTGCTGTTGATAAGCCCCCGGGCATGAAACACCACCCCCGCGCGGAGCAGTTCGATGGGCTCCCCCACCTCCGACGGCTGGGCAAGACCACGGAGCCGGCCGAGGATCTCGATCGGGTCGAGAAAGCCCTGGCTCGTCGCCGCCTTGCGGATAAGATAGCGCAACGGCGCCCAGCGCCAGCTGTTCATGGATTCACCTCCTCTGCCGGCAGCGCCTGGAAGCGTGCCAGGGCACGGCGGGCAATGCGGTTGAGCGTGACCACGGCTACCACCGTAGCAACAAAGCCGATGCCGTAGATACTCCACTCCAGCGGCGTGCGACCGACGGCCTGATCGTCGACGGAGACCAGGTTTGCGGCCAGGGAGCCCAGATAGACATTGTGCAGGGAAAAGGGCACGAGCCCGATGAACGTTCCAAGGCTGTAGCTGCGGAAGGAAAAGCCTGTCAGTCCGAAGAAATAGTTGGACAGCTTACCGGGGAAGAACGGTACGAGCCGGGTAAGCAGCACCACCTCAAAGTCGTGCGCCTCCATCTCCCGGGTCACCGCGTGCAGTCCGGCGTGACGGCGGATGAACGCCCCGGCCCGTGCTCCCGCACCGTAGCGGGCGAGGAGGAAAGCGACGCAGGCGCCGATTGTGGTGCCGATCACGACGTAGAGCGTGCCCTCCAGCACGCCGAACACGAAGCCGGCTCCGGTAGTAAACAGCACCCCGGGGAGCAGGAAGACAACGACGAGCGCCATGATTGCCAGGAACCAGAGCGCGGACCACAGGCCCTGACCGTCGATCCAGCGCAATAACTCGAGAAGTTGCTGGTCGACGTCGAGCCAGACCAGCACTCCCACTAGGGCGGCGACAGGAGATCGCATGCACCGCTCAGGGTAACACCCATGGCGGGCTCCCCTGGAACCGGCCCGCCCCGGACGCTCAGCGGCCGGTGAAGTCCGGGGCCCGCTTTTCGAAGAACGCCTTGAGCCCTTCGCTGGCGTCTTCAGAGGCGCTGGCGAGGAGGAACTGGTCCGCGTCCATGAAGCTCGCGGTGGAGGCCAGCGCGTTGGCATAGGCATCGACCGCACGCTTGGCCATGCGCACCGGGACCGGCGGCATCCCCGCCACCTGCCGGGCCAGCGCCTCGGCCTCCGCCCGCACCCGGCCGGGCGCCGCAAGACGATCGACGAGGCCCCAGTCGAGGGCGATACCGGCGCGCAGCGGCTCCGCCAACACCAGTAGCTGCTTTGCGCGGGCGGGCCCGACCAGGTTGGTCAACCGCGGGACGCTCTGCCAGGACATGTTCATGCCGAGGCGGAGTTCAGGTACATAAAGGTGTGCGTCTTCCGCCGCCACGCGCCAGTCGCAGGACGCGGCAAGCGCCAGGCCACCACCCACACACCAGCCCTCGATGGCAACGATGGTGATCGCCTCCACTGCTTCCCAGGCCGCGCAGACGGCCGGGCCGAGCTTCAGGCGCGTACGCCGCTCAGCAAGGCTGAGGTCCGCGTCGGCCAACGCAGCCACAGACTCCAGGTCCATACCGCCGGTGAAGGTATGAGCCCGGCCCGTGAGCACGACCGCGCGCACATCGCTGTCCCGGGCGATATCCCGGGCGAGGGTCTCTAGCTCCTCGAGGACGGCGAAGCTCAGCGCGTTGACCGGGCCGCCGGCATCGAAGGCAACGGTGAGGACGTGCTCCCGGCGCTCGAGCGCCAGGAATTTCCAGTCAGCCATGGGCGAGGGCTCCTTGTTCCGGGGCTGGGCCGGGCGTCGCATCGGCAAAAGCCAGGGTGCGCGCTACCAGCAGGTCTGTGGAGGCGTAGAGCGGCAGCGGTGCGTCGCCCTGCGACAGCACCAGGGGGATCTCCGTACAGGCGGCAATCAGCGCCTCCGCACCGCGAGCCGCGAGCGCATCGGCGAGCGCAGCAAGGGCTGTGGTCAGGGCCGGACCGCGCTCGCCCGCCTTGACCCGGTAGACGAGTGCCATGAACGCTGCCTGCTCCGCAGGCGACCAGAGCACTGCCTCGCGGCCCCGGGCCGCCAGCGCCCGCTGATAGAGGCCGGCCTCGAGGCAGCCGTCAGCAGCCATCACCCCGACCCGCGCCGGGGCGCGCTCGTCCAGCGCATCCACGGTCGCATCGATGATCGACAGGAACGGGATGTCCACGGCCGCGCGGATATCCGCTTCCCAGGCGTGCGCCGTGTTGCAGACCATCACCAGGCAGTCTGCTCCCGCCCGCTCCAGGCCCCGGGCCATGGCGGCCAGGGCCGGGCCGACGCTGGGCGAGCGGCCGGCGACGGCATCGTGGCGGTTCGGCAGCGTCGGATTGTGGTCCACAAGGAGGCGCAGGTGCTCCTGGTCCGTGGCCGCGGGCGTAGTCGCGATCAGCCGCGCCATGAAATCCACGGTCGCCGCCGGGCCGAGGCCACCGAGCACGCCCACCGTGCAGCGGGTATTCACAGGGCCTCTTCCGCGGGCCGCGGCCCGCCGAAGCGGAAGCAGGGCCGGTAGGTCGTAGGGTCAATGCGCATGCGGCCCTGGCTGACGAAGGCCTCAAGGAGGCCCCCGAGGCCGGCAACCACATCGCCCTCACCGTAAAGACAGTAGGGCCCCCGCCGCTCCACGGCGCGCACACCGAAATCCTTGACGTTACCGGCGACGATGCCCGAGAAGGCCCGGCGCAGTTCGGCAATGAGCACGTGCCGCGGCTGATCCCGGTGCAGGGCCAGGGCGGCCATGTTTTCGTGGCTGGGCACGAAGGGCTGCTGCAGCTCCGGCGGGATATGCAGCTTCCAGTGGAAACTGAAGGACTCGCTGCGCTCGATGCGCTGGCGACGCACCCCCTTCACGGCGCGCTTCATGGCGCGGGCCACCGCCGGCGCATCGCCGGTGATGATCTCGTAGTGCTCGGCAACCTCGTCACCCAGGATGCTGCGCAGGAAGCGGTCGATATCGCAGAAATAGCCGGCACTCTCGGCCGGCCCCGTGAAGATGAGCGGCAGCTCGACGCCCGCGTTGTCCGGATGCAGCTTGATCCCGAGGAGAAACAGGATCTCTTCCGCCGTACCGACCCCGCCCGGGAAGATCACGAGGCCATGGGCGATGCGCACAAAAGCCTCCAGCCGCTTCTCGATATCCGGGAGAATGACCAGCTCATTGACGATGGCGTTCGGCGACTCCGCGGCGATGATTCCCGGCTCCGAAACACCGAGAAAGCGGCCGTCGCGATTCAGCTGCTTCGCGTGGGCGATGGCGGCGCCCTTCATGGGCCCCTTCATGGCGCCGGCACCGCAACCGGTGCAGATATCGAAGCCGCGAAGGCCGAGCGAATAGCCGACGTTCTTGGAGTAGTCGTATTCCCCCCGGGGAATCGAGTGCCCGCCCCAGCACACCACCAGGCGCGGCTGCAGGTTGCTGCGCACCACGTTGGCATTGCGCAGAATGCGGAACACGGCATCGGTAATGCCCGCCGGCGTGCTGAGATCGAAGGCCTGCTGCTCGGCGAGCTTGTGCTCGGTGAAGATGATGTCGCGCAGCGCCGCGAACAAGTGGCTGCGGATGCCGGCAATCATGCGGCCATCGACAAAAGCCTGGGCCGGTGCATTGCTCAGTACCAGCTGCAGGCCGCGGGGTTCCGGCACCACCTCGATGGCGAAGTCCCGGTAGGCATCGTAAACGGCGCGGGCATCGTCCGTCCCCCCATCCGTGTTCAGGATGGCCAGGGCACAGCGCCGGAACAGCTCGTGGCTGGAGGCGTCGGCGTTGGCAAGGCTGGCCATCTCGCGCTGGGAGAGCAGGTCGAGGGTCTGCAAGGGGCGCACGGATGCGCGAGCCATACGCGGGGCCGTGCCGGGCGGGGGGCTGAGTTCGTCTTCGTTCATGGGCGACAGTATAGCGTCGCCGGGTAACAGAACGCTTGCAGAGCTCTCAAGGCAGCCCCGCCTCCAAGGCGAACACCAGGCCCCGGCCCGGGGCATCGATGCCGGAGCCGTGCTCCCGGTAGCGGCTGTCAAAGACGTTGTCGACACCCACGGTCACGGTCCAGCGCTTGCCGACCTCGCGCTGCGCCTGCAGATGCCAGACGGTCCAGCCATCGGTGCCGTTCGGGTCGATGCGGGGGTCGCGCACATCCCGGGGGCCGAGCCGGTCCTGTTCAGCAGCGAACTGCAGCACGGCGCGGCCCCGCCAGGGGCCCGCCGGGTCCCAGGCCAGCGCAAGCCGTCCATAAAGGGGGGGAATCCGGTCCCCAGGGGCCGTGGTGCCATCGCCGGGCCGCTCCTCACCGCGGGTCCAGTTGGCCGTGGCATCGAGAGCGAGCCGTGGTGACAGCTGCGCCCACAACCCGAACTCGGCGCCGTGGACGCGGGAACGGCCGATGTTCTCGCTGGTGACGACAAAACGCCCCGTGGGCGACGTCGCACCGGTTTCCACGCTGGTAATGCGATCCTCGTAGTCAAGGCGGAACAGAAACAGCTCAGCACGCAGATCCTCCCCCTCCCAGCGCAGGCCGAGGTCCGTGCTCAGCACTTGCTCCGGACCGAGGTCGGGGTTGGCTGCATTGAAACGGTTGCCCGGGCGCGGACCCAGGGTGCCCAAGTCGAAGATGTTGGGAACGCGGAACCCCTCGGAAACGTTCGCGAGGAGGGAGAGGCTCGCGACCAGCTCCTGGCGCAGACCGAACTGCAGGCTGAGGTTGTCGGGCTCAAGCCGCACTCCCGGAGCCGGCGCTGTGGCCGCAAGGTCGACCCGGTAGCGGCTGTAGCGTGCGCCGAGCTCTATGCCGGTGGCGGGCCGGGGGCTCCAGGAGTGGGTGACGAAAAGCGCCGCGCTGGCCAGTTCCGAGCCGTCGGGATAGCGCGGGGCAACGGCGGCCGGCCGGCGGGCGCCGACGGTAAGCTGGCGGCCACTGCGTACCTCGTCACCGGTGACGTCCATGCCATAGCGCGTGCGGTGCCCGGCGGTCCAGCGCTTCGCCAGCACCAGGGAGGCGCTGTAGAGGTCGCTGCGGTTCTGCTCCGTGAACAGCAGGGGACTGCTGAAGTCACGGGTCTTGCGGCCATCATTGATACGCTGCCAGCCAAGCTGCAGCCGGGCGTGATCTGCCCAGGGCCGGTCCACGGCCGGCTCCAGCACCAGCCCGAGGAAGCTGCGTTCGTTCGGTGAGAACTCGAACAGGGAAGACGACGGCAGCAGCTGGCCGAAACCGGGCACCAGCTCGTCGACCCGCGGCGTCGATGGCTGTGCGACGTGCTGCGCCAGCAGGCGCCACTCCCCGCCGCCAGGAAGGCGATGCCGCGTCATAAGGTTAACGCCACGGCTCTCGTAGCCGCTGGGGCGCACGGTGTCACCGCCTCCGGTCCGGCGGTCCCTGATGGCGACCGACTGCACCGCCAGCTCCACCGCGTTGCCTGCGTTTCCCTAGGCAAGGCCTGCCGTGACCTGCCGGCCCTCGTCGCTGAAAACCCAGGCGGCCCGGCCAAAAGCGCTGAGGGGCTGGTCGAAGGCCGGCGGCCGGGTCACAACCTGCACGGCACCGCCCATGGCGTCGCTGCCGTAGAGCGTCGCGACTGCACCCCGCGCGACCTCCACCGCGGCAATACCCGCAGTGGGCACCAGCCCCAGGTACTGGTTGGGGGCGCTGCGATAGAAAGCGTTATTGATACGGAAACCGTCGACGAGATGGAGCACCTGGCTCCCCTTCAGGCCCCGGACAATGGGAATCCCCTGCCCGGGAGTGGTCTGCTGGACGAAAGTGCCAGGCATGCCCCGGAAGAGATCCGACGGCAGCACCGGCGCCGTCTCGCTCGCGGCCGCCGGCACGCGGCGTGCCACCGCCACACTCGCGCTCTGCGCCGGCGACGCCAGGCGGCGGGCGGTCACCTCGACGACCTCAAACGCCGGCGCCGGCATGGCCACCGCGCGGCCTGCAGCAAGGCAAACTGCTGCAGCCAGCCACCGCACTCCGAAGAGGCGATGGCGGCGGCGCCTGTTCACTCGCCGGAAGGGACGACCTGGCCCATGCTCCAGGGAGCACCGGCGTTGAGCAGCGCGCTGCGCAGGGACGGCAGATCCCTCTTAAGGATGTCGTTCAGCTGTTCGCGCAGCGGCGCCAGGGCTTCCCGGGCATAGCCGAGGGACTGCCGGTGCGCCGGCGTCGGGCCATAGCTGGAGTTGCTCACCCCCATCTTGGCGTGCGCCAACCAGTTGCCGACCCGGTGTACCTCGTCGGCACCGATGGCCTGCTTCGACCGGTGCCCGTTCAGCCCCTGGTCGAGGCCATAGAGAAGCTGACGGAGATTGTGCAGCTGTCCGTCGAGCTCGCCGGGGGCCGCGGGCGTTCGCTCGAGGGCGGTCTCGAGCGCATCGACCGCCTCGAACGCATCCTCGAGCGCATAGCGAGCGGCGCTGAACTGGCCTTCAACGGCAGCGACTTCCTTCCAGAAGGCGGCGACTTCCTCCACGGGAGCGCCCTCAAGTGCCCCCTCGTAGAGGCGCTCCACAGCGAAGCTGACCGGCCCCGCGAGGGCGCGGGCTTCACCGTCCTTCTGCAGGACCAATTCGGCGCTGTACTTCCCTGGCGCTACCAGGAAGCCTCTCGGCGGCAGCCCCTGCCAGTTGTTCGGCGTCTCAGTGGACCCCGTATACGGGTGGCGCAGGTCCCAGGCCACACGGTGGAAGCCTTTCTCCGCCGGTGCCGGCACGCGGCGGAGCACCGTGCCGTCGGCGTCGCGGATAACCAGCTCGAGCGCGGGAGCCGCTTGCCGGCGCTCCGCCTCGAGTGCTTCCCAGGCGGGGAAGGTGATCGCCTTGCCGGCCTCCCGGCGGGCCTTTTCATCCGCCTGGCGCTGCGCTTCACGGCTCTCGAAACCCTCGGCGAGATGATAGGTCAGCACCGCGCCGAAGGGCGGGTTGTCGGCCACGTAGAGCGCATCGCCCTGGCTGCCACGGCGGGTCGAGCCAAGCACGCCGCGCTCGTGGTACCAGTCCGCATCGCGGGGCGTGAACAGGGTCGCCTCAGCCTCGAGCATCTCCGGCGTCAGTTCGCGCAGTGGCGTGTAGTCATCGAGCACGAAGAAGCCACGGCCGAAGCTCGCTGCCACCAGGTCGTTTTCACGGCGCTGGATCTGGATGTCACGCAGCGGAATCGTCGGCATGTTGCCGTCGAGCTCGTGCCAGTGCCTGCCTGCGTCGATAGTGAAGAAGACGCCGAACTCCGTCGCCGCAAAGAGCAGCTCCGACCGCACATGATCCTGCACGAGGCGCCACACAAGGTGCTTATCCGGCAGGTCGCCGACGATGCTCTTCCAGCTCTTGCCGCGGTCCCGGCTCACCAGCAGGTAGGGCGCGAAGTCGCCGTACTTGTGGTTGTCGAGCGCGACGTACACCGTATCCGGATCGTGCAGGTCGGCACGGATGTCGTTGACGAAGGCGCGCTCCGGCACGCCCGGCAGCTTGCCGACCTCCAGCCGGCGCCAGTTCTCACCGCCATCCTCGGAGACGGCGATCAGGCCGTCGTCGGTGCCCGCATAGAGAAGGCCCTCGACGAGCGGCGACTCGGCCAGGGAGGTGATGCTGTTATACATGGACATGGCGAACAGGTCCCAGGGCGCGTCCCAGCCCCAGGTCTGCTCCATCAGGGGCAGATCCACGCGCTTCTCATTGCGGGTGAGGTCGCCGGAGACGGCCGTCCAGCTGTCGCCGCGATCATCCGAGCGCCAGACGCGCTGCGAGGCATAATAAAGTCGCGTGGGCTGGTGCGGACTGACCAGGATCGGTGAATCCCAGTTGAAGCGTTCCGGCGGGTCCCCGGGGGCCGGCTGTGGCTGGATGTAGACCGTCTCGCCGGTGGTCAGGTCGATACGGTTCAGGTTTCCCTGCTGCCACTCGGCGTAGAGGATGTCCGGGTTACCCGGCTCTGTGGCGGGCTGGTGACCATCGGCGCCCAGCACCACTTTCCAGTCGGCGTTGCGGATGCCGTGGACGTTGTCCGTACGCGCGGGGCCGCCCTGGGTATTGTTGTCCTGGGTACCGCCGTAGATGTTGTAGAAGGGCTCGCTGTCATCGAGCGCGAGCTTGTAATACTGGGTGACCGGCAGGTTAGCCAGGAAACGCCAGGTCTCGCCCCGGTCCCAGCTCTCGTAGAGGCCGCCGTCCGTCCCCATCATCAGGTACTCGGGATCATCGGGATGAAAGTTGATGGCGTGGATATCGCTGTGCTGCGTCTGCGTGGCCATGGTCTCGAAGGACTTGCCGCCGTCCGTGGACTTCTGCACCCGCACCCCGACGAGATACAGCTCATCAAAGCGGTGCGGGCTGGCGTAAAGTTCCTGATAGTAGTGCGGGCCCGTGCCGCCGGCGACGGCGTCGGCGCCCTTCTCCCAGGACGCACCGCGGTCAGCGGAGCGCCAGACGCCCCCGGTGCGGCGGTCGAGTTCAATCGCCGCGTAGACGACGTCCGGGTCCTGCGGCGAGATGGCGAGGCCGATCTTGCCCATGTTGCCTTCCGGCAGGCCTTTCTCGAGCCGGGTCCAGGTCCGGCCGCCGTCCTCGGAGCGATGCAGGCCGCTCTCCGGCCCACCGCCCATATAGGCCGCGACGGTGCGGTGGTGCTGCCAGGTGGCGGCGTAGAGCACGTCCGGGTTGCGCGGGTCGATAACGACGTCGGTAACGCCGGTCCATTCCCCACCGCCGAGGGTCTTTTCCCAGGTCTCACCACCGTCCGTGGTCATGTACAGCCCGCGCTCACCGCCGGGGGACCAGAGCGGCCCCTGCACGGCGACCCAGACCGTATCCGGGTCCTCGGGGTGAACGACAATCGTCGAGATGTGCTCGGACTCGGCCAGCCCCATATTCTGCCAGCTCTTGCCCCCGTCATCGGAGCGGTAGATCCCGTCGCCGAAGCCGACGTGGCGGCCGCCGACGTTCTCGCCCGTGCCGACCCAGACCCGGCTCGGGTTACCCGGGTCCACGGCAACGGAGCCGATGGAATACACAGGCTGCTCATCGAATACCGGCGTCCAGGTGGTGCCGGCGTTGCTCGTCTTCCACACGCCGCCGGAACCCACGCCCACATACCACACGCTGTGGTCCGTGGGGTCCCAGGCGACATCGGCAATGCGCCCGGACATAAAGGCGGGGCCGATGTTGCGCCAGCCCAGGCCGCTGAAGGGGTTACCCTCCCCTGCGCTGCCTGGTGCTTCGGCCGCGCCGGCCAGGGGCGCAGCGGCGACGAGGCAGGCTAGGGAGAGAGCGGTGGTGAGACGTCGAATCATACATCGACTCCGGAGCCGGAAAAGGGAAAAAGCCGGATGGTAGCATCCTCAGGCCTGAGCGAAAGGTCCCCCGGGGCGGAAAATGCGGTCACCCCTGGCACCTCGCGTACTTCGGGTTCGGCAGAGACCCAAGACGGTAGGACCGGCTGCGGGAGGGTGCCCCCAGTCGCTCCAGGATATTCGCTTGGTGGGGACACCCTCCCGCGGCCGGCCCGGAATATTGCGATGCATGCATCTCGAGCAGCGCCCCGGCCAGGTAAGGCTGCCACCCGGAACGCTGCGATGAACCAAAAAAAACCCCGGGGCGCCTGTGCGCCCCGGGGTTTCAAGGACCTTTCAGGAGTGTGCGACGTCGCGTCAGCCGACGAACGCCTTGCGCGGCTCGGATACGCCCGCAGACTCCGTGCCCTTGAGGTAGGCGAGCATGGTGTCAGCATCGGAGACCTCGAAGGGATCCGTCGGGCAGTTGTCGCCGTAGTCCGGCTCAACGAACAGCTTCTCGATGACGCCGTCGTTTACCAGCATGGAGTAGCGCCAGGAGCGCATGCCGAAGCCCAGGTTGGACTTGTCGACCAGCATGCCCATCTTGCGAGAGAACTCACCGTTGCCGTCGGGCAGCAGGAAGATGTTCTTGTTGCCCTGCTCGTTGCCCCACTTGAACATGACGAAAGCATCGTTCACGGACAGACAGACAACCTCGTCCACGCCCTGCGCCTTGAACTCCTCGTAGAGCTCGTCGTAACGGGGCAGGTGATTGGAGGAGCAGGTCGGCGTGAAGGCACCGGGCAGTGCGAACAGGACCACCTTCTTGCCGCCGAAGATGTCGGCCGTGGTCTTGTCTTCCCAGCGGTAGGGGTTATCGCCGCCGATGGATTCGTCGCGAACGCGACACTTGAAGGTAACTTCCGGTACGCGGGTTTGCGTGCTCATGGGTGAATCCTCCTTGAACAGGGATGAAAAAACTTGCCGGAGATCAGATGGGGGCAAGCGGGACAGACTTCAATAGCCTAAGCACAGGTAATGCATCGGTGAAACGGTAAATACTGATAAGATTGATCGGAGCGATCGATCACAAGCGCTGCATACCTTGACGCCGGTCACAGCTGGGATTAAATTCCCAACATGTCAGACGCCCTCACCAGCGCCCTTCGTCACGCCGTCTACCGGCTGCTACGCCCCCTGGTGCGCATACTGCTGCGGCACGGTATGGCCTATGGCACCTTTGCCGAACTCGCGCGCAAGGCTTACACAGACGAGGGGCTGCGTCATCTGAAGGCCCTCGGCAAGCGTCCGAGCATCTCCGCCGTGTCCGCCCTGACCGGGCTGACCCGGAAAGAGGCCAGGCGGGTCCATGACCTCGACCTGGAAGCCGACAGCGACCGGACCCACCGCTACAACCGGGCGATCCGCGTCGTCAGCGGCTGGCTGGTGGATCCACGCTTCCACGACGACCGCGGCGAGCCGGCGGCCCTGCCCCTGGAAGGTCCACGCAGCTTCGCCCTGCTGGTGAAGGACTACAGCGGCGACATCCCCCCGAGCGCCATGCTGACGATTCTCGAGGCCAGCAATACGGCGACGCTGGCGGACGATCACGTGCTCCTGCGAGAGCGCGCCTACCTGCCAACGCAGACACCGGTAGAACATATCGAGATCCTCGGCAAGGACGTCGGCGAGCTCGTCGGCACCATTGGGCACAACATCAACAGCGAGAAAGGGCGCCGCGTGTTCCAGCGCAAGGTCTCCAACAGTAGCGTCCGGGCGAGCGCCCTGCCGGCCTTCCGGGCCCTGTCCACCGAACAATCCCAGGCCCTGCTCGAGACGTATCATCGATGGCTTTCCGAGCACCAGGTAGACCCCGACGAGGACGAGCGCGCACGCTACGTCGCTGTCGGCATCTATTATTATGACGACGAGATCGACGAGGAACCGGCATCATGATCCCCGCCCCCCTGCGCCTGGCCGCCTGTGCCACTATCCTCGCCCTTATTGTAGCCTGCGGCGGTGGCGGTGGCGGTGGCGGTGGCGGCGGTGGTGGCGGCGACCTTGCGGCTGCCGCGCCGCCTCCCTCCGGTGACGGCGGCGGCGGCATCGGCGGCACCGGCCTGACCAGCAGCGGAACCATCAACGGTACCGGCAGCATCTTCGTCAATGGCGTGCGGTTCGAGGTCGACGAGGCCGAAATCACCGTAAACGGTGAAAGCGCTAGCGAGGCTGAGCTCGGCCTCGGCATGGTAGTCACGGTGACCGGCACGGTGGACGACGATGGCGCCAACGGCAGCGCGGAGCGGGTGACCTTCGCGGCGGAGCTCAAGGGCCCCATCGACAGCCTCGAGCTCAACGCCGACGGCACCACGCTGCAGCTGACGATCCTGGGGCGCCGGGTTCTTGCCGAACGCACCGGCACGGTCTTCGCCGGGGTGTCTTTCACCACCCTGGCCGTCGGCGATGTGGTCGAGGTCTCCGGCTACGAGGCGGCAGACGGGCGCCTCCGGGCAACCCGCATCGATCGCGATGACGACTTCCTCCCGGGCCAGAGCAGTGTCTCTGTGAAGGGAGTGGTGACGGGCCTTGCCGGCACCTCCTTCCTTCTCGGTGACCGCACCGTGGACGCGGCCAACGCAACACTCCAGAACCTGCCGGAAGACGCCCTTGCCGACGGCCAGCGGGTCGAAGTACGCGGCACGCTGCAGGACGGCACGCTGGTTGCTGAGCGCATCAGCCGCGACGACGGCCCCGGAGGAAGGTTCACGGCCGGCGAGGCCGCGCGTGTCGAAGGCGCCGTGGCCGGTTACCTCGACGATGCAAGCTTCAGTGTCGCCGGGGTCCCCGTCGACGCTACCAGCGCCGTACGGGAGCCCACAGATCTCGCGCTCCGCAACGGCGCCATTGTCGAGGTCGACGGCAGCTGGGACGGCAGCGTACTGGTAGCCAGCCGCGTGCAGGCCCGGCGCGGCCGCATCAAGCTGGAGGCACCGGCGACGGCCGTCGATGTCGCGACAGGTATCGTCACTCTGGGCTACGCCGGCGGCAGCATCGAGCTGGCAACGGACAACCGCACGTTGTTCGATGATGACCGGGACGGCCTGCCATTTCTCACGATCCAGGATCTGCGCAGCGGCGACTATCTTGAGGCCGAGGCTGTGCAGGACGGCGCCCGGCTCCTCGCCACCCGCATTGACCGGGACGAAGACGACGTCGAGCGCCTGCTGCAGGCGCCGGTAGAAGCCTTCATGAATGGCAGCAGCCTGACCCTGCTGGGCGTGACCTTCAGCACCACCGGTGCAGCCTTCGAGAACGCAGTCGACGACGACATCGGCGCGGCGGCCTTCTACGCAAACCTTGAGCCCGGCGCCCTGGTGAAGGTCGAAGACGACAACAACGACGGCACCGCCGACGAGGTCGAGTTCGAGTTCGCAGCTGTCCTCGACGGCGACCGGGATTTCCGTGACGATGATGATGAGCCGATCACCGGTGCTGAGCTGCCCCAGGTCATTCTCGACAGCATCGCGACCAATTTCCCCGGCAGGGATATCGCCATCGCCTACCGCGACGAAGACGAGTACGAGGTGGTACTGGTGAGCGGGATCGAGTTGACCTTCGATCTCGCCGGCAACCTCCTCGAGGCCGACATCGACAGCAACGAAGATGACGACGACAGCGCGGATGATAACGGTATTGACGAGGACGGCGCCGATGACGACGATGCGGACGATGCCGACGACGACAGCGCAGATGACGACGGCGCCGCGGACGAAGCAGAGGAGGACGAAGCAGAGGAGGACGAAGTAGAGGAGAACGAAGTAGAGGAGGAGAGCGAGGAAGAAGACGCCTCAGAAGACTGATCAACTAAACGAAGCAGTCTGCGACGCGGGCTGCATTCTGTGATGCGGTTCCTTTTCTTCTTTACCCGCTCAGGCTAAGTTGTCGCTGTGGGCAATGCTACCCAAAAGATACTTCGTCACGCAGTCTATCGTCTGCTGCGTCCGCTATCGCGCGTACTCATGCAGCACGGCATGGCTTGGGGCAGCTTCATGGAGCTGGCGCGCAAAGCCTGGGTGGACGAGGCCTACCGTCAGGTTGCAGCAAGAGGCAAGCGCCCCACAATCTCCTCCGTGTCCGCCCTTACGGGTCTCACCCGCAAGGAAACCAAGCGCATCCGCGACGAAGTCATCGACGACGACGGCGAACGCGACCTGCGCTACAACCGCGCAATCCGCGTGGTCAGCGGCTGGACCGGCGATGACCGTTTCCGGCATCACGACGGCAGCCCGGCGGAGCTGCCCATCGAGGGGGAGGACAGCTTCGCCACCCTGGTGAAGGACTACAGTGGCGACATTCCCACGGTGGCCATGCTCGCTATCCTGGAAACCAGCAATACCGTCACCGTGGCTGACGGTCGGGTACGACTTCTGGAGCGGGCCTATATCCCCGCCGACACACCGGCCGAGCACCTCGCCCTGCTCGGCGCCGACAGCGGGGAATTCGTCGCCACCATCGGCCACAACTTCGCTTCACCGCGGGATGCCCGCGTATTTCAGCGCAAGGTCTCGAACCCCAACGTCAACGCGGCCTCGATCCCGGCGTTTCGCCATTTTTCCAACGCCCAGTCCCAGGCACTGCTGGAGCGCTACCACCACTGGCTCACGGAACACGAGATAGACCCGGCGGACCCGGATGCAGTGGCACGATACGTCGCCATCGGTGTGTACTACTACGATGATTCTTTCGACGGGGAGTCACCCCCATGAGCCGCCATCGCTCCCGACCGGCCCCGGCAGCCTGCCTGCTGACGCTTGTGACCCTGCTCACCGCCTGCGGTGGTGGTGGTGGCGGTGATGGCGACCGCCTGGCTGCCGTTGACCCGGTACCGCCGGGGAGCAGCGGTGGCATCGGCGGCAGCGGGATATCCACCAGCGGGACGATCACCGGTTCCGGCTCCATTTTCGTCAATGGCCAGCGCTTCGCCATCGACCAGGCCACAATCACTGTGGACGGCGAGCCGGCGAGCGAAGCGGCGCTCACCCTGGGCATGATCGTGTCCGTGAGCGGCAGTATTGGCGATGACGACGGCGACGGCAGCGCGGACCGGGTGACGGCACGCACCGCTTTGCGCGGTCCCGTGGCGAGCCTCGAACGCGGCAGCAACGACAGGAGCCTGCAGCTGCGTGTCTTTGGCACGGCGGTAATTGTGGAACGGGATGGCACCGTCTTCGAGGGCACGGACTTCGCCGCCCTGACAGCTGGCATGCAGGTTGCCATCGATGGCCTGCCCGGTGCCGACGGGCGGCTGCGGGGCACGCGCGTGAGCGCTGTGACGGACTCCGATACAGCGATCCTTACCGGCACCGCCACGCTGGTCGACGGCGCAACCTTCCTCCTCGGTGAGCAGCCCGTAAACGCGGCCGGGGCGATGTTCGAAGGCCTGCCGGAGGGCCTGGCTGACGGCCGGCGCGTGCAGGTTCGCGGCAGCCTCAGCGACGGCGTGCTGAGGGCAGCACGGGTCAGCGCCATAGGCACGCCGGCCGACGATCTCAGCGAAGGAGCGGCACTGCGCCTGGAGGGCCGGGTGGCCGGCCTGGGCGACGGAACCTTCCTGCTGAACGGTATCCCGGTCCTGCCCGGCGACGCCGAGCGCCTGCCGCCGGAGCTGCTCATCGAAGACGGCGCTGTCGTGGAAGCCGCCGGCCGCTGGAACGGTGAGGCCCTGGCCGCCCAGACGCTCACCGCGCGACGGGGCACGCTGCGCCTCGCCGGCGCCGTCAACGCCATCGACAGCGACGCCGGTACCCTGGCGCTGCAGCTGCCCAACGCCGTGGTAACGCTGAGTACGGATCGAAGGACCCTTATCGAGGACCGGCAGAACGATCTGCCGTTCCCGACCCTTGCCGACCTTCGCAGCGGTGACCAGGTGGCAGTGGAGGCGCTCCGCAGCAACGGAAGCCTGCTGGCAACGCGTATCGACCGCGGTGCCGAAACGCCGGCGCGGGTGCTGCAAGCGCCGGTAGAAGCCTTCACGGCACCGGCAACGATAACGCTCCTCGGAATTACGGTGGCCGTCGATGGCGCCCGCTTCCAGAGCGCGGTAGCTACGGATATCGATGCCGCTGCGTTCTTTGACAACCTCAGCGTCGGCGCCCTGGTGCGCACCGTCGACGACGACGGCGACGGCCGCGCCGAGCGGGTGGCCTTCCAATTCCCCCTTGCGCTGGATGGCGAACTTGCCTTCCGCGATGATCAGGCTCTGCCCGCGACCGGCGACAGGGCCCTACCCGCCGCGGTCGCCTCTGCGGTGGCCGCCGAGGCTCCCGGCAGGGCTACTGCGGGCGCCTGGCTCGGCGAAGAAGGCTACGAAGTCGTGCTCGTGGATGGCACCCGGCTGTTCTTCGAGCTGGACGGGCGCTTCCTGAACGGTACCGGGCCAAGCGCGCCTGCGGCAGCGAAAAATCCGGGCAAGGATGGCGACATCCCCGGCAACCCCGGCGACAACCCCGGAAGCGGCGGCGAGGTGCCCGGGAACGGCGGCGGCACACCCGGCGGTCCGGGGGAGAATCCGGGCCAGGGGCCGGGTAGTGGTGACGGTGAGGCGCCGCCGGGCGGCTAGGAGGCTCAGGCCGCCCGGTCCGCCCCGCGGTCCGCACGGCTGAAGATCAGCGCATCGTCATCGATGGGCGCTTCCAGAAACAACGCCCGGTCCGCGCGGTAATCCTGCGGATTCACCCAGGGCGCGCGGTCCCCCTGCCGCGGGAAGCGGTGCATGACCCGCGCCAGATACCCCGGTGAGAAATCATCGATCCAGTCCCGCGCCGGCATGGTCGCCAGCGCCGCCGGCAGCGTCGGCGTCGCAGCCGCAAACCCGTTGGTGTCCAGGTGTTTGAGCAACCGGCAGGCCCACTCCGCGGTCAGGTCCGCGCGCAGTGTCCAGGAGGCGTTGATGTAGCCGAAGACGGACACGAGGTTCGGCACCCCGCTGCACATGATGCCCTTGTAGGTCCAGGTGCGGGCAAAATCCACGGGCTCGCCATCGACACTGAAGCGCACCCCGCCCAGCACTTCCACCTCAAGGCCGGTAGCACTGACGATGATATCGGCCGGCAGCTCTTCGCCGGAGGTCAGGCGGACGCCGCCTTCGGTCAGGCGCTCGATGGTATCGGTCACCACCCGGGCGCGGCCGGCGCGCAGCACCTCGAACAGATCGCCATCGGGCACCAGGCAGAGTCGCTGGTCCCAGGGGTTGTAGCTGGGGGTGAAGTGCCGGGCCACATCGTAACCCGGCCCCAGGGCCTTGCGCAGGCGGCGCAGGAGCACACGCCGCACCTTCTCGGGCGCCTCCCGGCTCCGGCGGTAGAACCATTGCTGCAGCGCCGTGTTCTTCAGCCGCGTCAGCGCGTAGGCCCAGGTGTCGGGCAGGAACGCGCGCAGGGCATTAGCCAGGCGGTCCCGGGCCGGGCGCGAGATTACCCAGGTGGGTGAACGCTGCAGCATCACCACCTCAGCGGCCTTTTCCGCCAGCGCCGGCACCAGCGTCATGGCCGTGGCCCCGGAGCCGATCACAACGACACGCTTACCGGCGTAAGCGAGCTCCTCTGGCCAGAACTGCGGATGGATGAACGTACCGCGATAGTCGTCTCGGCCAGGGTAGTCGGGGGTGTGGCCGCGGTCGTAGCGGTAGTAACCGGCGCACATGAGAAGGAAGCCGGCGCGCAATTCGCGCTGGCCGCCGCGCTTACCATCCTCGATCACGAGGCGCCACTCGGCGGCGCCGCTGTCCCAGTGAGCCTCCAGCAGCCGCTGACTGAAGCGGATATGCGAATCGATGCCGCCTTCCCGGGCCGTGTCGCGCACGTAGGAACGGATCGCCGGGCCATCGGCAATGGCCTTGCCATCGCGCCAGGGCCGGAACTTGTAGCCGAGCGTGTGCATGTCGCTGTCGGAGCGGATGCCCGGATAGCGGAACAGGTCCCAGGTCCCGCCGATGGCGTCCCGGGCCTCCAGGATAAGGTACCCGTGCTCCGGGCAGTGCTGTTGGAGATGCCAGGCGGCACCGATGCCGGAGAGGCCGGCGCCGACGATAACGACGTCGACGCGTTCGGTCGCGGTGGTCACCGGTCAGTGCCCGCCAGCGCCCCGTCCCTTGCCGGCGGCGATGCGCAGGCGAAGGGCGTTGAGCTTGATGAAACCCTCGGCGTCGCCCTGGTCGTAGGCCCCGGCATCCTCTTCGAAGGTCGCAATATGTTCGTCGAAGAGGCTGTCCGTGGCCGACTGGCGACCCACCACGATGACGTTGCCCTTGTAGAGCTTCAGACGCACGACGCCGTTGACATGAGCCTGGGACTGATCGATTGCCGCCTGCAGCATCTGCCGCTCCGGCGACCACCAGTAACCATTGTAGATAAGCTCTGCGTAACGAGGCATAAGTTCGTCTTTCAGATGCGCCACCTCCCGGTCAAGGGTCAGGGACTCCATGGCCCGGTGCGCGCGCAGCATGATGGTGCCGCCGGGAGTCTCGTAGCAGCCCCGGGATTTCATGCCCACGTAGCGGTTCTCTACGATGTCCAGGCGGCCGATGCCGTTGGCACCGCCGACCGCGTTGAGGTGCTCGACCACCTGCGCCGGGGTCATGGCCGCACCGTCGACAGCGACGATATCGCCACCGCGGTAAGTGAGCTCGAGGTAGGTCGGCTGGTCCGGAGCTGCCTCGGGGCTGACACTCCAGCGCCACATGTCTTCCTCGCACTCGCTCCAGGGGTCTTCAAGCACACCGCCTTCATAGGAAATGTGCAGAAGATTGGCGTCCATGGAGTACGGTGACTTTTTCTTCTGGCTGGCAAAATCCACAGGGATCGCGTGCTCCCTGCAGTAGGCCATAAGAGACTCCCGGGAGCCCAGTTCCCACTCCCGCCACGGTGCAATCACACGGATACCGGGCTTGAGCGCGTAGGCGCCCAGCTCGAAGCGGACCTGGTCATTGCCCTTGCCGGTGGCGCCGTGGGAGATCGCATCGGCGCCGGTCTCGTTGGCGATCTCGATGAGGCGCTTGGCGATGAGCGGTCGGGCGATGGAAGTCCCCAGCAGGTACTCGCCCTCGTATACGGTATTGGCGCGAAACATGGGAAAAACGAAGTCCCGGGCAAACTCCTCGCGCAGATCGTCGATGTAAATTTCCCGGACGCCAAGGGCTTCGGCCTTCGCCCGGGCCGGCGCCACTTCCTCGCCCTGGCCGATGTCGGCGGTAAAGGTCACGATCTCGCAACCGTAGCGCTCCTGCAGCCAGCGCACGATCACAGACGTATCGAGACCGCCCGAGTAGGCCAGCACCACCTTGCTGATCTCTGCCATGGCCCGTTTCCCTCCCTCTGAAAACCGCGCGCAGTGTACCGCTGCGGCGGAGTGATGCCCAGCGGGCCCCAGGGCCCGCGAGTTTCCGGGACACCGCGTTTACGGTAGCATCGCAGCGTGTCCCCTGACCGTGAAGCCCCTGCCGTGACCACCCTGACCCTCCGCCGCCCGGACGACTGGCACGTCCACCTCCGGGACGGTGACGATCTGCCTCGAACCTGCAAGGACATGGCCCGCTACATGGGCCGGGCCATCGTGATGCCCAACCTGACACCGCCGGTCACGACCGTGGCCCTGGCCGAGGCTTACCATGCCCGCATCCAGGCGGCCATGGCGGGCCTGCCGCGGCGTTTCGAGCCGCTCATGACCCTCTACCTGACTGACGGCACCAGCAGCGACGAGATCCGTCGGGCCGCAGCGAGCCCCGTCGTTCACGGGGTGAAGCTCTACCCCGCCGGAGCCACCACCAACTCCGAGGCCGGTGTTGCCGCCCTGGACGCCCTTTATCCGGTGCTCGAGGCCATGGAAGCCGCGGACCTGCCGCTACTGGTACACGGTGAGGTCACCGATGCGGATATCGACATCTTCGACCGCGAGCGGGTGTTCATCGACCGGCACCTGGCGCCGATTGTCGAGCGCTTCCCGGGCCTGCGGGTCGTCCTGGAGCACATCACCACCGCAGACTCGGTCGCTTTCGTGAGCGAGGCCCGGGAAGGCGTGGCGGCGACCATCACTGCCCATCACCTGCTGCTCAACCGTAACGACATGCTGGTCGGCGGTATCCGGCCCCACTACTACTGCCTGCCGATCCTCAAGCGGGCCCGGCACCAGGAGGCGCTGCGTGCAGCGGCCAGCAGCGGCAACCCGCGCTTCTTCCTGGGTACGGACTCCGCCCCGCACACGCGCACGGCGAAGGAATCACCCTGTGGCTGTGCCGGGGTCTATACGGCCCATGCATCCCTGGAGCTGTATGCAGAGGTGTTCGACAGTCTCGGCGCCATCGAACGCCTCGAGGGCTTCGCCTCGCTGCACGGGCCGGCCTTCTACCGCCTGCCGGTCAACGACGACACGATCACGCTGACCCGGGGAGAGCTGGCCGTGCCGCCATCCCTTGCCCTCGGCGACGACGAGCTGATCCCGCTCCGGGCGGGCGAAACGCTGTCCTGGCAGGTCGCATGAGCGACGCCGTGGCCTCGCCGATCGCCGGGCGCTTCCGGGGCTTTCTCCCCGTGGTGGTCGATATCGAAACCGGCGGCTTCAATGCGGGCACCGACGCAATCCTGGAGATCGCCGCCACGCTGCTGCGCATGGCGCCGGATGGCACCCTGGCGATACACCGCACGGTCAGCCACCACGTGAAGCCCTTCGAGGGAGCCAACATCGAGCAGGCCTCGCTGGATTTCACGGGCATTGATCCCTGGCACCCGTTCCGGGAAGCCGTGGATGAACACGAGGCCCTTGGTGACCTCTTCCTGGCCGTGCGGCGGGAACTGCGCGAGCAGGGCTGTAACCGGGCCATCCTCGTCGCCCACAACGCCCACTTCGATGCCGGCTTCGTCAATGCGGCGGTCGAACGCTGCGAAATCAAGCGCAACCCCTTCCACCCCTTCTCCTACTTCGACACGGCGACCCTCGCCGGCCTTGCCTTCGGGCAGACGGTGCTGGCCAAAGCCTGCGCGGGCGCCGGCATCGCCTTCGACAACAGCGAGGCACACTCCGCTGTCTATGATGCGGAGCGCACCGCCGAGCTGTTCTGCGCTATCGTCAACCGCTGGCGGGAGCTGGGCGGCTGGCCACCACCGGCGCAGCCCGAGGCCGGGTGATCAGTCCGCGCCGCTGATCTCGTTGAGCAGGCGGTCAAGCTCCTCGAGCAGCGCCTCCGGGGAGGGCAGACCCAGCAGCCGGTATTTGTCCGCTTCCTCCAGGGGCAGAAGCTGGAGCAGCGTCCCGGCAACCTGGCCAGCGTTTTCCCGATCCACGGAGGGCGCCAGGCGCTGCACATGCGGATGTGCTTCCAGCCCCTCGAGGAGCCGCGCCAAACCCTCCCAGCGCTCGCTCATGGGCACCGGCGCGAGCGGCGGCTCCAGGGTGACCTCCCCCATGGCCAGATCGTTTGCCAGGCGCCAGTGCCGGTGCAGCGTAAAGCGCTCCCCACCCTCGATAGTCAGCCCGAGAAGCCCGTTCGGCAGCTGATCCCAATCGACGATGCGAGCATAGGTGCCCACTTCGGCGAGCTCCGTCGCGCCGCCGGCGACTTCCCGGCCGGCGCGCAGCCAGGGCACGCCGAAGCCTGTGCCCTCGCGCATGCAGCTGCGCACCAGGTCGAGGTAGCGCTGCTCGAAGATCTGCAGCGCCATGCGACCGTGGGGCACCAGCACCGAGGACAGGGGAAAGAGGGGAAGCTCCATACGATCACTCATGCCGGCAGGCTCTCCGCCTCCAGGTCAGTCAGAATGCGCAGCGCCTCCTCCCGGCTGTCGCCGCAGAAGGCGGGTTCGGCCAGGAAGCGCCCGCAGCAGGCCGGCCGTTCGGGCTGCCCGAACAAGGCGCAGCGCAGGTCGTCTTCAAGGTGCACGCAGCGCACGCCCGCAGGCTTGCCGGCAGGCATACCGTAGAAGGGCTGCGTGATCGCCGGCGCAATGCAACAGGCCCCGCAACCGGAGCGGCACACCATCACGCGCCCTCCGGTCCCAGCGGCCGAAAAAGGATGATAAGCCGCGGCAGGAGCAGCAGCGCACCGAGCACCGCCGCAGTCATCGCAAGCACCGTCAGCAGCCCGAAGTAGATGCTGGGGGTGAAATTCGACAGCGTGAGCATGGAAAACCCGATAACGATCGTGATCGTCGTGTAGTACATGGCCCGGCCGATGCTACTGTGGCTGCGATACATGGCGGCAAGGTAGTCCCGGTCCACCTGAAATTCCTCCCGGAAGCGATACACATAGTGCACGCAGTCATCCACGCCGATACCCACGACGATCGCCGCGATGGTAATGGTCATGATGTCCAGCGGAATACCGGCAAGGCCCATGATGCCAAGGACCAGCGTTGCAGCGAGGAGATTCGGCGCCAGGGCCACCATGGCCAGGGAGAAAGAGCGGAACAGCACCCAGAACATAGCGAGAATAGCCAGGAAAACCACGCCGAGGGTGAGAATCTGGGAGCGGAATAGGCTCTGCAGTACATTGTTGTATAGCACAAGCATGCCGGTGAGACGGACTTCTTCGGCAGAAAGCGCGGGAAGATCAGCCAGCGCCGCCGACAGCTCCCGGAGCAGTTCGTCCCGCCGCAGCGTCTCGCTGGTTTCCTTGACCCGCACCGTTATGCGCGCCTCCTCCTGCTGCGCATTGAAATAGGGGGCGACCAGCTGCCCGGCAACGTCGTCCGGCAGACTCCGCTGCATCAGGGCGAGCTCCACACTACCGATGTCCTCACCGAGAAGCTTGCGCACAACGCTGAAGGTCGTGGCCAGAGACAGTACCTTGCCTGCTTCCTCCCGGGATGCCACAAGCGCATGCGCGGCGTCGATGGTCCGCATGCCCTCAAGACTGAACCAGTAGCTGGGCTCGAAGCTGTCGCTGCTGCCGGCAAAGGGGTCGCTCCCGGCGGCGAAGGGATCGTCGGCCGCAAAGGGGTCATCGCCGGCGAAAGGATCATCGGCAGCCGCTGGAGCAGCCGGCTCCGGGTCCGCAAAGCCCGCTGCATCCTCTGCGAAGGGATCATCAGCCTGCAGCGGCTCCCCGCCGCCAACGCCGGTCTGCGCAAGTCCCGGCAGCGGCGCCGTCGTGTCCGGTGCCGAGAGCACGATGTCCAGGGGAATGGTGCCCCCGAGGCGCGAATCGAGTAGCTCCATGCCCTGATAGATCTCGGTGGTGTCCTTGAAGTAATCGATGAAGCGGTTCTCCACCCGCAGCTGCGAGACGCCGGCCACCACGACCAGGATCAGCGCGGCGCTGGCCCAGAGGACCGGGCGCCCGTGCCGGTCGGCAAAGCGGGCGAAGTGCAGTGTCAGCGGTGCGTCGGCGCCGGTATGGCGCACCGGGCGGCCCTTGGGCCAGAGCAGAATCAGTGCGGGCAGCAGCGTGAAGCAGACCAGGAAGGCCACGGCGATACCGAGGGTCATCATCCAGCCGAAGTCGATCACCGGCTGGATATCCGAGACCACAAGGGAGACAAAGGCAACCATGGTGGTCATGGCGGTGTAGGCACAGGGTACAAACATCAAGCGCACCGTGTCGCAAACGCGCTGGCGCCGATCGCCCTCGGGGTTGAGGGCGTGCAGCTCCCGGTAGCGCACCACCAGGTGAATGGCGATCGCGAGGGTAATAATCAGGAGGACCGCCACAAAATTCGACGAGATCACCGTCAGGCGCCAGTCCAGCGCGGCCAACAGACCGAGCATCAGGGTCACCGTGACGCTACAGGTCAGAAGCGGTATCAAGGTCCAGCGGACCCGGCGGAATACCGCGGCCAGCACAAACAACATCACCACGATGATCGCGGTGCCGAAAACCACAAGGTCGCTGCGCACGAAATCCACCATATCGGCGGCGATCATGGGTACGCCACCGACGAAGATCCCGGCGTGCTCCCGGTAACGGTCGGCAATGGATCGGACCGAGGCCACCAGGGCGCTTTGCTGCTCAAGGAGCGAAGCGCTGCGCTCCTTGAAGGCTGCCTCGACCTCGGTCAGGCGGCGGGCCTCGGCTGCGTCGAGCGAGCCTTCCCGGCTGCGCAGGTCCTGGCGCTCGCGGAGCAGCTCGAAGTAGCGCTCGTCCCGCTCGAGATTGACCTGCACCGCTGTGACTTCGCCATCACGGCCGACAAGCAGGTCCGCATAGATCGGGCTGGAAGTGAACTCTGCAAGGGCAGCCTCGCGATCGACGGACGGGTCCTCAAGGCTTGGCAGGGGATCACCGGACGTCACTGCCGACAGGCTCAGGGGGCGGGTCTCGAGGAGTGGCACGTCCCACACCGTAACCACCGATGACACGCCCGGCAGTTTCCGGAGTTCATCGGCCATGCGCTTGAGCGGGTCCAGGGAGGCATCGGAAAACAGCGGCGCCTGCGGCTGCCAGGTCAGGAGCAGGAAGTCTTCGGAGGCGTAGCGCTTGGAGACTTCGCGGAAGAACTCGAGGGACGGGTCGCCCTGGAGCAGGAGCGAGTCTGCCGAGGCATCAATGCGTAGCTTGCCGAGCTGCGATGCGGCGCCCGCCGTCAACAGTACGAGCAACACCAGCACAACGATCGGGTGGCGCACCATGAGGCGCTCGTAAAGCGCAAGCAGAAAGCGGCTCACGCGCCGACTGCCGTGCGCAGCGCGCCGAGGAGGCGCTGGTGGATACCGGCAAAGCTGCCGTTGCTCATGATCACGATCTGGTCTCCTTTCTGCGCTTCTCGGACAACAGCGGTCACGAGGCGTTCCACGTCGTCACTCACGGATGCGGGCACGGTCCCGGCGGCGGCCACGGCCTCGAGGGACCAGTCCATGCCCGGCGGCTGATACCAGTAGACGCGGTCGGCCGCAGCGACGGAGGCCGCCAGGGCTTCCCGGTGTCTACCCATACGCATGGTATTCGAGCGCGGTTCCACAAGCGCAAGGAGCCGGCCGCTGCAACCCCGGGCCCGGAGCGCATCGAGCGTTGCGGCAATCGCCGTCGGATGGTGCGCAAAATCGTCGTAAACGGACACGCCGGCGACCTCGCCCAGGAGTTCCAGGCGGCGCTTCACGCCCCGGAACCGCGCGAGGGCCGCGAGGGCGCGCTCCGGCGTCACCCCCGCATGTACCGCAGCGGCGACCGCAGCGATGGCATTGTTCGCGTTGTGCTGCCCCGGCAGCAGCCACTCCACCGTGCCGGCATCGCCGGCGGGCCCATGGAGGGTCAGCCGCGCCCCGTCCCGGGACTGCAGGCGACCCTCCCAGTCTGCCGCCGCCGGCGCCTCCCCGGGGCCGGCCAGGGACCAGCGCTCGACCGGCGTCCAGCAGCCCAGGGCCTCCACCTCATCGAGGGCGGGACAGTCCCGCGGCCGCAGGATGCGCCCGTTCCCGGGCACACAGCGCAGCAGGTGATGGAACTGGCGCTGGATAGCGGCGAGGTCCGGGAAAATATCGGCGTGATCGTACTCGAGATTGCCGAGCACCAGGGTCTTCGGCCGGTAATGGACAAACTTGGAGCGCTTGTCAAAAAAGGCCGTATCGTATTCGTCCGCCTCGACCACGAAGTACTGACCGCCGCCCTCCCGGGCGGACACGCCGAAGTTCCCCGGTACCCCGCCGATCAGGAACCCCGGCGCAAGCCCCGCATCCTCGAGAATCCAGGCGAGAAGGCTGCTGGTGGTCGTCTTGCCGTGGGTCCCGGCAACGCCCAGCACCCAGCGCCCGCGCAGCACCTCACGGGCCAGCCATTCGGGCCCGGAGCAGTAGTCGAGGCCGCGGGCGAGCACCGTCTCCACCGCCGGGTTTCCCCGGGACAGGGCATTACCGATGATCACCAGGTCCGGCGCCGGATCGAGGTGCCCGGGCGCATAGCCCTCCAGGAGGGCGATGCCCGCCGCCTCGAGCTGCGTGCTCATGGGCGGATAGACATTGGCATCGGAGCCGGTCACGCGGAAACCGCGGGCCGCGGCCAGCTGTGCCAGGCCGCCCATGAAGGTGCCGCAAATGCCGAGGATGTGAAGGTGCTGCGCCACGGGAGGGTCTCCGGGAAATGCCGCGCATGGTAGCATGCGCGCCGCGGTGCACAGGCCCCTGCGAATCGCGTATCCTCGTGGCCTCGGTCAGCCCCGGGAGGGCCCTATGCCCCAGAAAAACCCCCGCAGAAACGCCTTTTATGCACAGTCCGGCGGCGTGACGCCGGTCATCAATGCCTCGGCCTGCGGCGTGATCGAGACCGCCCGGGCAAATCGCGGTGCCATCGGCAAGGTCCTGGCAGGCCGCAACGGCATCATCGGGGCCCTGCGGGAAGAACTCATCAATACCGGTCGCGAGACCCCGGCGGCGATCCGCGGGCTCATGCACACGCCGGCCGGCGCCTTCGGCTCCTGCCGGCACAAGATGAAATCCCTCGAGGAGAACCGCGCCGAATACGAGCGCCTCATCGAGGTCTTTCACGCCCACGACATCGGCTATTTCTTCTACAACGGCGGCGGCGATTCGGCGGACACCTGCCTCAAGGTCTCCCAGCTTGGCGAGGCCCTCGGCTACCCGATTCAGGCCATCCACGTGCCGAAGACCATCGATAACGATCTACCGCTGACCGACAACAGCCCCGGCTTTGGCTCCGTGGCCAAATACGTGGCCGTATCCACGCGGGAGGCGGCCATGGACGTCGCCTCCATGTGCGAGACCTCCACCAAGGTCTTCATCCTCGAAGTTATGGGCCGGCACGCCGGCTGGATCGCTGCCGCCGGGGGGCTCGCCGGCGAAGGCCCGGCAGAGGCTCCCCACGTGATCCTGTTTCCGGAGATCGCCTTCGATCGCGAGCGCTTTCTGAGGAAGGTGGATGCAACCGTCAAGAAGGTGGGTTATTGCGTCATCGTCGCCTCCGAGGGCGCACAATATGCCGACGGTACCTTCCTCGCCGACGCCGGCACGCGGGATGCCTTCGGCCACGCGCAGCTCGGCGGCGTCGCCCCCACCCTCGCTCACATGGTGCGCAGCGAACTCGGCTACAAGCACCACTGGGCGGTGGCGGACTATCTGCAGCGGTCCGCCCGGCACATCGCCTCGCAGACGGACCTCGATCAGGCCTACGCGGTGGGCAGGGCGGCCGTGGAATTCGCCCTTGCCGGCCATAACGCTGTCATGCCGGCCATCGTCCGCGGCAAGGGCAAGCGCTACCGCTGGTCCATCGGCGAAGCGCCGCTGGCAAAGGTCGCCAACCGTGAGAAGAAGATGCCGCGACGCTATATCAGCCGCGACGGCTTCGGCATCACCGCGGCGGCGCGAGAGTACCTGACGCCACTCATCCAGGGCGAGGCCTACCCGCCCTATGCCGACGGCCTGCCGCGCTACCCCGCCTTGAAGCTCGAGCTCGTCCCACCGCGGCTGAAGCAGCGCTTCGACGTCTGAGCGAGGAGATTTTTCCGCAGGCACCCGGTACAATCCGCGCCTTTCCGGCAACCGCTGACGAGGTATGCATGTACAGGAACGAGAAATTCAACCGCTGGCGCCGGCACCCCTGGCACGGTCTTCACGCTCGCATCGATGACGCGCCCGAGGATATTGTGCAGGTCTATGTCGAGATGCTGCCCACAGACGTGGTCAAGTACGAGCTCGACAAGAGCTCGGGGTTCCTTGTGGTCGACCGCCCGCAGCGCACCACCTCCAGCCCCCCGGCACTCTACGGTTTCATACCGCGCACCTACTGCGCCGAGGAAGTGGCCAGGCGCTGCCCCGGCGTGACCGAGGCGGACGGCGACCCCCTGGATATCTGCGTGTACTCGGAGCGTCACATCAACCGCGCCGACATCGTACTGAACGCTCGCGTCGTGGGCGGCATCCAGATGATCGACGGCGGCGAGGCGGACGACAAGATCATCGCCATTCTCGAGGGCGACAACATCTGGGGTGATGCCCAGGATATCGCCGACCTGCCCCCGATCAAGGTCGAGCGGCTGCAACACTACTTCGCCACCTACAAGATGGTCCCGGGCAAGGAGATCGACATCAAGGTCGATCATGTCTACGGGCGCGAAGAAGCCCTCAAGGTCATCGCGGCGGCAGAGAAGGACTACTGGAACCACTACGGCGAACTGCACGAACAGCAGCGCAGCTAGCGTCGGGCCACGAAGGGTCTGGCCGGACCGTGACCCTGCTTTAAAGCGGTGCCCAATCCCCGGGCACCGCGACATAGCGCGCCAGCAGCGCCGGCAGGTCATTGAGGAGTAGCGGCAGCCCGGCCGGCTCCCCGCCCTCGTCCCACGCGCGGACCAGCAGTGACACCGTCAGACGCGGAGCCAGATGCCGCGCCAGCGGCGCGTAGCTGAGGTGCCAGCGCTCCGGGGCGACGCCGCCCCGGTCTACCGCATAGGGGCGGTAGAAGCCGTGACTGCCGCCGGCGGCCATGCGTTCGTCCAGCCAGCTATGCAGCGGATCGAAAACGCCGCCCGGCGCGACCTCCGCTGGCGTCAACGCCGGTTTCTGCCCGGCCGGTAGCGCCGACGCATCGTAGATATCGAGGTCTGTTCCCCAATGGTGCCGCGAGGTACCCGGCAGCGCCGAGAAGCGCAGCACCGCCGCGAGCTGCTCACGCGGCGCCAGCTCCCGAAGCGCCAGAGGCCGGCCGCGGTCGTCGTGGAGCGATCGCTCACCGGCCAGCTTGCCGTTCCAGATCGCCAGCTGCCGCGCGTAACCGCGCCAGGCGCTGGCGACGGCGAGGTCGAAGCCGGCGGCGCGCGCCTCGACACACAGGGCTGCAAAGGCAGCGGCCGCCGCCGGATGCAGGGCACCGCCCCCGGCCACAGGCACCAGGTGGCTGTCATCGAGACCGGCGAGCTGGCGGTCGTCGGGCAGGCCGCCGGCCCCGGTCGGGCCCGCGGGACGGGACCTGTGCGTCGCTGGTGCCATGGCCGGCATTGTGACACCGCCCCCCTCCGACGGCTAGCCGGGGCGCCAGTGCACCCGGGTGAGTGCAGGATAGTTCTCTCCACCGCGCCTCGAAAGACGCTTTGTGAGAGAACGTTCCCGTCCACCCCTCGCGTCTCGCATACCTCCGGGGACGAGGCGCCCCGGCAATCGGCGAAGAACCATTTTTTGCTGGAACGGCCCGGCGATATCTGGTAGCTTCTGCGCGCTTCGGTGCCGGCCCTCCGCCGCGGGGGCTCGCCAGGGACCACGTCACTACGTCGATGGAACAGACCATGCCGACCAAAACCGCTCCAAAGAAGCCCGCAGCCACAAAGAAGACGGCCGCCAAGAGCAAGGCGCCCGCCAAGGTGAAAAGCAAGGCCCCCGCCAAGAGCAAGGCAGCCGCCGGCACCAAGAGCCCGGCCTCCGCCCGGAGCAAAGCGCCGGCGAAGCGCAAGACACAGGCCGTCACCTCCGCAAACAGCCAGTTCAAGAACTTCGAGCCGTACCAACCCAAGCGCGGCGAGGAATACATGAGCGACGCGCAGCTGGAGCACTTCAAGCATATCCTGATGAAGTGGAAGTCGGAGTTGATGCAGGAAGTGGATCGCACCGTCACCCACATGAAGGATGAGGCCGCCAACTTCCCGGACCCGGCAGACCGCGCCACCCAGGAAGAGGAATTCAGCCTCGAGCTCCGCACCCGGGATCGGGAGCGCAAGCTCATCAAGAAGATCGACTCGACCATCGAGCGCCTTGAGCAGGAAGACTACGGCTTCTGTGATGCCTGTGGCATCGAGATCGGCATCAAGCGCCTGGAGGCACGGCCCACGGCGACCCTGTGCATCGACTGCAAGACCCTGGCCGAGATCAAGGAACGGCAGGAGCTGGGCTGATCCGGCCCGCCTCTCCCGTTACGGCATGACCCGGGGCGCCGGCTCCTACTGCGGGCGCTTCGCCCCCTCCCCGACCGGCCCCCTTCACCTCGGCTCCCTGCTCGCAGCACTCGCCAGCTATCTGGACGCGCGGGCCCACGGCGGCCGCTGGCTGTTGCGGCTGGAAGACATCGACCCGCCACGCGAGCAGCCCGGTGCAGCGCGGGCCATCATCGCCAGCCTGCGGGCCCACGGCCTTGGCTGGGACGGGTCGGTCTGCTACCAGCACACCCGCAGCGACGCTTATGAGGACGCCCTTGCCGCCCTGGACCGCCGGGGGCTGCTGCGGCGCTGTTATTGCCCGCGGCGGGTGCTGGGGCCGGATGGCGCCTGCGAGGGACGCTGCGGCGGCGCGGGCGATGGACCAGCGGCCCTCCGCGTGCGCGTAGACCCCGCCTGGCCGACTGCCTTTGAGGACCGCTTCCAGGGCACCATTGCGGCCACCCCGCTGCCGGCGGACTTCGTCGTCCGCCGGCGCGACGGCCTCTACGCCTACCAGCTCGCCGTGGTCGTAGACGACCATGCCCAGGGCATCAGCGATGTAGTACGCGGGGCCGACCTCCTGCCCGTCACGCCGCGGCAGCGCTACCTGCAGACCTGCCTCGGCTACCCGTCGCCACACTATGGCCACTGCCCCGTTCTTCTCGGCAACGATGGCCGCAAACTGAGCAAGCAGAATCACGCTCCGGGCCTCGACGACAGCAACGCCGCTGAAAATCTCCGCCGGGGCCTTGCCCTCCTCGGCCAGCCGGTGCCACCGGCGTCCGCCCGGGCCCCGGAGCAGCTGCTGCAGCACGCGGTACAGCACTGGGCGCCTGCTGCACTTGCCGGCACGATGGCGCTGCCGGCAGCCCGGCTTTACCCTCCCCCGGGCATTACGTAGTATCACCTCAGGCCAACGGGATTCACCGCCATGTACCTCGATCGCGGCCTGCTGCTCGCTGTCGCTCTCACTGTCATCCTCTTCCCGGGAATTGAAAGCTGGATGTTCGCCGACCCGGAGCACTGGTATCGGCCCTTCATTGTCTGGGGGGCAGTCATTGCCGGAGTCTACTGGAACCAGCGGCGCCGGAACTTCGATGAGCTTTAGCCCGGACCAGGTCCTCCTCGCCATTATTGCCTACCTGAGCGTTCTGTTCCTGGTGGGCTATTTCGGCGATCGGGGCGCGATTCCGGCGAGGGTTATCGAGCACCCGGCGACCTATGTCCTGTCTCTTGGGGTCATCGGCGGCGGCATGGCCAGCAACGGTGTCTTCACCCTCGCAGCGCTCTACGGCCATCACTACCTTCTCTACTACCTCGGCATTGCGCTCATGTTCCTGCTCGCGGTGCTGCTGCTGCGCCCGATTCTGCGCCTGTGCCGGGTACATCAGCTCGCGTCCCTGGCTGACCTCCTTGCCTTCCGCTTCCGCAGCCCCTGGGTGGGCGCCGCCGTGACCCTGGCCATGTGCGCCACGCTACTGCCGCTCCTGGCCCTGCAGATCCGTACCGTGGCCGACAGCATTCACCACCTCGCCGGCGGTCTGGACCTGCTCCCCGGCGGGGGCCGGCGCGACGGCCTGGCGCTGCTTTTCTGCGTCATCATCACGGTCTTCACCATCCTCTTCGGCACCCGCAATGCCACCAGTCCCAACCGGAACCCCGGGCTCGTGGCCGCTATCGCCTTCGAGTCCCTGGTCAAGCTCGGGGCCCTCATGCTGCTCATGGCGGTCGCCCTGGGGCCGGTCTTCGGCGGCTTCGGCGGCCTCGGGCAATGGCTTCTCGCCAACCCTGGCGTCCTCGGCGGCGAGGAGTCGGCGCTGCCCGCCGGCGCCGCGCGCCTGCTACTGCTGCTGTTCTTCGCCGGCGCCGTGTGCATGCCGCATATCTTCCATATGGCCTTCGCGGAGAACAGCGACAGCCGGCACCTGCGCGCAGCCAGCTGGGGGCTGCCGCTCTACCTGCTGCTGCTGGCGTTACCGGTGCTGCCGATACTCTGGGGCGCGGTCGCCGCCGGCAGTACCCTGCCCGCCTCCTTTGCGGGCCTCGGGCTCGGCGCAGCCCTCGGCGCGCCCTGGGTAAGCGGTGTCGCTTTCGTCGCCGGTCTTTCGGCAGCCAGCGCGGTGATCGTCGTCGCCACCCTGGCGCTGGCGAACATGTGCCTGAACTATCTGGTGCTGCCGAACCGGCTGCTGCGCGCCACAGGCGACCACGGCCTGTACCGGCAGCTCAAGTGGTTCCGGCGGAGCCTGATCACCGCGCTCATCCTGGGCGGCTACGCATTCTTCACGTTCCTCGGCACGGGGCAATCGCTGCCCGAGCTCGGCTTCCTGGCCTTCAGTGGCACGCTGCAGTTCCTGCCGGCGGTCATCGCCACGCCCTACTGGCCCCGTGCCAACCGGGGCGGCCTCCTCGCCGGGCTGGCCCTGGGGCTGGCCATCTGGTTCCTGGCGCTCGTGCTCCCGGTGCTGTCCAACAACACCCTGGGCATCACCGCGAGCCACAGCGACGACTGGACCTTGCGCTGCATGCTCGCTCTCCTTGCCAATACCGCAGCCTTCATCATCGGCTCGCTCCTGACCCGGCGCTCCCGGGAGGAAGAGGTGGCGGCGGAGATCTGCTCCATGGATTCCGGCAGCCGACCGCACCGGCGGACCCTGCCGGTAAATGCCGCGGCGGACTTTGTGCCTGCGCTGGCGCGGGCGCTCGGCGAGGACACAGCGCGGGCGGAGCTGGACCGGGCGCTGCGGGAGCTGCGCTTCGAAGAGACCGAAAACCGCCCCTACGCCCTGCGTCACCTGCGCAGCCGCATCGAAGCGAACCTGTCCGGCATGCTCGGGCCGGCCCTGGCCCTGGAAATCGTCGACCGCTGCCTGCCCTACAGCAAGAGTTACCCTGGCGAGGCCGGGGACTTCGCCCTCCTCGAGCAACGCCTGGAGAAGGTCACCGGGCGCTTCACCGGTCTTGCTGCCGACCTCGACTACCTGCGCCGTCACTACCGCCAGACCCTCGAGGCGCTCCCCGTGGGGCTCTGCTCCCTGGGCGTGGACGGCGAGGTGCTGCTGTGGAATCGGCGCCTCGCCGAACTTACGGGAATCGCCGCGGCAGAGGCCGTCGGCGCGCGCTGGACAACCCTTGCCGAGCCCTGGCATGCAGTCTTCGCCGAGGCCCTGGCAGCGGAGCCCGGCACACTGCTCAAACGTGAGCTGGCCGGCGGCGCCCCGGCAGCGCCCCGCTGGATCACCCTGCACTGCAGCGCGCCGACGGCGGACGCCGACCGGCTGCTGCTGGTGGAGGACATCACCGACTACCAGCTGCTCCAGGACGAGGTGCTGCACAACGAGCGCCTCGCCTCCATCGGCCGCCTCGCCGCCGGTGTGGCTCATGAGATCGGCAATCCGATCACCGGCATCGCCTGCCTGGCGCAGAATCTTGCCGCTTCCTGCGACCCGGCGGAGGTGCGCGAGACCGCCGATGACATCCTCACGCAGACCGGCCGGGTCAGCCGCATCGTCGAGTCACTGGTGAACTTCTCCCACCTCGGCTCCGGGGCCGGCGATACCCGGCTCGAGCCCTGCAACCTGGCCGACTGTGTCGACGAAGCCATCAGCTTGCTCTCCCTGGACCGGGACGCGCGGCCGGTAGCCTTTGTCAACGACTGCCGTCGCGACACCCTGGTCCTCGCCGACTGCCAGCGCCTGCTTCAGGTCTTCATCAATCTTCTCGGCAACGCCCGGGATGCCTCCGGCGACGGCGCGGCTGTGACCGTCGGTGATACCGCGACAGGCGGCAGCGCGGTAGAGATCCACGTCGATGATTGTGGGCAGGGCATCGCCCCGGAGCTGCTGCCGCGGGTTTTCGAACCCTTCTTTACTACCAAGGAGCCGGGCCGGGGCACAGGGCTGGGCCTGCCGCTGGTCTACAGCATCCTCGAAGACATGGGCGGCAGCGTGCGCATCGAGAGCCCGGGCCCGACCGCTTCTGCGCGCGGAACCCGGGTCACCCTGGCCCTGCGCGCCGCACACTATGACGCCGCCTTTGCGGGGCTGGTCGACACTGCCGGGAGCCGGGTGACTGGATAATTCGTCGCCGTGCAGGTATGTTGTGGGGCTCGCCGGATAACGGGTCACGCGATGCAGCAGATTCTTGTCGTCGAGGACGAGGCGGTCATTCGGTCCGCCCTCCGCCGCTTGCTCGAGCGCTCGGGCTATGCCGTTGCCGAGGCCGGCTCTGTAACCGAGGCCGAAGGCAATCACGCCCTCGGTGAGTTCGACCTCATCATCAGCGACCTGCGTCTCCCCGGAGCGCCAGGCACGGACCTGATCCGCAAGGCAGGCAAGGTGCCCGTGCTCATCATGACCAGCTATGCCAGCCTGCGCTCTGCCGTCGACTCCATGCGTATGGGCGCCGTGGACTATATCGCCAAGCCCTTCGACCACGGTGATATGCTAAATGCGGTCAAGCGCATCATCAACGATCATCCCCGGCAGGACGCGACGGCCATGCAGACCGTCTCCGCCGGCACCGGGGACGGCCCGGCGATTGTCGGCGACTGTCCGTCCATGCAACGGCTGCTGGAACACGTTGCCAAGTTTGCGCCCACAGACTCCACCGTGCTCGTCCTCGGCGAGACCGGGACCGGCAAGGAACTGGTTGCGCGGGCCATCCACCGGCAGAGCAGGCGGGCCGGGGAAGCCTTGATCTGCGTAAACTGCGCCGCCATTCCGGAGACGCTCATAGAATCGGAGCTTTTCGGCTACGAGAAGGGTGCGTTCACCGGCGCCAACACCAACCGCATGGGCCTCATCGAAGCAGCCGACGGCGGGACACTGTTCCTCGACGAGATCGGCGAACTTCCCATGGAGGCCCAGGCGCGACTGCTGCGCTTCATCCAGGAGGGAGAAATCCGCCGCATCGGCTCCGTCCACTCGCGCAAGGTCAACGTCCGTCTTATCTGCGCCACGCACCGGGACCTGCAAACCCTTGCGGCGGAGGGGCGCTTCCGTCAGGACCTCTTTTACCGTATCAACGTCCTGCGTCTGAACCTCCCCGCTCTGCGGGACCGCGGCAAGGATATTCTTTACCTGGCCGAGACCCTCCTTGCCCGGCAGACCGAGCGTTTCGGTCGCGGCACCATGTACCTTTCGCCCCGGGCCATCCAGGCCATCACGACCTACCAGTGGCCAGGCAACGTGCGCGAGTTGGAGCACGCCATTGAGCGTGCGGTCATCCTCACCGAAGGGGAGGAGATCGACAACGAAACGCTGGGCATCGACCTCGAGCTGGTGAACATTAATCGCCTGCGCGGCGAACGCATCGGCAGCCCGAAAAAACGTCAGGCCAGCCACAGCAACTCCGATCCCCAGGAAGATCTGTCTCTCGAAGACTACTTCCAGCGCTTTGTCATCGAGCACCAGGACTCCATGAGCGAGACCGAACTCGCCCAGAAACTGGGGATCAGCCGCAAATGCCTCTGGGAGCGCCGCCAGCGCTTCGAGATCCCGCGCAAGAAGAGTGCCCCCCGCGGGAAAAAGGCCGCGTCCTGAACCTGCCGGGGGCGTTACCCAGCCCCCATTCTGTAACAAACCGTAGTGGCCAAAGGTAACAAACCAGCCCCTTGACCCATTACCGCCCTCCTCACAAAAAATCACAACTCATTGTTTATAAAAGATTTATTCATTGATGGCACAGGCTCTGCAATTCTACGGGGGCGCAACAATAAAAATAAAACAGCGGCAATAAGAATAAGCTCAAGAAAAAAAATGGACCTGGATGGGGAAGCACGCTTCCCCGTCGTTCATTTATGCCACCCATCCGGGTACTGGCCAGGCCGACCCGGTTGCGCCCGCTAAAAATAATGGTAATGATAAGAATAATTGTCCCGGGGTGGACGTGTGCGGGGGAGGTATCTCCCCCGATCTCCCCGGTTACTACGGGGACTGTGCTACCATCTCGCTTTTCAACCATGAGAGATGCTCGCGCTTGAAGGTCATTCCCCGGGACCAGCACTGCATTTCCCGCAAGAACATCAGTCCCAGTGCTCTGAAAGTCATGGCCCGGCTACGCGGTCAGGACTTCCAGGCCTATCTCGTGGGCGGTGCCGTGCGCGACCTGCTCCTCGGTGGGCATCCGAAAGACTTCGATGTCGCTACGGACGCAACGCCTGAAGAGGTGCACGGACTGTTCCGCAACTCACGGATCATCGGCCGGCGCTTTCGCATCGTGCATGTCCGCTTCGGCCGGGAGATCATTGAAGTCACTACCTTTCGGGGCCACCACGATGGCGAGGGCGAAGGCCGGCGCGGCGAAAGCGGCGTTCTCCTGCGCGACAATGTCTACGGCACCCTCGAGGAGGACGCGGTGCGCCGCGACCTCAGCATCAACGCCCTCTACTACAACGCCGGCGACTTCGCGGTCCATGACTATGCCGACGGCCTCGCTGACCTGCAGGCACGACTCATACGCATCATCGGCGACCCGCACGAGCGCTACCGGGAAGACCCGGTGCGCATGCTTCGTGTGGTGCGCTTCGCGGCCAAGCTGGGCTTTCGCATTGAGCATCACACCGCCGCGGCCATCAAGGAGTCGGCAGGGCTGCTCGATGCCATCCCCGCACCGCGCCTCTTTGACGAGATTCTGAAGCTTTTCCTTGCCGGTTACGGCGCGGCCACCCTGACGCTCCTGCGCCGGCATCACCTCCTAGAGCACCTGTTCCCGGAGGCCGAAGAGCATATGAAGCGGGATGTCCGCGCCGCAGATCTCCTGGCCGCGGCCATGGCCAGCACCGACCAGCGCGTGGCGGAAGACCGGCCCGTGACCCCGGCCTTCATCCTCGCAGCGCTGCTCTGGCCCGCGGCCAGCCTGCGCGCAGAGCAGCTCCGGGATCGGGGCGAGCCGCCCACACAGGCCATGCACAGTGCGGCCCAGCAGGTCATCGCCGAGGCCTGTCACCGGATCGCCATTCCGAAACGCTTCAGCCAGCCCATGCGCGAGATCTGGGAACTCCAGCACCGGCTGGAGAGTCCGCGGGGCAAGCGCGCAGCCGAGCTGCCCGACCAGCGCCGCTTCCGGGCCGCCTATGACTTCCTCCTGCTCCGCGAGATCGCCGGCGAGGACACCGGCGGCGTCGGCGAATGGTGGACGCGCTTCCAGGAACTGGACCTCGAGGCGCGTAGCCGCGAGCTGGCGGCCCGGGACCCGGGCGACGGCAAACGCGGCCGCCGGAGCGGGCGACGCCGACGCAGCCCCGATTAGCGCCCTGGCGCTCAGGACGACAGCGGTGCAACGCTGCTATATCGGTCTCGGTGCCAACCTCGGCGATCCGCCGGGTCAGCTCCGGGGCGCGATTCGCGCGCTCCGGGCCCTTGCTGACTGCCGGCTCGGGCCCCTGTCTCCACTTTATCGCAGTAGCCCGCTGGGTCCGCAGGATCAACCGGACTTCTTCAACGCCGTGGCCGCCCTCGACAGCACCCTCCCCCCGCTCGATCTCCTCGACGCGCTGCAGCGCATCGAGGCACAGGCCGGACGGGTACGCGGCCGGCGCTGGGGCCCGCGCACCCTCGACCTGGACCTGCTGCTCTACGGCAACCGCGCCATGGACACGCCCCGGCTCACGGTACCGCACCCGGGCCTCTATGAACGTGCCTTCGTGCTCTGGCCCCTGGCAGACCTCTGCGGCGAGAATTACCGGCTGCCCCGGGGCGAGGATATTGGTACATTGAAACGCGCCTGTCCCGGCCCCGCTCCGGTGCGGCAGGCGGAGGCGCTGGGGGCAGTGGAGGGGAGCGGCGAGCGTGACGGCGACAAGTGAGGTACTGAGCATTGACCTCAAGGGGCGGACACCGCCCGGCTATATTGCCGTGGAGGGGCCGATCGGCGTCGGCAAGACCACGCTCGCCAACCGCCTGGCCGCGACCTTCAACTACCAGTTGATGCTTGAGGACGCCGAGGAAAATCCGTTCCTCGAACGTTTTTACCAAAGCCGCAAGCAGGCGGCGCTGGCCACGCAGCTGTTTTTCCTCTTCCAGCGCGCTCAGAAAATCCAGGACCTCCGGCAGTCGGACATCTTTCAGCCCGTACGGGTGGCGGACTTTCTCATCGAGAAGGATCCCCTCTTTGCGCGCATCAATCTGGACCCGGACGAGTATCAGCTCTACGAGAAGGTCTACCGCCAGCTCACCATCGATGCGCCGACACCGGACCTTGTAATCTACCTGCAGGCCTCGCCGGATGTACTGCTGTCGCGCATCGAACAGCGGGGCATCGCCCACGAGCGTCGGATCGACCGGGCTTATCTCGAGCAGCTGAACGAAGTGTACAGCGAATTTTTCCTGTATTACGATGGCGCGCCGTTGCTGATCGTCAACGCCAGCGCCATCGATCTGGCCCAGGGGGAGCGCGACTACAGCCAGCTGGTCGACTATCTTCTCGACGTGCGCAGCGGGCGCCACTACTTCAATCCCACCTTTTTCGGATAGGTCTATGGGCAAGGTCACTATCAGCACCCTCGACAGGATGAAAGCGGCGGGGGAAAAATTCGTCTGCATCACAGCCTACGATGCGACCTTTGCCCGGCTGGTCAACGAGGCCGGCGCCGAGACAATTCTTGTCGGCGACTCCCTCGGCATGGTGCTGCAGGGGCACGACAGCACCATCCCCGTGACCGTTGACGACATGGCCTACCACACCGCCTGCGTTGCCCGCGCCGGCGGCGACGCTCTGGTGATCGCAGATCTGCCCTTCATGAGCTACGACCGGCTGGAGACCGCTCTCGACAGCGCTACCGCACTGATGCAAGCCGGTGCCCAGATGGTAAAGCTCGAGGGGGGCGTCTGGCTCTCGGACACGATCAGCGCGCTCGTGGAGCGCGGCATCCCGGTCTGTGCGCACCTCGGCCTCACCCCGCAGTCGGTCAACGCCTTCGGCGGTTTCAAGGTCCAGGGCCGCACCCCGAAAGAGGCCAAATCCATCCTCGCCGATGCGGTCGAGATCCAGGACGCCGGCGCCGCCGTGCTGGTGCTCGAGTGTGTGCCGGCACCCCTGGCCGCAGACATCAGCAGCAAGCTCGATATCCCGGTAATCGGTATCGGCGCCGGCGCCGGTACGGATGCCCAGGTCCTGGTACTGCATGACCTCCTCGGTCTGAGTCCGCGGGTACCCCGCTTCGTGCGCAACTTTATGACCGACGGGGCGAGTGTCCAGGGCGCCCTTGCTGCCTTCGTCGCCGCCGTGAAGGCCAGCGAATTCCCCGCCGAGGACCACACCTACGCCTAAGCCGGGATACCCTGCGGGCAGGCGCGGCGACCAGTCGCGGAGCAATCACTCACTAGTGGTATGCGTTTATAACCAAACCCTCCAGCAAGTGCTTCCTTTCGTAACAAAAAGGTGTGTTGTTGCGTGACACTTTTGTTGCTGGTCCCAGAACCATGGGGCATACTCGGTCTCCCTTGACGGGACCCGAGGGTCACCGAAGAGGGCCGAGCGTATAGACAAGAACCGCCGATAGCAGCGGTTCGTCCCTGACCGCAAGCGGGGGTGTACGTCATGAAGACAACCGGTGACCGGCAGCGGCTGCGTGCGCAGCTCGCCGAGTGTAGAGCGCGGGGGCAACGTATTGCCTTCGTGCCGACTATGGGCAATCTCCACGATGGCCATTTGCAGCTGGTGCGCCGCGGCCTTGAGCTGGCCGACATCGTCGTCGTCAGCATCTTCGTCAACCCGCTGCAGTTCGGAGCCGGCGAAGATCTGGACGCCTATCCCCGCACTCTTGCAGCGGACAAGGAAAAGCTCTTCGCCGAGGGGGTCAAGTTTCTCTACACCCCGGACGCCACCGATATCTATCCGGAAGGCCTCGAGCGGCATACGCAGGTGCTGGTGCCCGACCTGTCAGAAACCCTCTGCGGCAGCAGCCGGCCCGGCCACTTCAACGGTGTGGCTACGATCGTTGCCAAGCTATTCAACATCGTTCAGCCGGATGTCGCGATCTTCGGAGAAAAGGATTTCCAGCAGCTATCCATTGTGCGCAAGATGGTGGCTGATCTGTGCCTGCCCCTGGACGTTATCGGCGTCCCCACGGTACGCGACCGCGATGGGCTCGCCCTGAGCTCTCGGAACGGTTACCTGTCGCCGACGGAACGCCGCATCGCGCCCCTGCTCCATGAAACCCTGGGGAGCTGCCGCGATGCCATCGCCTGCGGGTTCGACAACTTCCTGCAGCTTGAGTCCCATGCCCGCATGCGCCTGCTTCAGGCGGGCTTCGAACCCGACTACTTCGCAATCCGCGACGCGCGGACCCTGCGCCAGGTCACCGAGGACACCGAGGAGATCGCCATCCTCGCCGCGGCCCGCCTCGGCAGCACGCGCCTCATCGACAACCTGCGGCTGAGCCTGAACCCGGCCAGCGACTGGGGTATGCTCGCCACGCCCTGAGCTGCGCGTGCCGGACGCAACCTAGACTATGGTCGCCTTGCCCTGCGCCGCGGCAGGGCTACCATCAGCAGCTAAGTCTGACGTTGCGGAGGTCCGTCCATGTCCGAATTCCCTATCCACCCGGTACCCGCGAACTTTGCCGATGCTCATATCGACGCGGAGCGCTACGCCGAGCTCTACCGGCGCTCTCTGGAAGAGCCGGAGGCGTTCTGGAGCGAACAGGCCGAGGCCTTCCTCGACTGGCTGGCTCCCTGGGAGACCGTCTGCAGCTACGACTTCACAACCGGTGACGCCAGCTGGTTCAGCGGCGGCAAGCTCAACGTCAGTCAGAACTGCATTGACCGGCACCTGCCCGCGCGGGCCGAACAGGCCGCTCTGCTGTGGGAGGGCGACGACCCGGCTGACTCCCGGACCATCACCTACGCCGAGCTTAAGGATGCCGTCTGCCGCCTGGCCAACGCGCTCAAAGCCCGCGGCGTCGGCAAGGGCGACCGGGTATGCATCTATATGCCGATGATCCCGGAGGCGGCTTTCGCCATGCTCGCCTGCGCTCGTATCGGCGCTATTCACTCCGTTGTCTTCGGCGGTTTCTCCCCGGAGGCGCTCAAGGACCGCATCATCGACGCCGACTGCTGTGCCCTCATCACCGCCGATGAGGGGCTTCGCGGCGGCAAGCCCATCCCCCTGAAGGCGAATGCTGACAAGGCGCTGACCCACTGCCCCGGCGTGCACAGCTGCATCGTAGTCCGTCGCACCGGTGGCGACATCGGCTGGGATGCCGAGCGCGATGCCTGGTACCACGAGCTGGTGGCGACGGCACCGGCCGAGTGCGAGCCGGAGCCCATGGATGCCGAGGACCCGCTGTTCATTCTCTACACCTCCGGCTCCACCGGTAAACCCAAAGGCGTGCTGCACACCACCGGCGGCTACCTGCTGCAGGCGGCCATGAGCTTCAAGTATGTCTTCGACTACCGCGACGGCGAGGTGTACTGGTGCACCGCGGACGTCGGCTGGGTGACCGGTCACACCTACATCGTATACGGCCCTCTCGCCAACGGCGCCATCTCTCTGGTCTTCGAGGGCGTTCCGACCTACCCGGACGCCGGCCGCTGCTGGGAAGTGGTCGACAAGCACAAGGTCAACACCTTCTACACCGCACCTACGGCGATCCGCGCCCTGCAGGCGGTAGGCGATGAGCCCGTCAAGCGCGCATCCCGGGAAACACTCCGACTCCTGGGCACCGTCGGCGAACCGATCAATCCGGAGGCCTGGGAGTGGTACTACCGGGTCGTCGGTGACGGCCGCTGCCCGGTGGTCGACACCTGGTGGCAAACGGAAACCGGCGCGCACATGATCACCCCCCTCCCCGGTGCCACGGCTCTGAAGCCGGGTTCCGCGAGCTTCCCCTTCTTCGGCGTGGAGCTCGCCCTCCTGGCCGAGGACGGCAGCGAAATTGAGGGGCCGGGTGCCGGCTACCTCGTAGTGAAGCGCTCCTGGCCGAGCCAGATCCGCAGCGTCTACGGTGACCACCAGCGCATGGTGGATACCTACTTCAGCCACTATCCGGGCTACTATTTCACCGGGGACGGCGCCAGCCGCGACGAGGATGGCTACTATTGGATAACGGGCCGTGTAGATGACGTGCTCAATGTCTCCGGCCACCGTATGGGCACCGCCGAGGTGGAGAGCGCCCTGGTGCTGCACGACAAGATCGCCGAGGCCGCCGTGGTAGGCTTCCCCCACGATATCAAGGGCCAGGGCATCTACTGCTACGTGACGCCCATGCAGGGCGTGGAGCCGGACGAACAGCTCAAGGCCGAGCTCATTGCACTCTGCGTGCAGGAAATCGGCCCCATCGCCAAGCCGGATGTCATCCAGTGGGCGCCGGGGCTGCCGAAGACACGCTCGGGCAAGATCATGCGCCGGATCCTGCGCAAGATCGCCGAAAACGAGCTGGACGGCCTCGGCGACACGAGCACCCTCGCCGACCCCGCGGTCGTCGACAACCTGGTCGAGAACCGCCCGGGCTAGGGCCCGGGCCAGAGACGGCGCTGCCGGGAGCGGGTAGACTGCGCCCATGGTGGAATCCGTCCAGGCCCTGCACCGGCGCGCCCAGCGCCATCTGAACCGGGGGGAGTACGCCCCCCTGGCGGCCTGCTGCAAAGCGATCCTCCGCCAGCAGCAGGACTTCGCAGACGCCTGGTTCCTGCTCTCTGTGGTCGCCGAGGCAGCCGGGGACCTGCCCAGAGCCCGTGACCTGCGCACCCGTGCCCTCGAACTTGACGAGGGCAACGCTGAATATCTTGCCCAGCAGGCGCGACTGCTATCCCGCCTCAACCACAGTGCCGAGGCCCTGGTGGCTGCCCGCGCGGGCCTCGCGGCGGGGCCGGCGAACGCCCTCGGCTTCGACACCCTTGGCGTGGTGTTCTCCCGCCTTGCCCGCTACGAGGAGGCGCGCGAGGCCCTGGCTGAGGCCGTGCGCCTGGCGCCGGAGAACCCCCAGTACCGCTTCAACCTCGCCGCCGCGGAGCAGTTTCTCGGTGACAGCGCGGCCGCCGAAACGCACTACCGGGCCGCCCTCGCCCTCCGTCCGGACTTCGCCCGCGCCTGGTGGGCTCTTTCCGAACTGCGCAAGACCGGCGCCACCGGGGATGTCTTGCCGACCCTGGAAGAGCAGGCCGCGCGGCCGGATCTGTCCGCCGAGGATGCGCTCTACCTGGGCCACGCGCTGGCCCGGGAGTATGAGCTGCGCGGCGCTTACACCGCCGCCTTCACCGCCCTGGGCCGGGGCAAGGCGGCACGGCGCGAACGCGCGCTCGCGGGGAAGGCGCGGGATGCGGCGCTCTTCCGTGCCCTGGGCGACGCCTTCCGCAGCGCGGCACCGGAGCGACCGCCGCGCAGCGTGGATGGCGGCACACCACTGTTCGTCGTTGGCATGCCGCGCACCGGAACGACCCTCGTGGAGCGTATCCTCACCTGCCATGAGGCGGTGCGCAGCCTCGGTGAAATCCAGGATCTGGCGCACGCGGTGCGGCGCAGCGCCGGCGACTGCGGTAGTGCGGACGTCCTCGATCCGGCCGTGATCGAGGGCGCCCTCGCGGCAACCGCGGGCACCGCCGCTGCGTACTATCAGCAAGCCACGGCCGAGCGGCTGGAGCAGGCGCCGGCCCCCGGCCATTACGTCCTCGACAAGATGCCCCTGAATGCCCTCTATATCGGCTTCATTCTTCGCAGCCTGCCCGAGGCGCGCATCGTCCTCCTGCGCCGGGACCCGCGGGACACCTGCCTCAGCAACTACCGGCAGCTGTTTGCCGTGGACTACTCCTATTACGACTACCACTACGATCTCGAGGCCACGGCACACTACGTCGCCGCCTTCGAAGAGCTGATGGCGCATTGGCTAGCGCTCTATGGAAAACGCATCCACAGCCTGTCCTACGAGGCACTGGTGGCGGAGCCGGAACGGGAAGTACGGGCACTCCTTGATTACCTCGAACTGCCCTGGGAACCGCGCTGCCTGGCTTTTCACCTGAACGCGGCGGGAGTGGCGACGCCGAGCGCCCTGCAGGTGCGCAAGCCCCTGTACCGGGATGCGCTCGAGCGCTGGCGACTCTATGAGAAGGAGTTGGCTCCGGCGACGGCGATCCTCGCCGCCGCCGGTGTCCTGCCACCGGCCCCCGGCGCCTGAGCACCGGGAGCCTCGGCTTCCACGACAGTCAGAAGCTGTAGGTGGCGCGGATGCCGGCGGTACGCGGCGCCCCGACAAAGTTGCCGTAGGACCGCACCGTGAAGCCGCCGATCTGCGTGCCCGGGCCGACGCCGTTCTGCAGGAAGCGGCGGGTGTTGCGGGTACCGGTGACGTAGTACTCGTCCCAGAGGTTGTCGACGAAGGCCTGCAGCGTCCACTGGTCCTTGCTGAAGGTGGCAGAGAAGTGGTGCACGTCCCACTCCGGGATCGCCTCACCACCGAAGTCCGCGGCAGCGCCGGTGGCCGGATCGATAAGCGCGCCAAGCTGGTCGCCGCCGGTGATGTTGTACACCTCGCTTGAGAACACGATGCCGTAATTCACCGCCAGGTCGATACCGTCGAGAACCATCGTGCTATACGTCACGTTGAAGGTGCCCTGGTGCTCGGCATGGCCGGGCAGGCGGGCGCCCTCGGTCCCGGTGAAGTCGTCCACCAGGCCCGGCGCGTCCTCCACCAGCTCCGCGTCCGTGTAGGCGTAGCTGAGCTGCACTTCCCAGTTCTCGTTGATCAGCCAGTTGCCCTGGAGCTCCAGGCCCTGACTCTCGGCCGCCGACCCGTTACCGACGATCGGCAGCTGGCCGAAGGTCGTCACCGTGTCGACCTGCAGGTCTGTCCAGTCGATGAAGAACAGGGCGGCATTCAGCGACAGGCGGCCGTCCAGGAGCAGGCCCTTGTAGCCGATCTCGTAGTTCTCGATCTGGTCCGGCGCGATGAAGACCTCGTCCGGCAGGGCGCAGAGGTTCTGCGTGTCGCTGGCCGACACGTCCGGCGGGCACGCGGGTACGGCGTTGACGCCGCCGTTGCGGTAACCCTCGGAGTAAGTGGCGTAGATCATGTTGTCGTCGTCGATATCGAAGGCGGCGTTCAGCTTGATCAGGTCGCCCTCGTCGTCGCCGACGTTCTCGCCGAACTCGATGTTGATGGCATCCTGCGGCTCGCCGAAGAAGACCGTCTCCAGCAGCGGCAGACCGAAACCACTGCGGTTATCAACTTCGAAGGTGTAGTCCCGGTAGCCTAAGGTGAGCTCAAGGCGGTCGAAGAGCCGGTAGGAGATCTCGCCGTACCAGGCCTCTTCCTTCTGGGTGTCGAAGCTCTGGGAGATATACTCGAGGCTGTCAGGCCGCAGCGCCACGCCGCCGAAGTTGTCCACGGCAAACTGGTCGAACCCCGGCGTGAACTCGCGGCTCTCGCTTTCGCTATCGATCTCGTTATTGAAGTAGCCGAGCACCCAGGACAGCGGGCCCTCGTAAGTCGACACCAGCCGGATCTCGATGGTCTCCGTTTCTTCCTCGGCAACTTCCCGGGTAAAGGAAGAGAAACTCGGGAAGGCCTCGTAACCGTACTCGAAGTTGAGCAGCAGGTCCGTCTGGTCGCGCTGGCCCTCCTCCTCGTACTCCGTCTCACCGTAGATGAAGGTCGCCTCGGCGAAACCGAGGTCCGCCTTCACTTCGAGGCTGTACAGCTCGTTGGTATATTCGTTCGGCTCCTCGTAGCGGTAGGCGGAGACATAGTCCCCGGTGCCGAAGGCCTGCTTGTGGTTGATCTGCCGACCCTCCGCCTCCGTGTCCTGGTAGAGCCACCACAGGTTCACATCGAGCCAGTCCGTGGGCAGCCAGCGCAGATTGGCGCGGGCGGCGAGAGTGTCCTCACCGTTGGCGTCTTCGACCCGGCGCAGGTTCGCGTTCACATCGTCGGGGTTGGCGAAATCGGGCTCGGGGTTGGACACGCCGGCCTCGCGGACCACAAAGTCGTAGTCGATGAAGCCCGGGTCGTCGACACGGTCGAGATTGACCCGCAAGGCGAGGGTATCGCGAACGATGGGCAGGTTGAGGGTAACGCCCACATCGTTGTACATGTCGTCACTTTCAAAATTCTGGCTCAGGGTGCCGCGGAGATCAACGCCGAAGGCTTCCGGATCGGCGCGGTTCGGCAGGTAGCGAATGGCGCCGCCCATCGTGCCCTGGCCGTAGAGTGTGCCCTGCGGACCGATCAGCACCTCGACGCGCTCGAGGTCGACGGGACGGATATCCAAGGGCAGGGGAATATCCCCGAAGTAGGTGGCAACCGTGTCACTGGTGTAGCCCGGGCCGAGCTGCGACGTGTTCAGACCGCGAACCAGAATATCCGGTACCTCGTCCCGGGCGCCGCGGTCGATGACCGTGAGACCGGGCACATAGCGCGCAATCTCGTTGATCCCCGTAAGGCGGTACTTCTCAATCTTCTCAGCGCTGACGGCGGAGATGTTGATGGGAATGTCCTGGACCGTGGAGGCGCGGCGGGAGGCGGTCACCATGACCTCCTCGAGGCGAGCACCCTCCTGGGCCAGGCTGGCGCCGGCGCCGCCGCCCAGCAGGGGCAGCGAAGCCAGGGCCACCGCCCGGGAGAGACGGGAACGCGGATAGTCAGACTGGTTGCATTGCATGATTCTTCCCCTCTTGGACGGCAGTCGCCGTCTTCTTGAATTGTGCGACCTATTGTCCGGTCCAGTTGCAATCGCACAATAGGAAATAATACCCAAGCAAAGTTCACACCAATGGCATCACAGAAAGCACCACAGAACGCGGCACCGGAAGCGCCCGACTGAAACGCCCGGCTCAAACGCTCTCCGCCGAACTGCCGCGCCCGCTACTGCACCAGAGCGGGGCACCGCAAGCCGCTTATGCACCCTCCAGGTGCTTGATGTTCCGCTCGATGACGTCATTGACGGCCGGCCCGAGGCCACCGAGGGCAAGGCATTCACGCAGCAGACCAAGGGCCCCGGAGCGATCCCCACGGCGCACGGCGAGGTTCGCCAGGTTGAGGCACAGGGAAGCTGTGCGGTACCCGTCGCGGTAGAGGCGCTGGTAAAGGTCGCCGGCCGCGCCGAAGTCACCATCGCGGTAGCAGGCCTCGGCGGCGCCCTCCAGGCACCGCTGCGGCTCGTAGCCTAACGCTGCAGCGCGTAAGAAATAGTCCTTGGCCCGGCGGTAATCACCCTTCGAATGCATGGCGCCGGCGGCGGCAATGCCGTAGAGCCGGCCGTCGGCATCGCCGGCAAGCTCGCGCTCGAGCATGGCCTGATAGCGCTCACCGCGCGCCCGACGGGGCCGCTCGCTGTTGGCATGGCAATAATGATGCAGCGGCACCGGGAGCTCGCTCCGGCGCCCCTCGGCGATGGTGCCGTCGACGATCTCGTGGATACGACCCTGGTAGCAGATCCCGTCCTTGCGACGAAAGAGCCGGAGAATCGGATTGATCGTGTAGCCACTGTAGCCGCGGGCCAGGGCCCTGTGCTCACCGACCGGGCGCCAGCCCCAGGCCGTCTGGTCATCGCCGTAGTTGTGCTGGGGCAGGTAGTAACCATCCACGGTATCGTCAGCCATGGCCTCGCGCAGCCGCGGGTAGTCGGCCGGGGCGATTCGCTCATCGGCATCGAGGACGAGGATCCAGTCGCCGGTGGCGGCGTCCAGCCCATGGTTGCGCGCGGCGGCGAAGTCATCGCACCAGCTGAAGTCCAGCAGCCGATCGGCGTGGGCCGCGGCGATCTCGCGGCTGCCGTCGACAGAGCCCGTATCCACCACCACCAGTTGGTCCACCTGCGGCCGCGCCGCGGCGAGGCACTCCTCGAGGATCCAGGCCTCGTCACGGACGATCATGCAAAGGGAAAGGGTCGCCATCGGTACCTCAACAGAAGCTGCGGGCCCACCTTAGCAAAGTCCCGGGGAAAACGGTCACCTGCTGACCGGGCGCATCGCAGCATGTCGGGGCGGCGGCGGGAGAGTGCCCCCAGTCGCTCCCCGATACACGCTTTGTGGGGGCACGCTCCAGCCGCCGCCCTACCGCCCTGGAAATGTGCGAGGCGGCAGGGGTGAGTACGGGAGACCTCTCTCACAAAGCGTGTATCGGGGAGCGACCCGGCCAGGTTAGGCTGAGAGAGGTCTCCCGTACTCACCCCGGAATTTGGCAACAGCCTCTCCAGAGAGACTCTCGAGGGAGAAGTAATAAAAAGGGCGCCGAAGCGCCCTTTTCATCAAGCCGCGGCGCCTTACTCCGTGGCTTCTTCATCCGCCGGGGCCTGCGCCTCGGTGACTTCCTCTTCGATTTCCTCGTCGAGGAGCTCCTTGATGGACAGCTTGATACGACCGCGCTGGTCCACGTCCAGGACCTTAACGCGCACCTCCTCGCCTTCCTTCAGGTAGTCAGAGACATTCTCGACACGCTCGTTGGCGATCTGCGAGATGTGCACCAGACCATCTTTGCCCGGAAGGATATTGACGAAGGCACCAAAGTCGACGATGCGGGCCACGCGACCCTCGTAGATCGCGCCGATTTCCGCCTCGGCGGTGATCTCCTCGACCATGGCGACGGCCGCGTCACGGGCCGCCTGATCCTGGCCGAAGATACGCACGGTGCCGTCATCGTCAATATCGACCGTGGCGCCGGAGGCTTCGGTGATGCCGCGGATCGTCGCCCCACCTTTGCCGATGATGTCGCGGATCTTGTCTGCGTCCACCTTCAGCGTGACCATGCTGGGCGCATTCTCGGAGGTTACTTCGCGAGCCTCGGAGATGACCTCGTTCATCTGCCCGAGGATATGCAGCCGCGCCTGCAGCGCCTGCTCCAGGGCGGTCTCCATGATCTGCTCGTTGATACCCTCGATCTTGATATCCATCTGCAGGGCGGTCACGCCGCCGGCGGTACCGGCGACCTTGAAGTCCATGTCACCCAGGTGGTCCTCATCACCGAGGATGTCGGTGAGCACGGCAAACTGGTTGCCGTCCTTGACCAGACCCATGGCGATACCGGCGACCGGCGCCTTCAGGGGCACGCCGGCGGCCATGAGCGCCAGGGAGCCGACGCAGACCGACGCCATGGAGCTGGAGCCGTTGGACTCGGTGATTTCGGAAACCACGCGCACCGTGTAGGGAAACGCCTCTTCACCGGGCAGTACCGCGGCGAGGCCGCGGCGGGCGAGGCGACCATGGCCGACTTCACGACGATTGGTGAAGCCAACGCGGCCCGCTTCACCGACCGAGTAGGGCGGGAAGTTGTAGTGCAGCATGAACGGATCGCGGCGCTCACCCTCGAGGGCGTCAATGATCTGCGCATCGCGGGTGGAGCCGAGGGTAACGGCACCGATGGCCTGGGTCTCGCCGCGGGTGAACAGGGCTGAACCGTGAGCCTTGGGCAGCACGTCGATCTCACAGGCGATGGGGCGCACGGTGCGGTTGTCGCGACCGTCGATGCGCGCTTCGCCATCGAGAATGCGCTTGCGCACGAGCTGCTTCTCGACGCTCTTGAAGACATCCTTGATGTCCTCCTCGCTCGGGCCGCCCTCTGCGGCCAGGGCCTCGACGCAGGCCTTGCGGACCTCGCCGACGCGCTCGTAACGGGCGGCCTTCTCGGTGATGCGATAGGCCTCGCCGAGGGCATCCTTCACCTGGGCCTCAACGGCAGCGATGAGCTCCCCGTTGACTGCCGGCGGCTGCCAGTCCCAGCGCGGCTTGCCCGCTTCGGCGACGAGCTCGTTGATGGCATGAATGACGGCCTGCATTTCCTGGTGCGCGTAGAGCACGGCGCCCAGCATCTGGTCTTCCGTAAGTTCGGCGGCCTGGGACTCGACCATGAGCACGGCATCCTTTGTGCCGGCAACGACCATATCGAGCTTGCTGGAAGCGAGCTGTGCATAGGTCGGGTTGAGGAGGTAGCCGTCCTGTTCCGTAAAACCCACGCGGGCACCGCCGATGGGGCCGTTGAAGGGGCAGCCGGAGATCGCCAGGGCTGCAGAGGTGCCGATCATCGCGGGGATGTCCGGGTCGATGTGCTTGTCCGCGGACATGACCGTGCATATGACCTGCACTTCGTTCATGAAGCCATCGGCGAAGAGCGGGCGGATCGGCCGGTCGATCAGGCGGGAGGTCAGCGTTTCCTTCTCGCTGGGGCGACCTTCACGCTTGAAGAAGCCGCCGGGTATCTTGCCGACGGCGTAGGTCTTCTCCTGATAATGCACGGCAAGCGGGAAGAAGGGCTGGCCCGGCTTGCAGGATTTTTCTGCGACCACGGTGCACAGCACCGAGGTGTTTTCGACGGTCACGAGCACGGCACCGCTTGCCTGGCGGGCGATACGCCCGGTCTCCAGCGTGACGGTCTGGCCGCCATACTGGAAAGTCTTGGTTACTGGGTTCACTGTCTTTCTCCGATTCTTTAAACGACAACCGGGGCCCTGGGCCCCGGTGCGGTTGGCCTAGCGGCGCAGGCCGAGGCGCTTGATCAGTTCCGCGTAGCGCGATGCATCCTTGCGCTTGAGATAATCAAGCAGGTTGCGGCGCTGGTTGACCATGCGAATGAGGCCGCGGCGGGAGTGGTGATCCTGCTTGTGCGACGAGAAGTGGTCCCGCAGCTGTTCGATATTTGCCGTCAGCAGCGCCACCTGGACTTCCGGCGACCCGGTGTCGCCCTCTCCGCGCTGATAATCCTTGACGATTTCCGCTTTCTTTTCGGCAGTCAATGCCATGTGATCATCCTCTTGTTAACCTGCGTGACCGCAGCGCTACCCGCGCGGCCTGTTCAAAAAAGAGCCTGTCCGTGCAGATTTACAGACAGGTTCGCGTCACCGCCTGGTGACCATCAGTCGACGCGGCGCGACGCGCCCATCGTCCAATATTTCGCCGACACCGAGCAATTCCCCGCTCTGCGCGGCGACGCGCACCATACCATCACAGGGCGCGTTTGGCACTAGTACCGCCTGGCCCTGACGCAGGTAGAAACCCGCGGATTCGCTGAGCGTTACCAGCGGCATGTCGGCGAGGGCGAGCTCCGCCGGGAGCAACTGCCGATCCAGCGCCGCCTCGTCACCGGCGTCCCGGAGCGCCTGCAGGGCTTCCAGCGTGAGGGCCTGTTCGATGCGGAAAGGGCCGGACTGGAGTCGACGCAGCCGCGACACGTGGGCGCCGTACCCCAGGGCCGCGCCCAGGTCCTCGGCCAGGGAGCGCACATAGGTGCCCTTGCTGCAGTGCACGCGGACATCGGCCTCGGCCTGCTCACCGGGCCGGAAGGCCAACAGCTCAAAGGCATGCACCGTGATCCGCCGCGCTTTGCGCTCCACTTCCACGCCCTGGCGCGCCAGTTCGTAGAGCGGACGGCCGCCCTGCTTGATGGCGGAGAACATGGAGGGCACCTGCTCGATCTCGCCGCGGAAGGGGACCAGGGCCGCTTCCACCTCGGCCGCAGCCAGGGCACCCGCATCGCTGCGGCCGGTCTCCGTGCCCTCGGCATCACCGGTGTCAGTGCTAACGCCAAAGGTAAAGGTGCTCTCGTAGACCTTGTCAGCCTCAAGAAGATACTGCGAGACCTTCGTCGCCTCACCGAAGCACAGCGGCAGCACGCCGGTAGCAAGGGGATCGAGGCTGCCCGTGTGCCCGGCCTTGGCGGCACGGTAGAGGCCCTTGACTCGCTGCAGCGCACGGTTTGAGGACAGACCCGGGGGCTTGTCCAGAACCAGGATGCCGCTGAGGGGGCGACCGTGTCGACGCCGGGCCACTTCAGCCCTCACCGTCCGACGGGTCATCGGCGCCTTCGCGCCCGGCGTCGAGGGCCCGATCTCGTTTACCGGCCTCGCGGATCAACTCTTCCATGTGTCGACCACGGCCGACGCTGCCATCAAAGACAAAACGGAGCCGGGGCACGCTGCGCATGGACGCCTCGCGGGAAAGCAGTGTTCTCAGGTAGCCGGCCGCGCCGTTGAGGGCGACGGCGGCCTCCCGTGCCTCTTCGGCGCTGTCGCTACCAAGGCGCGTAAACCAGACTTTGGCATGGGCCAGATCGCGGCTCACGTCGACGCCGGTCAGACTGACCATACCCACACGCGGATCGTCGACTTCCTGCTGAATCAGGAGCGCCAACTCCCGCTGCAGGTAATCGGCGACCCGCTGGCTGCGACTGAACTCTCGTGCCATGGCGGGCCGCTACAGGGAGCGGGCGACCTCCTTGACCTCATACACTTCGATCTGGTCGCCGACCTGCACATCGTTGTAGTTCTTCACACCGATGCCGCACTCAACACCGTTGCGGACCTCATTGGCATCGTCCTTGAAGCGACGAAGGGACTCGAGCTCGCCCTGGTAGATAACAACGTTGTCACGCAGGACGCGGATCGGCTTGCTACGGTAGACAGTGCCTTCCGTGACCATACAGCCGGCGATCTGGCCAAGCTTGGGCGAGTTGAAGACCTCGCGCACCTCGGCGATACCGACGATCTCCTCGCGCATCTCCGGCGCGAGCATGCCGGACAGGGCCTGCTTGACGTCGTCGATGAGGTCATAGATGACATTGTAGTAACGCAGGTCCACGCCCTCGCTCTCGACCAGCTGCCGGGCGGCAGCGTCTGCGCGGACGTTGAAGCCGAAGATCACGGCACCGGAGGTCATGGCCAGGGTGACGTCGGTCTCGGCGATACCGCCGACACCACCGGTGACGATGTTGACCTGCACCTCGTCGTTGCCCAGCTCCAGAAGTGCCGCCTGGATCGCCTCCAGGGAGCCGCGCACATCGGCCTTCACGACCACATTGAGGGTCTTCCGCTCGCCTGCCGTCATGCTCTCGAACATGTTATCGAGCTTGGCAGCCTGCTGCCGTTGCAGCTTGTTCTCGCGCATCTTCGCCTGGCGGTAATCGGCCAGATCCCGGGCCTGCTTCTCGTTTTCGACCACGGCAAACTGGTCGCCGGCGTCCGGCGTGCCGTCAAGGCCGAGGATTTCCACCGGGATGCTCGGGCCTGCGGTATCGACCGGCTTTCCGTTCTCATCAAGCATCGCCCGAACACGGCCATACTGCAGGCCAGCGAGAACAATCTCGCCCTGACGCAGCGTGCCGCTCTGCACGAGGAGGGAGGCCACCGGGCCACGGCCCTTGTCCAGCCGCGACTCAATAACGATGCCCTGGGCCGGGACGTCCCGCGGTGCCTTCAGCTCAAGGAGATCGGCCTGCAGCAGCACTGCGTCCAGGAGCGTCTCGATGCCATCACCCGTGATTGCCGAGACGTGCACGAACTGCGTGTCGCCGCCCCACTCCTCGGGAATGACCTGCTGGGCCGAGAGCTCGTTCTTGACGCGGTCGGGATCGGCCCCTTCCTTGTCGATCTTGTTGACGGCGACGATCAGCGGCACTTCCGCCGCCCGGGCATGCTGCACAGCCTCGATGGTCTGGGGCATGACACCATCATCGGCGGCCACCACGAGGATCACGATGTCCGTACTCTTCGCGCCGCGGGCGCGCATGGCGGTAAAAGCCGCATGCCCGGGCGTATCGAGGAAGGAGATCATGCCGTGGCCGGTCTCCACATGATAGGCGCCGATGTGCTGGGTGATGCCGCCGGCCTCACCGGACGCCACCTTCGCCTTGCGGATGTAGTCGAGGAGCGACGTCTTGCCGTGGTCAACGTGGCCCATGACGGTCACTACCGGCGCGCGCGGTTCCGGCGTGCCGCCGTGCTGGGCCAGGGTCTCCGTGAGATCCTCTTCCAGCGCATCGGCGCTGATGTACTTGGCCACGTGGCCGAGTTCCTCAACCACCAGCGTTGCCGTATCGCGGTCGATCATCTGATTGATGGTCGCCATTACCCCGAGCTTCATGAGCTCCTTGATCACAACGCCGGACTTCACGGCCATGCCTTCTGCCAGGCCGCCAACGGAGATCATGTCGGCGATCTCGACCTCATAGACCTTGCGCTCCGTGGGCATTTCGAAGCCGTGACGACCGTGTTCTTCGTGGGTCGCCTTCATCTTCTTGCGGCCACCGCGGCGACGCGTGCGCCCCTCGGCAGCGTCGAGATCGGAGAGGGACAAATTGTGTCCCCGCTGCTTGCCGCGGCCCAGGGAATCATTGCGGCTGAGCCGGCCACGGGTCTTGCGCTTCTGGTCGTCCCGGGGCGGCTGCTCCGCGGGCGCCGCATGCAGGCGCTTGGGCCGCTTGGGGGCTTCTTCCCGTGCCTTGGCGGCCGCCTCAGCGGCCTTGCGCTGCTCTTCCTCGGCCTGGCGCGCAGCGATGGCGGCCGCGCGGGCCGCGGCCTCTTCTTCTTCCTTTTGCTTCCGGCGCAACGCGGCACGCTGCCGGAGCACCTCCGGATCGAGGTTGGCGAGATCTTCCGGTTCTTCCTCTTCCTCCGGAAGGGGTTCGAACTCCGGCTCTTTCTTCGGCGCGGGTGCCTCTTCAACGGGTGCGGCCTCAACGACCGGCGCTTCGTCCGGTACCGTTTCCGGCAGCTCGGCGTCCGCGCTTGCGGCCGTCACCGCCAGCTCTTCTTCGGCCGGCGCTTCCGACTCCTCACGCTTCACGTAGGTGCGCTTCTTACGCACCTCGACGTTGACAGTCTTCTTGCCCGAAGAGCCGCCGGTGCGCAGCGTGCTCATGGTCTTGCGCTTCAGGGTGATGCGCTTCGGCGCCGCCGTCGACTCACCGTGGCTCTGCTTAAGGTAGGTCAGAAGCGTCTGCTTGTCCTCATCGGACACCGGTTCTGCGGCGTCCTTGTGGGGCAGACCTGCATCCCGCATCTGGTTCAAGAGGCGCTCTACCGATGCGCCTACGGACTTCGCCAGTTGCTCTACTGTCACCTGCGCCATGCAAATACTCTCCTAGCTACCCTGAATCCCTGCCTTACCGTGGTACTGACCAGTGCTTTCAGGACTGGGCTTCCTCTTCGGCAAACCAGGGGGCACGCGCGGTCATGATCAATTCACCGGCGCGCTCTTCTGTCATGTTCTCGATGTCCATCAGGTCGTCGACGCCCTGCTCGGCGAGGTCTTCCATGGTGACGATACCGCGGCTGGCCAGGAGGTAGGCGAGGTGCCGGTCCATCCCCTCCACGGTCAGCAGGTCTTCGGCGGGCTCATTGGCACCGAGCTGTTCCTCGGAGGCAATAGCCATAGTCAGCAGCGCGTCCTTGGCCCGGGCGCGCAGCTCCTCGGCGATGTCCTCGTCGAAACCCTCAATGGACAGCATTTCGTCGAGGGGCACATAGGCCACCTCTTCCAGCGTCGTGAAACCTTCCTCGACGAGGATCTCCGCTACGTCCTCGTCGATATCGAGCTGGTCCATGAACGCCTGGATGACCTGGCCCGCCTCGGCCTCGTGCTTTTCCGCGGCCTCTTCGTTGCTCATCACGTTGATGGTCCAGCCCGTGAGCTCACTGGCAAGGCGAACGTTCTGCCCCGCGCGGCCGATCGCCTGGGCCAGGTTGTCCTCGGACACCGCCACATCCATGGCGTGGGCGTCCTCGTCGACAACGATGGACTCCACCTCTGCCGGGGACATGGCGTTGATCACCAGCTGTGCCGGGTTATCGTCCCAGAGCACAATATCCACGCGCTCGTTGTCGAGTTCGTTGGAAACGGCCTGGACACGGGAACCACGCATGCCCACACAGGCACCGACCGGGTCGATACGCTGATCGTTGGTCTTCACGGCGATCTTGGCGCGGGAGCCCGGATCACGAGCGGCAGCGCGGATCTGAATTACGCCCTCGGCGATCTCCGGGACCTCGATCTTGAACAGCTCAATGAGCATCTCCGGACAAGCGCGGCTGAGGATGAGCTGCGGACCGCGCGTCTCGGTGCTGATCTCGATAAGAATGGCGCGCACCCGGTCGTTGACACGAAAGGTCTCGCGGCCTACCAGCGCGCCCCGGGGGAGCAGACCCTCCGCATTATTGCCAAGATCGACGATGATATTGTCGCGGGTGACTTTTTTCACGGTGCCGGCCACGAGTTCACCCACGCGGGTCTCGTATTCTTCAACGACCTGCGCGCGTTCGGCGTCGCGGACCCGCTGCACAATCACCTGTTTGGCAGTCTGCGCGGCAATGCGGCCGAACTCGACATTCTCTACTTGCTCTTCAAAAATATCACCGGGCTTGAGCGACGGATCCTTCTCGACGGCCTCCTCGGTGGTGAACTGGGTACCGAGCAGAGCAATCTCATCATCCGGCACCACAAGCCAGCGACGGATGGTGTCGTAATCACCGGATTCGCGGTCGATGGTGACGTGGATATCGGCGTCCTCGTCGTAGCGCTTCTTGGCGGCCGTAGCCAGCGCCAGTTCGATTGCCTCGAAGATAATGTCCTCGGAAACGCCCTTCTCGTTAGAGACGGCTTCCGCGACCATCAGGATTTCCTTGTTCATGAGCCTACCTTGCCTCGCGCCCGTCGTCGCCGGTCTCTGCCGGCAGTTCCACCCGCGCCTTGTCGATAGCGTCAAAGGGCAGGAGGTACTCGTGATCGTCGACCTGCACCACTACGTCCTCACCCTCAACTCCCTTGAGCTGCCCCCGGAACTTGCGCCGGCCCTCGAAGGGCATGCGCAGGCGCAAGTCAATGATCTCGCCGAAAAAACGGCCATACTGCGCCAGGGCGAAGAGCCTGCGATCCAGCCCCGGCGACGACACCTCCAGGGTGTATTCACCGCTTATGGGGTCCTCGACGTCGAGGACCGCACTGACCTGTCCGCTCACCAGGGCGCAGTCATCAACACTGATTCCCTCGGGCCGCTCGATGTACACCCGCAGTACGCTGTGGCGCCCCTGCGCCAGGTGCTCAACACCCCACAGCTCGAAGCCCAGGGCTTCGACGGTCGGCTCGAGCAAATCACGCAGCTTGTTTTCCCTGCCGCTCACGCGTCTCCCGCGAAAACTTTTCCGGTACAAACGAAAAAGCCCCAAAAAGGGGCTTTTCACGCCGCATCACCTTGTTTCGGAGCAGGTGATACGTATTTGGTAGCGGGGGCCGGATTTGAACCGACGACCTTCGGGTTATGAGCCCGACGAGCTACCAGGCTGCTCCACCCCGCATCAAAACGCTCATGGCAAGCTTGCTTGCCCGGAACACACCCTCAAGAGTGCCCCCAAAGAGGTCGCGTATTATAGATAGGCCTTAAAGCGCGGTCAACCACCTTCTTGCCTTTCTATCGGCCCGCACCCGGGCCTGTTTGGTGCCGAAGGGGGGACTTAACGCGCCCGGCCAGGGCCCCACGAGCACTCCGCGCAGCGGAGCATATCCCTCGACTTGTTGTGTTTGGTGCCGAAGGGGGGACTTGAACCCCCACGAGCATAGCTCACTACCCCCTCAAGATAGCGTGTCTACCAATTCCACCACTTCGGCTTGTTCAACTTGTCTAGTCTACCGTGCTACTTACGCTTCGGGAATGTCTGCGCCGGGGAAATCTCCCTCTGCCGGCGCCGCTGACGGCACGTCACCCGTCTCCACCGCCGGCAGGTCATCAGCGGGCGCATCCTCAAGCGCCGGCCGCTGCTGCGACGCCGGTACAACGATATCCACGTCGTTGACGCTTCGCGTCTTTCCCGTAGCGATGATCGCGAGACCGAAACTGGTAGCGAAGAAAGCCGCCACCAGCCAGGCCGTGGTCCGGGTCAGCACATTGGCGCTGCCCGTACTGCCGAGGAGCGTCTGTGACGCCCCGGCACCAAAGGACGCACCCATATCTGCGCCCTTGCCCTGCTGCAGCATGATCAGGCCGATGATGGCCAGCGCCAGCAGCAGATGCACGATCAGAACAATCTGTTCCATAACTCCCCTGCCCGTGTCCGGGCTTCAGTCTTCGGCGGCGGCGCAAACGATCGCGGTGAAAGCCTCCGCGTCAAGCGAGGCGCCCCCCACCAGCGCGCCGTCAATATCCGGACACGCAAATAAAGCTGCTGCGTTGTCGGCCTTTACGCTGCCGCCGTAAAGCAGCCGAACCGCCTGGGCGTTCTCCACAAGGTCGGCCAGGCAGTCGCGGATAAACGCATGCATGCCCTGCGCCTCGCCAGGGCTCGCGGTAAGCCCCGTGCCGATGGCCCACACGGGCTCATAGGCGATTACCAGTCCGGGTGCCCGGGGCTCGTCGGCCAGGGCACCCTCAAGCTGCGCGGCCACGACGGCTTCGGCTTCGCCACCCTCGCGCTGCTCCAGCGTCTCTCCGACGCAGACAATGGGCGCAAGGCCCGCCCTGGCTGCAGCGCTGAGCTTGGCAGCGATCAGCGGCGACGTCTCCCGGTGGTACTGGCGCCGCTCCGAGTGACCCAGGATCACCCAGCCACAGCCCAGGTCAGCCAGCATGGGGGCCGACACCTCACCAGTGTAAGCGCCTTCCGCCATATGGCTGCAATCCTGAGCACCAACGGCAAGGGCACCGCCGGCGCAGAGCGCAGCCACCTGCTGCAGATAGGCATAAGGCGGGCACACCAGCGCCTCAACGGCGTCCGGCAACCCGGCCGCTACCAGCCCTTCAAGCAGGCTACGGTTCGCCGCCAGCGACCCGTGCATCTTCCAGTTTCCAGCAACCAAGGAACGTCGCATCGCTAGCACCCGGCTCGGAAAGGGGCGCAATGGTACCCAAGACCACCTGGGGAGACAAGCGCGAATCCGCCCTCAGGCAAGGCCGCGCGCCACTTCCGCCGCCAGGCGCTCGCAAAGCGACGCCACCTGGGCCGCATCGCGGCCCTCGACCATGACCCGCACAACCGGCTCCGTACCCGACGGTCGCAGCAACACGCGACCCGCATCACCGAGCTCCGCCTCCACCGACGCCACGGCGGCGGCCACCCGGCCGTTGCCCTCGAGGGCACCGTCGCCTTCCCGGCGCACATTGACCAGACACTGGGGCAGGCGACTCATGCCGGCAGCGAGGGCCGACAGGGGCCTGTCGGCGGCGCGAACGGCCTGGAGCACCTGCAGGGCGGCCACGATGCCGTCGCCCGTAGTTGTCACGTCGCTGCAGATGATATGCCCGGAACCTTCGCCGCCCAGGTGCCAGCCCTCGGCGGCCATGCGTTCGCGCACGTAGCGATCGCCGACCGGCGTACGTGCGAAATCGAGCCCCGCAGCGCGCAGGGCGAGCTCCAGACCGAGGTTTGACATCAGCGTACCGACCACGCCGGCATCGGCCGTCCCCAGGGCGAGACGATGCATGGCGATAATAAAAAGAAGCTCATCACCGTCCACGACCGTGCCCCGCTCATCCGCGAACAGCACACGGTCGCCATCGCCGTCGAAGGCGATCCCGAGGTCAGCGCCCTGGGCGCGCACCAGGGCGGTGAGGGACGCCATGTCCGTGGAACCAACGCCCTCGTTGATATTGAAGCCATCGGGCGTGGCACCCATGGGCAAGACCTCGGCGCCGAGTTCGGCAAACACCGCCGGCGCAATCGCATAGGTCGCGCCGTGGGCGCAATCAACGGCAATGCGCAGACCGCGGAGGCTGAAGCCCTCGGGCACTGTACTCTTGCAGAACTCGATGTAGCGACCGGCGGCATCAACAACGCGCACCGCCTTGCCGATGAACCGCGGAGGCACCGTCTCCAGCGGCCTGTCGAGCATGGCCTCGATGGCCAGCTCCACGTCATCGGGCAGCTTGGCGCCCTCGGCGGAGAAAAACTTGATGCCGTTGTCTTCGAAAGCATTGTGCGAAGCGCTGATGACAATGCCCGCGTCGGCCTGCTGGGTGCGGGTCATGAGCGCAACTGCAGGGGTCGGCATGGGGCCGAGCAGCTTCACATCCACACCGGCAGCCACGAGACCGGCCTCCAGCGCCGACTCGAACATATAGCCGGACACCCGGGTATCCTTGCCGATGATGACCGTGCAGCGGCCCGGCCCGGGAGAGCGGTCCGAGAACACCCGACCACAGGCCCAGCCAAGCTTGAGCATGAAATCGGGCGTGATCGGTGCCGTGCCGACGGTACCGCGAATACCGTCGGTACCAAAGTAGCGTTTGCTCATGGGCCTCCTGCCTCTGCGAGCGCCGCCACCATGGCGAGCGCATCTGCCGTTTCTGCAACGTCGTGGACGCGGATGATCCGGGCACCGCGCTCTGCGGCAAGCACCGCGAGGGCGAGGCTGGCCGGCAATCGCTGGTCAACGGAACGGTCGAGGAGCTTAGCAATGAGGGACTTGCGCGACAATCCGACCAGGAGGGGGAAACCCAGCGATCCGAGACGCGGCAGCGCCTTTAACAGCGACAGATTGTGCGCTACGGACTTACCGAAGCCGAAACCCGGGTCGAGCAGGATGGCATCACGCTCAATCCCCGCCGCCAGGCATGCGGCTGACCGACGCTCCAGAAAGGCCTCCACGTCCGCGACCACGTCCACGTAACGGGGGTCAGCCTGCATCGTTTCCGGGGTGCCCTGCATATGCATCAGGCAGACCGGCAGGCCGCTCGCCGCAGCCGCTGCCAGGGCACCGGGGCGCTGGAGCGCGCGAACATCATTGATAAGGTGGGCACCTGCAGCCGCCGCAGCATGCATCACCGCCGCGGTGCTGGTATCCACTGAGAGCATGGCGTCGACGCGCCCGGCGAGAGCCTCGACGACGGGCACCACCCGGGCAAGCTCCTCGTCCTCGGACACTGGCGCGGCCCCGGGGCGGGTCGATTCGCCACCGATATCAAGCAAGGCAGCACCGGCGGAGACCATGGCCTCCGCTCGCCACAGGATTGCATCGAGATCAGCGCAACCCTCGCGATAAAGCTGGCCACCGTCTGAAAAGGAATCGGGGGTAACGTTCAGAATCCCCATGACGCGGGGACGGGCGAGGGACAGGCTGCGCCCCCCGCCGAGAAGTACCGGTGCGGTACTCACCGCCGCGCCGACGGGCTCACGGCCCCGGGGGGCCGATCAGTGCTCGCTCGCGGGGCCGCCTATGGGCGTGGTCGGCTTGTCACCATCCGTCGCGCGATCGTCACCATCGACGGCACTCGGGCCGCTGGGGCCGCCACTGCTGCCGCCCCAGCCCTCGGGCTCGCGCGGCTGCCGGCCGGCCATGATGTCATCGATCTGGCCCGCATCGATGGTCTCGTAGGTCATCAATGCCTCAGCCATGACATGCAGCTTATCGATGTTTTCCTCAAGAATCCGCGTCGCCGTGGCGTAGCACTCATCGATGATCGAGCGCACTTCCGCATCAATCTGCTTGGCGGTCTCGTCGGACATGGCGTTGTGCGGCTGCGCGGCACTGCGGCCGAGGAAGGGTTCATCGCCGCCCTCGTCGTAAAGGAGCGGACCCATCTTCTCGGACAGGCCCCACTTGGTGACCATGTTCCGGGCCAGCTCCGTAGCACGCTGAATGTCGTTGGACGCCCCGGTAGTAATCCCGTCCTTGCCGAGGGTCATTTCCTCGGCGATGCGGCCACCGAAGAGGCTGCAGATCTGGCTGACGATGTGCCGCCGGCTATGACTGTAGCGGTCCTCCTCAGGCAGAAACATGGTTACACCCAGCGCGCGGCCCCGGGGAATGATGCTGACCTTGTAGACAGGATCGTGCTCGGGAACAAGCCGCCCGACAATGGCGTGACCGGCTTCGTGATAGGCCGTATTCCGCTTTTCGTGCTCGGACATGACCATGGACTTGCGCTCGGCGCCCATCATGATCTTGTCCTTGGCGAGCTCGAACTGGGTCATGCCCACGGTACGGACGCCGGCACGGGCAGCAAAGAGCGCAGCCTCATTAACCAGGTTGGCGAGATCCGCGCCGGAGAAGCCAGGACAACCGCGGGCAATACGTGAGGCATCCACGTCTTCGGAAAGAGGCACCTTGCGCATGTGCACTTTGAGAATCTGCTCCCGGCCGCGGATGTCAGGAAGCCCCACGACGACCTGGCGATCAAAGCGGCCCGGGCGCAACAGCGCGGGATCGAGGACGTCCGGGCGGTTGGTGGCAGCAATAACGATGACGCCATCGTTGACCTCGAAGCCGTCCATCTCTACCAGCAGCTGGTTCAGCGTCTGCTCACGCTCGTCGTGGCCGCCGCCGAGGCCGGCGCCCCGGTGTCGGCCGACAGCATCGATCTCGTCGATGAAGATGATGCAGGGCGCCTGCTTCTTCGCCTGCTCGAACATGTCGCGTACCCGGGAGGCACCCACACCCACGAACATCTCGACGAAGTCGGAACCGGAGATGGAAAAGAAGGGCACCTTGGCCTCGCCTGCAATCGCCTTGGCAAGGAGCGTCTTACCGGTGCCGGGCTGGCCTACCATAAGCACGCCGCGGGGAATGCGACCGCCCAGCTTCTGGAACCGGCTCGGGTCACGCAGGAATTCAACGAGCTCCTGAACATCCTCCTTGGCCTCGTCGCAGCCGGCGACGTCGGCAAAAGTGGTGGTGATCTGGTCTTCACCCAAAAGCCGGGCCTTGCTCTTGCCAAAGCTCATCGGCCCGCCGCGACCGCCGGCGCCGCCCTGCATCTGGCGCATGAAGAACATGAACACCGCAATAATGATGAGGATCGGGAAGCTGGCGACGAGCAGCTGCGTCCAGACAGACTGCTGCTCCGGCTCGCGGCCCTCGACTTCGACGTTGTGGGTAAGGAGGTCATCGATAAGCTTCGGATCCTCGACCATCGGCCGGGTCGTCTCGAAGTAGGAGCCGTCATAGCGGGTGCCGTTGATCGTCAGGCCGTCAATGACCACCTTCTCAACGCGATCCTGCTGGATCTCCTCGATGAATTCGGAGTAGACGAGACGCTCCGTGGGGCTCTGCATATTGAAATTGTTGAAGATCGACAGCAGGACCGCCGCGATCACGAGCCACAGGAGCAGATTTTTTGCCATGTCGTTCAATGCCGTTACCTCTCGTTGCCGGCGCCAGCGGCGCCGCGCGGCGGGCACCGCCGCGTGATTTCCACCCCAGTATAGCGCATGAGCTGGCCGGCCCCAGCCGCCACCTGCAGTCTGTTGCTACGCATTTCAGGCCGCAGCGTCTCTGACCTCTATGATGTCGGGGCATCCAGCGGGTTTTCAATGGCGCCGATGGCCACGAGGTAAACTTCCCGCGAGCGCGGCCGGGACGCCGCCGGCTTGCGCGTATGCACCCGCTCGAAGCCGCTACGGGCGCTGGCAAGCAGCGTATCGAAGCCCTCGCCCTGAAAGACCTTGCAGGCGAAGGCGCCGCCGGGGCGCAGCATGCGCCGGGCGAGGTCAAGGGCCAGCTCGGCGAGCAGCATGGCCCGAGGTTGATCCACGGCGGTCATGCCGCTCATGTTCGGGGCCATATCGGAAAGCACAACGTCTGCCCCCTTGCCCGCAAGTTCGCCACAGATCGCATCAAATACCGCGTCTTCCGTGAAGTCCCCCTGGATGAAAGTCACGCCTGCCAGGTTGTCCATGGGCAGGATATCCGAGGCCACCACACGCCCGCTGTCACCGACCAGCTCCGCCGCCACCTGCGACCAGCCGCCCGGCGCGCTGCCGAGATCCACCACGGTCATGGCACGCCGGATGAGCCGGTCCCGCTGCTGGAGTTCAAGCAGTTTGTAGCAGGCCCGGGAGCGGTAACCCTCGCGCTGCGCGCGCTGGACGTAAGGGTCTTCCCGATGTTCCCGCAGCCAGGCCTTGCTCGACGAGCGCTTTTTAGCCATCAGCGGCCACCCTTTCCGTCGTGGGCGCGGCTCGTGTAGACTGCGCCGCCCCGGCGCGAGAGACCTCCAACGATGGCAACGCCTTCACCCAGCAAGCAGCAGCTGCGCCAGTGGCGCGCCCTCGGGCACCGGCTGAAGCCCGTGGTCACGGTGGCCGGCAAGGGCGTGAGTGACGGTGTTCTGGCGGAGCTGGAGCGCGCTCTGGCTGACCACGAACTGATCAAGGTCAAGGTCGCCGCCGGCGATCGGGATGCCCGGGCCGCTGTTGCGGCTGCGCTCTGTGAGGCCAGCGGCGCCCTGCTCGTGCAATCCATCGGCAATGTCCTGCTGCTACTGCGGAAGAACCCCGAGGCAGATCCGCGCCTCTCCAACCTCCAGCGCACACTCTGACGAGCGCACGCCACCGGCCGCGGTGCTGCGCCCGGCTGGCCCGGGCCTCAGACGTGCCGGACCTCGTCGATCTCGTACTCGATATCGCCGCCCGGCGCCCGCACCACGACCACATCGCCCTCCTCTTTGCCGATGAGGGCCCGGGCGATCGGTGAACTCACAGAGATGAGGTTCTGCTTCACGTCTGCCTCATCGTCGCCGACGATACGGTAGGTAACGGTGTCGTCGCTCTCGGTGTTGATCAGGGCAACGGTGGTACCGAAGAGGACCTTGCCGGTCCGGGGGAGTCTGGTCACGTCGATGACCTGAGCGTGAGAGAGCTTGTCCTCGATGTCCATGATCCGACCCTCGACGAAGCTCTGCTGCTCCCGGGCCGCATGGTACTCGGCGTTTTCCTTGAGATCACCGTGTTCCCGGGCCTCGGCAATAGCCTGGGTAATGCGTGGACGCTCGGTTTTTTTCAGGTGCTCAAGCTCCGTGCGCAGCGCCGCCTCGCCCTGGACGGTCATCGGTACCTTGTTCATCGGTGCATGCTCCCGTGGAGATCCTGCAGCCGCCGCACGGCCTTGTCACTCCCCTGCTTCAGCGCCAGGCAGATCGCTTCGGCGGCCGCAAGCGTCGTCGTGTAGAAGACCCGGTGCGCCTCGGCGCTTGCCCGGATCGGTGCCGAGTCGGCGATGGCCCGCCGACCCTCGGTCGTGTTGATAATAATGTCTGCCTCGTCGTTCTTGATCATGTCGACGATATGCGGACGACCCTCGAGGACCTTGTTGACGCGGCGCACTGTCAAACCCGCAGCCTCCAGGGCGCGGGCGGTGCCGCCGGTGGCAACAAGCTCGAAACCGAGCTCCGCCATCTGCCGGGCCACTTCCACAGCGCCGGGCTTGTCCACGTCGCGGACACTGACCAGCAGCGTGCCACTGCGCGGCGGCGGATCACCCGCGGCCAGCTGGGCCTTGGCGAAAGCGCCGGCGAAGGTCTCACCGGTGCCCATGACCTCCCCGGTGGACTTCATCTCCGGGCCCAGAATCGGATCGACGCCCGGGAATTTGTTGAAGGGCATTACCGCCTCCTTCACGCTGAAGAAGGGCGGCACGATCTCCTCCGTGAAACCCTGGTCGGCGAGGGAGGTGCCGGCCATACAGCGAGCTGCCACCTTGGCCAGAGACACGCCGATACACTTGGAGACAAAAGGCACCGTCCGCGACGCGCGCGGGTTGACCTCAATGACGTAACTCTCGCCATCCTGCCACGCGAGCTGAACGTTCATCAAGCCGCGCACCCCGAGTTCCAGCGCCATACGCCGCACCTGCTCGCGCATCGCGTCCTGGACCGCCGGCGGCAGGCTGTAGGGCGGGAGAGAACAGGCGGAATCCCCCGAGTGCACGCCGGCCTGTTCGATGTGCTGCATGATCGCGCCGATCACCACCGTCTCCCCGTCGGAGACCGCGTCGATATCCACCTCGATGGCCGCGCTGAGGAAGCTGTCCAGCAGTACCGGCGAATCGTCGGACACGGATACCGCGTCCTTCAGATAACGCAGCAGGTCCTCCTCCCGGTAGACGATCTCCATGGCGCGGCCGCCGAGCACATAGGAGGGCCGCACGACCAGCGGGTAGCCGATGCGTTCCGCCGCGGCCAGCGCCCCGTCGACGCTGCGCACGGTGGTATTGGCCGGCTGGCGCAGGTCCAGCTTGGTGATCATCTGCTGGAACCGCTCCCGGTCCTCAGCGCGGTCGATCGCGTCCGGTGTGGTGCCGATGATCGGCACGCCCGCCGCCTCCAGGGCGCGGGCCAGCTTGAGCGGCGTCTGGCCACCGAACTGCACGATGACTCCGGTCGGCCGCTCCAGCTGGACGATCTCCAGCACATCCTCGAGGGTCACGGGCTCGAAGTAGAGCCGGTCGGAGGTGTCGTAGTCCGTCGATACGGTCTCCGGATTGCAGTTGACCATGATGGTCTCGTAGCCGTCTTCGCGCATGGCGAGTACGGCGTGCACGCAGCAGTAGTCAAACTCGATACCCTGGCCGATGCGGTTCGGGCCGCCGCCAAGCACCAGGATCTTGGGCCGATCCGAGGGCGCCGCCTCGCACTCCTCCTCGTAGCTGGAATAGAGATAGGCGGTGGCCGTGGCGAACTCGGCCGCGCAGGTATCGACACGCTTGTAAACGGGGCGCACGCCCTGCTCCTGCCGGTGATTGCGCACCTCCGCCTCGCTGACGCCAAGCAGCACCGCAAGGCGCGCGTCGGCGAAGCCCTTGCGTTTGAGGGCAAAGAGCCGCGCGGCGTCGAGGTCACGCAAGGCCTCCGCCTTCAGGCTGTTTTCCGTACGGACGATATCCTCGATCTGCACCAGGAACCAGGGATCAACGCCGGAGTAGCCATGGACCTCTTCCACAGCCATGCCCGCGCGGAAAGCGTCGCCCAGGTACCAGATTCGATCCGGGCCCGGGTTGGTCAGCTCGCCGATGAGTTCGTCACGCAGGTCCGGATTGTCGACGTCGATGCGGTGCTCAAAACCAACGGAGCCCACCTCGAGACCGCGCAGCGCCTTTTGCAGGGACTCCTGAAAGGTGCGCCCCATGGCCATGACCTCACCCACAGATTTCATCTGCGTGGTCAGCCGCGAATCCGCGGCGTTGAACTTTTCGAAGGCGAAGCGAGGGATCTTGGTGACAACGTAGTCGATAGAGGGCTCGAAGGAGGCCGGCGTGGCGCCACCGGTGATCTCGTTCTGCAGCTCGTCCAGGGTGCAACCCACGGCAAGTTTGGCAGCCACCTTCGCGATGGGGAAACCGGTGGCTTTGGAGGCCAGCGCGGAGGAGCGGGACACCCGCGGGTTCATTTCGATCACAACCATGCGGCCGGTTTTCGGATCGAGGCCGAACTGTACGTTGGAACCGCCGGTTTCCACGCCGATCTCGCGCAACACCGCGAGGGAGGCGTTGCGCATGATCTGGTATTCCCGGTCGGTAAGCGTCTGCGCCGGCGCCACGGTGATGGAGTCACCGGTGTGCACGCCCATGGCGTCGAAGTTCTCAATAGAACAGACAATAATGCAGTTGTCCTTCCGGTCCCGGACCACCTCCATCTCGAACTCTTTCCAGCCGATAAGCGACTCGTCGATGAGCAGTTCGCTGGTCGGTGAGAGGTCCAGGCCCCGGTTGCAGATCTCCTCGAATTCGTCGCGGTTGTAGGCGATCCCGCCACCGGAGCCGCCCATGGTGAAGGACGGCCGGATAATGCACGGGAAGCCGATGTCCTCGAGCACCGCATAGGCCTGCGCGAGGGTATTCGCGGTCTGGGCGCGCGGCGTCTCGAGGCCGATGCGGCGCATGGCCTGGTCGAACAGCTCGCGGTCCTCAGCCTTGTCGATGGCCTCCTTGCTGGCGCCGATCATTTCCACGCCATGGGCCTCGAGAACCCCTTCCCGCGCCAGATCCAGCGCGCAGTTGAGAGCCGTCTGCCCGCCCATGGTGGGGAGCAGCGCATCGGGCTTCTCGGCCTCGATGATGCGCTCCACCGTCTGCCACTCAATCGGCTCGATGTAGGTGGCGTCGGCCATGGACGGATCCGTCATGATCGTAGCCGGGTTGGAATTTACCAGGATGACCCGGAAGCCCTCCTCCCGCAGCGCCTTGCAGGCCTGGGCGCCGGAGTAGTCGAATTCGCAGGCCTGGCCGATGACGATGGGACCGGCGCCGAGGATGAGAATACTTTGAATGTCTGTACGTTTCGGCATGGCGTCAGTTCCCCGCGCCGCGCGCGGCCATAAGCTCGATGAAGTGATCGAAGAGCGGAGCCGCATCGTGCGGCCCCGGACTCGCCTCCGGGTGCCCCTGGAAACTGAAGGCGGGCCTGTCGGTGCGATGGATGCCCTGTAGAGACCCGTCAAAGAGGGAACGGTGCGTGACCCGCAGGCAGTCCGGCAGCGCGGCGTCGTCAACGGCGAAGCCGTGATTCTGGCTGGTGATCAGCACGGTGCCGGCCTCGAGGTCCTGCACCGGGTGATTGGCGCCGTGATGGCCGAACTTCATCTTCACCGTGCGCGCGCCACTGGCCAGGGCCAGCAGCTGGTGGCCGAGGCAGATACCGAAGATAGGGACTTCGCTTTCGAGCAACTCCCGGATCGCAGTGATGGCATAGTCGCAGGGCTCCGGATCACCGGGGCCGTTGGACAGGAAAACGCCATCCGGCGCCAGGGCGAGGACTTCACTGGCCGGGGTCCCGGCCGGCACGACCCTGAGCCGACAGCCGCGATCCGCCAGCATACGCAGGATGTTGCGCTTGACGCCGAAATCATAGGCGACGACGTGGAAGCGCTGTTCGCTCTCCTGAAACTGACGGAAGCCGCTGCCAAGCGCCCAGCCGCCCTCGGTCCAGCGATAAGCAGCAGCCACGGTGACTTCCCGGGCGAGGTCCGCACCGGCAAGCCCCGAAAAAGCCTGCGCGGCGGCAATGGCCCCTGCCTCATCCGCAGCGGCCTCACCGGTCACAAGGCATCCCCCCTGCGCGCCCTGCTTGCGCAGGTGGCGGGTCAGCCGACGCGTGTCGATGCCGGCGATGGCGACGACACCCTGATCGCGCAAGTACTGGTCCAGAGGCCGCGTACTGCGGAAACTGCTCGCCATGAGCGGCAGGTCGCGGATTATCAGGCCCGCGGCCCAGACAGCGCGGGACTCCTCGTCCTCGGCATTAGTGCCCGTGTTACCGATGTGCGGATAGGTCAGGGTGACCAGCTGCCGGGCATAGGACGGGTCGGTGAGGATTTCCTGATAGCCGGTCATGGCGGTGTTGAAAACCACCTCGCCGACGGCACTGCCCTCGGCGCCGATGGCGCTGCCGCGGAACAGGGAACCGTCGGCGAGGGCAAGAAGGGCAGGGCTGGACAATGAAACCTCCGCTCAGTGGGGCCTCGGCACCCGTCGAGCGGCCGCAAAAAAGCGAGATGAGTTGCCCTGCATCTCGCTTCCCGTGACGTGCTCCGACGCAGCGCGGCGATGGCACGGCTTGTGATCTATCTGGAGAACCAGAGCGCTGGCAAGACCAGCGCGCTTAGCCCGCGGATTGTAGGGGATGGCCCTCCCGGTGTCCAGAAGAAGCCGCCTGCGGCAGGGCCGTCCCGTCCCAACGCGACCCGCGGGCCCGCTCAGGCTGTCGCCGGGGGTGCCGCCGCTGCCCAAAGCGCTGTGCCTACAAGGCCGGCGGCGCATGCCCTATCATGCATGAGTCCCTCCCCAGGAAGTCGCAAGGAACTGCCATGGCGTACGTCGACGGTAAACGGGCCGCAGTCACCGGCGCCGCGCCCACCCTGGGCGGCCGCGACCTGGCCATCCTGCTGTTCGCGCTGATCGCCACGGCGATCGGCCAGTCGCTGGTATTCGCAGTACTCGCGCCCCTCGGCCGGGAGGTCGATCTCTCGGAGCTGCAGATAACGTCCATCATCGCCATTTCGGCGCTGGTTTTCGCCCTCGGTTCGCCGCGCTGGGGGCGCTTTTCCGATCGCGCGGGCCGCAGGCCGGTGATTATCACCGGCCTGGTCGGCTACACCATCGGCACGGTGCTTTTCTCTTCTGTGTTCTGGGCTGGCCTCGCCGGCCTCCTCAGCGGGATCGGGCTGTACACAGTGGCCCTCGTGGCCCGCTGCGCCCAGTCCGTGATCATGTCGGCGACCACTCCGGCCTGCACCGCCTATGCAGCAGATCACACCACGCCCGCGGCGCGCACCCGGGCCATGGCCAGGCTCGGTACCGCCAACAGCATAGGCATGATCCTGGGCCCGGCCATGGGCGGCGCCTTCGCCGCCCTAGGCCTCCTCGCCCCGCTCTACTTCGCCGGCGCGCTCACCGCCGTCGCCGCCATCGTGGTCTGGCGACTGCTGCCGAAGATTCCCGCCGACGAGCGGCGCAGCCACCGCCGCGCGCGGCTGCGCTTCACGGACCCGCGGGTTCGGCTTTATATTTTCACGGCCGTGGCGCTGTTCACGGGATTCTCGGCGATCCAGCAGACCCTGGGCTTTCTGCTTCAGGATGCCCTGGATCTCGACAGCATCGGCACCGCCCAGTACTCGGGCGCGGCAATGATGATCTCTGCCCTCTGCGCCTTCGCCATCCAGCTCACGGTAATGCAGCGGCTGAAACTGGCGCCGGGCACGTTTATGCGCCTCGGGCTCCTCGCTACCCTCGCCGGCGCCGCTTTCATCGGCTCAGCGCAGGGTTTCGGACTCATTGCCGCCGGCATGGGCTGCCTCGGTGCCGGCCTGGGGCTGACCATGCCCGCGGTCACAGCCGGCGCCTCTATTGCCGTCGGGCCCGAAGAACAGGGAGGGGCGGCAGGGCTCGTGGGCGCCTGCCCGGCCATCGGCTTCGTCAGCGGCCCGCTCATCGGCGGCGCCCTCTACCAGGTCTCGCCGGCACTGGCGCCGCTGTTCAGCGCAGTGGTGTTTTTCCTGAGCCTGGTGACCCTGGCCCTGGCGGACCGCTGAGGGCCTTACGCGGCGAGCCGATCCAGCGCCGCACGAAGGCCCCCGGGAATAGCGACAGCCCGGCTGGACGCCCGCTCTACGAACACGTGCACAAAATGACCGTGGGCGCAGGCGGTGTCCTCACCGGCACGGAAGATCGCCACACCGTAGCGCACGGAGCTGTTGCCAAGGCGGTCCACACGCATACCAACCTCGATGGCTTCGGGGTAGGTGACCGGGGCGAGATAATCGCAGCCGGAGCTGACCACGAAGGCCACGATGGTGCCGCCGGCGATGTCCAGACCGCCCTCCTCGATAAGATAGCGATTTACTGCGCTATCAAACCAGGCGTAATAGACAACGTTGTTCACGTGCCCGTAGATATCGTTGTCCGCCCAGCGCGTGCTCACCGGGTAGAAGACCCGGTAAGCGCCGCGCCGCGGCTGCTCCCGCTCACTCACGCCGCCGCCCCGTGCGCCGCCCGGTAGATGGCCAGCGCATCCTCCCGCGCCACCTCCCGGGGATTGTTCACCAGCAGACGCTGCTGCAGCATGGCGTCGTCGGCGAGCATGGGGAGGTCGTCGGCCGACACCCCGGCCTCCGCCAGCGTAGCCGGGAGGGATACGTCGGCGATGAGCTGGCGCAGGCCGGCAACGAGGATCTCGGTAACGGCCTCGGGGCTACCCTCCACGGGCCTGCCGAGGACGAGCGGAGCCAGCTCTGCATAGAGCGGCGCCGCCACAGGGGCATTGAACGCAAGCACACTGGGCAGCACCAGGGAGTTACTCAGGCCGTGGGGGATGTGATAGTGCCCACCGAGCGGGTAGGCCAGGGCGTGCACCGCCGCCACCGGCGCATTGGCAAAGGCCTGTCCAGCCTGGAAAGCGCCGAGAAGCATCGCCGAGCGTGCCTCGAGATTGTCACCGTCGAGGACCGCTGTGCGCAGATTGCCGGCGAGGAGTTTCAGAGCGCTGCGCGCGAGGTGATCGGATACGGGATTTTTCCTGTGCCGCGAGGTGTACGCCTCGATAGCGTGCACCATGGCGTCAATACCGGTCATGGCTGTCACTCGCGGCGGCAGGCCGAGGGTAAGCGCCGGATCGAGGATCGCTCTATCGGGCAGCAGCACCGACGAGGACACGCCGGCCTTGGTGGTCTCGCCGGTGGTGATCACCGCCACCGGCGTTGCCTCCGAGCCCGTGCCCGCTGTCGTCGGCACGAGCAGCAGCGGCAGCCGACCGCCGCGGACCTGGTCGACGCCGTAGAGCTCCGCGAGCCCCTGGTCGCCGCCAAGGAGCACGGCCACGACCTTTGCCGTGTCCATGGAACTGCCGCCACCCACAGCGATCACGCCATCTACCCCCGCGGCCCGGGCCTGCTCGACACAGGCGAGCACCACCGCCTCCGGCGGGTCCTCACACACCTCAGCAAAGCGCGTAACCACAAGGCCGTCGCCCGAAAGCAGGGCCTCAAGGGGGGGCACGAGGCCGAGCCCGACGAGACCCGGGTCGGTCACCAGCAGCGGCCTCGCAACGCCCAGGGCGCGGCAGTGGACGGCAAGCTCCCGGGCAGCGCCCGGGGCGAACACCAGCTGCGGCACCGTAGTGAAGGTGAAGGCGTCCAAGGTCAGCCGCCCAGGGTGAGGATAACCTTGCCGCGCGCGCGGCGTTCCATCATGCAGGCGTAGGCGTTCTGGAAGTCCGCCAGGGGGAAGACATCGGTCACTGCGGCCTTCAGCTCGCCGCGGGCGAAGAGCGCCCAGACCTCCTCGGTGTTCTGCCGGGCAACCGCCGGCTCCTCGCCCAGAAAGCGGCCCCAGAACACACCGACGATAGCGCAGCCCTTGAGCAAAGCCAGGTTCAGGGGAATGGAGGGAATCGGTCCGCTGGCAAAGCCGATAACCAGGTAGCGGCCGTTCCAGGCCATGCCGCGCAGCGCGGGCTCGGCGTAGTCGCCGCCGACCGGGTCGTAGACCACATCGACGCCGCGACCGCCGGTCAGCTCCCGGATAGCCTGCTTGAGGTCCGTGTCGCTGTAGTTGATGGTCTCGTCGGCGCCGAGCTCGCGGCAGAACGCGAGCTTGTCGTCGGAGCTGGCGGCCGCGATGACCGTCGCGCCCATCTGCTTGCCCAGCTCGACGGCGGTGCTGCCGACGCCCCCGGCGGCGCCGAGCACGAGCATGGTCTCTCCCGCCTTGAGCTGCGCGCGCTGCTTGAGCGCGTGGTAGGAGGTCAGGTAGGTCATAGCGACACCGGCGGCCTGCTCGAAGTCGAGGCCCTCGGGCACGGGAAACACCGCGTTCTCGTTAGCCGCTACCTGCGCACAGAAGGCGCCGTGGCCGGTCATGGACAACACCCGGTCTCCGACCTTGAAGCGCGTGACCTTGTCACCTACGGCGAGCACCTCGCCGGCACACTCGCCGCCGGGCACGAAAGGCAGCTCCGGCTGGAACTGGTATTTGCCCTGGATGATGAGTACGTCGGGGAAGTTGAGGCCGGCGGCCTTCACGCCGATAAGCACATCGTGCTCACCGACCTCGGGCTCGGGCCAGTCGTCGACCAGCTCGAGCTTCTCGGGGAGACCGTGCTCCCGGCATAGCAGTGCCTGCATATTATCTTCTCCTGCCTGAGCGCGACCAAACCACCAGGGCGCCGCCGCGCGGGGGTTTCGCCGCTAGAGTACCTCGAAGAGGCCTGCGGCTCCCATGCCGCCGCCCACGCACATGGTAATCACCACATACTTGACGCCGCGGCGGCGCCCCTCGAGAAGCGCGTGGCCGATCATGCGCGAACCGCTCATGCCGTAGGGATGTCCGATAGAGATGGCCCCGCCGCTGACATTCAGCTTGTCGTTGTCGATGCCAAGCTGGTCGCGGCAGTACAGCACCTGCACAGCGAAGGCCTCGTTCAGTTCCCACAGTCCGATATCGTCCATAGTGAGACCGTGCTGCTTGAGCAGCTTCGGCACGGCGAAAACCGGGCCGATGCCCATTTCGTCGGGCTCGCAGCCGGCGACAGCAATACCGCGATACAGCCCCAGTGGTTCCAGGCCCTGCTGCTCGGCGAGCTTCGCCTCCACGAGCACCTGCGCCGACGCGCCGTCGGAGAGCTGAGAGGCATTGCCAGCGGTAATGGTCCCGCCATCGATTACCGTCTTCAGGCCCGCCAGTCCCTCGGCAGTGGTAGCGCGGACACCCTCGTCGGCACTCACTGTGACCTCGGCCTCGGACTGCTCGCCGGTTTCCTTGTCCCAGGTGATGCGCCGGCAGGTGACCGGCACCAGCTCGTCGGCGTAGCGACCGGCCTCGTAGGCTGCGGCGGTGCGCTGCTGGGACTGCAGCCCGTACTCGTCCATGGCATCGCGGCTGATGCCGTAGCGCCGGGCCACGATCTCGGCCGTCTGCAGCATGGGCATATGAATATCCGGGTGCATGGCGACCAGTTCCTCATCGACCATCCTGTGCACGTTCATGTGCTCGTTCTGCACCAGGGAGATGGACTCGAGGCCGCCACCGACAACACAGTCCATGCCGTCGTGCTGGATCTGCTTCGCCGCCGTAGCCACGGCCATAAGCCCGGAGGAACACTGACGGTCGATGGTCATGCCGGCCACGGTGACCGGCAGACCGGCGCGCAGAGCAATCTGCCGGGCGATATTCTGGCCCGTGGCGCCCTGCTGAAGGGCCGCACCCATGATCACGTCGTCCACGGCGGCCGGGTCGATGCCGGCACGGCGCACCGCCTCGGTAACGGCCGCTGCACCGAGGCTCGCGCCGGCCAGATTGTTGAAGCCACCCCGGTAGGCCTTGCCGATCGGGGTTCTTGCGGTGCTGACGATAACCGCGTCTCTCATGCTGTTCTCCCTGCGGGGTGCGCCCGCATCAATCGAGTTTGATACCGAGGCCTTCGGCGGCCTGGGTAAGCATCTTCGCGGTCTGCTCGAAGCCGGCGTTCAGAGCGCGCTCACCGGCCGTGGCGGTGATCTCGTCCCAGTGGGCGGCGATTCCCTCAGGCGTCTGTTCAGCCTCGGGCAGCCAGCGTCCCTCGGTCTCGACGATCTTGGCGACCGCGTAGCTGCCGGCGCCAGCGGCAAGGATGGTGCGTGCGGGGCTGTCCTCGCTGACCAGGTACAGGACCGCCGGGGTAACCGTTTCCGGGGTGAGCAGCTCGAAGGCCTTCTCCGGCATCAGCCCCTCCGTCATACGCGTGCCGGCGGTCGGCGCCAGGGCATTGATGCGGATGTTGTACTTGGCGCCCTCCTGGGCCAGCGTGTTCATCATGCCGATGACGCCCATCTTCGCCGAGCCGTAATTCGCCTGGCCGAAGTTGCCGTAGAGACCCGAGGACGAGGTAGTGACCACGATACGGCCGTACTCCTGCGCCTTCATGATGTCCCAGACGGCCTTCGTGCAGTAGACCGTACCCAGAAGGTGCACGTCGAGCACCAGACGGAAGTCCTCCATGGAGCCCTTGCCGAAGCTCTTGTCGCGGAGGATGCCCGCGTTGTTCACCAGGATATCCACCCGGCCCCAGGCGTCCATCGCCTGCTGCACCATGGCTTCGACCTCGTCAAACTTCGCGACATTGGCGCCGTTGGCGATGGCCTCGCCCCCGGCTGCCTCGATTTCCGCAACCACGGCCTGCGCCGCCTCGCTGGAACCCCCGGTGCCGTCCTTGGCACCGCCAAGATCGTTGATCACGACCCTCGCGCCGCGCGCAGCCAGTGCCAGCGCGTGGCTGCGCCCGAGCCCCTGGCCGGCGCCGGTCACGATAGCCACCTTGCCGTCATAGCGAATCGTCATTGCCTCTGCTCCTTGTCTCGTTGCCGGTCGCGGGCGCGCCTAGCCGCATACCATCATGGAAAGCCACTCGGCGACCAGCGCCGGCGTATCCTCACCTTCTATCTCCACCGACACCGCCTGCTTCATGAGGAAGCGGTTGTCGTCCTTCTGGCTGACATCGACCACCTCGGCGTGCACGCGCACGCGCCTGCCGGCGCGCACCGGCGCCAGGAAGCGGATCTTGTCGAAGCCGTAGTTGATGCCCATGACCATGCCCTCGGGGTAGACACCCTGCCCCTCGCACAGCTTCACCAGCATGGACAAGGTCAGGAAGCCGTGGGCGATGGTACCGCCGAAGGGTGTCTGTGCAGCCTTTTCCTCGTCGATATGGATGAACTGGTGATCTTCGGTGCAGTCGGCGAAGGCGTTGATCCGGTCCTGGTCGATGGTCACCCACTCGCCCGGCGGAAACGTCGTGCCGACCTGGGCAAGCATCTGGTCTTTCGGTACTACATTCACAGCCATGACTCAGCTCCTGTTATCAGTTGTCGGGCGCGCAGCGCAGACTCAGCCGTCGCGGAAAGTCGCGTTGACATCATCCTGCCTGGCGTACTTCCTGAGTTCGTGACGCCCCACTACCATGCGGTGGACAGCGTCCGGACCGTCGGCAAGGCGCAGCGTGCGCTGCCCCATGTACAGGGTCGCCAGCGGCGTATCCTGAGAGACACCGAGGCCACCGAACATCTGGATGGCCTCGTCAATCACGCGCAGCGTCACGTTCGGCACGGCGGTCTTGATCATGGAGATCCAGATCCGCGCTTCCTTGGGATCGCGGTGGTCCATCATCCAGGCCGCCTTGAGCGTGAGCAGGCGCGCCTGCTCGATGTCCATGCGCGCATCAGCGATGATGTCCACGTTGCCGCCGAGGCGCGCCAGGGGCTTGCCAAAGGCCACGCGGGTGGTTGCGCGCTCGCACAGAAGCTGCAGTGCCTTTTCGGCAGCGCCAAGGGCGCGCATGCAGTGGTGGATGCGACCCGGGCCGAGGCGACCCTGGGAAATCTCGAAGCCCCGGCCCGGACCGAGGATGATGTTGTCTTTGGGCACGCGCACATTGTCGAAGCGCAGATGCATGTGCCCGTGGGGCGCATCGTCCATGGAGAAGACATGCATCGGGCGCAGGATCTTCACACCGGGCGTAGCCAGCGGCACCAGGATCTGGGACTGCTGCTGGTGCTTCGACGCATCGGGGTCAGTCTTGACCATCACGATCATGATCTTGCAGCGCGGATCGCCGGCGCCGGAGATCCAGTGCTTCTCGCCGTTGATCACCCATTCGTCGCCATCGAGCTCGGCACGGGTGCAGATGTTGGTGGCGTCCGAAGAGGCGACGTCCGGCTCGGTCATGGCGTAGGCGGAGCGAATCTCGCCCGCGAGCAGCGGCTCCAGCCATTGCTTCTGCTGCGCCTCGCTGCCGTACTTCGCCAGCACCTCCATATTTCCCGTGTCCGGCGCCGCGCAGTTGAACACCTCCGAAGCGATGTGAGACTTGCCCATCTCCTCGGCGAGGTAAGCGTACTCCACGGTGCTCAGCCCCGAGCCGCGCTCGCCCTCGGTGAGAAAGAAATTCCAAAGACCCCGCTCCCGGGCCCTGGCCTTCAGGCCCTCCATGATTTCTGTCTGCCGCGCCGTGAACTGCCAGCGATCGCCGCTGGCAACTTCCGCGAGGTATTCCTCCTCGAGGGGCGCAATCTCCTCAACGATGAAAGTCTTGACCTGCTCAAGCAGGGGGGCCAGTCGTTCCGTAATACCGAGATCCATGGTGCTCTCCTTGTGTCAGTGCCCGCCGGCGACGGGGCTCAGAAACCGCTCAGAGCCGCGAAACGGTCGAGGTGGTAATGACTGTCGCCGTAGAGGTGCTGCAGTACGCGGGCGCGCTTGATGAAAAAGCCGATGTCGTATTCGTCGGTCATGCCGATGCCACCGTGCAGCTGGATGCCCTCATTGGTCGCGAGCTCCGCCACCTGGCAGAGCTTGGCCTTGGCGGCGCTGGCGCGCAGGGGAAGTTCCTCCCCGGCATCGATGGCGCGCAGGCCGTCGAGCACCACGGAGCGGGCGAGTTCGAGCTCAGCAAAGAGCACCGCAGCCCGGTGCTGCAGCCCCTGGAAACTGCCGATGACCCTGCCGAACTGCTTGCGTTCCTGCAGGTAGGCCACAGTCCGCTCGAAGGCCTCCGTCGCGAGGCCCAGGAGCTCCGCTGCCAGGCCGATGTTGATCATATCGAGCGCACGCTCAAGACCGGGCCAGGCCTCGCCGGGAGCACCAAGGCAGCAGGCCTCGGGCACCTGCACATCGCGCAGGATCAAGGCGCCGGCGTTGCGCGAGTCGACAACGCTTCGCCGCTCTATCTGGAGACCCTCGCTGCCGGCCTCCACGAGGAAAGCGGAGAGCCCGTGGTGATCGGCGTGATGGCCGTCCAGGCGGGCGACCACGATGAAGGCGTCGGCCACATGAGCGTCGAGGACCAGGCACTTGCTGCCATCGAGCACGTAGTGGTCGCCGACCCGGGTGGCCTTCATGGCCGTCTGCAGCGGCGCATGATGCCGGCGCTCCTGCAGCGCGAGGGTCACGATACGCTCACCGGCAGCGATCGCCGGCAGCCACTGTTCCTTCTGTGCCCCGCTGGCCAGCTCCGTGATGACCGTAGCCCCGACCAGCACCGCCGCCTGCAGCGGCGAGGGACTGAGGTGCCGGCCCGCCTGCTCGAGAACAACACCGAGGCCTGTATAGCCATAGCCGAGGCCACCATACTGCTCGCCGATAGCGATACCGGTCCAGCCCATCCCGGCCATCTCACGCCAGACGGCCGGCTCGTAGCCAACCTCGTCGTCCCGGTCGCGCAGGGCGCGCAGATGGGCCACGGTAGCCCGGTCCCCGAGGAAGCCGGCGGCGGCGTCACGGAGCATAAGCTGTTCTTCATTAAGTACGAGAGTCACGGTGCGCTCCTTCTGCTCAGGCGTCGGGCAGGCCGAGCACGCGCTTGGCCACAATGTTCAGCTGCACCTCGCTGGTGCCGCCCTCAATGGAGTTGCCCTTGGAGCGCAACCAGGCCCGGGCTGTCTGGCCACCGTGGTACACGTCGCCGTCCCAGCCAAGCGCCGGCTCGCCGCCCACGGCGAGGTTCAACTCGTTGCGGCGCTTGTTCAATTCCGTGCCGTAGTACTTGAACATTGAAGAGGCAGCGCCAAGGCCCTGACCGGCCTTCACTTCATCACCGGCCCGGGCCATGGTGCGGGCAAAGCAGTGGGCGTCGAGCTGGTACTGGGCGATGGCCTGGCGCAGGCTGCTGCTGGCGAGCCGCCCGTCGCTGTCTGCGCCGATGAACTCAAGCGCCTGCTCGCCCAGGGGCCGGCCCGTGGCGGCGCCGAAGCCGGAGATCATTTCCCGTTCGTGAGTGAGCAGGTACTTGGCAATGGTCCAGCCCTTGCCAACCTCGCCGACGAGGTTGCGCTTCTCGGCGCGGGCGTCATCAAAAAATGTTTCACAAAAAGGCGAGGCGCCGCTGATCAGGCGTATCGGGCGGGTGGTCACGCCAGGCTGGTCCATGTCAAAGAGCAAGAAGCTGATACCCTCGTGCTTGGGGCCGCTGTTGTCCGTGCGCACCAGGCAGAAGATCCAGTCGGCCTTGTCGGCGTAGGAGGTCCACACCTTCTGGCCGTTGATGAGGTAGTGATCGCCCTGGTCCTCGGCGCGGGTCTGCAGGCTGGCGAGGTCCGAGCCGGCCCCCGGCTCGGAATAGCCCTGGCACCAGCGGATCTCGCCGCGGCAGATAGGCGGCAGGTGCTCCCGCTTCTGTTCTTCCGTGCCGAACTGAAGCAGCGCCGGGCCGAGCATGGAGATGCCGAAGCTGTCCAGAGGCTTGCGGGCGTTGATGCGCGCCATTTCCTCCCGGAGCACGCGCAGTTCTTCGCCGGCGAGGCCGCCACCGCCGTATGCTTTCGGCCAGTGCGGCACAGTCCAGCCGCGCTCGGCCATGCGGTCGCACCAGCTTTTCTGGTCGGGGTGGGCGATTTCCGGGTTGCGCCCGCCCATGTAGTAGTCCTCGAAGCTGCGCACCGGCTCACGCATGCTGGCCGGACAGTTCGTCTCCAGCCATTCCCGGGTTTCCTGGCGGAAGGTATCGATAGCGGTCATGGGCACGGGCTCCGTTTTCGAGACTGCTGGACACATAACGGGCCCAAAGCATGCAGCAGCCCCGGAGCTGGCTCAAGTATTTTTTTGAACTTTAAGTATGTTTTTGCATCTCTTAGGTATTTCTTCAAAATCGGCATCAAGGCAGAAGAAACCTAAAAGACATTGCATAAATGTAATGCGCCTCGCAAAACGCAATGACCGCGATTTTCTTGTTTTTTTTGTGATATAGCTCACGCAAAACAATGGCCTGGCGGGGATGATGGTTCTAAATTCTGTCTGCAAGTGCGGGCACGACACCCGAACTAAGGTAAAGAAATTCGGCTGAAAACCTTAAAATGTGTCGTGGCACCGCAGCAGCTCAGACACAGCATCGCAGGTGACCATGCGCACGCTACTGATCGACGCCAGAACCAACCAGCTCTGCCACCGTGGCCAGCGCAGCCGCGTGCGCCCTCTGATCGTGGAGCTGGCGCTCTACATCGGCCGGCGCGGCGCCGGCTCCGTGATTCCCAAAGAGGAGATCGCCAGCCACGTCTGGCCACGCAAACTCGTTTCCGATGAATGCGTGCTGCAGGCTATCTCTGAGCTGCGCAAGCACCTGCGCAGCCTCGGGCTGGAGGCTCCCCTCAGCACCATCCGCAAACGCGGGCTGCTGCTGGAGCCGGGCCACCGCTTCGTGCCCATGGCGGCCGGCAGCAGCTGCCCGAAGACGCCCGAGGGGCGACTGCCGGAAGGGGTCAACGGCTGTCCCTGCAACCGCTACGTGATCGATCCACAGCTGGAGCGCAAGGCGCGGGAACTGGAAGCGTCCGTCGAGCCCCTGGGCCAGCCGTTCTTCAAGTTGGCCTGAACAATGGACAACCACCCCGAAATCGTCGTCAACGAACTCCCGGCATCCTGGCCGGAGGATTACGGCCCCCGGCAACGGGACATCCTGCGCACCCTGGGCGCCTGTGGCCGTGAACGGCACGACCGGCGCTGGCTCGACGCGGCGACTCGACGCACGCTGGACAACTTCGCAGTGCAGTACTTTCTTCGCCTGATGCATATCCTGGGCGTCGAAGACAGCGCCTATCTGGATCGTCTCGGGGCGCTCTCCGCCGCCCTTGCCACCGCAGCGGGCATGGTCGACGCCTTCGTGAGCAATATCCAGCTGGCTGCGCCCCTTCACGACATCGGCAAAATCGGCGTGCCCGACGCCACTCTCAGCAAGGCCGGCCCACTGGACCAGGACGAGCGGAAAATCATGCGGCAGCACTGCGAAACCGGCTACGATCTGCTCTACGACGAGAGCCTGCCCGTCATGAAGATGGCCGCGGTCATCGCCCGGCACCACCACGAACGCTGGGATGGCGGCGGCTACCCCGACGGCCTCGCGGGCGACAGCATCCCCCTCGCCGCACGCATAGTCAGCATCTGCGAGGCCTGGCTCGCCCTGGTGAGCGAGCGCCCCCACCGCCCCGCCTGGACCCGCGAAGACGCCCTGGCTCACATCCGTGAAGAAGGGGGCAAGCAATTTGACCCCTACCTGGCACGCCATTTCGCGCGCCTGCCTGCCGTCATCGGCACCCTCTGAGCAACCGCTGGAGGCAGACGGCTCGCGCCGGAGGAGCCGCTGGGCTATGATCGTCGTTCTGCAAGCGTTCGCTACCGGACACCATGACCACACCGACCAAGCCCGACCGCGCCCTGCTCGAGCGGTGGCTGCGGGACTGCCACGTTGCCTTCGAACACTGCGGCGAATGTGAGGCCCTGCATATCGTCGCCATCCAGAACCTTGACGGCGTCGTCGACAGCCGGCTGTTCCTCGAGCATTACGGCCTGCTGTTCACGACCGAGCTCGAAATCCGGCCCATGGCCATGCTGGCGCTGACCGCGGATATCGGCCGTCTCAGCCTCGACTACCCGACGCTGAAGCTGTTCCTGGACATCGTCGATGATGCCACGCCGCAGCTGGTGATCGCGGGGGTGCTGCCCGCGGGCGCAGGCCTGACCAGCGCCCAGTGCGCCAACTTCCTTTCCCTGACCATGGAGGGCACGCGGCAGCTCGCCGCCGAGTGCCTGGACCTCGACTACCTGTTCCCACAGAGCAGCAAGGCACGCAGCGGACCCAGCCGGGCGCTGCACTAGCGCTACCGAACACCTATAAAAGCTACCCGCTGGTAGCATTGACTCACTCTGTGCTAGGGTTTTGTGCTGAGCTATAAAAAGGACAACGCTCGATCATGCACAGCTTTTCTGTGGACCGCGTCGCGATCCACCACGGCGACAAGTGGCAGCCCCCCTTTACGACCCCTGCGGCACTCTTCGCCGGCTTCGACCCCAGCCACTTCGAAAGCGTTCGACACGAACTCCCGGCGGCCACTTACCCGGCAAGCAACGACCGGCTCCTGGTCCCCCTACGCTTCGGCGGCTGTCCTTACGCCTCAATAGATCGCGACCGGGACCAACACCACCCCCGCTACGACGCCGCTCGACAGCAAGGAGAAACAGCATGACGGAAGCCCTCGCCACCAGCGCGCTGCGAGACAGCAGCAGTGGGACGCCGGTCAACTTCGACGCCACGGACCCGACAATCCTCGCCGACCCGTACCCGGCCTTTGCCGCCCTGCGGGCACGGGAGCCGGTGGCCTTCACGGACGGTGGCTTCTGGATTGTCACCCGCCATGAGGATGTGCGCGGGGTCATCATCGACAAGCGAAACTTCGGCCAGGGGGACTTCGTGCGCAACATCCAGCTCCACTACGGACCGGAGTTCGATGTGCTCGCCCAGCCCGGCTACCGCTGGCTGTCAGAAGTGTTCGTATACCAGGACCCACCGCAGCACACGCGCATCCGTGGACTGGTGACCCAGGCCCTCACGGCGCGGCGCGTGCGCGCCATGCGCCCGGACGTCGAGGCCATCACACACCGGTTGCTGGACCGGGTGATCGACGACCGGCAGATGGAATTCATCCACGACTTCGCCTATCAGCTACCGACGCTGGTCATGTGCGACATGCTCGGCATCCGCGAGGACGAGATGGCGCCAGGGCTCCTTGAGCAACTGAACCAGGCCATCGCAGACTCCTTTCTCGTGTTCGAGATGCGCGCCCTGCCCGCCGCGGAGCTGGCGCTGGCGAACCGGCAGATCGAGTTCCTGGAGTCCTTCTTCGGCGAGGTTCTTGAGGCGCGCCGCCGGCGTCCCGGCGACGACCTCGCCACCGGCCTGCTACAGGCCCGGGACGGTGACAGCCAGCTCACGGAGCGGGAGATCATCACCGTCGCCATCGGCCTCTTCGGCGCAGGCTTTGAGACCACGGCGCACATGCTCGGTAACGGCCTGCTGGCCTTTGCCCGCAACCCCGCCGAGTGGAGCAAGCTCGTCGCCAACCGGGAGCTTGCACCATCCGCCGTGGAAGAGATCCTGCGCTACGAGAGCTCTCTCATCGCGACCTACCGCACGGCCTTCCACGACACGCCCGTGGGCAACCGGCTAATCCGTGGCGGCGAGCGGGTGCTCGCACTGCTCGCTGCTGGCAACCGGGACCCGGACGTCTTCCCGGAGCCGGACCGCTTCCACATCGAGCGTGAGGGTGCCCGTCACCTCACCTTCGGCGGCGGCATCCACTACTGCGTCGGCGCCGAGCTCGCACGGCTCGAGGGCGACGTGGCCTTCCGCGCCCTCGCCGAGCGCCTGCCGCGGTTGGAAGCCGACAGCAGCGACCCGGCATGGCGGCCGGGCTTTCTGTTCCGCGGCCTCGAGCGCCTCCCGGTGGTCTGGTAAGCCGCCGGGGCCAGCCTCCCCGGGCCGGGCACGGCACCGCCGGATCGCCCCCGGGACAACCCTTGATGCACATCAACGCTCCCGGGCGCGGGGCGCGCCCCGCTGCGCTATGCTGGCGGAAGACAACGTCGCTCGAGGAAGGAGCTACCATGACTGACAGCCTGCGCGAGCGAGCCCCCGCCCCCGCCGCCGAGCCCCTGCCAGCGGATGCTCTCTACCGATCCTGCCCGCTGGAGCCGCTCGGCTTCGACAGTACCGCGGAGCTCGAACCGCTGGCCTTCGAGCTGGGCCAGGAACGGGCTCTGGAGGCCCTGGACTTCGGCCTCGCGGTCGACGGCCACGGCTTCAACATCTTCCTTGCCGGCAGCACCGGCAGCGGCCGCCGGGAGCTCCTGCAAGGCCTCCTCGAACGGCAGCGCGCCGCCCGCGCCGAAGCGCCGGAGGACTGGTGCTACGTCAACAACTTCGACGATCCGGGTAAACCCCTCGCCCTGCGCCTGCCCCCGGGCCGGGGCCGGCAGCTGCGCAGCGCCATGGCCGAAGCCGTGGAGGAGCTGCTGACGATCCTCCCGGCGACCTTCCAGGGCGACGAGTACCAGACGCGGGTGCAGGAACTCGGCGAGCACTTCCAGGAACGCGAGTCCGAGGCCTTCCAGGCCCTGGCCGAAAAGGCCTCAGAGCAGGGCGTGGCAATGCTGAAGACGCCCTCAGGCTATACGCTCGCCCCCCTGAAGGACGGTGAGGTTCTGGCGCCGGCAGCTTTCGAGAAACTGCCCGAAGCGGAGCGCAAGGCCACCCTGGAGGCCATCGACAGGCTGAAGGAGGAACTCAAGAGCGTGGTGCGCCAGCTGCCCGGCTGGAAGAAAGAGAGCCTCGACCGCTTCCGGGAATTGAACAGCGACTTCTGCCGCCAGGCGGTCGCACCGGTATTCGAGCGGCTTCGTGCTGACTACCGGGACCTCCCCGCGGTGCTTGCGTGGCTGGCCACGGTGGAAGCCGCCGCCATGGAGGAGGCGGAATCCTTTACGCAGCAGCGCGAGGATTCCGCCATCCCGGACAACCTTCACCAGCGGGTACGGGAGTTCCCGCAGTACAGCATAAACGTGCTCATCGACCACGCTGACAGCGACGGGCCGCCGGTGGTGCACGAGGACAATCCGACCTTCGCCAATCTCCTCGGCCGCGCCGAACAGGTGGCAAAGATGGGCACCCTGGTGACCGACTTCACCATGGTCAAGGCCGGCGCCCTGCACCGGGCGAACGGCGGCTACCTGGTGCTCGAGGCCGAAAAGGTGCTCAGCAGCCCCTTCGCCTGGACAGCCTTGAAGCGCACGCTCCGCGCCCGGGAGATCCGCATCCAGTCGCTGGACCAGGCCTTCAGCTTCGCCACCACCGTACAGCTCGAGCCCGAGCCGATCCCCCTGGCCGTCAAGGTCATCCTTCTTGGCGACTACCTCACCTGGTTCCTCCTGCAGGAATACGACCCGGAGTTCGCCACTCTGTTCAAGATCACCGCAGATATGGCACCGGACGTCGCCCGCTCGCAGGACAGCACCCGGCTGTTCGCACGTTTGCTGGCGACGGTGCAACGGCGGGACGGGCTTCTGCCCATCGAGCGCGACGGCGTCGCCCGCTGTGTGGAGCTGGCCGCGCGCCTCACCGGCGACGGTGGTCGCCTGGACCTGCACCAGGGGCGTCTCGGCAAGCTGCTGGCCGAGGCAGACTTCCTCGCCCGTCGCGCGGGCGCAGAGGCAGTCCGCGCGGAGCATGTCAGCGCCGCCGTCGCAGCCGCCGATCGCCGCCTCGGGCAATGGCAGGAGCGGGCCCGGGAACAGATCCTCCGCGAGCGCACCCTGGTCGCCACCGACGGCGACGCCGTAGGGCAGGTCAATGGCCTTGCCGTGCACGCGCTCGGGGAATACCGCTTCGGGCTGCCCACACGGATCACCGCGACCGCACGCCTCGGCAGCGGCAAGGTTCTCGACATCGAGCGCGAGGTCGACCTCGGTGGCAAGGTCCATTCGAAAGCCGTACTCATCATCAGCGCGCTTCTGGCCAACCGCTGGGCCCGGGAACGACCGCTGCCGCTGGCGGCGACGCTGGTCTTCGAGCAGTCCTACGGCGGCATCGAGGGCGATTCCGCCTCCGTGGCCGAGCTCGCAGCGCTGGTCTCGGCCATTGCAGAGGTTCCCCTGCGCCAGGACCTGGCCGTTACCGGGTCTCTGAACCAGCATGGTGCTGTGCAGCCGATCGGCGGCATCAACGAGAAGATCGAGGGTTTTTTCGACCTCTGCGCCGCCCGCGGCCTCAGCGGCAGCCAGGGCGTTGTGATGCCGGCGGCGAACCGGGACCACCTGATGCTCGCCGACCGGGTGCGCGCAGCCGTGGACGACGGCCGCTTCCATGTCTACGCCGTGGCCAGCGTCGACGAGGCCCTCGCCCTGCTCACCGGGGTAGCCGGCGGGGCCCTCGATGCCGCCATGGACGAGCGCATCGATGCCCTCCTCGCACGGGCCCGGTACTACGCGCGGAACAGCCCCGGGGAGCAGGACGATGACTGACCACCGGCCGCTGCTGGTGCCCGTCGATGACTTCGGGATCGACCCCGAGGCTCTCGCCTTCCTGGTAGAGACCGCAGCGCTGCTCGAGCGGCCGCTGCAGGTACTGCTGCTGGAGAGTACCCGCCTCTACGGCGTCGCCGATCTCACCTTCACCCGGGAGGTCACCCTGTCCGGCGCCGATGAGCGCAACCTCGAGCGTCAGCTTCTGTGGCGTCATGGCGGCCGCGCCCGTAGCGAGACCCGGGAACGGCTCGTGGAACTGGCGGCCCTGCGCCGGGTCGGCCTGGCCTTCGAGCTTCGCGAGGGCGACCGGCTTGACTGCGTCCTGCGTCCCGGGCCCGACGCCGACGGCTGGCTCGCCCGGCGCCCGGCC
>NZ_KN234746.1 GCF_000764025.1 Pseudohaliea rubra DSM 19751 | reverse complement strand
GAGCCCCTGGCGGCGGCGGGCCTGCACCCGGTTCTGGCCCGCGCCTATGCGGCCCGCGGCGTCCTTGACCCCGACGAGCTCGACCTCTCCCTGGGCCGGCTCCTGCCGCCCGATGCACTGCTCGGCGCTGATCGCGCCGCGGCGCGGCTGGCACAGGCGCTGGCGACCGACGAGCGCATCCTCTTCGTCGGTGATTTCGATGCTGATGGTGCCACCAGCTGTGCCCTCGGCGTGCGCGCACTGCGTGCCTTCGGCGCAGCGCACGTGGACTTTCTGGTGCCCAACCGCTTCGAGTACGGCTATGGCCTGTCGCCGGAGATCGTGGCTCTCGCGGCCGAGGGGCGACCGGACCTGCTGGTCACCGTCGACAACGGTATTGCCAGTCTTGCCGGCGTGGCTGCGGCCCGGCAACGGGGCATGGATGTCATCGTCACCGATCATCACCTGCCCGGCGACGAACTGCCGGCGGCGACGGTCATCGTCAACCCCAACCAGCGTGACTGCGCCTTCCCCAGCAAGCACCTCGCCGGGGTCGGGGTGGTTTTCTACCTGCTGCTGGCCCTGCGTCGACAGCTGCGCGACGACGGTTGGTTCACCGCCCGGGGCGTTGCCGAACCGCGGCTGGCAGACTTCCTTGATCTTGTGGCGCTGGGTACCGTGGCGGACGTCGTTCCCCTGGATCGCAACAACCGCATTCTTGTCCAGGGTGGCCTGGCCCGCATTCGCGCCGGTCGCGCCTCGCCGGGGGTAGCGGCGCTTCTCGCCGTGGCCGGCCGCGATCCGCGCCGGGTTGTGGCCTCGGACCTCGGCTTTGCCGTGGGGCCTCGCCTCAACGCCGCCGGGCGCCTTGACGATATGACCATCGGCATCGAGTGCCTGCTCAGTGACGACCCGGGGGCGGCGCACGGGCTCGCGGCGCGCCTGGACCAGTTCAACCGCGACCGGCGGCTCATCGAGCAGGACATGCAGACGGACGCCCTGGCCCTTCTCGCGGCGCGGGAAGACGATCTTGTGGAGCCGCCGCTGGCGCTGGCGCTTTACGAACCGGGCTGGCATCAGGGTGTTATCGGCATCCTCGCCTCGCGCATCAAGGACCGGGTGCACCGTCCCGTGATCGCCTTCGCCGACGCAGAGGCCGACGGTGCCATGCTCAAGGGCTCGGCCCGGTCTATCCCCGGCGTACACATCCGCGATGTGCTGGCCAACCTCGACAACCGGCACCCGGGGCTCATCGACCGCTTTGGCGGCCACGCCATGGCCGCCGGGCTGAGCCTCCCCCGGCAGCACCTTGATGCCTTCGCAGCGGCGCTGGTGGAGGAGGTGGCACGCCAGGCGCAGGACGTGGAGCTGCAGGCGGTGCTCGAGAGCGACGGCGAGCTCGCGCCGGCGGAGCTGGCGCTGGAGCTCGCCAGTTCCCTGCGCAATGCCGGCCCCTGGGGCCAGCATTTCCCGGAGCCGCTCTTCGACGGCCGCTTCGTGGTGAAGAGCCAGCGCATCGTCGGCGAGCGGCACCTGAAGTTGGTGCTGGCGCCAGCGGGTGCGCCGGAGCGCGCGGTGGACGCGATCGCTTTCAACATCGATCCGGAGGCCTGGCCGGATCCGTCCGTTGTGACGCTCGCTATCGCCTACCGCCTGGACGTGAACGCCTGGCGCGGCGAGGAGCGTGTGCAGCTTATCGTGGAGCACCTGACCCCCGTGCCTTGACGGAGGCATGCCCCCGGGGGACAGCCTGGCCCGGGCTCTTCCTGCTGTTGCTCACGGTGCCGCAGGTGGTGATCCTTGCCCCCTTACGCAACCCGTTCGCCTGACCCCTGCACGGGGCGGGCGCGCTGCGCTAGAATGGCGCGCTTTCTCACCAACGGGACCCGCCATGCTGGAGATCAACCCCCTCGTCAACCGCCTCAAGGACATGCAAGCACGTACGGACGTGCTGAGGGGGTATCTTTGACTTCGACCAGCGCAAGGAACGGTTGGCGGAAGTAGAGCTCGAGCTCGCCGAGCCGACGGTCTGGGACGATCCGGAACGGGCCCAGGAGCTGGGCCGGGAACGCTCGACCCTCGAGTCCATCGTCAGCACCATCGAGGCGCTGGAGGCAGGCACCCGCGACGCCCTGGACCTCCTCGAGATGGCGGCGGAGGAGGACGACGCCGACACGGTGGCCTCCGTGGAGGGGGATCTTGGCGAGTTGGAAGGGCGCCTCGAGAAGCTCGAATTCCGTCGCATGTTCAGCGGCGAGATGGACCCGAACAATGCCTTCCTCGACATCCAGGCCGGCTCCGGTGGCACCGAGGCCCAGGACTGGGGCGAGATGCTCCTGCGCATGTACCTGCGCTGGGGCGAGGCCCACGGCTTCGATACGGCACTTATCGAGGTCTCCGCCGGTGAGGTCGCCGGCATCAAGAGTGCGACGATCCAGTTCAGCGGTGAGTACGCCTTCGGCTGGCTGCGCACGGAGACCGGCGTGCACCGGCTGGTGCGCAAGTCGCCCTTCGATTCGGGCAACCGCCGGCACACGTCCTTCGCCTCCGTGTTCGTCTCGCCGGAGATCGATGACAACATCGAGATTGAGATCAACCCCGCCGAACTGCGCGTGGACACCTACCGGGCCTCCGGCGCCGGCGGCCAGCATGTGAACAAGACCGACTCCGCCGTGCGGCTCACGCACAATCCCTCGGGGATTGTGGTTCAGTGTCAGACGGAGCGCTCCCAGCACCAGAACCGTGACCAGGCCATGAAGCTGCTCCGGGCCAAGCTCTACGAGCTCGAGGTGCTCAAGCGCAGCGAGGAAAAGCAGGCCATGGAGGACAACAAGGCGGACATCGGCTGGGGCAGCCAGATCCGTTCCTACGTGCTGGACCAGTCCCGCATCAAGGACCTGCGCACAAACGTCGAGACCAGCAACACCCAGGCCGTGCTGGACGGCGGCATCGACCTTTTCATCGAGGCCTCCCTGAAAAAGGGCCTCTGACGGACCGTAGCCATGAGTGAAGACCAGCCGCCGCAGGCGGACGAGAACAAGCTGATCGCTGAACGCCGGGGCAAGCTCGCCGCCCTGCGCGAGGCGGGCAACCCCTTCCCCAACGATTTCCGTCGCACGGCGGAGGCCGGCTGGCTGCAGGCCGAGTACGGCAACTGCAGCAAGGAGGAACTGGAGGAGAACAACACCGAGTACGCCGTCGCCGGCCGCCTCATCCGCAACCGCGGCGCTTTCCTGCTCATCCAGGACGGCAGCGGCCAGGTGCAGCTGTACATCAATCGCAAGGGCCTGGACGCAGACACCCTGGAGGCGACCAGGCACTGGGACCTCGGCGACATCGTTGCAGCGCGCGGGCCCCTCCACAAGTCGGGCAAGGGCGACCTCTACATCAACATGGCCGAGGCGCGGCTGCTGACCAAGGCCCTGCGCCCGCTGCCGGACAAGTACCACGGCCTGGCGGACCAGGAGCTGCGCTACCGCCAGCGCTATGTGGACCTCATCGTCAACGAGGACTCCCGGCGGGTGTTCCAGCGCCGCTCGCAGGTCGTTACTTTTATCCGCGACTACATGAACCGCCGCGGCTTCATGGAGGTAGAGACGCCAATGATGCAGCCGATCCCCGGCGGCGCGGCCGCGAAACCCTTCGTGACCCACCACAACGCGCTGGACCTCGACATGTACCTGCGCATCGCACCGGAGCTTTATCTGAAGCGCCTCACCGTCGGCGGCTTCGAGCGCGTGTACGAGATCAACCGCAACTTCCGCAACGAGGGGCTGTCCACGCGGCACAATCCCGAGTTCACCATGCTCGAGTACTACTGGGCCTACGCCGATTATCGGGACGCCATGGACCTCACGGAGGATCTGATGCGCTCGCTCGCCGAGGCCGTGCTCGGCAGCACCAGCGTGCACTATCAGGGTGTGGACTACGACTTCGGCAAACCCTTTGCCCGCATGACGGTGCTGGAGGCCATCCTCGCCTACAACCCGGGCGTCAGCGCGGAACAGCTCGGCGACGAGACCACGGCCCGGGCCCTTGCCCGCGAGCTGGGCATTCCCCTCAAGGACGGCTGGGGCCTGGGCAAGGTGCAGCTGGAGATCTTCGAGCATAGCGCGGAGGAGAAGCTGGACCAGCCGACCTTCATCACCGCCTACCCGACGGAGGTTTCACCGCTGGCCCGGCGCAGCGACGCCGACCCTTTTGTTACCGACCGTTTCGAGTTCTTTGTGGCCGGGCGGGAGCTGGCCAATGGCTTCTCCGAGCTCAACGACGCGGAGGATCAGGCCGAACGCTTCCGCGCCCAGGTGGCCGAGAAGGAGGCCGGCGACGAGGAGGCCATGCACTACGACCATGATTACGTGCGCGCCCTGGAGTACGGCATGCCGCCGACGGCCGGGGAGGGCATCGGTATCGACCGGCTGGTGATGCTGCTGACCGACTCACCATCGATCCGTGATGTGCTTCTCTTTCCGCACCTTCGGCCCGAGTAAGCCGTATCTGTCGTGTTAGACTTGGTACTCGGCATTTGACGGAGACGGCCGTGCAGCCATTCAAGCTTTGGGCCCCGGTCGCTGGCCTGGCCCTGACGCTTCTCGCCGGCTGTGCGGGCCAGCCGCCGGCGACCACCGCCGACAGCGGGTCGGCGGATGCGCGTGAGGTGGAGCTGAACCTCAACCTCCCCGATCCCCGGGACTGTAACTGCCCGGAGCCCGGCGCCGATTACACGTTCCTTGAGCGGGGGTTCCGCGCCCTTGCCGCCGGCGACAGCATCGAGGCGGTGCAGTATTTTCAACGCTACCGGCGCCTGGAGAAGAATCCCACAGCGGCCTGGGAGGCGGATGTCGCGATCGCCTATGTGAGTATGCTGCCGAACAGTCCCTTCTACGATCTCGAGGCCGCAACCGTCGCCAGTGCCGAGCTGCAGGCGCGGCAGCCGACGGCGCAGGCGCCGCACGATACGGCCGTGCTCTTGACCCGTGCCCTGGAGGCGCTGGTGGAACTGGCGCGGCACCTCGATGATCTGGAGGGTAGTAATGCCATCCTGCGTCAGGATCTGGAGAAGCGCGAGCAGGCGCTCAGGCGCCTGCGCGAGCTGACCCTGGGTCAGCCGGCAACTCCACGGTAAAGGTCGACCCCTGGCCCGGGGCGCTGGTCACACTCATGCGCCCGCCCATGAGTTCACAGAAGTCCCGGCAGATCGCCAAGCCGAGCCCCGTGCCGCCATAGGCGGCGCTGGTGTCCGGTTCTGCCTGGACGAAGGCTTCGAAGACACGCGCCTGCTGGGCCCTGTTCATACCGATCCCCGTGTCCACCACCGCCACGGCCAGGGCGTAGGGCGCTTCCGCGGGCCGGGCGCGCACCGTGATATCGCCGTCCTCGGTAAACTTGCTCGCGTTGCTGAGCAGGTTGACCAGCACCTGCCGGAACTTGGTGGCGTCCGAGTGCAGCTGCGGCAGCTCCTCGGCAAGGTCCAGGTGCAGCCGGTTCTTTTTTTCCCGCACCAGCGGCGCAAGGCCGTCGCACACTTGCCGTATAACCTCCTCCGGGCGGAAGTCCTGGCAGTGCAGTTCCATTTTACCGGTCTCGATCTTGGACAGATCGAGGATGTCGTCAATGAGCGCCAGCAGCTGGCGTCCGGAGAGGGCGATCTTGTCGAGGTCTGCCCGGTGGCTGTCCCGGTCCACCGCGCCGGCGTCGCCGAGCTCATCGTGGAGCATTTCGCTGTAGCCGATGATGGCATTCAGCGGCGTGCGCAGTTCGTGGCTGACGTTGGCGAGGAAGATGCTCTTGGCCGCGTTGGCCTCGTCTGCCTCCCGCTTTGCCTGTTGCTCGTCCTCAATGGCGATGCGCAGCTTGTCGGCCATGGTGTTGAAGGCCTCGGCGAGATCGCCGAGCTCGCCCTCGTCCTCGATGTCATCGATGCGGTAGCCGAGGTCGCCGGCGCCGATGCGCTCCGTGCCGCGCTTGAGGCGCTTCAGGGAGGCGTTGGTATAGCGCACCAATAACAGGCCGAGGGTCGCCGTGAGGAAGATGGAGGTGATGAAACCGACGACCGTGATCCGATCCGTGAGCAGGATTGTGCGATCGATGACATTGGCCCGCTGTACGGCGATAAAAGCCTGGCGCTGCTCCAGCTCCTTCAGCCGCTGGCTGGTCGTGAGGTAGTCACCGGCATCCTCCACATCGGCGTCGTAGGCGGGATCGTTATAACGCTCATAGAAGCTCTGCCAGTTGACGAGGAGGCGGTCGGCGGCGGTGAGCAGGCGCTCGTATTGCTGCTGGGTGACATCGCGGCTGACCGCACCGAGATTCTCGATGCGCTGGCGGATGGCAGCGAGATCGGCCTGTTCCCGGGACTTTTCCTCGTCCCCCAGACGGTCTTCGGTAGTCTCGCGCAGTGTCGCCAGCACGAGGATCTGCTGGCGCTGATCCTCCAGCAGCTGCTCCAGCTCCGTGGTCAGCTGCGAGGCCTCTACGGCCTGCCGGTAGGCGACCATGCTCTCGCTCCGCGCGAAGCTGCCCCAGAAGTGGGTGCCGACGTTGATGGCGAAAAGCACCAGGATGGTCAGCAGTGACAGAATCAGGCGTCTGCGCAGGCTCATGCGGGACAGAACGCCTCGATCTTCTCGAGCAGGGCCGGGAAGTCGATGGGCTTTGTGGCGTAGTCGTCGCAGCCGGCGCCGAGGGCGTTCTGCCGGTCCGCCGCCATGGCGTGGGCTGTGAGGGCGATGATCGGGATGGCCCGGGTAGTGGGGTTTGCCCGCGCTTCGCGGCAGGCGTTCCAGCCGTCGAGCACGGGCAGGTTCATGTCCATGAGCACCAGCGCGGGCTGCTCCGCTTCCATGCGCTGCAGCGCCTCGCGGCCGTCGCCGGCGGTGAGCACCGTAAAGCCCGCACGGGTGAGACGCCGGCGCAGCATATCCCGGTTGAGCTCGTTGTCCTCGACCAGAAGGATGGGGCCGCGACCGCTCACGGCAGGTAGCCCGTCACAAGATGCACCCGCAGCGCCTCGTCGATGCCCCGGGCCTGCAGCTCGCGGCTCTCGGCTACGGTGGCGCGGCCGGCGAGGGCGGCGACGGTGCTGTCCGCCGCCAGCACCTCGCCGGGCCCCGTGGCGTCCTCGATACGCGAGGTCACGTTCATGGGATGGCCGACGAAACCGTACTTGCTGCGCCGCTCCGAGCCGATATTGCCGGCGATGACCGTGCCGGTGTTCAGGGCCACTGCTGTGCGCAGTGCCGGCAGGCCCTCGGCGGCGTTGGCAGTGTTGACCGCGTCCACGGCGGCCTGCATGGCGAGGGCGCACTGCACCGCGCGGTCGGCGTCATCGTTGCGGCCCTGGGGCGCGCCAAAGACGGCGAGGATGGCGTCGCCGATGAACTCGTCGATGGTTCCGTTCCAGGCCAGGATGATGTCCGTCATGGCCCCCAGGTAGCGGTTGAGCATGGTCACCACCTGGGTCGGCTCCAGTTGCTCGCAAAGCGTGGTGAAGCCGCGGATGTCGGACATGAGGATGGTCACTTCGCGCAGATCGCCGCCGAGGTCCAGGCCCTCGGGGCGCTCGAGGAGGTCGGTGACGATCTCGTCGGAGAGGTAGCGGCCGAAGGTGGCGCGGATGAATTGCTCGCTGCGCTCGAGCTGCTGCCGGTACTGGTCCTCGCGGTCATGCCAGCGCTTGCGCTCGATGCCGGCCTTTATACGCGCCTGTAGCAGCACCGGGTTGAAGGGCTTGAACAGGTAGTCGTCGGCGCCGGCCTCGATGCAGTCGATGATGCCTTGCATATCCTGGTGGCCGGAGATCACGATCACCGGCGTGGCGTGCCACTCCGGGTGCGCCTTGATGCGCGCCAGCACCTCGCGGCCGTCCATGCCGGGCATGACCAGGTCGAGGAGTACCACATCGACATCGGATTCCTCCAGGGTGGCCAGGGCCTGCTCGCCGTCGGCGGCAGTAACCACAAAGTGACCGCAGCGTGAGAGGTAGCGGGCGACGAGCTCGCGGTTCTCCCGCCGGTCGTCCACGGCGAGGATAAAGCCCGGCTCGCTGGTTATGGTGACGCTGCCCCGTCCGGGCTGGCTGTCGAGGGTGAGGTCTCCGGCGCTGTGGGTGGCCTGCACCAGGCGCAGGAGGCAGTCGCCGAGCTCGGCGTGTGCGTCGCCCTCCACCTGCTCCAGGAGCATTTCGGCGTAGCCGCGCAGGGCGCCAAGGCGGTTGCGCAGCTCGTGCCGGTCGGCAGCCTCGCCATCGCCGAGGTCCCGTTCGAGGGCAGTTGCCGCCTTGAGGACGCCCGTAAGATCCTCGCGGGGCTCCGCGGCCAGCGTCGGCGCCACCTCCGCGGCGATGCTGCGCACCTCGGCGATGGCGCGCAGGAGCACGTCACTGAAGGGAAAGGGCTGTAGCTCGCCGGTCACCGTTCTGCCTGCTCCCCATGGCGCCGCGCGCCCTATCGATGGCGCCGAGTATAGCGACGGGCCGGCGGGAGGGGAAAGGTCGGCGAACGGTGGTGCGTCGCCCTTGACCCTGCGGTACCATGGCATCATCGCGGCAGTTCGTGGACCTTTGCAGCCATGTTGGAACAGGTGGAGATTTTCAGGGGCCTCTCGACCGAGGAGCTGGCGGCGCTGGAGGCAACCAGCACCCGCCGTACCTTCCCGAAGAATACGGTGGTGATCCACGAGAATGATCCCGCAGATTCTCTGTTCGTCATCGACGGCGGCAAGGTCAAGGTCTACTGCAGCGACAAGAACGGCAAGGAATTCATCATGAACACCCAGGGCGCCGGGGATTACTTCGGCGAACTGGCCCTGCTCGACGACAGCACCCGCTCCGCCTCTGTGCGTACTGTCGAGAAGTGCACCTTCTGCATCGTCTACAAGGACGATTTCAACCGGGTGCTCGAGGAGCATCCGAACATGGCCCGCACCCTGATCGGCAACCTCGCCGCCCGTGTGCGCAAGCTCACTGCAGACGTCAAGAGCCTCGCCCTGCAGGACGTCTACGGCCGCGTGGCCAATGTGCTCATGGACCTCGCTGAAGAGCGGACCGATGGCTCCATGTTCATTCCCGAGAAGCTTACCCAGCAGGACATTGCCGACCGGGTCGGCGCCTCCCGGGAGATGGTTGCCCGTATCCTCAAGGACCTCACCATCGGCGAGTACATCCGCTTCGAGGGGCGGCACATTATCATCAACACGCGGCTGCCCGCGAAGTACTGATTTTTGCGCCGGAGGCGGCCCTTAGCGGTCGTCCTCCTCCACACGCTCCACCCCCTCCACGCGCAGCGCCAGCCTGCCTTCGGCCAGCCGTGCCCCGACTGCATCGCCCACCGACGTATCCCTTGCCCGGCGCAGGATGGCGCCGCTCTCGTCAGTGAGAATCGCATAGCCTCGCCCCAGGGTGGCCAGGGGGCTCAGGGAGTCGAGGAGGGCAGCGAGCCGTGACAGGCGTTCCTGTCGGCGTACCAGGCCGTGGCTCATGGCCTGGCGCAGGCGGTGCTCGGCGTCATCGAGGCGGTCGCCGAGGCGGGCCAGTCGCGGCCGCGGGTCACGGCGCAGAAGCCGCTCCGTAAGCCGGTCGAGCCGCCGATGCTCCCGCTGGAATGCACTGGCCTGGGCCCGCGCCAGCCGGCCCTCGAGGTCATCGAGGCGCTGGGCGCGCTCGCGCAGGAGTGTACCGGGGTGCTTCAGGCGCGCCCGCAGGTGGGCGAGCTCACGGCCGGCATCGCGCAGCTGGCGGGCCATGCTGCGGGTCAGCGCCTCGTCCAGCTGCGCCAGGCGCAGCCGCCAGTCGGCCTGATCCGGGCTCAGCAATTCCGCCGCCGCTGAGGGGGTCGGAGCCCGCTGGTCTGCCACCAGGTCGGCGATGGTGATGTCCGTCTCGTGGCCCACGGCGCTCACCACGGGGAGTGCGCTGTCGGCAATGGCGCGGGCCACGCTCTCCTCATTGAAGGCCCAGAGGTCTTCCAGGGAGCCGCCGCCGCGGCCGACGATGAGGGCGTCGAAACACGCTGCGCCGCTTTCCTGCCAGCGGTTGGCCCGGGCGATGGCTGCGCAGAGCGCCGGTGCCGCCTCGACGCCCTGCACCGGCACCGGCAGCAGCGAGACGCGGATCAGCGGGCAGCGGCGTCGGAGTACCGTGAGCATATCCTGCAGGGCTGCGCCGGTGGCGGAGGTGATGATGCCGAGGTGGGCCGGCGCCGCCGGCAGCGGGAGCTTGCGTTCAGCGGCGAACAGGCCCTCGGCCTCGAGCTTGGCCCGGAGGGCCTCGAAGCGCGCCTGCAGGGCCCCGGCGCCCGCGGGCTCGAGGTATTCCACGATGAGCTGGAAGTCCCCCCGGGCCTCGTAAAGGGAGACCCGGGCGCGCAGGCGTACCGCGTCCCCGTTCTCCGGGGTAAAGCGCAGCCGCTGGTTGGCGCGGCGGAACATGGCGCAGCGCACCTGCGCGCCGTCGTCCTTTAGGGAGAAGTACCAGTGGCCGGAGGCGGGGCGGGCGAGGTTGGAGATCTCGCCTTCGACCCAGACGAAGTCGAAGTGGCTCTCGAGGAGGGTCTTCACCTCCCGCGCGAGGCGGCTGACGGAGACGGCGGGGGGTGAGCTGGCGGTGGTCTGCACTGGCGGTAGCCTGCAAAAAAAAGGGCGCTGGTTTACCTGGGAAGAGCCAAGCAATTATAATTGCATGTTTACCACCTCCCCGCCAACGGAGACCCGGCCATGCTTCGCATCGACGAGGAAGCTCTCACTTTTGATGACGTCCTGCTGCTGCCCGGTTACTCGGATGTGGTCGCCACAGACGTGTCCCTGCGCACGCGCCTTACCCGGGAGATCGTTCTCAATATCCCGCTGATTTCCTCGGCGATGGACACGGTCACCGAGTCACGCCTCGCCATTGCCCTGGCCCAGGAGGGCGGCGTGGGCATCGTGCACAAGAGCATGAGCATCGCCGAGCAGGCGGACCACGTGCGCCGGGTCAAGAAATTCGAGAGCGGTGTGGTCAAGGACCCGATCACGATCCAGCAGACTGCGACCATCGCAGAGCTCGTCGAGCTTACCCGCGCCAACGGCATCTCCGGGGTGCCGGTGCTGAACGGCGACGACCTCGTGGGAATTGTCACCCGCCGCGACCTGCGCTTCGAGACGTCCCTGGATCGCACCGTCGCCAGCATCATGACGCCGAAGGAAAAGCTGGTGACCGTGCGCGAAGGCGCCAGCGCCGAGGAAGTGCAGCAGCTCCTGCACCAGCACCGCATCGAGAAGATTCTCGTGGTCAACGCCGACTTTGACCTCACGGGGATGATCACCGTCAAGGACTTCGATAAGGCAGAGAGCTTCCCCCACGCCTGCAAGGATGAACACGGCCGACTGCGCGTCGGTGCTTCTGTGGGCACCAGCGCCGACACGGACGAACGGGTGGCTGCGCTCGTCCGCGCCGGCGTCGACGTCATTGTGGTCGATACGGCCCATGGCCACTCTCGTAACGTTCTGAATCGCGTCAAGTGGATCAAGGACCACTTCCCCGAGGTACAGGTTATCGGTGGCAATATTGCCACCGGCGAGGCAGCGAAAGCCCTCGCCGAGGCCGGTGCTGACGCGGTCAAGGTCGGTATCGGCCCCGGTTCTATCTGTACGACCCGGGTAGTTACCGGCATCGGCGTGCCGCAGATGACGGCCATCGCCAACGTGACTGCGGCTCTTGAGGACACCGATGTACCCGTGATCGCCGACGGTGGCATCCGCTTCTCCGGGGACATCGCCAAGGCCATCGCGGCAGGGGCACACTCGGTGATGATGGGCTCCATGTTCGCCGGCACCGAGGAAGCGCCCGGAGAGGTCGAGCTCTATCAGGGCCGAACCTACAAGGCCTATCGCGGCATGGGTTCTCTCGGCGCCATGTCCACGCAGCTGGGCTCTTCGGACCGCTATTTTCAGGACGCGAGCAAGGGTGCGGAGAAGCTCGTGCCGGAAGGTATCGAGGGCCGCGTGCCCTACAAGGGCCCGGCGTCGGCGATCATCCACCAGCTCATGGGCGGCGTGCGCTCGGCCATGGGCTACACCGGTTCCCGGGACATCGACACCATGCGCACCCGGCCGCGGCTGGTGCGGGTGAGCGCTGCGGGCATGACCGAGTCCCACGTCCACGACGTCTCCATCACCAAGGAAGCGCCGAACTACCCCGTCAGCTGAGGCGCCCGGCGCCGGACTCCCGCCCATGACCGACATTCATGCCGAGAAGATCCTGATCCTGGATTTCGGCTCGCAGTACACCCAGCTCATTGCCCGGCGGGTGCGGGAAAGCGGCGTCTACAGCGAGATCCGCCCCTGGGATCTCGACGAGGACGCCATCCGCGCCTTCGCCCCGCGGGGCATCATCCTTTCCGGCGGCCCCGAGTCCGTGCCTGAGGCCGGCTCCCCCCGCGCCCCGGCCATCGTCTTCGAGCTCGGCGTGCCGGTGCTCGGTATCTGCTACGGCATGCAGACCATGGCCGCGCAGTTCGGCGGCGAGGTCGAGGGCTCGCCCACGAGTGAGTTCGGCTACGCGCAGATCCGCCTCACGGCCAACAGCGGCCTGTTGCGGGACATCCGCGACCACCTCGACAGCGACGGCACGCCGCTGCTGGATGTGTGGATGAGTCACGGCGACAAGGTCAGCCGCGTCCCGGAGGGCTTCGACGTGACTGCCGCCACGCCGAGCTGCCCGATCGCCGCCATGGCCCACCGGGAGAAGCCTTTCTTCGGTATCCAGTTCCACCCGGAGGTCACCCATACGCTGCAGGGCAAGCGTATCTTCGAACATTTCGTGCATGACCTCTGCGGCTGCCAGGCGCTGTGGACGCCGGCGAATATCGTAGAAGATGCCATTGCCCGGGTGCGCGAGACCGTCGGCAGCGACAAGGTACTGCTGGGCCTTTCCGGCGGGGTGGATTCCTCCGTGGTCGCGGCGCTCCTGCATCGCGCCATTGGCGACCAGCTCACCTGCGTTTTTGTCGACAACGGCCTGCTGCGTCTCAACGAGGGCGACCAGGTCATGGAGATGTTCGCCAGCCACATGGGCGTGCGCGTGATCCGCGTCGCTGCGGAGGACCTGTTCCTCGGCCGCCTCGCCGGCGTTGATGACCCGGAGGCCAAGCGCAAGCTCATCGGCAACAGCTTTATCGAGGTCTTCGACATCGAGGCGGCAAAGCTTGAGGACGTGCGCTGGCTCGCCCAGGGCACCATCTACCCGGACGTCATCGAGTCTGCTGGCGCCAATACCGGCAAGGCCCACGTGATCAAGTCGCATCACAATGTCGGCGGCCTGCCTGAGGACATGACGCTGGAACTGGTGGAGCCGCTGCGGGAGCTGTTCAAGGACGAGGTGCGCAAGATCGGCCTCGAACTCGGCCTCCCCTGGGACATGGTCTATCGCCATCCGTTCCCGGGGCCGGGGCTCGGCGTGCGTATCCTCGGCGAAGTGAAGAAGGAATACGCGGACCTGTTGCGCCGCGCCGACGCCATCTTTATCGAGGAACTGCGCGCCAGCGGCTGGTACGACAAGACCAGTCAGGCCTTTGCCGTGTTCCTGCCGGTAAAGTCCGTCGGCGTGGTCGGCGACGGCCGCCGCTATGAATACGTTATCGCCCTGCGTGCCGTCGAGACCGTGGACTTCATGACCGCCCGCTGGGCGCACCTGCCCTATGAACTTCTCGAGACCGTCTCCAACCGCATCATCAACGAGATCAGCGGCGTTTCCCGAGTCACCTACGACATCAGCTCGAAGCCGCCGGCGACGATTGAGTGGGAGTAATTAGTAATCTATGTCAACGCTGCAACTACTGAGCTTCAGTAGTTGCAGCGTGCTTAAAACTTAAGCTTTTAAGTCGGGGAGGTGGACACCATGACCGGGGTCAGCCCCATGCTTAAAAAACTTGTCTGTTCATTCTTGCTGCTCCTGCTTTCGGCGAGTGCCGGCTTTGCCCAAAGCGGCGTTGGCTCTGTGCAGGGCACGGTAATCGATAAAGAAGCCGGACAGCCGCTTCCCTTTGTCCAGGTCAATGCCTTCCAAGACCAGCAGTTAAAAGCCTGGGGGGTAACAAATTTCGATGGGGATTTCGTGATCAGTTCCCTCGCACCCGGTGAGTACGTGATTCAGATTCAGTTTACCGGTTACACCACCCTTCGACAGGAGGGGGTTGTCGTCGCTTCAGATCGTTCGACGGTACTGCCATTGGAACTGTCACCGCTGGACGGGGTGTTGGGCGAACAAAGCGTCGCTCCGCCGGCTGCTCCTGTGCCTGCAACTCGTCTATCGCGCTGTGGATACTGGCTGTACTCATGGTCGGGGCGGGCCTGAGGGCGACAGTGCGGTCCCGGTGGAAGTCCCGGTAGTGCCATGACTGCGGAACAGGGGAGAAGCCATACCGCGCGCACCGCCTCTGCAGCGCGATTTCAAACGGCGCCGTTGCCTGCGCCCGGGCATCATGCGTAGGATCCACAGCGCTCAAAACCGTCGTGACCTGTGAATCAGTTTAGAATGGCAGCTGCCAGGCTGGCCGCGCTGCAATGATTATTCATTTATCCTCCAGAGAGCCCTGATGTCCGGAAACGCTACCTTCAACCTCAAGGACACCGCGATCGTGTCCGTTACCGCCCACCACGCGCCTGAGGTCGTCACCTCGGCGTCCTTCGACGAGCGCCTCATGCACACCTACGAGCGCCTCGGAACCCAGCCGGGGCTCCTTGAGAACCTTGCCGGCATCGTGGAGCGACGCTGGTGGCCCAGGGGTCACACCTTTACCGAGGCCGCAGCAGAAGCAGGGCGCAAAGCGATGGCGGCCGCAGGAATCAGTCCGGATGCGGTGGGGCTGCTCATCGACACGTCGGTGAGCAGGGACCGGGTCGAACCGTCATCGGCGGTCACCGTCCACCATCTCCTCGACCTGCCCACATCGTGTCTGAATTTCGACCTGGCCAACGCCTGCCTCGGCTTCATGAACGCCATGCAGGTTGCAGGAATGATGCTCGACAGCCACCAGATCGACTTCGCTCTCATCGTCGACGGGGAGGGGTCCCGCCAGCCGCAGGAGAAAACCCTCGAGCGTCTCGCTTCGGACGAGGCGACGGCGGCCGACCTGTTCGCCGAGTTTGCCACCCTGACGCTGGGATCGGGAGCGGCGGCTATGGTGCTGGGTCGCCACTCGGAGAATGCCGGCAGTCACCGGATCGTCGCTGGCATCAACCGGGCAGACACCTCGCATCACAAGCTGTGCGTGGGCACCCTCGACCAGATGCGCACCGACACGGCAGCCCTCCTCGACGCCGGTCTCGGCGTCTCCCGGCTTGCCTGGGCGAATGCCGAGGAATACGGCTGGCTTGCTATGGACCGCTACGTGATCCACCAGATATCGTCCGTGCATACGTCAATGCTGTGCGAACGTCTCGGCATCGACGCCACCCGGGTGCCCCTCACCTATCCCAGGCTGGGGAACACCGGCCCCGCCGCGGTTCCGTTGACCCTCGCCCAGGAGTCAGCGTCGCTGAACGCCGGGGACCGGGTCCTGTGCCTGGGTATGGGCTCGGGCATCAACGCCATGGCCCTCGAGATCGCCTGGTGAGCCCGGCTCCCGGCGCAGCGACTTCGCCAGCGGCGGCCTCAGTACCCCCCGATAAGCTGCCGGGCCTCGCCCCGGCCTGGTCGCGGCTCGTCACGGCCGGCGGGCACGGCTTTCACCTCCTCGACAATGGCATCAAAGATGCCTCGGTGACGCTGGTCTGTGTCCACGGCAACCCGACCTGGTCCTATAGCTGGCGCAGCGTGATTTCAGCCGCGCCTCCCGGGGTGCGGGTGATCGCCGTCGACCAGCTGGAGATGGGCTTTTCGGAGCGCACGGGAACGACCCGCCGCCTCGGCCAGCGCGTCGCCGACCTCGGAACGGTCATCGATGCCCTCGACATCACCGGCCCGATCATCACCGTCGGTCACGATTGGGGAGGCGCGATCTCCCTGGGGTGGGCCGTCGAGAACGTCCACCGGCTCGCCGGCGTGGTGCTGGTCAATACCGCTGTTCATCAGCCCGAAGGGGCCCGGGCACCGCTGCTGATCCGGATGGTTCGACCCTTCATCAGCTGGATCTGTGTCCGCTTGCCGCTGTTCCTCTGGGGAACAACGGTGCTGGCACGGCCGCCGCTGCGCAAGGCCTTACGCAACGCCTACTTCGCCCCCTATCGCACGGCGCAGCGGCGGGCTGCGATCGGCGACTTCGTCGCCGACATTCCCCTCGAGGCGGAACATCCCAGCTACGACGACCTCACTGCTATTGCAAGGGGGCTGGAGCGCCTGGCTGAGGTGCCGGTGCTGTTGCTGTGGGGGCCAGAAGATCCCGTGTTCTCCGATCTGTACCTGCGGGACCTCAAGGCGCGGCTACCACACGCTGACGTACATCGCTTCATCGGTGCCGGGCACCTGGTGGTTGAGGATGCCGATATCGCCGGGACGATTCATCGCTGGGTCGAAGTCGACCCGTCCCCGCCAACGCCTGCGCCGGGAGGCCGCAGTCCGCTGTGGGCGGCGCTCGACGCCCGTGCCGCCGACGACGCCGTCGCCATCACCGAGGCCAGCTACGGCGGCAACCGGTCGATGAGCTTTGCCGAGCTGGCGACCGCCGTTCGCCACGTTGCTGCAGGAATGGCCGCGCACGGCATCGCGAAGGGCGATCGGGTGGCCCTGCTGGTGCCTCCCGGCATCGACCTGACCATCGCCCTGTACGCCTGCTGGCGTCGAGGGGCCGTGGTGGTGCTTGCAGATGCCGGGCTCGGTCCGCGTGGTCTGACCCGGGCGATGGCATCCGCATCGCCGCAGTACGTCATCGGGATACCCCGCGCTCTGGCGGCTGCCCGGGCGCTGCGATGGCCGGGGGAACGCATCTCGGTGACCACCCTGTCGACGCTGCATAATCGAACCTTAGGGGTTGCGACCAGCCTTCCTGCGCTGCGGGCGATCGGCCAGGGCAGCCCGCTCCCTGACCCGCCCGTCGACGACGCCGCCGCCGCGGTTGTGTTCACATCGGGTTCGACGGGACCGGCCAAAGGTGTCGCCTATCGACACCACCAGCTGCAGGCCCAGCGTGATGCGCTTATGGCCGCCTACGGCATCACGGGTGCCGATCGGCTCGTGGCAGCCTTCGGTCCTTTCGCCCTGTATGGTCCGGCCATGGGGATCACATCGATGGTGCCTGATATGGACGTTACGTCGCCGGGCACCCTGAGCGCCACGGCGCTCGTTGACGCCGTTTCCGCCATCGACGCCACACTCGTTTTCGCCTCTCCCGCAGCCCTTACCAGTATCGCGGCCACCGCCGACGCCCTCTCCTCTGCCGCCTACCAGGCTCTCAAGGGAGTTCGGATGCTTCTGTCAGCCGGCGCCCCGGTGCACCCCGACGTCCTGCGCAACGCCAGGACATTGATGCCTGGGGCCGAGGCACACACGCCCTATGGGATGACCGAGGTGCTGCCGGTCGCCGATATTACCCTCGAGGGCATCGAGGCAGCCGGCAATGGCAACGGCGTGTGTGTCGGGTTCCCCGTGGCCGGGGTTACGGTGCGGATCAGCCCGCTCGACCGCGGCGGCGAGGCCTCCGATGAGTTGACGGATAACCCTGGCGTGACTGGCGAAATACTTATCCGGGCGCCCCACATGAAAGAGACCTACGACAGCTTGTGGGCGACTCAGCAAGCCGCGGCGACGCCGCCGGGTTGGCACCGCAGCGGCGATGTCGGGCACTTCGACGACCAGGGCCGGCTGTGGGTCGAGGGGCGCATGGCTGATATCGTCACCACCGCTGAAGGACCGGTGACTCCGGTCGGCATCGAGCACGCTATCGAGTCACTGCCCGGTATTGCCCAGGCAGCAGTAGTCGGTGTTGGCCCGCCGGGTACGCAGCAGAGCGTCGCCATCCTCCGGCCGACCGATCCGCCGCGACGGCCACGGCTGGCCTCTGTCGACCGGACGGATGCCGTGCGCGCCGTTGCCGGGGTCCCGGTGGCCGCCGTGCTGGAGGTACCGAGGGTGCCGGTGGATCGGCGCCACAACGCCAAGATCCACCGAGGGCAGCTGGCCGACTGGGCCGAGGGCGCTCTTGCCGGGGGGCGGATGTCGTCTCCATGAGGGTGCTGGTCACCGGGGCCACCAGTCTGCTGGGACAAACCGTTGCCAGGCAGCTGATCGAACGTGGCACTGACGTGGCGGTGCTGCAACGGGGCCCGAGCGGTCTCGACGCAAAGGAGCACCTCGGGGACATCACCGACCCCGCAGTAGTGGCTCGCGCTGTGACCGGGGCGGACGCCGTCGTGCACGTCGCGGCCCGGGTCGCTGTGGTGGGCCCGTGGAAGGACTTTCAGCGCATCAACGTGAACGGCACCCGAATCGTTCTCGAGGCCGCCCGGGCGGCCGGTGCCAGCCGCTTCGTTCAGGTGTCATCGCCATCGGTGGCCCATAGCGGAATGTCGCTCGTCGGCGCATCGGCTGCGCCGGCTGACCCAGGCGGGGCCCGCGGTCACTACGCCCGATCCAAGGCTCTGGCGGAGCAGGCAGTGCTGGCGGCGCCCGACATGGCGGTGCTGGCGGTCCGCCCTCATCTCGTGTGGGGACCCGGCGACACGCAGCTGATTGGCCGCATCGTGGAGCGGGCGCGCCGGGGCCGTCTCGCCGTCGTCGGATCCGGGATGGCGCTGATCGACACCACCTACATCGACAACGCGGCAGACGCCATCATCGCCGCCCTCGACAAGGCGCCCGACCTGTCGGGTCGTGCCCTGGTGATCTCCAATGGTGAGCCGCGTCCTGTGAGGGAGCTGTTCGACCGCATCGCCACCGCTGCCGCTGTTGAGTCATCGCGGCTGAAGGTTCCCGCTGCGGTCGCCTGGTTGGGTGGAGCCCTCGCCGAGCGGGTGTGGAACTGCACCGGACGCACCGGCGACCCGCCCATGACGAGCTTTATGGCCGAGCAGCTGTCCACCGCTCACTGGTTTGATCAGCGCGAGACCCGCCAGCTCCTCGGGTGGACGCCGGCCGTGCCGCTGGATGAGGGATTTCGACGGCTGACGGCGTGGTACCAGGCTGACTGTTGATCGAACGATCAACAGACTCGGAGCAATAGTCCGCGACCCAAAGGGAGATGTTAGCGAGGGTTGATGATGACCGGGGAAGCGTGCTTCGGGGGGTGCCTCGCTATTGCAAAGAAAGTTCCCGGTTGCTGCGGCGGTCAGAGCAATGAACGATAAACGTCCTGGCGAATTAACCTATGGCGAAAGGGACGAAGAGAAAGGCAACTGTCACGCTCGCTGCTGGAGCAGCGCTACAGGCCGCCGGTCACCGCCCCAGCGGCGGCAGCCGGTACCAGAGCGCGTAGAGTGCCGGCACGAAGAGCAGGGTAATCGCCGTGCCCACGGCGAGGCCGCCGATGAGCACGTAGGCCATGGGCCCCCAGAAGCCGTCGAGGGTCAGCGGGATGAAGGCGAAAACCGCCGCCAGTGCCGTCAGAATTACCGGCCTTGCCCGCCGCACCGTTGCCTCGATCACCGCCTCGGCACCGTCCATGCCTTCGGCACGGTTGTCCTCCACCTGCTGGGCCAGGATCAGCGTGTTGCGCATGAGGATCCCGGCCAGGCCGATGAGGCCGAGGAGCGCCACGAAGCCAAAGGGCTGGTTGAACAGAAGCAGGGCCGCCACGGCGCCGATGAGCCCGAGGGGCGCGGTTGCTATGACCATGAACGTGCCGCGGAAGCTGCGCATCTGCAGCATCACGAAGATCAGCATGAGGGCGACCATCACCGGCTGCAGGGCCGAGAGGGAGGCGTTCGCCTTGGCGGATTTCTCTACCGAACCGCCGATATCGATCCGGTAGCCGCGCGGGAGTTCATCGCGCAGCGCCGCCGCGGCGGCCCAGATCTCCTCGGTGACGCTGTTCGGCTGGCCGCTGCGCAGGCTCGCGACCACGGGCAGGAACCGCTCCCGGTTATAGCGCATGATCACCGGCTCTTCGTATTCCACGTCGACCCGGCCCAGCTGCGCCAGGGACACCTTGCCGCCGTCGGCGGTGCGCAGTTCATGCCGTGAGGCCTCTTCGGGGCCCAGCTCGCCGCGGTCGCGGCCGCGCAGCCAGATGGGCACGGTGCGGATGTCCTGGCGCAGCTCGCCAATGGCTTCCCCGTGCAGTTGCACCTGCAGGGAGCGCGCTACCGCCGCCGGCGTGAGGCCGTAGCGGGCGAGGGCGTGCTCGTCGTATTTCAGTCGTTGCACGGGAATGCGCTCGTCCCACTCCAGGTGTGGATCCTTGATGTGTGGGTTGGCGTCCATAATGGATACCAGCTCGCGGCCGGTGTCCCGCAGCACCTGCGGGTCCGGGCCGATGATGCGGAAGGTCAGGGGCCACACTACCGGCGGCCCGTAGAGTAGTCGCGATACCCGCACGCGTGCCTGCGGAAAGGCGCCGTCCACCACCTGCTCGCGCACCGCAGCCATGACGGCATCGCGGGCGCGCTTGTCGCGGGTCACGGCGACGACCTTGCCGAAGGCAGAGGAGGGCTGTTCCGGGTTTGAGGAAATGAAGAAACGCGGTGCACCGGCACCGAGATAGCTGACCTGGTTGAGCACCCCGGGCTGTGCTGCGAGCAGGCTCTCGACCGAGCGCACGGTCTCTGCGGTTTCTTCAAGGGAGGTGCCCTGGGGATGCCAGAGCGTGACGATGACCTCAAGCCGGTCCGAGCCCGGGAAGAACTGCTTCTGCACGAAGCGGTTCATGCCCACCCCCGCCAGCACCAGCAGCGCCACCGTTGCGGCTACCACCAGCACGCGGTGGCTCACGCAGCCACGGACCAGGGCGCGCAGGCGCCGGTAGCGCGGCGTGTCGTAGGGGTCGTCGCTGTGGCCGCCGTTGCCGCTGTGCTCGCGCAGCAGCCTCACGCCAAGGTAGGGGGTGAAGGTCACCGCCACCAGCCAGGAGATTACCAGCGCATAGGCCAGCACCCAGAAAATGTTGCCGGCGTACTCGCCCACGCTGGACCTTGCGAAGCCGATGGGCACGAAGCCTGAGACCGTAACGAGGGTGCCGAAGAGCATGGGTGCTGCAGTGAGGTGCCAGGCCTGGGCCGCGGCCTCTACCCGGGCCATGCCCGCCTCCATTTTCACCAGCATCATCTCGATGGCGATGATGGCGTCGTCTACCAGCAGCCCAAGCGCGATGATCAGCGCGCCGAGGGTGATACGGTCGAGATTGATCCCCGAGAGCTTCATGGCCAGGAAGGTGATGCCCAGGGTCAGCGGAATACTGATGCCCACGACAATGCCGGCACGCAGACCGATGGCGGCGAAGCTGACCAGCATCACCACGAGCACCGCCACCAGAAATTTGAGCTGGAACAGGTTGACGGCGTCGGCGATGGCTTCAGCCTGGTTGGTGTGACGCAGCAGAGTCGTGCCGAGCGGCAGCCGCGCGCGCTCCTCGGCAAGGAACGTGTCCAGCCGCTCGCCGAGGTCGAGGCCGTTAGCGCCCTGGGTCATGACCACGCCCAGGAGCAGGGCGTCCTCGCCCTCGGCGTGCACCACGTAAGCCGGCGGGTCTTCGTAGCCTGCGTAGACCTCCGCCAGCTGGTCCAGGCGGAGCACCCGGTCGCCCAGGCGCACGGGGATCGCGCGGAGCGTGTCCAGGTCTGCATGGTCGTCACCGACGCGCATGCGCAGCACGGGCCCGCTGCCCTGGCGCTCGCCGGCGGGCAGCAGACGTAAGTGGGCGTTGACGGCGTCGATGAGGGCCTGGGAGGAGACGCCGAGGTTGTTGAGGAGGCCGTTGTCCACGTCGATGTAAACCCGCTCCGGGCGCTCGCCCAGGATCAGCGCCTTGTGCACCCCGGGCACCAGCCGAAGCCGGTCGCGGATCGCCTCGGCCTCCCGGGTCAGGTCGCGCAGCGGCAGCTCGGGCGCCGTGAGAGCGAGCAGGCTGAAGAACACATCCGAGTAGTCGTCGTTGACGATAGGGCCGACAACGCCCTGCGGCAGCAGCGGCATCTCGTCGAGCATCCGCTTGCGCACCTGGTACTGCAGCTCGGGGATCTTCTCCGCCGGGGTGAAGTCCTCGAACTCGACGGTGATATCAGCGCGCCCGGGCCGGGCCACTGTCTCCAGACGGTATAGATAGGCGACTTCCTGGAGGCGCTTTTCCAGCCGGTGTACCAGTTGCTGATCCACCTCCTCGGCGCTGGCGCCGGGCCAGAGTACCGACACCACCAGGGAGCGGACGACGAAGGCCGGATCTTCAGCGCGGCCCATGGACAGAAAGGCACTGAAGCCGCCGAGGGCGGCGAGAATAATAAAAAAGCGGGTGACGGAGCGCTGGCTGACCGCCAGCGCTGAGAGATTCAGGCGACTCATGGCCCCTGTTCCCTGACCCTCATACCCGGCGCCAGCAAGTGCGTACCCAGGGCGATGACCGTGTCACCGGTGTTGAGATCGCCGCGCACCCGGGCCTCTTCCCGGTCCACGGCCACTACGGTCACCGGGATCGGCTCGCTGCGTCCATCCACCACCCGCCACAGCTGCGGCCCTTCGCCGCGCTCGTCGACGGCGGCCAGGGGCACGGTGAAGGTGGCTGCGTTGCCGGCGTCCGTGAAAGACAGGCTGGCGACACTGCCCAGGGGCAGCTGCAGCGCCGCCGGCAGCTGGTAGCGGGTGCGCCAGCCGCGGCTTGTGGTATCGGCCACGCCCTGCTGCTCCCGGAGCTCGACAGTGAAAGCTTCGCCGCCGTGCCAAAGCGTTGCCGTCGGTGGTGCTGCGGGGCTGCCAAGGAAGACCTCTGCCTCCCGGGGGCCGGCCTTGGCGAAGAGCAGCGCAGGGGCCTCCGGTCGCAGCACTGCGCCGACCTCTGTCTCCAGACGCATGACGGTACCTGCGGCTGGCGCCCGCAGCTCGGTTTCCGCCAGGGCTACGCGAGCCAGTCCGAGCTCACTCTCCGCCACGGCGAGCCGCGCCTCCGTTGCCCGGGCGAGCAGCGACGCGGCATCCAGCGCCTGTCGACTGGTTAGCTCTCGGGCTACAAGGTCGCGCTGGCGCGCAAGCTCGGTACGGGCATTGTCTGCTTCCGCGGTGGCGGCCGCCAGCGCTGCTTCGGCCCGGGTCAGCTCCAGCCGCTCTCTGCGATCATCGAGGCTGAACAGCAGCTGATCTGCCGGAACAGTCTCGCCGGTATCGACATGCCGTGCGACGATCCGTCCTGGGCGCTGAAAGGTGAGGGGTGCTTCTACGCGTGCGCGAATGACCGCCGAAAGGCGCAGCGCTGCCGGATCGTCCGGCGCTACGACAACGGTGCGCACCACCGGCGGCGGCGGCTCGGCTGGCGCTTCGGCGCCGTCACCGCAGCCGGCGAGGGCCAGGGGGAGAACGGCGAAGAGGAAGGAAAGGCGGGCGAGAAGATGCCGGAAGCCCTGGGTAACTGTGGACAATAGTGCGAATCCTGGATGGTAAGAGGGCGGCCTGCAGCAAGGCCCGGCATGCTTTTAGCGCTACCAAGGTACGGTGGTAATGATACTACGGATCGCTGTGCGGGCCCATGGTGGGTCATGTCGCGTCAGGCCCGGTGCTCTTTGCAGGGTCAGGGACTGACCCTGCGCAACGGTCAGGGATGCCAACGGCGACGGCTTCGGCTACCCTAGCGCGCCGGGACAGACAGCGAGGAGCAGCCCCATGGAAACGCGCACGATCACGGTTATCCGCGGCGACGGAATCGGCCCGAGCATCGTCGATGCGGCGACCGCCGTGCTCGACGCCGCCGGCTGCGGTTTCCACTACGAATATGTGGAGGGTGGCCTGGCAGCCCTGGAGCACACGGGAGAACTGCTGCCTGCGACCACGCTCGAGGCAATTGAACGCAACCGGGTGGTACTCAAGGGACCCCTGACCACGCCCATCGGCCAGGGTTTTTCCTCGATCAACGTCAGCCTGCGCCAGCATTTCCAGCTCTATGCCAATGTTCGGCCGGTGCTGTCGTTTCCGGGCACGAAGGCACGCTACGAGGATATCGATATCATCACGGTGCGCGAGAACACCGAGGGTATGTATTCCGGGCAGGGGCAGGTGGTATCCGACGACGATATGGTCGCCGAGGCCCTGAGCGTGATCAGCCGCGGCGGCGCTGAGCGTATTCTCCGCTTTGCCTTCGAGCTCGCCCGGCGCGAGGGGCGTCGCAAGGTCACGGTGGTGCACAAGGCGAACATTCTCAAGTCGACCTCCGGCCTGTTCCTGCGCGTGGCCCGGGAAGTGGCCGCGCAGTATCCAGAGATCGAGATGATCGAGATGATTGTCGACAACGCCTGCATGCAGCTGGTCATGCGGCCCGAGCAGTTCGACGTTATTGTCACTACCAACCTTTTCGGCGATATCCTGTCGGACCTTTGCGCCGGCCTGGTCGGTGGCCTCGGCATGGCGCCCGGGGCGAATATCGGCGCCGACTGCGCTATCTTCGAGGCGGTCCACGGCAGCGCCCCCGATATCGCTGACAAGAACATCGCCAACCCCACCAGCGTGATCCTGGCCAGCTGTCAGCTCCTCGACTATCTGGAAGAGGGCGCGATCGCCGGACGGATCCGCGCCGCCCTGCGCACGGTGATCGCCGCGGGCAAGCACACCACCACGGATCTTGGCGGCACTGCCAGTACTACCGAGTTTACCGACGCCGTGATCGAGGCTTTGAGCGCAGCGTGAGGGCCGTTCGCGCCTCGCGCCGCTCCTGACGGGCTCCTCGTGTCCGCCACCGACACCCTGCGTCTGCTGCTGCTGTCTTCGCTGTGGGGCTTTTCTTTTATCTTTATGCGCGTGGCGGTACTTGAGTTCGGCCCGGTAAGTCTGATCGGTCTGCGCATGGGGCTTGGGGCTCTGCTTCTGCTTCCGCTGCTGGCGAGCCGGCATCATCTGCGCCTCTGCCGACAACACGCCCGGCAGCTTATCGTGCTCGGCGTCTTCACGTCGGCGCTACCGTACTCGCTGCTCGCCCTGGCCACCCTGGGCCTGGAGGCAGGCTTCACATCGCTGATCAACGCGGCCACGCCCATCGCCACGGCACTCATGGGGGTCGCTTTTTTCGCCACGCCGATTCTGCGCGCCCAGGTGATCGGCCTGACCCTCGCTCTGGCGGGGGTAGCGGTCCTGTCCGTCGGTCGCCTGGATTTTTCGGCGGGAGGTGATGGCTGGTTCATGCTCGCCGCGCTCGCTGCAACCCTGTGCTACGGCTTCGGCGGCAACTATTCGCGTACGCGCCTTGCGCATCTGCCAAGCCGCGTGCTGGCCGCCGGCAGCTGTTCGGTGGCAGCTATCGTCCTGCTGGTGCCCACGGTACTGCTGTGGCCGACGCAGGCCGTAAGCCCGATGGCCTGGGGTTCGGCCCTCGGCCTTGCGGCCCTGAGTACGGCCGCCGCGCTGCTGCTCTACTTCCGCCTGCTGTCGAGTGCCGGTGCCACGGCGGCGTCGACGGTTACCATGCTGGTGCCGGTGAGTGCGCTGGCCTGGGGGGTTGTGCTCCTCGATGAAAGTATAACGCCGCAGATGCTGGCAGGGATGACGGCCACCCTGCTGGGGACGGCGATCGCTACCGGTGTGCTGCCGCTGCGGCGGCGGCGGACCCTGCCGGGCTAGCAGCCGCGCGCCGGGCACAAAAAACCCCGCCGAGGCGGGGTTTCGGGGGTTCCTCGTGAAGCGCCGCGGTCAGCCGACGTGATTCTGGAACTCCAGTTCCGGGAAGCCCTCGTTGGCCGACTCGTCCAGCTTGTCGTAGTAGTTGTTGGCCCCGCCGAAATAGATCAGTACCCGCGGCGGCTTGGTCTCGAGGTTGGCGCCCATCATCCACGAGTGAACCTTGTCGCCCTCGTTCATCAGCGTGGCGTTGTGCACCTCGGCCACGTGCTTCGACCATTCCTCCTCCGCTTCCGGTTTCGGCACGCAGACGTCGTAGCCCTCGCTTTCCATCTTGCGGATGCAGTTGGTGATCCAGATTGCGTTCTGCTCGATGGAGGTCGGCAGGTTGGCGAAGGGCGCCTGGGGCCCGGTGATGATGAACATGTTCGGGAAGTCCGCCACGCACACGCCCATGATCGACTTGGAGGTCTCCTGCCATTTCTCGGCGAGGGTCTGGCCGCTCACGCCGTGGATCGGGAAGGCCTCCAGGGCGCCGGTGTAAGCGCTGAAGCCGGTGGCGAGAACAATGATGTCGAAATCATAGTCGCCTTTTGTGGTGCGCACGCCCTTTTCAGTGATCTCGACGATGGGCTCACCCTCGTCGCGGATGTCCACGAGGTGGACGTCGTCCCGGTCATAGCACTCAAGGTAACCGTGATCCAGCGGGGGACGCTTGGCAAAGAGCGGGTAGTCGTCGATCTTCGGCACCAGGATGTCGGCAACGGCCGGGTCCTTGATGCGCTCACGCATCTTCCGGATGATGAATTCGGAGGCCATACGGTTTGCCTCCGGATCGGCCAGCAGGTCCTCGAAGGTCTCGAAAACCCAACGGAAGCTGCCGGTCCACTTCTCTTCGAAGATGCGCTCGCGCTCCTCCGGGGTTGTCTCCACGGCCAGGCGCCCGTCGGCGGTATCGAAGGCCATGCCGAACACGTGGTTGCGGCACTTGGCGACGATCTCGTCGTAGTTGTCCTTGATTTCCTTTTCCCATTCCTCGGTCATGGGTGCCTGCATGGCCGGCAGAATGAAATTCGGCGTGCGGTGGAAGACATGGATGCTCTCTGCCTTGTCGCACATGGCCGGGACCATCTGCACCGTGGTGGCGCCGGCGCCGATGATGCCGATACGCTTGCCTTCCCACTCGATACCGTCAGGCCAGCGGGCGGAGTGGAAGAGGGGACCCTGGAAGCGGTCCATGCCGTCGATCTTCGGGATCACCGGCTGGGAGATCATGCCCATGGCACTGATGAAGTACTTGCAGGTGTGGCTCTCTCCACTCGCGGTAGTGACCTTCCAGTGGCCGCTGTCCTGCTCGTAGGCCGCGTCCACGATCTCCGTGTTGAGCTGGATGTGCGGCCACATGTCGCACTTGTCGGCTACAAAGTGGAAATAACTGTGCGTTTCTTTCCAGTCCGGGTAGCGCCGGCTCCACTTCCACTCCTGCAGGAGTTCCTTGGAAAAGGTGAGGCAGTAGTAGTAGCTCTCGCTATCGGTCATGGCGCCCGGGTAGCGGTTCCACGTCCAGGTGCCGCCAACATCATCGGCCTTGTCGAAAACGCGGATGGAGAGGCCGGCATCGCGCAGGTAGTGGATGAGGGCGAGACCGGCAAAGCCGGCGCCGACGGCGATGACATCGAAGTCGGGTTTCTGGGGGGTTGTCATGCTGTGATCCTCGTCTTATCGCTATGCGTCTAGTCGCTTTTCGTGTCGCCGCTGCGCGCGTTTCCGGCGCCGTCGGGATCCGCCCGGCGGTGGCTGTCAGGGGCCTCGCCAGACCGGGCAATGCCAGCGTCCCGGAGCTCTCATGAGTATACTTGCTAGACACAAACAAGCAAGTTTCCGGGCCGGTGGCGATCCCTTTCTGCGCCCCGCACTAATTCTTAACGTTATTCAAAAAGCAGTGCAATGCCTTGCGCCAGATCATGATCTCTGCGGGCAGTCGTTTTGGGTCCCGGATGCTGACCAGCTGCCGGTTATCCAGCGCACGACCAGATAGACGACGGGCGTGTCGACGACGGTGATCACGAGCTTCACGAGATAGGTGCCAAACACGATCAGGGGCAGCTGTTCGTTCGGGATCACGCCATAGAAGGCGATACTGTAGAAAATCGTCGTGTCAGCGAGCTGGGAGATAGCTGTGGACACGTTGTTGCGCAGCCAGAGCCAGCGGGGTCCGGTCAGCCGCCGGACCTGCTCGAAGAGAAAGATATCGAGGAGCTGGGCGACGCCGGTGGCGGCCAGGGAGGCGATGATCATGCGCTCGGCCTGGGAAAAGATGCTGACGTAGGCATCGTTCAGGGGCCAGCCCGGCGCTGGTGGCAGCGCCGCCCCGACCATGTAAAAGGCGATGGCCATGGCGTAGACGGCAAAGCCCACGTACACCATCAAACGGGCGCGCGCCGGGCCCCAGACCTCGGCGACGGCATCGGTACACGGGAAGGTGATGGCGTGGACGAATGCACCAAAACTGACCGCCAGCACCCCGAGGCCGCCCCATTCGAGGTCCAGGGGAATCAGCTTGGGTGTGAGGCCCGGGACCAGACCCCAGGCGCCGACGTAGACCCCGACCAGGATGTGATACTTGGTCTCGGCGCTGGCCGACGCTCCCACGGCCGGTACCGGCACCGCGGCCTCAGCCACGATCGTGGCCAAGGGCCGTCGCGGCAGCGTCGAAGTCGGCGAGCAGTTGTGTGCGGGCCGGCGCGGGCTGGAAAGAGTGGGCCACGGCATTGCGCAGGAGCTCCACCAGCAGGGCCTCGCCGAGACCGAACTGAGCCTCTACGGCCTCGCACTCAGTGAGCAGGTCGCTGTCGAACATGGGCGGGTCATCGGAATTCAGGCAGAGCGGGATGCCCGCCGCCAGCAGCTGCGGCAGCGTATGATCGGCCAGGGAGGGAAATACCTGCAACGCAACGTTGCTCAGCGGGCAGACGGTGAGGAGTATCTCGCGCTCGGCGAGGACCGCGAGCAGTGACGGGTCCTCGACTGCCTGCACACCGTGATCGATGCGTGCCACGCCGCAGTCCAGGGCGTCCCAGATACTGGCAGCGCCGCCGTCTTCTCCCGCGTGCGCGGTCAGCGGCAGCCCCGCTTCCGCCGCCGCTGCAAAGCAGTGTTTCAGGCGTCCGGCAGGATAGCCTGCCTCCTGGCAGTCGAGGCCCAGGCCGACGATGCCGGCCCGCTCGCGCGCAGCGAGGGCGAGTTCGACGTGGGCGAGCGCCGCGTCCCCCGGCAGGGTCCGGTCAAGGTCGATGATAAAGGCAGTGTCGACACCGTGGCGCTCGGCATTGCGGCGCCGGCCCTCGATGAGGCCCTCGACCACGGCTTCCCAGGGCACGCCGCGGCGGGAGACCAGACCATAGGTGACAAACAATTCGTGGTAGCGGATGTTCTGGCGCCGCGCCTCGATGCCCTGGCGCTCCACGGCGTCGGCGTAGTCCTCGGCGGTGTTGAGGGTGGCCACGGTCGTGCGCAGGATGTCGATGAACTGGTCGAGACTGCTGAAACGGTAATAGGCCGCCGCACTTTCAGCGTCATGGAAGGGGAGGGTTATGCCGTTGCGTGCAGCCAGCCTCAGGGCGAGGTCCGGATACATGGCGCCGCCCTCGAGGTGGTTGTGCAGTTCGACCTTGGGCAGCGTCTGCAGGCGTTCTGCCAGCGTGCTGGCGGTGTGGGTTGCTTCCACGGCGTGGGCTCCTTGTTCTTGCCGGGTGGTAGCCCGTGGGTCAGCAAGAACAGTGCCAGCGGGCCGCCGCGGCGCGTCAGTCCCCGGGCAGGGGCGCCAGCGCCTTCAGCACCCGCTGCATGTCTGCCGCGCTGCCGACGGTGAAGCGGATCGCATCGGCGAGCCGCGGATGCGGCATGCGCCGGGCGACGATGCCGTCCGCGAGCAGTGCCGCCCAGGCGGTCTCTACGCGGGGGAAGGTCGCGGTGACGAAGTTAGTGGCGCTCGGGCGCACATGGGCGACGCAGGGCAGCGTGTCCAGCGCCGCGGCGAAGCTGTCGCGCTCCGCCGCCAGCAGTTCCACCTCCCGGCGCATGCGGGCAAGGCCCTCGTCCGCCAGGGCATGCAGGGCGATCTGCGCACAGGGGTCCGCCAGGGGGTAGGGCGCGACGATCTTGCGCATGGTGTCCATGACGTCGGCGCCCGCGAGCAGGAAGCCGACATGGACGCCGGCGAGGCCGAAAGCCTTGGACAGGGTGCGCACGACCACGAGGTGCTCGTGAGTTTCGAGGAGAGGCACCACGGTGCGCTCGGGACAGAACTCGATATACGCTTCATCAACCACCACCAGGGCGCGCCCGGCGAAGTGCGCGATCACGGCCTCGAGGTCCGCGTGGTTCAGCGCATTGCCCGTGGGATTGTTCGGGTGGCAAAGGAACACAACTCGCACATTGTTTACAGCGCAGATAGCCTCGACATCCAGGCGGTCATCCGCATCCAGCGGAACGTCAACGATGCCGGCATCCTGCACCTTCGCACAAAGCTCGTACATGCCGTAGGTGGGGCCGCAGAGAAGAATGCGATCGGCGCCGGCACGGCAATAGCCGCGCACAAGCAGGTCGATAGCCTCGTCGGCACCGCGCAGCGCCAGCACCCGGGAGGGGTCAACGCCGGCATAGCGCGCGTAGGCGGTGTGCACCTGTGCAGGGCCGTGGTCCGGGTAGCGGTGGTATTCAGAGACATCCATGACCATCGGGTCCCGGGGGAAGGGCGACTCATTGGCATTGAGCCAGACATCGCCGCTGCCGCCGATACGGCGCGCCGACTGGTAGGGGGTAAGCTCCCCGAGGTGGGGGCAGGCAAGATCGTGCTTGGGCATGCTTCAGTCCAGGAAAAGGTTGCCAAGGAAAACGAAAAGAGGGATGGCGAGTACCGTGCGCACCAGAAAGATCCCGGCGAGCTGCGGCACGCTGGTCTCGATCTTCGAGCGCAGCAGCAGGGCGCCGATCTCCGACAGGTAAATGACCTGGGTGACCGAGACGCCTGCGATGATGAAGCGTGTAAGCTCGCTTTCGATACCCTGGCCGAGCACCGCGGGCAGGATCATGTCGGCGAAGCCTACGACCATGGACGGCGCCGCGGCAGCGGCTTCCGGCACGCCCAGCAGTCCGAGGTACAGCTCGAAAGGCCAGGCAATCCAGGCAAAAACCGGGGTGTACTCGGCCAGCGCCAGCGCCAGGGTGCCGATGGCGATGACCGTGGGGATCAGGCCGAACCACAGGTCCAGCAGGCGCACGGCGCTGTGCCTGAGCTGCGTGGCCGGCGGCTGGGCCCGGGCGGCGCGGTCCACGGCCTGGAGCAGGGCCCAGCGGCCCAGGGACTCCCCGGCGGGTACCGTCTCGTCGTTCCGCGCCTCGCAGTGATAGGTCTCCGGTATCCGCGACAGTGGCGGCAGACGGCAGACCACCATGGCCAGCAGCACCGAGACGATGGCGACGGAGCCGTAGAAGGGGAGGAAAATCGCCGTGATGTCGAGGATAGAAGCGATGAGCAGGCAGAAGGCCACCGATGCCAGGGAAAAAGAAGACACAATGCTCAACGCCTCCCGACGATTGTAGCTGCCGCGTTCGTACTGCTGCATGGTCACGAGGACCCCGAGGGGAGCCGCACCGAGCCAGGAGGCCATGGCATCGATGGCGCCGCGCCCGGGCAGGCGGAACAGCCGCCGGAAGAACCGTGACAGCAGTACCCCGGTGAACTCCATGATGCCGTACTCGGTCATCAGCGGCAGCAGGAAGATCACCGCCAGGAAAAGCGTCATGACGTTCGGCACCAGCTGTCGGACCATGGTGCCGCCGGTGCGGTCGCCGCTGAGAAACTCGGGACCGACGCCGAAGAGTACGAGGGCAGCGATGGCCGCTCCGGCCAGGCGCAGCACCACCCAGTACCAGCGCACGCAGAACAGCATGCCCAGGAGGCCGCGCTCGCGGCGGCGCAGGCTGAGCACGAGGCTTGCCAGGGCGGATACGCCGGCAATAAGCAGGATCAGCGTCGGCAGCGCTGGGGCCAGCCCCTTGTTGAGCCAGGCCGCCAGCTCCGCGACCAGGATGGTGCTGCGCCCGTCGATGCGAAAAGGCACGAGAAAAAGCAGCAGGCTCGCCAGCGAGGGAAGGACGAAGCGCAATACGGCCTGCGGAGCGAGAGCCACGGCGCCGTAGCCCCGCTCAGTCATGGGTGGCGATAGTCTTGCGGATGGCGTCGGCGGTGTAGCGGGCGCGGAAGTCGATCATTGCGCGGCCGAGGGCCACGGTCGGGGCAAGCGGCTCCAGGGGGACGCCGTTGATGCTGGCGAGTCCCGCCTCCACCCGCTGCGTGTAGCGCACCTGGGTCGGGTCCGTCACCATCATCATGGCGGTAACCCAGATGTCATCGTGGTAGCCGTCGTGACGGGTCTCGCGAACTCCGAGTGTGTTGCGGGTGTAGTCCTCCGTGGCGGACCAGCCCGGGTCGTAATACTCGCGCACGAAATGGATCGCCGTGCCGCTCCCGGCCCAGGCGTTGCCGAGGCGTTCGGCAACGGCGGCCATGCCTGCCTGGTTGCCGCCGCTGTCGCCGATGAGTACGACGTGGCGGAAGCCCGCCTGCTTCAGGCTGCGGGCGATGTCCGTAAGCAGCGCCTCGTAGGTCGCCGGCGTCAGGCTGATGGTGCCGGGGTAGCGCATGGCGCCCTCGGGCGGCTCGATGCGTCCTTCGGGGACAAACTTGACGATGGGCGCGCAGAGGGCGTTGTCCAGAGCGGCAGCAATCGCCGGGCAGGTGGCCTCGAGGATGAGGTTGTGCTTGCCCGTGGCGAGGTACGGGCCGTTTTCCTCGATGCCGCCGGTGGGGATGATGACGGTGTCAGTACCGGCAGCGATCCGGTCGCGGATTTCCATCCAGGTGAGTTCTTCCAGCCAGGGCGAGTCTCCCCCGGCGATCGGCCGCGGCGCGGTCAACGCGTCGTCACCGTCGTCGCCCCCCTGCGCCGGCGGCGGGGTGGCGAGCGCCAGCAGGGCAAGGACGCCGCAAAGGGCGGCGCGGGACTGGAAAGCGTAGCGGCTGTATTTCAAGGTGAAAGCTCGTCGTGGCGCGGTCGGAGGGGCGCAGCATACTACCGATTGATGGCTCGTCGCCAAGCGCCGCCGCGGGTTCGTCTATTGACAGCCGCGGGGCGACGCCGCCTAATGCAGGCAGTCTCAAGGCACCTACGATGCTCCGCGTTGTGTCGGTGCCCAAAGCCCGGTCTGTACGAAGAGGTTCACCTTCGCCCGTGTCGCATTGCTGTTTCCGCCTGTTTCTGCTGCCCGTTTTCTTCCTCTTTGCGGCGGGCGCGAGCGCCACCGCCGGGGACGACAAGCCTGTCGATCGCGGGCGCTACCTTGTGACGGCGGGCAATTGCGCGAGTTGCCATACGGCTGCGGGCGGCGCCTTCATGGCCGGCGGGGTAGCCTTCGAAACGCCCTTCGGCACGCTCTACTCGACCAACATCACGCCGGACCCGACCACGGGCATCGGCAACTGGAACGAGGACGATTTCCGCGCTGCCATGCGCCACGGGGTGCGACCGGACGGCGAGCACCTCTACCCGGCGTTCCCCTACACCGCCTACACCCGGTTGACGGACGACGATCTGGCGGCCGTCTGGGCTTACCTGCGCGAGGTGCCGCCGGTACAGAGCCTGCCGCCGGAGAACGGCCTCGTCTTCCCCTTCGACCAGCGCCCGCTGCTGGCGGCCTGGAAGCTTCTCTACCTGGAGTCGGGCCCCTATGAGCCCGTTCCGACGCGCTCCGCTGCCTGGAATCGCGGCGCCTATCTGGTCGAGGCTCTCGGCCACTGCAGCGCCTGCCACTCGCCGCGTAACCGGCTCGGGGCTGAGCAGGCGGAGCTGCGCCACGCGGGCGGCGAGTACCTGGACCGGATCCCCGGCGGTGGCTTCCGGCCCTGGTTCGCCCCCAATCTTACGGCGCATCCCCGCGGCCTTGCGCTCTGGCGTCACGAGGACCTCACCGCCTATCTCGCTACCGGGCGCAACGATTTCCTCGAGGCTTTCGGCCCCATGAATGAAGTCATCATGAACAGCACCCGTTACCTGAATCCGGCGGACATCGACGCTATGGCCACCTACCTTAAGGCGCTGCCCGCCGCCGGCAGTGCGTCCGTCACTACGGAGCCCCCCGGCGAGGAGCTTCTGGGTCGCGGCCGCTCGCTTTACAATCTGCACTGCGGCACCTGCCACCTGCCGTCGGGTGAGGGCGACCCGGAGATGGCACCGCGTTTGAACCGCGGCAGTCTGGTGGTGCAGGCAGAGAACCCGGCGTCTCTGGTCAACGTGATCCTCTACGGCCCGGAGATCGCCGGAGCCGATCCCGAGCGGCAGTGGTTCAAGCCCATGGAGGCCTACCGCTATCTGCTCGACGATGCCGAGGTCGCAGCGGTGGCGACCTATATCCGCAATGCGTGGGACAATGCCGCAGGCACTGTCGCGCCGGCCCAGGTCGCGCGGCAGCGCTAGGCGGTCGCGGGCGGGGTAAACAGTAGGGAGGGGCAATGGCATTGGCACTCAGGGCAGGGCAACACAGCCACCGCGCAGGCGCGCAGCTGAAGAGCGCGCTAGTGCTTTTTACCGCGCTGCTTGTGGGCTGCAACGGCGGCAGCGAGTCCCCGGTGCCCGAGGACCCGTCGGCACAGCGCGCGCGGTTGCTCACAGCAGATCAGTATCGCAACAGCATTGCTGCGGTCTTCGGCGACGATATCGCCGACAGCGTGCTCTCGCCCATGCCGCCGCTGTCGCGTACGGCGGGCCTGCGCGCCAACGGCGCAGCGGAGGTGGGTCTCACCTCGGACCAGCTCTCGCAGATCCAGCGCTCGGCAGCGGCGGTCGCGGCCAAGGTGGTGGACCCTGCGCACCGCGATTTCCTGCTCCCCTGTCGTCCGGCAGATGCAAACGCTGCCGACGCGGTCTGCGCCGAGCGCTTTCTGCGCGAGGCCGGCCGGCTGCTGCAGCGCCGGCCCCTGGCGGATGAGCGGCTGGCCGCGCTTGTCGACGGCGCCGGGCGCGCGGCGGCACAGACCGACGACTTTTACACGGGCCTTGCGCTTGCCCTTGAGGCTGTCCTTATCAGCCCGGAATTCCTTTTCATCGCGGACCGCAGCGAGCCGGATCCGGAGCGACCGGGGGCCCGACGCCTCGACGGCTATGCGCTGGCTTCGCGCTTGAGCTTCTTTCTCTGGAACGGCCCGCCGGACGATGCCCTCCTGGCAGCTGCAGCCAGCGGCGAATTGCACAGCGAGGAGGGCCTCCGGCTCGCTGTGGAACGCATGCTCGCGAGTAGCCGCCTGGAGGCCGGCACGCGCGCCTTCTTTGACGATATGCTCGCCTTTGATGCCTTCGACAGTCTCGCCAAGGATCCTATGGTCTACCCGCGGGTGACGGGCGCGACGCTGGCGCAGGCCCGGGAGCAGACCCTGCGTACCATCGTTGATCATGTGCTCGTGCGCGACCTCGACTATCGGGACCTGTTCACCACGCGCCGCACCTTTTTGTCGCCGGCGCTGGCTGTGGTCTACGGGCTGCCGGTGGAGCCCGGCTGGACGCCCCATGAATTCAGCGAGGACAGCCCGCGTATTGGCCTTCTGACGCAGGTGAGCTACCTTGCCGCGCACTCCCACGCCGTGCGCTCCTCGCCGACACAGCGTGGCAAGGCCCTGCGCGAGGAGTTCCTCTGCCAGGTGGTCCCGGACCCGCCCCCGAACGTCGATTTTTCGACCCTGGAGGAGAACGAGCACGCGAAGACGGCCCGGGAGCGTCTCGATGCCCACAACAGCAACCCGGCCTGTGCGGGCTGCCACCTGGTCACTGATCCCATGGGCCTTGCCCTCGAGCACTTCGACGGCGCCGGCCAGTACCGCGCCACGGAGAACGGCGCGGAAATCGACACGGCGGGAGAGCTCGACGGCGCGCTTTACGACGGCGTCGAGGGGTTGGCCCGGGCCTTGCGCAACCACCCGAAGCTCCCCGGCTGCCTAGTGAACCGGGTCTATGCCTGGGGCACCGGCGGACCGGCCTCGCCGGTGCACGACCGCAACACCCTGGCCTGGCTCGAGGACCGCTTTGCCGCCGAGGGCTATCGCCTGCGCGGCCTCTTTGAGGCGCTGGCGACCAGCCCTGCTTTCCGTACCGTCCGGCCGGCCGAGGAAGCTGTTAAGCTCGATCACGGGCCAGGGCCGACAGCGCCGGCACGGATCAGCGAGGCCCAACTGGCACTCAGGGATACGGGGGTTACCCGATGAGCAAGGTCACACGGCGGCGCTTTCTGCGCGGCGTATTGAACGGCGGCGCGGTGACTGTGGGTCTGCCGCTCCTTAACTGCTTCCTCAACGAGAACGGCTCGGCCCTGGCCAGCGGCATGCCTGTGCCGCAGCGCTTCGGGACCTGGTCCTGGGGGCTGGGCATGAGCGAGCCCGTGTTCGTGCCGAAGCGCACCGGCCGCGGTTTCGATCTCCCGGAGGAGATCGCTGCGCTCGCCCCGGTACAGCAGCACATTAATCTCTACACCAATTTCCACGTCTTCCGGGACGATGCGCCGAACCTCTGCCATCACTCAGGCTGGGTGGTGCTGCGCTCCGGCACTGCACCCATGAGCCGCGAGAACCGCCCAGGCGAGACCCTCGACGTAACGATCGCCCGCAAGCTCGGCAACGCCACGCGTTTCCGCAGCCTGAGCGCCACCGCTACCGGCGACGTCCGCGACAGCTTCAGCTATGAGGGCGGCAACTCTGTGAATGCCCCCGAGTGGTCTCCCCTGCGCTTCTATGAGCGCCTTTTCGGCGCCGGCTTCCAGGACCCGAATGCCGGCAGCTTCACGCCGGACCCGAAGGTCATGGTGCGCAAGAGTGTGCTCTCTGCGGTGCGCGAGGATGCGAAGGCCCTTGAGAAGAACCTCGGTGCCGAGGACCGCGCGCGTCTCGACCAGTACTTCACCGGCCTTCGGGACCTGGAGCGCCGCTTCGACCTGCAGTTGACCCGGCCGGAGCCCCGGGAGGCCTGCGTCGTTGTCGACCCGCCGCCGCAGCTTCCCGCCGGCCTCGATGCGGACCTTGTATCCCGCCGCCACCGGATGCTCGGTGAGCTCATGCTCATGGCCGTGGCCTGCGACCAGACACGGGTCTTCAACATGTTCTACGCGTCGGCCTTTTCCGCCACGACCCGCCCCGGCTATGACAAGCCCCACCACACGGCGACGCACGAGGAGGCCGTGGACCCGGCCCTGGGCTACCAGCCGAACACGTCCTGGTTCACCCGCCGGGCCATGGAGGAGTGGGCCTGGTTCGTCGAGGCTATGGCCAGCTTCCGCGAGGGTGACGGCACGCTCCTTGACAATACCTTTGTCTACGCCACCACGGACCAGTCTTACGCCAAGATTCACGCGATCGAGGGCATCCCCATGTTCAGTGCCGGCAGTGCCGGGGGCCGCGTGCGCACCGGCCTGCACCTCGACGGCGGCGGCACCCCGGGCTGCCGCCTCGGCCTGACTGCCCAGCGGCTCATGGGTGTGGACATTGATAGCTGGGGTACCAAGAGCAACACCACCGCCAGCGAGATCGGTGAGATCCTTGTCTGAGCGCGGTGCCGCCGGATACCGGGCCTTTCTGTTTCTCCTTGCCGGGTTCGCTGCGGCGATGAGCGTCGCCGGGCCTGCCTCCGCCGGGGACTGGCGCGAGGTGCCGCTGCCGCCGGGTTTCCAGGTCATTGTCAACGAACTCGAGGGACCGGTGTTCGCCGATGCCGAGGGACGCACGCTCTACGAGTGGCCCCAGCATGTGCTGCGCAATGGCTATAGCGGCGAGGCCCCGGGTATTCCCGGCTGCTACGGAGAGCCGACCACGGTGACCGCCGGACTCATGAGTCCCTATCCGGCGGGCATTCCCCTTCCGGAGCGCGACCGGCGTCCCGCGTGCACTGCGTTGTGGCCGCCAGTGCTCGCGTCAGAGCAGGCAGAACCTGTCGGTGACTGGAGCGTGCTCGAGCGCCGGGACGGCAGCCGGCAGTGGGCCTACCAGGAACAACCGCTCTACACGTCCGTGCGCGACCGGCGCCCCGGCGACGTGCTCGGTGGTACCCGGCGCCGCTACCGGCGCGATGACCCGGCCTACCGCGTGCCCGTGGGACCTCCGCCGGCACTGCCGCCGGGCTTTGCCGTCAAGGCCACGAGCGTTGGCCGGATGCTCACCACCGCGAGCAACGACGCGCTCTATGCCTTTGCCGAAGACACCGCGGACAGCACTGCCTGCCGCGGTGACTGCCTGCAGCGCTGGGCGCCGGCAACGGCGCCGGCCCTGGCGGCAGCGCAGGGCGACTGGAGCCTGCTGGAGCGGTCTCCGGGCGTGCGCCAGTGGGTTTTCCGCGGCAAGCCTCTGTACACGCACCGCCTCGACCGTCACTCCTGGTCCCGGCAGGGCAGCGACGTGCCGGGCTGGAGCAACGTGTTTCTGCAGCCGGCGCCGGCGGTCCCGGCGAGCTTCACGGTGCAATCGACCCTGGCGGGGAATGTCCTCGCCGACAGCGCGGGGCGGACTATCTATGTCTATCAGTGCGCCGACGACTCGCAAGACCAGCTCGCCTGCGATCACTCCGATGACACGCAGGTCTACCGCCTTGCCATCTGTGGTGCGGGCGACCCGCAGCGCTGCCTGGCGCATTGGCCCTACGTGCGTGCCGCGGCCGGGGAGGAAAGCCCCAACCGCACGTGGACCATTGTTGCCATCGACCCGCTGAGCGGTCGCTTCGCTGCCGAGGACGATCCCGGCGCCCTGCGGGTGTGGGCCTATCGTGACCGTCCGGTCTACACGTTTGAGCGCGATAAGCAGCCGGGTGACGTCCATGGTGGCGGCATCGGTGAGTGGCGTGGCATGCGCAACGGTCTGCGCGCCTTCTGGTTGAGGGATGATTACATGCAGGGGATCCTGTGATGCGGGCTGTCGTGGCTCTTGGTGCCGCGCTGTGCCTCGTCGCGGCCCGCGCCGCGGCGGAGGCGCCGCCTGGCAATACCATCGGCTATGTGTTCACCGATCTGTTCTGGTCTGTGTACCAGACCGATGGTGCCGAGGAGTGCCCGCAGGGCTTCAATGACGGACCGCGAGAGCAGTTCGCCGCGCGCTTCCCGGCGCCAGAGAAGCTGAGCGTCGAGGAAACACGCCTTGCCATGGAAGCCGCAACCTGGCACCCCTCCGGGGCGCCACACGACTTCGCGTTCCATGAGATCGAGAGCACCTACGCCTATGGTCTGGACCTCGACGGCGAGTCCGGTCCGAACGACTTCCGGCATCCGGACGGTTCCCCCGGCATCGATAACGAGATCTATCGCGCCGTCGGCTGCATTATCGGCTTTCGCGGGCCGGACGGCGTGGAGTATATCTTTCAAAGTAAGGCCATCAAGGACGAGGCCTACAATCGCATGATGATCAACCTCACGGGAGTGGACAGCCTCGAGAACGACGACAGCATCACGGTGACCGTCTACCGTGGCCGCGACGAGCTGCTCACGGACGCCACCGGCGAGGCAATCATGCCGGGCGGCACGCAGCGCGTGGACCGGCGCTGGGGCGAATCGCTGATCCGGCACACGCGCGGGCGCATCGAAGACGGGGTCCTCATCACCGAGCCTATCGATGGACTGGTGATCCCCTGGCAGAACCTGCAGGTGCCCTCGGTTCAACGCATCCGCGGTGCGCGCTTCGAGCTTCGCCTGGGGCAGGACGGTGCCGAAGGTCTGCTTGCCGGCTACGCCGATGTTGACACCTTTTACTACCAGCTTATCCGTAATGATTCCACGCACCACCTCGCCAATGGCCAGATTTCCGCCATCTCGCTCTACAAGGCCCTGCGCCGCCTTGCCGATGCCTACCCGGATCCGGAGACCGGTGAACACACCGCCATCTCCACAGCGCTGGACGTGCGCATGACCCGTGTACATATCGTTGACGAAGCCGACGACGGGCGCGACGACCCTGGCGGCAGTGCTTTTCCGGTGTCGGGCAGGTGATCAGGCGCCCGGCCATCCGATGGCCAAGCGCTTTTTCAGGGTGCTAAAGCTCGATGGTCGCGTGCAAACCGATCACGTTGCCGCCGTGGCGGTCCCATCGTCTTAGCGCATAGCGTTCGTAGAAGGGCGACAGGCGCAGGGAACCGAACTGGAATTCGAGGCCAACCTGATCTCTCGCGTCGAAGAGGCGGCGGCCACCGAAATGAGCCAGGCGCGGCTGCAGGCGGACCCAGGCCACAACCTTGTCCGTCACCGGGTGTCGGTAGTCGACGATGAGCCGGTAACGCCAGTGGTCGTCGAGCCTTGAGCGGTCGAAGGAGCGATACTCAAGGCGGTGTGCCAGGCTGACGTTCCCGCGCTTCATCAGAGCCTGCTCAATGCTGCCGCGGTGTTCCCGGGCGAGGCGCAGATCGGCCTGGCGGTAACCGAGGGTAAAGGCGCCCGCCTTCCTTGTGAGCTGTGCGTGCCAGGTCCCCTCCGAGCGTCGGTACAGCGCTGTCCAGGGTCCTTTCTTCAGGTACGCGTTGTACTCGTTGATGGTCGGCTCGGCGTGAGCCGGCAACACACTGTAGAACAGCAGAGCGCCAAGCAGCGCAGGAAAAACTCTCATAGTCACGGGATCGTACCGCAGGAGGGCCGATGGCTGCCACGCCCTGCAGCGGTCGTGCGACACTAGTAGCTGAGCGGGCGAGCGGGAGCGCGGACGGTGGCCGTTACGACAGACAGGGAATTCATGGGCGTGGCGCTTTGTCTCGCTGAGGCTGCCGCTGCTGCCGGGGAAGTCCCTATCGGAGCGGTTCTGGTACGGGGTGGCGAGATTCTGGGCGAGGGGGCCAACAGCGTTATCGGCAGCCGGGACCCCACTGCCCATGCCGAGGTGAATGCGCTGAGGGCCGCAGGCCATTGCGAGGGTAACTACCGGCTGCCGGGCACCGTGCTGTACGTCACCCTGGAGCCCTGCACGATGTGCGTCGGTGCCCTTGTTCACGCGCGGGTGGCGGAGCTGGTCTTCGCCGCCCTCGAGCCCCGGGCGGGCGCTGTCTGCAGCACTGCCCGACTTCTGGACGCCGCGCACTACAACCACCGCGTGGGCTGGCGCCAGGGACCGTTTGCCGAGGAGAGCGGTGAGCTTCTGCGCCGCTTCTTCCGGGCGCGGCGCTAGCGTTCTGAGTCCGGGGGCTCCGGACACCGGCAGGCTAGAGCGCCCGCAGCGCCCGGCCGCGCAGCTGCTCCGGCAGCAGCGGTTCTACGTCAAGCGGCGGAGCGGGCCGGTTCTCGGCGATGAAGCGCCACTGCAGCACACTGTGGTAATGGCGGATGTTCTGCACGTAGCGTACGGCCTCCCGCCCCCGGGCGTAGCCGTGGCGCACGGTCGTGTAATAGGCGCGCTGTTCCAGCTTGGGCAGGTGGGTCATGACATCCTGCCAGTGGTGCGGGTCGCCGCCGGCGCGCTCCGTGAGCACGCGGGCATCCTCCAGGTGGCCGAGGCCGATATTGTAGGCGGCGAGCGCCAGCCAGGTGCGGTCGGGCTCGGCGATATCGCCCGGAAGGCGCCGGCGCAGCTCTTTGAAATAGCGCGCACCGCCGCGCAGGCTCTGCAGCGGGTCGCGCCGGTCCGGTACGCCGAGGTCGCGGGCCGTTGCGCGAGTCAGCATCATCATGCCACGCACACCTGTCGGCGAGACTGCTTCCGGGTCCCAGTGTGACTCCTGGTAAGCGATGGCTGCCAGCAGCGCCCAGTCCAGCTGATGTTCCCGGGCTACTTGTTCAATCGCCGTCCGGTAGGCCGGGAGTTTGCTGCGGATGTTGGCGATGAAAGTCTGCGAACCAGCTCGCGTCAGGACATCTACCTGGCCGAGGTGCGCTTCGCGCAGCGCCGCGAGCGTGCCGCCGCGCTCAAGGCGCTGGAAGAACTCCGCCAGCCGCTCCCGGAGCGCGTCGCTGTCGCCCCCCGGCGTGAGGTACCACACCATGTCGCGCTCCGCGGCGAGGTCGAAGGCAACGGCGAGCTGCGGCAGCAGGTGGCGCTGAATGGCAAACTCCACGGAATCCACGATAGCCGCATCGGCGCTTCCCCGGTCCACCTGACGCAGCAGATCCAGTGGGTCGGCGCCGGCGACGGCGCGCACGGTCAGCCCGGGCAGGTCGGCGCCCTGGCGCGCTGCGAGGAGCTCGCCGTGGCTAGACCCGGCGAGCACCAGCACTTCCCGGCCCTCAAGGTCTTCCAGGCGCCGCGGCCGCGGTGTGCCGGTGCGGTAAATCAGCTGCGGCCGCTGTTCGTGGTAGGCCGCGGAGACGGGGAACGCCGCTGCGCGCTCTGCGGTCAAGGTGAGCCCGGCCCCGGCAATATCCGCCTCGCCCCGGCGCAGGGCGGCGAACAGACCTTCGAGGCTGAACACGGGAATTATCCGCAGGCTTACCCCCAGCTCCTGGGCGAAGCGCCGGGCGAGGTCGTATTCGAAGCCCGCGGGCTCGCCGCGCTCGCGGTAGTAGGTGGTGGGCCCATTGCGGGTGACGAAGCGCAGCTCGCCGCGTTCGCGGATTGTCTCGAGGTTGTCCGCGGGGCTGCCACAACCGCCGGTGAAGGCACCGAGGACGACGACAGCGATGAGGGCCAGAAGCTTGAGCATGGCCCTAGTGTAAACGCACCGGTAAACTACGTGCCCGTTCTTGAACCCCGGGAGCCCCGCGCCCCATGCTGATCCTGCCCGGCCCGCCGGCCCTGTCCGCTTTCCGTCTCGCCAAGCTCGCCGGGCGCCTCGAGGCCGTGGATCCCGGCATTCGCCTCTCCGGCGCGCGCTATGTCCACTTCGCCAGGCTGAAGGGCGCGCTGGCGGACGACCAGCGCGGTGTGCTGGACAGTCTGCTGGCCTATGGCGGGGTCGCAGCGGATGCCGGCGGGGAGCTCGCGCTCGCTCCGGGGGAGACACGGCTGCTGGCGGTGCCACGGCCCGGGACCATCTCGCCCTGGGCGAGCAAAGCCACAGACATTGCCCACCACTGCGGGCTCGCGACCCTGCAGCGGGTAGAGCGTGGGGTGGCCTACACGCTGGTGCTGCCCTCCGGGCTGTCGGTAGCGCAGACCAGGGCTGCCCGCGCGCTGCTCTTCGACCGCATGACGGAAACGCTCCTCGAGGACCCTGCGGCGGCGGCGTCTCTGTTCGCGGAGGCGACGCCCCGGTCCATGGCACGGGTGGATGTACTTGCTGGCGGTCGCGCCGCCCTCGAAGCCGCCGATCACAGCCTGGGTCTCGCCCTTGCCGAGGACGAGATTGACTACCTGCTCGAGAGCTTCCGCGAGCTCGGCCGCAATCCCAGTGACGTCGAGCTGATGATGTTCGCCCAGGCCAACAGCGAACACTGCCGGCACAAGATCTTTAACGCCAGCTGGACTGTCGATGGGGAAGATCAGCCGCACTCGCTCTTCGACATGATCCGCAATACCTACCGACAGGGCGGCGACAATGTGCTCTCAGCCTATGCAGACAATGCCGCGGTGGTTGTGGGCAGTCGCGGCGGCCGTTTCTACCCGGTGGCGGAAACGGGCGAGTACGCCGCTCATGAGCAGGCTATTCACCTGCTCATGAAGGTCGAAACGCATAATCATCCCACGGCGATTGCGCCGTTCCCCGGGGCGGGCACCGGTGCCGGCGGAGAAATCCGCGACGAGGGTGCCGTGGGCCGCGGTTCTAAGCCGAAGGCGGGACTCACCGGCTTTACGGTCTCCAACCTCGAGCTGCCGACGCTGCCACAGCCGTGGGAGGCCGGCTACGGCCGGCCCGGGCGCATCGCCTCGGCGCTGGACATTATGCTCGAGGGCCCCATCGGCGGTGCTGCCTTCAACAACGAGTTCGGCCGGCCGAATCTCTGCGGCTACTTCCGCAGCTTCGAGCTCACCGTGGACGGCGAGGTGCGCGGGTACCACAAGCCGATCATGATCGCCGGCGGCTATGGCAATATCGCCCCGGAGCACGTGGAGAAGGGCGCTTTCGAGCCGGGCGCAAGGCTGGTGGTGCTTGGCGGGCCGGCCATGCTCATTGGCCTGGGCGGCGGCGCGGCGTCCTCCATGGCTTCCGGCGTCGGTCAGGAATCCCTCGACTTCGCGTCCGTGCAGCGCCAGAACCCGGAAATGGAGCGACGCTGCCAGGAGGTCATCGACCGCTGCTGGCAGCTCGGTGACGCCAATCCCATCGCCTTTATCCACGACGTGGGTGCCGGGGGGCTCTCGAATGCGCTCCCGGAGCTGGTCAAGGACGGCGGCCGGGGCGGCGCCTTCGATCTGCGCGCGGTGCCCTCGGACGAGCCCGGCATGTCGCCCCTCGAGCTTTGGTGCAATGAAAGCCAGGAACGCTATGTGCTCGCCGTTGCCAGCGACGACCTCGAGCGCTTCGCCGCTATCTGCGAGCGTGAGCGCTGCCCCTTTGCGGTGGTGGGCGAGGCGACGGAAGCTAAGCACCTCACCGTCGCGGATCCGCTGCTCGGCGATGCTCCCGTGGACCTGCCCATGAGCCTGCTGTTTGGCAAGCCCCCGGGTATGCACCGGGAGACCGTCCGCCCACCGGTACGTTCGCCGGGACCGCTGCCGGAGGCGTCCCCGACCGAGGCCCTTGAGCGTGTGCTGCAGTTGCCCGCGGTCGCAAGCAAGCAGTTTCTGATTACCATCGGTGACCGCAGCGTCACCGGCCTCGTCTGTCGCGACCAGCTCGTCGGCCCCTGGCAGGTGCCCGTAGCGGATTGCGCGGTGACCGCGGTGACCTTCGACGGCGCCCGCGGCGAGGCGATGGCCATGGGCGAGCGCACGCCGCTCGCGCTCCTCGATGGCCCGGCGTCGGGACGGATGGCTGTGGCCGAGGCGATCACCAATATCTGTGCCGCACCGATCGCAGCGCTGGCCGACATCAAGCTCTCGGCGAACTGGATGTGCGCTGCCGGCGTGGGCCACGAGGACGCTGTGCTTTTCGATACGGTGCGGGCGGTGGGCATGACCTTCTGCCCGGCGTTGGGCCTCACTATCCCGGTGGGCAAGGACTCCATGTCCATGCGCACGGCCTGGGAAGAGGGCGGCGAAGCGCGGGCGGTCACCGCGCCGGTTTCGCTCATTGTGTCCGCCTTTGCTCCGGTCACGGATGTGCACCGGGTGGCTACGCCGCAGCTGGACCCGACAGCCGACGCGGAGCTGCTGCTCCTCGATCTCGGCCGCGGCGCCGGGAGGCTCGGTGGTTCTGCCCTCTGCCAGGTTTACGGCAGCCTCGGCCATACCCCGGCGGATGTCGACCGCCCTGGAGACCTCGCGGGCCTCTTCGCTCTCGTGCAGTGGGGCCTGGCCCGCGGCGACCTCTTTGCCTACCACGATCGTTCCGACGGTGGTGTCATCACCACCCTGCTGGAAATGGCCTTTGCCGGCCGCTGCGGCCTGGCTGTGGATCTGCCGGCGGCACCCTCCGCCTTGGCTGCACTGTTCTGTGAAGAAGCCGGCGCCGTGCTGCAGGTGCCGCGTCAGGCGGTCCCGGCCTGGCGTGAGCGGGCGGAGGCTCTCGGTATCGGCGACTGCCTTGCTGCGATCGGCCGCGCGGAACCTGGCGATGCGATTACCGTGGCGGTGGCCGGCGAACGGCTCCTCCACGACCGGCGCTCGCGCCTCCAGGCGCTCTGGGCCGCGACCAGCCACGCACTGCAGCGGCTGCGGGACAACCCTGAGTGTGCCGACGAGGAGTTCGCACGCATCACCGCTGACGACCCGGGCCTTCAGGCCGAACTCAGCTTCGACCCGGCAGAAGATGTGGCTGCTCCCTTTGTCGCGACCGGGCGGCGGCCCCGGGTGGCGATACTCCGGGAGCAGGGTGTCAATGGTCAGGTGGAGATGGCCGCGGCCTTCCACCGGGCCGGTTTTGCGGCCGTAGACGTGCATATGAGCGACCTCACGGCCGGTCGCCGGAGCCTTGCCGGCTTCGACGGCCTCGTGGCCTGTGGCGGCTTCTCCTACGGCGACGTGCTCGGGGCCGGTGAGGGCTGGGCCAAGGCGATCCGCTACAACCATGCGTTGCGGGAGGCCTTCGCGGCCTTTTTTGCCCGCAGCGATAGTTTCACCCTCGGCGTCTGCAACGGCTGCCAGATGTTGTCCACGCTGCGCGAGCTCATTCCCGGCGCCGCGCACTGGCCGCGTTTTCTGCGCAACCGCAGCGAGCAGTTTGAAGCCCGCCTGTCGCTGGTGCGGGTGGAGGATTCGCCATCACTGTTCCTCGCAGGCATGGCAGGCTCGCAGCTGCCCGTAGCCGTCGCTCACGGTGAGGGCCGGGCCGCCTTTGCCACCGAGGCGGACCGTGAGGCCTGCGAAAGGGGCGGGCTCATCGCCCTGCGCTACCTGGAGAACCATGGCGCCGTGGCCGAGCGCTATCCGGCGAACCCGAACGGTTCGCCGGCCGGAATCACGGGGCTGACCAGCGCCGATGGCCGTGCCACTATCATGATGCCGCACCCGGAGCGGGTGCTCCGCGGCGTCAATTTTTCCTGGGCGCCGCCCGCCTGGGGTGACGACGGTCCCTGGCTGCGCCTGTTCCGTAACGCCCGCGCCTGGCTCGGGTAGCTGCAACCCCTCCCCGCGGGAGCGCCGTCCCCGCCATGACCGATTCGGGGCGACCGCTGTGGCCTGTCGGCGTGGTGACGCGCCGCCCGCAGGGCGGGCCTTCCCGCAGTGGTGCGCACCGGGGCCCTTGTGACTGCGGCGCCGTGCTCTATAATGGCGCCTTTTTTCCGCCGGGCGCGATCCCCGCGCCCGCGAACCGGGCCCGACGATGCTGAATAAATATCCCCTGTGGAAATACCTGCTGGTGCTGGGCGTCGTGTGCCTCGGCCTGCTCTACGCTGCGCCGAACCTCTACACGCCGGACCCGGCGCTGCAGCTTACCGGGGAGAGCAGTGCTCAGGTCATCGACGAGGCCACGCTGCGCCGGGCTACCGCGGCGCTGGAAGAGGCGGGTATCGACCACTTCGGTGAGGAGATCGATGCCAATGGCCGCAACGCTCTGATCCGTCTGCGCGACCGCGACGCGCAGCTGCGAGCGCAGGCGCGCGTCGCCCGGGCTCTTGGCGATGGTTTCATTATCGCTCTCAACCTGGCGCCCACGACACCCGACTGGCTGCTGGCCGTGGGCGCCCAGCCCATGAAGCTCGGCCTGGATCTCTCCGGCGGCGTGCATTTCAAGCTGGAAGTGGACGTGCAGGCCGCCGTGGAGCGCCGCATGGAGTATTACTACAGCGCCATCCGTCGCGTCCTTCGCGAGGAGCGCATCCGTGGTCGTGTGACCGTCGAGGGTGACCGGCGCGTGGCTCTGGCCTTTCGTAGCGAGGCGGACCGGGAGGCAGCCCGCGCCCTGGTCGTGGACAAGCACCCGGAACTGCTCCTCGATCGCGTTGATGAGGCCGATAGCTGGCGCCTCAATGCCGATATGACCGATATTACCGTCGACGAGATTATCGATTACGCCGTCAGCCAGAACCTCACGACCCTGCGCAACCGCGTCAATGAACTCGGTGTGTCCGAGCCGCTGGTGCAGCGCCAGGGCCGCAACCGTATCGTGGTCGAGTTGCCTGGTATCCAGGACACGGCGGAAGCCAAGCGGATCCTCGGCAAGGTAGCCAATCTGGAGTTCCGCCTTGTCGCCGCCCCCGATGCGCCGGCGGTGGAGAAGCAGCGCTTTGAGTACCGCAGTGAGGAGCGCTCCGGCGCCTACGAGTGGCTTGAGCGCGACATCATTATCACCGGCGAGCGTGTGTCGGGTGCCCAGGCGAGCTTCGACCAGAATGGCCAGCCCAATGTGCAGATCAGCCTCGACAGTGAAGGCGGCACGCTCATGAACCGGGCCACCCGCAACAACGTCAAGCGGCGCATGGGCGTGCTGTTCATCGAGCGCAAGTACCGCACCCGCTATGAAGAGCAGGCTGATGGTACCGAGGTGCCGGTGAAGGTGCCCTACGACGAAAGGAAACTGCTTACCGCGCCGGTGATCCAGCAAGCCCTCGGCGCCCAGTTCCAGATTACCGGCCTCGATAGCCCCATGGAGGCTTCGGAGCTCGCGCTGATGCTTCGGGCCGGCGCTCTGGCGGCGCCCATTACCTTTGTTGAAGAGCGCACCGTGGGCCCGTCCCTCGGCGCCGAGAACATCCGCCTCGGCGTGAAGTCGGTGCAGGTGGGTCTGGCGCTGGTGGTTGTGTTCATGGTGCTCTATTACCGGATCTTCGGCCTTTGCGCCGTGGTCGCGCTGTCGGCTAACCTGGTGCTGCTGCTTGCCTTTATGTCTCTGATCGGTGCGACGCTTACGCTCCCGGGGATTGCCGGTATTGTGCTTACGGTGGGCATGGCGGTGGATGCGAACGTGCTTATCTTCGCCCGTATACGCGAGGAGCTGCGCGAGGGCAGGGCGCCACAGATGGCTATCCACACGGGTTTTGAGCGCGCCGTCTCTACAATCCTCGACGCCAACATAACCACGCTCATTGTGGCGGTGATTCTCTACGCCGTGGGTACGGGCCCGATCAAGGGCTTTGCGGTGACCCTGTCCATCGGCATCCTGACCTCGATGTTCACGGCGATCATGGGCACGCGCTCGCTGGTCAATCTCATCTACGGGGGGCGGCGCTTGCGCCACCTCGCCATCGGCAAGGACATCGTGCAGGGGGACGTAGCATGAAGGTGTTCAACTTCATGGGCTGGCGTCTGGTGGCGGTGGTCTTTTCGGCGGCACTGCTGGTGGTCTCGATCGGCTCCCTGGCCGTGCGCCAGCTCGAGTGGGGTCTCGATTTTACCGGCGGCACCCTGGTTGAGGTGCATTACGGCGACAGCGCCGATCTCGATGCGATCCGCAGTACGCTGGATAACAGCGGCTACGAGGGCGCGACGGTGGTGAGCTTCGGTACGGACCGGGATGTGCTCATCCGCCTGCCTTCGGGCTTCACGGACTCGGATGGCAACGCGGTCCTGACGGTGCTGGAGGAAGCATCGGATACCGCCGTGGAGCTGCGCCGTACAGAATTCATCGGCCCGCAGGTGGGTGAGGAGCTGCGCGAGCAGGGCGGGTTAGCCATGCTCCTGGCTCTGGGCCTGGTCATGCTCTACATCGGCTTTCGTTTTCAGCTCAAGTTCGCCGTCGGGGCCGTCGCTGCCCTGGTGCATGACGTGCTTATCACCCTGGGGTTCTTCTCCGTGCTTGGCCTTGAGTTCGACCTCACGGTGCTGGCGGCGCTGCTGGCCGTGATCGGCTACTCGCTGAACGATACCATTGTGGTCGCTGATCGGATCCGCGAGAACTTCCGCAAGCTCCGGCGGGCCGACCCGGTGGAGGTGATCAACCAGTCACTTTCTGAGACCCTCGGGCGCACCCTCGTCACGTCGCTCACGACCCTGCTTGTGCTCGCGTCGCTGGCCTTTTTCGGCGGCGAAATGATCCACGGCTTCGCTGTCGCCCTTATTGTCGGCGTGTTCATCGGTACCTACTCGTCAATCTACGTGTCGGCGACGACGCTCCTCCTCCTGGGCGTGAGCAAGGAAGACCTCATGATCCCGGTGAAGGAGGGTGCGGAGCTGGACGATCCGGCGCCCTGACGTCTGGCGGCGCCTCTGGCGCAGGGCGGCCCGCGCTGGGTGACTAGCGGGCGCCGGCCAGAGGTCGTGCTGCCTGCAACACGGCCTTGAAGCACTTCGGGTTACCGCAGGCGATGTTGCCGCTCTCGAAGTAGTTCTCGGTGCCGTCCAGGTCTGCCACCAGCCCACCGGCCTCGCGCACCAGCAGGCTGCCGGCGGCCATGTCCCAGCGCGCCAGGCCGATCTCCCAGAACGCATCCAGACGCCCGGCGGCGACGTAGGCGAGGTCCAGGGAAGCGGCGCCGGCGCGGCGGATGCCGGCACACTTCGCGGCGAGCACCGCGAGGGTCTTTGAATAGTCTGCCAGGTGCTGGTCGCAGTGGCCCCGGAAGGGAATGCCCGTGCCGAGCAGGGCACCGTCGAGGTTCTCGCGCTTGCTCACGCGCACGCGTCGGCCGTTGAGCTGGGCGCCGCGGCCGCGGGAGGCGGTAAATTCCTCCCTGCGCACCGGGTCCAGGACCACGGCGTGTTCCACCTTGCCCCGGTAGAGACAGGCGATGGAGACCGCATAGTGAGGGATGCCCCGGAGGAAATTCGTGGTGCCATCAAGGGGGTCGATGACCCACTGATAGTCCGCAGCCGGATCACCGGTCAGGCCCGACTCCTCGCCGCGGAAAGCGTGGCCCGGGTAGGCCCGCTTCAGCTGCTCGACGATGATGTCCTCGGCGCGCTCGTCAACCTCGGACACAAAGTCGTTGGCATCCTTGATGCGCACCTGCAGGCGGTCCAGGTCGTCGGAGGCGCGCACGATGTGCTCGCCGGCCCTGCGCGCAGCGCGCAGGGCGATATTGATCATCGGTTCCATGTTTTTTCCGGTGCCAGGTACCCGGCCGGCGGCAGCCCGCGCGACCTGTGGGCGCGGAGTATAACAGAGGGTGGTGGGGCTCTGGTAAACTGCCGGCCAGTCACTTCTTATCAACGGAGGCCCCGTGCGGCCCGAGCTCATCGACATCGTCCTCGTGAATACGTCGCATCCGGGCAATATCGGCGCCGTAGCGCGGGCGATGAAGAACATGGGCCTGTCCCGCCTGACCCTGGTGGCGCCGCGGCAGTTTCCTGACGAGGTGGCCACCTCCCGCGCTACCCACGCGGCGGACCTGCTGGAGACGGCGCGGATCGTTCCCGACCTCGACAGCGCGATTGACGCCGCACAGTTCGTGGTCGGAACCAGTGCCCGTGGCCGGCGCATTCCCTGGCCCGTGCAGGATCCGCGGCGCTGCGCGGTGCGCATGGCCGCCGCCACGGACACGGGCCAGCGGGTCGCCGTGCTCTTCGGCCGCGAGGACCGGGGGCTCAGCAATGAGGAGCTCAACCGCTGTAATCTGCACCTGCATATACCCTCGGATGAGGCCTATACATCCCTGAACCTCGCTATGGCAGTGCAGATTGTCTGCTACGAGCTGCGCATGCTGGCGATCGGGGGCGCCTTGCCGGCGGCAGAGACCGCTGAGTGGGACACGCCCTTCAGCACCCAGGACAACATGGAGCGCTTCTACGCCCATTTAGAGGAGACCCTCTCGGCCATCGGCTTTCTTAACCCGGCGGCGCCACGGCAGCTCATGCCCCGGCTGCGCAGGCTCTTCGGCCGCGTGCGCCTCGACGAGATGGAGCTGAATATCCTCCGCGGCATGCTCACGGCCACCCTCGAGCAGGTGGAGCGTGCCGGCGGCCCCGTTTTCGAAAAGCCGCGTACCGGGAGCGAGCCTTGAAACGCCCGATCTACCTCGACTACCTGGCGACCACTCCTGTCGACCCGCGCGTTGCCGAGGCCATGGCCGCTTGTCTCACCCTGGACGGCACCTTCGGTAACCCGGCCTCGCGCTCCCACCGCTACGGCTGGGAAGCAGAGATGTGCGTGGAGAACGCCCGCCGGGACGTCGCCGAGCTCATCGGCGCAGACCCCCGGGAGCTTGTCTGGACGTCCGGCGCCACCGAGGCGGATAACCTCGCCATCAAGGGCGTGCTGCGTGCCGCCGGCGAGCGCGGGCACATCGTTACTTCGGCCATCGAGCACAAGGCTGTGCTCGACACCTGCCGCTACCTCGAGGGCCGCGGCGTCGCGGTAACCTATCTCGCCCCGGAGGCAGACGGGCTCATCGCCCCGGCGTCGGTGGCCGCAGCGCTGCGCGATGACACCCGGCTCGTCAGCATCATGCATGCCAACAATGAGATCGGTACGGTCAATGATATCGCCGCCATCGGCGCTATCGCCCGGGAGGCGGGGGTAACCTTCCACGTGGACGCCGCGCAGAGCGCCGGCAAGCTGCCCCTGAACGTGAGCGAGTTGCCCGTGGATCTCCTCTCCCTGTCGGCGCACAAGTTTTACGGTCCCAAGGGCGTGGGCGCCCTCTACGTCCGCCGCCGGGCGCAGCTGTCGCTGGTGCCGCAGATGCATGGGGGTGGTCACGAGCGAGGCCTCCGCGCCGGTACCCTGGCTACGCACCAGCTCGTGGGCATGGGTACCGCTGCAGCCCTGGCCCGGGACGAGCTGGGCGCCGAGGCGCAGCGCCTGACGGCTCTGCGCGAGCGGCTGCGCGAGGGACTCGAAGCCATCGGCGACGTCACCGTGAACGGGCACGGCACGGCCCGCCTGCCCGGTGCCCTCAATGTCGCCGTCGGCGGAGTGGAGGGCGAGACGCTGCTCCTGGCGCTCAAGGACCTTGCCCTTTCCACGGGGTCTGCCTGTACCTCCGCCAGCGTGGAGCCCTCTTACGTACTGCGCGCCCTCGGCCTGCCCGACGCGCTGGCGCACAGCTCTCTCCGCTTCGGCCTCGGCCGCTTCACCACCGCCGAGGAGATCGAACAGGCCGTTGCGCAGGTGGCGGTCAGCGTTCAGCGGCTCCGCCCGGCGGCGGCAATAAGTCATTGAAAGATGGCTGAAACCGCGCCGCAGGCAGCGTATAATGTGCGCCCCCGGGCGGGGCCGCTGTGGGTCCACGCCCCCCTGACCATTCTTTCAGCTGGAGAACCCTGATGGCCGTTGAACGCACCCTTTCCATCGTCAAGCCCGATGCCGTCGGCAAAAACGTGATCGGCAGGATCTACAGCCGTTTCGAAGACGCCGGCCTGACGATCGTCGCGGCGAAGATGCTGCGCCTGTCGGAAGCGGTGGCCGGTGGTTTCTACGCCGAGCACAAGGAGCGTCCTTTCTACAACGACCTTGTAGCTTTCATGACCTCTGGTCCGGTGGTCGTCCAGGTCCTCGAGGGTGAGGGCGCTATCGCCAAGAATCGCGAGCTTATGGGTGCTACCAACCCTCAGGAAGCAGAGGCGGGCACGATCCGTGCCGATTTTGCCGAGTCCATCGACGCCAATGCGGTGCACGGCTCCGATTCCCCGGCCTCGGCGGAGCGCGAGATCGCCTACTTCTTTGCCGCCAGCGAACTCTGCCCGCGGGACTAGGCAGGCGGGAAGCGGAGAAGGCCAGTGGACGCCGTCATCGTCAGCAGTGCCAGCCAGGAGCGTGGCCAGACCGGGAGCGCCGGGAAGGTCAACCTCCTCGGCATGCCGCGTCCGTGGCTGGCGTCCTGGTTCGAGGAGATCGGCGAGAAGGCCTTCCGCGCTCAGCAGCTGCTCAAGTGGATGCACCACGAGGGCGTGACCGACTTTGCAGCGATGACCAACCTGTCAAAGGCCCTGCGCGACAGGCTCGCGGCCATTGCTGAAGTGCGCCCGCCGGAGGTGGCCAGCCAGAGCGACTCCACCGACGGCACCCGTAAGTGGCTGGTGCGCGTGGACGGTGGTGCGCTGGTGGAGACCGTGCTCATCCCCGATGGCGATCGGGCCACGCTCTGCGTCTCCTCGCAGGTAGGCTGCAGCCTCGATTGCAAGTTCTGCTCCACGGGCAAGCAGGGTTTTCAGCGTAACCTCACGGCTGCGGAAATCGTCGGCCAGCTCTGGCTGGCCATCGACTCCTACAAGGCCTTCAAGGCCGGTAAGGATCGCGTGGTCACCAACGTTGTATTCATGGGCATGGGCGAACCGCTACTCAATTTCGATAACGTCGTCGCCGCCATGAACCTGATGATGGACGACTTCGGTTACGGCATCTCCAAGCGCCGGGTTACCTTGAGTACCTCCGGGGTGCTACCGGCCCTCGACGAGTTGCATCGCTACACAGAGGCCAGCCTGGCGATCTCCCTGCACGCGCCGAACGATGCGCTGCGCAGCCGTATCGTGCCCATTAACAAGCGGTACCCGGTGGCGGAGCTGCTGGCCAGCGCGAGGCGCTACATCGACGCGCAGAGCGATACGAAGCGCGTGGTGACCATCGAGTACACGCTGCTTGCGGGTGTGAACGACCAGCCGGAGCACGCCCGGGAACTGGTGGCGCTCCTTGCGGACTACCCCTGCAAGGTGAACCTGATCCCCTTCAACCCTTTCCCCAACAGCGGCTTCGAGCGTCCGAGCGGCAATGCCGTCTCGCGCTTCTGGAAGGTGCTGGTGGATGCGGGGCTGCGGGTGACAGTGCGCACCACCCGGGGCGACGACATCGACGCCGCCTGCGGGCAGCTGGTCGGGCAGGTGGAGGACCGCACGCGACGCAATGAGCGTTACCGTCGCTCCGCGGCAATCGGTAACGCCCTCTGATGGCCCTGCGCGCCGGGGCTGCCATCGTTCTCGGGCTGCTGCTCGCCGGCTGCATCACGGAGCGGGAGACCGTGTATACCAACCCGCCGGCGCCGGACGAGGCCATGCGCCAGCGCGTCGAGCTGGCGCGCTCCTATATCGGCCAGGGCAACTGGGAGGACGCCAAGCGAAATCTCAAGATCGCCGTGAACCTGAACGACCGCGAACCGGAGATCTACGAGGCCTTCGCCCTGGTCTACCAGAGCACCGGGGAATGGGAGCTCGCCGAAGAAAACTTCCGCAAGGCCATCAGCCTGGATCGTGATTTTTCCCGGGCGAGAAACAATTATGCGGCGTTCCTGTTCGGTGAGGAGCGCTTTGCCGAGGCCGAAGAGCAGCTGGAGCGTGTGATCAAGGATTCGCTCTACGAAGCCAGACCTCAGGCCTTCGTCAACCTCGGCCTGTGTCGCAAGGCCCTCGATAAGCCGGTACTTGCCGAGGAGGCCTTCGTGCGGGCTCTGTCCATGGACCGCAGCAACCGCATCGCGCTCCTGGAGCTGGCGGAACTGCGCTTCGACGCGGGGGATTACGTACGCGCCGGTGACTACTATACTGGTTACCGGGCGGCGGTACGCCGGCAGAGTGCGCGCGGCCTGTGGCTCGGTATCCGCCTGGCCGCGGCCACGGGCAACCGCGACGCCGAGGGCAGCTACGCCCTGGCGCTGCGCAACCTCTATCCGGATTCGCCGGAGTACGCCGCCTGGCAGCGCCAGCAGGCCGAAGCGGGCGCACCCTGAAGGCAGCTAGCAGTCGAGGCATAGTCATGAGCCACAGTTCCCCGATCCAGCGTCGCAAGAGCCGCCAGATCCACGTCGGTAAAGTTGCCGTCGGTGGTGATGCGCCGATCAGCGTGCAGAGCATGACCAACACAGAGACCTGCGATGTCGCCGCCACGGTGGCGCAGGTGCAGGCGATCGCCGACGCCGGCGGCGACATCGTCCGTGTGTCCGTGCCGAGCATGGAGGCCGCAGAGGCCTTCAGGGCCATTCGCGCCCAGGTCGACGTTCCCCTGGTGGCCGATATCCACTTCGACCACCGCATTGCCCTCAAGGTGGCCGAGTACGGCGTTGACTGCCTGCGTATCAATCCGGGCAACATCGGCCGTGACGACAAGGTGCGCGAGGTGATCGCCTGCGCCCGAGATAAAGGTATTCCCATTCGTATTGGCGTCAACGCCGGCTCCCTCGGTAAGGATCTGCAGCGCAAATACGGCGAGCCCACGGCGGAGGCGCTGGTGGAATCGGCCCTGCATCACGTGGATATCCTCGACAAGCACGATTATCAGGACTTCAAGGTCAGCGTTAAGGCCTCGGAGGTCTTCATGGCCGTAGACGCTTACCGGCTGCTGGCAAAGCAGATCGAGCAGCCCCTGCACCTTGGCATTACCGAGGCCGGCGGCCTGCGCGGTGGCACTGTGAAGTCCGCCGTGGGTCTCGGCATGCTGCTCTACGAGGGTATCGGCGATACGATCCGCATCTCCCTTGCCGCGGATCCCGTGGAGGAGATCAAGGTCGGTTTCGAGATCCTCAAGAGCCTCAAGCTGCGCGCCAACGGCATCAACTTCATTGCCTGTCCGAGCTGCTCGCGGCAGAACTTTGATGTCATCGGCACCATGAACAGCCTTGAGCAGCGCCTTGAAGACATCCGCACGCCGATGGACGTGGCGGTCATCGGTTGCATCGTCAATGGTCCTGGCGAGGCCCGGGAGGCCGATGTCGGTCTCACAGGCGCGTCCCCGAGCAACCTTATCTACGTCGGCGGCGAGCCTGACCACAAGGTCAGCAACACCGACTTCATCGACCACCTCGAGCAGGTTATCCGCGAGCGCGCGGCCAGCCTTGAGGCGGAGCGTGCGCGACAGGAAGAGGCGGTCATCCTCAAGAGCACCGGGTGAAACCCGCCGGCACGACGCAGGACAAGCTATGAATCCCATTCGCGCGATCCGCGGGATGAACGACATCCTGCCCGATGAGGCTTTGCGGTGGCGGGAGGTCGAAGAGACCGCTGCCCGGCTCCTTGCCAGCTATGGTTATGGCGAGGTGCGCCTGCCCCTCGTGGAGCAGACGGACCTGTTCAGGCGTTCCATCGGCGAAGTCACGGACATCGTCGAAAAGGAAATGTACAGCTTCGAGGATCGCCACGGCGACAGCCTGTCGCTGCGGCCTGAGGGCACCGCGGGGTGCGTGCGCGCGGCGATCCAGCAGAACCTCCTCGCGAGCCCCTGCCGGCTCTGGTATGGCGGCCCCATGTTCCGCTACGAGCGCCCACAAAAGGGGCGCCAGCGCCAGTTTCACCAGATCGGCGCTGAGGCCTTTGGCTACGCCGCGCCCGATATCGACGCCGAGCTGATTGCGCTCTCCGCGCGGCTCTGGCGTCAGCTGGGTATCGACGACGCTGTGCGCCTTGAGCTGAACTCCATTGGTGCCCCGGAGGCCCGGGCCCGCTACCGGGAGGCGCTGGTCAGCTACCTCGCGCAGCACCGCGACGCTCTCGACGCCGACAGTCAGCGGCGCCTTGAGAGCAACCCGCTGCGCATTCTCGACAGCAAGGACGCCGGCACCCAGGCGGTGCTCGATGGCGCTCCGGCCCTGGCTGACTACCTGGACGCGGAGGCAGCGGCGGATTTCGAGCGCCTCTGCTCCCTGCTGGATGCAGCGGGCATTGCTTTCGTGCACAATCCGCGACTCGTGCGCGGTCTCGACTACTACAACAAGACGGTCTTCGAATGGGTCACCGGGGCCCTCGGCGCCCAGGGCACGGTCTGTGCCGGCGGCCGCTATGACGGTCTGGTGGCCCAGCTCGGCGGCAAGGCGACGCCGGGCATCGGTTTCGCCATGGGCCTTGAGCGGCTGGTGCTCCTGCGTGAGGCTCTCGGCGTGGCGCCGGCGGTTACGGCACCGGACCTGTACGTGGTCGCCGTCGGCGATGCCGCCGAGCGCGTGGCCCTGGCCGAGACCGAGCGGCTGCGCGATGCGCTGCCGACGGCGCGCATCCACCGGCACGCGGGCGGCGGCAGCTTCAAAAGCCAGTTGAAGAAGGCCGACAGGAGCGGCGCCCCGTTGGCGCTGGTCTGGGGCGACGACGAGGTCGCCGCCGGCGAGGTGGTGCTGAAGCCGCTCCGTGGCGGCGAGCAGCGCCGCCTGCCGCTGGGTGAGCTGGCGGCTGCGCTGGCCGAAACCATGACGCAAGGACATTGACGTGGAAAGTTACCGGACGGAAGAAGAACAGGTCGAGGCGCTCAAGCGCTGGTGGAAGGAGAACGGCACCAGCACTCTGGTCGCTGTCCTTCTCGCCGTGGCCGTGGGCTCCGGCTGGCAGGGCTGGCAGGCCCGGCAGCAGGCGCAGGCCGAAGCGGCCTCGATGCTGTTTCAGCAGTTTCTCGACACCCTCGGGGCGTCGGAGCAGAGCGGTGACGCCGCTGCGGGGGAGGCGCTGGCCACCCGCCTCGCCACCGAGTATGACGGCACGGCCTACGCCCGCTTTGCGGAACTGCACCTGGCGCGGCTGCATGTGGCCGACGGTGATCTCGGCGCGGCAGAGGCTGCATTGCGCACCGTGCTCGCCGAGACGTCACCGAAAGAGGACCTGCACCGCGTCGCCAAGCTCCGCCTCGGGCGGCTCCTGGCGGCCCGCGGCGATACGGAGGATGCGCTTGCGCTGCTGGTCACCGACGGGGCCAATCCTTATGCCGGTGCCTACGCCATGGCCCGGGGAGACGTGCTTCTGGCCGCTGGTCGTGATGACGAGGCCTCCGCGGCCTACCGCGAGGCTCAGTCCCTTGCCGACCCGGCCCGGCCGCTGCCGGGCCTTGCCGAGAAGCTCGATTACCTGAACCCGCAGCCGCCGACGGCGGGAGCGCAGGGATGAGTGCCAGCTTGCGCGCTGCCTGGCTTGCTGCGCTGCTGCCCCTGGTCGCGGGTTGCAGTACGATCGGGGGCTGGTTCGATCGGGGCGACGACGAGGATCCGCGCAAGCCCGCCGAGCTTGTCGGCATCGATACCCGGGTGAATATCGATCGACGCTGGTCCGTGTCTATCGGTGACGGGCAGGGCAAGGGTCTGTACAAGCTGCAGCCGGTGATTGCCGGCACAATGATCTACGCTGCCTCTGTGGATGGCCAGGTGCGTGCGATCGAGCGTGACGGCGGCCGCACCCGCTGGCGCGAGAAGGTCGAGACTGGCCTTTCCGGCGGTGTCGGCTACTATGACGGTAACCTGTATCTCGGCAGCACCGACGGTGAAGTGCTGCGGCTGGATGCCGAGGACGGCAGCGTGCGCTGGTCGGCGCGGGTCAGCGGTGAGGTGCTGGCGCCACCGCAGGGTGACGGCCAGATAGTGGTGGCCCAGACCTACGACGGCAAACTTCACGGTCTGGATCACGACACCGGCGAACGGCTCTGGAGCTATGACAGTAATGTGCCGGTGCTGACCATGCGCGGCACCAGCACGCCGATCCTCCGCGAGGGCACCGTCTATGCCGGCTTCGCCAACGGACGGGTGCTGGCCTTCGATGCGCCCAGTGGCGCGGTCTCCTGGGAGGCGCGCGTAGCCATCGCCCAGGGCCGCTCGGAGATCGAGCGCATCGTCGACATCGACGGCACCATGACCATCCAGGGCTCGGAGCTCTACGCTGCCAGCTACCAGGGCCGGCTCACGGCGCTGGATCTCCGCAGTGGCCGCAAGCTATGGCAGCGCAACGTGTCTTCTTTTTCCGGGGTATCCCAGGGCTTCGGCAATGTTTACGTGGCCGATGACGACGGCACGATTACAGCCTATCTGCGTGACGGCCAGGGTATGCGCTGGGAGCAGCCGGCGCTCGCCTTCCGCGAACTGTCCCGGCCGACGCCGGTCAGTTCTTACCTGGCGGTTACCGATTATCAGGGTTATCTGCACATCCTTTCCCAGGTCGACGGCGAGTTCGTGGGCCGGACCCGTGTTGATGGCGACGGAGCCCGTGCAGACATGCTCGCGGACGGCAACCTGCTCTATGTCTTCGGCAACAGCGGCAAGCTCGTGGCCTACGAGATCACTCCCAGGGACTGATGCCTTATGCTTCCGGTCATCGCCCTGGTCGGCCGCCCCAACGTGGGCAAGTCGACCCTCTTCAACCAGCTGACGCGCAGCCGTGATGCACTGGTCGCCGACCTTCCGGGGCTGACCCGGGACCGCAAATACGGCGAGGGCGTGAGCGGCGACCACCGCTTCATCGTCATCGACACCGGCGGCATCAGCGGCGACGAGGCCGGCATCGACGCGGCCATGGCCGGCCAGTCCCTGGCGGCCATCGAGGAAGCAGACCGCGTACTGCTGCTGGTCGACGGCCGGGCGGGCCTTGCCGCCGGCGACGAGCAGCTGGTGCGGGAGCTCCGCCGCCGGGGCAAACCGTTCGACCTGGTGGTGAACAAAGTCGATGGCCTGGATCCGGAGGTGGCGGCCAGCGATTTCTATCGCCTCGGCATCGAAGACTGCTACCGCATTGCCGCAAGCCACGGCCGGGGGGTGCGCGCGCTCATTGAGAGCGTTCTGGTCTCGTTCCCGCCCGCGGACGCTGCGCCCGAGGCTGAGGAAGACCGGGTTCGCGTGGCGGTGGTGGGGCGGCCGAATGTTGGCAAGAGTACCCTCGTGAACCGGCTCCTCGGCGAGGAGCGGGTTGTAGTCTTCGACCAGCCCGGCACGACGCGCGACAGTGTCTTCATCGACTTCGAACGCGATGGTGCCCCGTATATGCTGATCGATACCGCGGGTGTGCGCCGGCGCAAGAACGTGCGCGAAACCGTGGAGAAGTTCTCCATCGTCAAAACGCTCCAGGCCATCGACAAGGCCAACGTCGTCGTGCTGCTTATGGACGGCAGCGAGGGCCTCGTAGACCAGGACCTGCACCTGCTGGGGCATTGTATCGAGGCCGGGCGCGCCCTTGTGCTGGCGGTGAACAAGTGGGACGGTCTGGAGCCTGAGCAGCGCGAGCGGATGAAAAGCGAACTCGAGCGCCGGCTGCGTTTCGTCGATTACGCTGAGACCTATTTTATCTCGGCGCTCCATGGTTCGGGCGTGGGTCTCCTCTTCGGCGCCATCGACGCCGCCTACGAGGCGGCGACCCGGCCCCTGTCGACGAACCGGCTCACGCGCATTCTCCAGGACGCGCTGGCCGAGCACCCGCCCCCCATGGTGGCCGGCCGGCGCAGCAAGCTGCGTTACGCCCATGCCGGCGGACGCAACCCGCCGGTTATTGTTATTCATGGCAGCGGCACCGATAACATCCCCGCCAGCTACCGGCGCTATCTTGAGAAGACCTTCGCGCGGGCGCTGTCACTCTCGGGCACTCCCGTTCGCGTGGAGCTGCGCTCCGGTGATAACCCCTACGCCGGGCGCCGCAATACCCTGTCTCCGCGCCAGCAGGCCCGCAAACGGCGGCTTATGGCCCACGTGAAAAAGGATAAAAAGCGCCGTCAACGCAAGAAAGACCGCTAGTGCCCCGGCCGGATCTCGACAGCCCGGAGCAGATCGCTGCCTTCGTTGACCGCTTCTATGCGCGGCTCCTCGCTGATCCGGCGCTGAGACCCATCTTCATCGATGCCGCCGCTATCGATCTCCCGACGCATCTGCCGCGCATTCGCGCTTACTGGCGCAAGATGCTTCTCGGCGAACGCGGCGGCTACCAGCGCCACACCATGAACATCCACCGCGCCGTTCATGCGCGGCGGCCCTTCAGCGCTGCGGACTTCGAGCGCTGGCTCGCGCTGTTCACCGAGACCCTCGATAGTTATTACGCCGGGCCCGTGGCCGAGCGCGCCCGGCGCCTTGCCAGCCGCATTGCGGCGAACATGCAGGCCGGCCTGGACGCGACCTCCGACGAAGGGCAGGGCATGCGCTAGAAGTGCACGCCTTTCATGAGGGCCGCGAGGGCCACCTGTTCATTGGAAACTTCCACCGGTTCGGGCTTTTTCTCGCCCCGGGCCGCGGCAGAGTCACCGAACATGCGGAACACGGTGTTCATAAGGACTTCCGTCACGTGAGGCATCAGTGCGTTCATGACCTGCAGGGAGATGCCAAGGCGGGTGGCGATGCGCTTGGGCTTTTTGATCACCGCTTCGGCAACCATGTCTGCGGCCTCCTCGGGGGAGATGATGGGCATGGAGTTGTAGACTTCTGTAGCGGCGATCATCGGCGTGCGCACCAGCGGCATGTTGATGGTAGTGAAGCGCAAGTTGCGGTCCGAGAACTCCACGGCTGCGGCGCGGGTCCAGGCGTCCAGGGCGGACTTGGAGGCTACGTAGGCCGAGAAGCGTGGGGCCGGCATGAGCGCGCTGATCGAAGAGATGTTGATGACCTGGCCGCTGCGCTGGGCGAGCATGGAAGGCGCAAGCCCCATGATCAGACGAATGGCGCCGAAGTAGTTCAGCTGCATGGTTCGCTCGAAATCGTGGAAGCGGTCGAAGGACAGCTCCAGGGAGCGTCGGATCGAGCGGCCCGCATTGTTGATGAGGATGTCGATGCAGCCGTGGGCCTCGAGGACCTCCCTTACCAGCCGGTCCACGTCCTCCAGGAGCGAGACATCCGCCGTATGCAGGGAAGCGCAGCCACCGGCGATTTCGATCTCAGCCGCTGTTTCCTCCAGCTTGTCTATGCTGCGGGCGACCAGGATGACATGGGCGCCGGCCTCCGCCAGGCGCAGGGCCGTTGCTTTGCCGATCCCTGAGGAGGCGCCGGTGATGAGCACCTTCCTGCCGCTGACGTTGCCCTCCAGTGAATGATCCACGAACAGGTCGGGGTCCAGCTTGCGCTCCCAGTAGTCCCAGAGCCGCGGTGCATAGTCATGCAGGGACGGTACGGTAATGCCGCTGCCCTTGAGGGCGCGCTCGGCGTCGCGGTTGTCATAGCGCGTGGGATAGTTGAGAAACAGGCCGACAGACTCCGGCAGCCCGAGGTCATCCAGCACCGTGCGCAGCACCCGCTTCACCGGTGGCAGGTTGCGCAGCGTGTCGCGCACGGCCCGCGGGATAAAGGCGAAGATGCGGCTGTCCAGACGCATGCTGAAGCTCGGCGCGTGGCCGGCCCTGGCGAAGATATTCATCAGCTCGCCGAGGGAATAGTGCTCCGGATCCGTGAGGTGGAAGCAGCGCTCGTCCAGTCCGCCCTGATGAGCGATATGGTCCATGGCATCGGCCACGTAGTCCACGGGTACGATGTTGAAGCGGCCGCCCTCGAGGCCCACCAGGGGCACCCAGGGAGGGAGCGCCGCGCGCAGCTTCTGCAGCAGTTTGAAGACATAATAGATGCCATCGATCTTGTCGATTTCGCCGGTTTTTGAATCACCCACGACCATGCCCGGGCGGTAGATGCGCCAGGGGATATCACAGTCGAGGCGCACGATGCCCTCGGACTCATGTTTGGTGGCGAAGTAGGGGTGATCAAGTTCCTCTGCTTCCTCGAACATGTCTTCGCGGAAGGTGCCGGGGTAGAGGCCCCCGGCAGCGATGGAACTGACGTGCTCGAAGCAGCCTGCTTCAAGGGCGCTGGCAAGCTGCACGGCATTGCGGGTGCCGGCGATGTTGGTGGCCACCTGGGAGGCGGCGTCGGCGGACAGATCGTAAATGGCGGCGAGGTGGAAGAAGTGGTCGATGCGCCCGCGCAGCTGTGCAAGGAGGTTGCTGTCCAGGCCCAGCATGGGCTCCCGCAGATCACCGGTGACCGATACCAGTCGGTCGGCCTGGTCGCCGGCGGCCTCGCGCAGCGCGTCGAAGCGGGCGTGGGAGCCCGCCCGGGTGAGGATGTAGAGCGTGCCTTCCCGGCGCAGCAACCGCCGGACGAGATGGGTGCCGATGAAGCCGGTGGCACCGGTGATGAAATACGCCATGGGCTTATCCTTATTTGCTGGCGGAGAGGATCTTTTTGGAGTCTAGCGGGTCATCGCGGGACCACAAGGCGGGCCCAATGGTATTTGCCCGGTGAATAGCAAAAATCTAAAACATCTATTTCATTTATGAAGGTGCCTTCCCTAGACTGCGCGCAACATACCGGCGGGTTGCCGCCGATCTTTCATCACAACCAGTTGAGGGTTTCCCATGGCGACTTATCAGGAAAAGACAGCTGACTTTGCCACTCTCTGCAAGGAGCAGGGGGGCACCTGGCGCAATATCAATCCCGAGTTCGCCGCCCGTATGGCGCTGCAGAACCGCTTCCGCACGGGCCTGGACATCGCCCGCTACACGGCGGGCATCATGCGCCGGGATATGGCCGAGTACGATGCGGACGCGAGCCAGTACACGCAGTCTCTGGGCTGCTGGCACGGCTTTATTGGCCAGCAGAAGCTGATCGCCATCAAGAAGCATCACGGCAGCACGAAGAAGCGTTACCTCTATCTGTCCGGCTGGATGATCGCCGCGCTGCGCAGCGAGTTCGGTCCGTTGCCGGACCAGTCCATGCACGAGAAGACCTCCGTGCCGGCGCTCATCGAGGAGCTCTACACCTTTCTCAAGCAGGCGGATGCCCGTGAGCTGAATCACCTGTATCGCGACCTTGACGGCGCTCGCGAGGCCGGTGACCAGGTCGCCGAGCAGCGTGCTCTGGACGCCATCAATGGCTTCGAGACGCATGTTGTGCCGATTATCGCTGACATCGATGCCGGCTTCGGCAATGAGGAGGCCACCTATCTGCTGGCCCGCAAGATGATCGAGGCCGGCGCCTGCGCCATCCAGATCGAAAACCAGGTGTCCGATGCCAAGCAGTGCGGCCACCAGGATGGCAAGGTTACGGTGCCCCACGAGGACTTTCTGGCCAAGATCAACGCTGTGCGTTACGCCTTTCTCGAGCTCGGCGTGAACGATGGCGTTATCGTCGCGCGCACCGACTCCCTGGGCGCCGGCCTCACCCAGAAGATTCCCGTGTCCCGGGAGCCCGGTGACCTCGCCTCCCAGTACAACGCCTTCCTCGAGACCGAGACTGTGACCAGCGCCGAGGACGTCAACGAGGGCGATGTGGTCATCAAGCAGGATGGCAAGCTCGTGCGCCCGGTGCGCCTGCCCAACGGCCTTTATCGCTTCAAGCCCGGCACCGGTGAAGCGCGGGTTATTCTCGATTGCGTTACCAGCCTGCAGAACGGTGCGGACCTGCTCTGGATCGAGACCGAGAAGCCTCACGTCGGCCAGATCGGTGCCATGGTGGATCAGATCCGTGAGCACGTGCCGGATGCGAAGCTGGTGTACAACAACTCGCCGTCCTTCAACTGGACCCTCAACTTCCGTCAGCAGGTGTTCGATGCCTGGCAGGAAGAGGGCCGCGATCTGTCCGCCTACGACCGCGACAAGCTCATGAGCGCAGAGTACGACGACACGGAACTGGCCGCCCTCGCGGATCAGTGGGTGCAGAACTTCCAGGCCGATGGTTCCCGCGAGGCGGGCATCTTCCACCACCTGATCACGCTGCCGACCTACCACACGGCGGCTCTGTCCACGGACAACCTCGCCAAGGGCTACTTCGGTGCGGAGGGTATGCTTGCCTATGTCGAGGGCGTCCAGCGCAAGGAAATCCGCCAGGGTATTGCCTGCGTCAAGCATCAGGATATGGCCGGCTCCAACATCGGCGACGATCACAAGGAGTACTTCTCCGGTGAAGCGGCGCTCAAAGCCGGCGGCAAGGACAACACCATGAACCAATTCGGCTGACGAACCCGCGCGCCGCAAGGCGCGCTGTGTCCCTTGAGGGCGGCCTTGTGCCGCCCTTTTTTTTGCTTCGCAACTTGTCCCGGGGTGCGAGGCCCCTTACCTGGTTTCTGCGCGCGCCTAGAAGGCCCAGCTGAACTGCAGGGAGGGGCCGTGGAGCTCGGCGTCGAACTTCACTTCCCGGCCCGCGCCGGCCCTGCGGCTTACATCGGCGGTGGTGAACTGGTAGCCGGCCGAGACGCTGCTGCGATCGCCGAGGCGGCAGCGCAGGCGAGCATGCGCATAGGCAAAGCTGCCGTCATAGTCGTCGACGCTGGCGCTTAGCCAGCCGACGGTGAGGTCAGCGCCGAAACGGTCGCTGAAGGCGAAAGTGCCCCGGGCGCGGAGGTTCGGCACCGGCGCCAGAAGGTCGTCGGAGGCACCGCTGAAGCTCTCCACGGTGTTCGCTGCACCGACTACGCCCCGGAAGGCGGCGCTGAGCTTCAGCGTATGGATACCGCCGCCGATCAGCAGTTCCGACCGCGGGGACTGGTGCACCGCGTAGAGTAAATCGATCGCATAGGTATCGATCTTCAGCGTGCTGTCGACCAGGGCACCGGCGGTAAAGGAAACGCCGTCGTAGTTGAAGTCCCGGGTCGAGGTCACCCGCCCGGAGTCCTGATATTGGTAAGCGAAAGCATCGAGAAGCCAGCGCTCGCGGAAGCGCCAGCTGTATTCGGCAAACCAGGAGTCGTGGTCGCCGTCGACGTTAAGGTCCCTGAGATCGATGTTCACGGCGGGGAGTTCTGTCACGCTGGCAAGGGCTGAGGTTTCAGCGGTTTGCCGGGTGGCGCCGATGCTGAATTCATGGGTTTGTCGGGGATAGGGGCCCTCGGCAGTGGCAGACGCCGCCGCGGCGAGGAGGGCTGCGCCCGTAGCTAGGGTGATGGACAAACGTTCCATGGCGCGGCTCCGGCTGCGTTCGGGCGTGGCAGCAAAAGGGTAAAACACGCCGCTATCGACCGTCTATGTGAACTTGGGGCGCGGTCCACTGGCGCTGCCGCCACGATCTGCAATACTGGGCGCGCGGGCACTGTCGTCCGCGCAAAATGGAGTTCAGAGACCATGATAGTGCGCCAGCTCAGCCTTGCCGCCCTTGCCACCGCTCTTGTCGCTTTGCCGGTCGCGGCGCAGGACATGAAAAAGATGATGGAGGCTGTCGATGAAAAGAAAGCCATGGAGGCCGTCGACAAGGACAAGATGAAGGGTGCTCTGAGCACCGGCGGCGTCGATTACCAGAAAGCCGCCGAGGCTGTGGACGTCGACAAGGCGAAGGAATCGGTGGATGTGGGCAAGATGAAGGAGGCCCTGTCCACGAAAGGCGACTGAGCGTCGGATCAGTCATCGAAGGGTGCGTCGATTGCCGGCGACGGTTCCGTGAACCACCGGGCACCGTCGTCGGTGACGTGGAAGTGGTCCTCGAGGCGCACCCCGAATTCCCCGGGCACGCAGAGCATGGGCTCGTTGCTGAAACACATGCCGGGAGCCAGGGGCGTCTCGTTGCCCGGGACGAGGTAGGGCGACTCGTGGATATCGAGGCCGATGCCGTGGCCGGTGCGATGCGGTAGCCCCGGCAGCCGGTAACCCGGGCCCAGCCCTGCCGCTTCGATCACCGCCCGGGCCGCGGCGTCCACAGCGCCGCAGGTACTGCCGGGGCGCGCGGCGTTGAAGGCGGCCTGCTGCGCAGCCTTTTCCAGGTTCCAGATTTCCCGCTGGCGCGCCGAGGGCTCCCCGAAGACGTAGCTGCGGGTGATGTCCGACAGGTAGCCGTGCACCTCGCAGCCGGTGTCGATAAGCACCATGTCGCCCACCTCGAGGGTCTTCGGCCGAGCTACGCCGTGCGGGAAGGCGCTGTCGGGGCCGAAGAGCACAATGCAGAAGGTGGAGCCGTCGGTGCCTACAGCCTGGTGTGCGGCGTGAATAAAGTCCTTTACCTCAGCGCTGCTGATCCCCGGGCGCAGCATGCGCGCCGTATGTCGGTGCACCTCCAGGGTAAGGTTCTTGGCGCGCTGCATAAGGGCCAGTTCCGCGGCGCTCTTGCGCTCGCGGCAGCCGGCCACGACCGCTGCGCCGTTGGCGACGGCAAGGTCCGGAGGGAGAACGTTGCGCAGGCCATCCACGAGGAACCACGGTGCCGCTGGATCCACGGCCAGGAGCCCGGCTTTGACGCCGTTGTCCTGCAGCACCCCCGTCAGCAGGCGGTAGGGGCATTCGTGCTCCTCCCAGCAGTGCATGGCGCCCTCGAGGATCGCGTAGCCCTCCAGCGTGCCGCGCTCGAAGGCCGGGGCGAGGTAGTGCAGACCGCCCTCGGCGGTAAGCACGGCGCCCACCAGCCGTTCGCTCGGGGACCAGACCGTACCGGTGAAATAGCGCAGGCTGCTGCCGGCGTTGACGTAGAGCGCCGCCATGCCGTGTTCCCGGAGGAGCGCAGCGGCAAGCGCGAGCCGTCCCCGGTACTCGCTCTGGCTGATGGGCTCGACCCCCGTGAGCCGGTCTCCGCCCGCGCGCAGTGCGTCAAGTTCCGTTGCCGCGTCACTGCCACCTACCCCTGCGGTCATCACCGACTCCTATGGCTATTAAAGGAACGGATGGTAGCACCCGGGGCCGGTTTCCCGCTCCGGCGTGCACACTTATACTGGTGCGTTCTAGGGAGGAATTCACATGCGCTGGGATGAAATCGATCGCCAGGTCTGCTCCGTCGCCCGGGCGCTCTCGGTAGTCGGGGAGCGCTGGACCCTGTTGATTCTGCGCGATGCCTTTTTCGGCACGCGTCGTTTTGATCAGTTCCAGGCCAGCCTTGGCATTACCCGACACCGGCTCTCGGAGCGCCTGGGTAAGCTGGTGGACCACGGCGTGTTGCGGCGTGTCCGCTACAGCGAGCGTCCGCCGCGCTACGAGTATCGTCTCACCCGCAAGGGGCTCGCGCTGTACCCGGTGCTGATGACCCTGGGCACCTGGGGGGACGACTGGATGGACCGGGGCGAGGGACCTCCCGTGGTGTATGTGCACAACGCCTGCGGCAAGCAGATCCGTCCCCAGCTCACCTGCAGCGAGTGCGGTGAGCCCCTGCGGCCGGAAGGGGTCCTGCCGGAGGTGGGGCCGGCGCTGGCGCTGCATGTGCTCGAGGCCCAGGAGGGCGATCGGGAGTTGCCAGCCTTCCCACTGCTGTCGGCTGAGGTCACCGTCGACTAGACTGGTAGGCACGCTAACGACAAAAGAAGGGTGCCTTATGGCAGACGCCGCCAATAATATCGTCATGAACAGCGACAATCCCGAAGCAATGGTTCCCGACGGAAACGTCGATCCGTCCACCGAACGCCTCACGCGCAAGCAGCGCCTCGCCGCCGCCCTGCGCCTCTTCGGCAAGTTCGGTTTTGACGAGGGCGTCGCCGGCCACATCACCGTGCGCGATTCGGAGCACAAGGATCACTTCTGGGTGAACCCCATGGGGCGCTCCTTCAAGCAGATGTGCGTGTCGGACCTCCTCCGGGTGGATCACGAAGGCAAGGTCGTCGAGGGCGAGGGCCTGCTCAACGGCGCGGCGTTCACGATTCATTCGCGGATTCACATGGCGAATCCGCACATTACTGCCGCGGCCCACTCGCACTCGCTGCACGGCAAGGCCTTCGCCTCCCTCGGCCGCAAGCTGGACCCACTCACCCAGGATGCCTGTGCCTTCTACGAGGATCATGCGCTGCTCGAGAGTTTCACCGGCGTGGTGCTCGACAGCGCCGAGGGCGATCGGATTGCCGGGCTCGTGAGTGACAACAAGGCGTTGATTCTGCAGAACCACGGCCTGCTCACCGTGGGCGCGTCGGTGGATGAGGCCGCCTGGTGGTACATCACCATGGAGCGCAGCTGCCAGGCGCAACTCCTCGCCGAGGCCGCGGGGACGCCAAAACCCATTCCCCACGAGTACGCCCTGAAAACCCGGGAGACGGTGGGCAGCGACCTCGCCGGCTGGTTCAGCTTCCAGCCCCTCTACGACGTGATCGTCGCCGAGCAGCCGGAGCTGCTGGACTGAGATCGCAGGCACCTCAAGCCTTTTGATTCCCGACGAGGTGCCTTTGCCCGCACCGTGGCCCGCACCGCGGTTCCTGAGCGCCGGTCGGCAGCCTCCGGCTTGTCAGTGTTGACGCACTTGTTCGCATTAGCTATTGTCTGCCTCCGGTTTTGAATGTTATTCAAAATAATGTTCAAAACAGTTCATAAACAATCATGAAAAAAATAACGAGGTGAACTATGCAGCATGCAGGCGTCCGTACCTGTTTCCGCCGGAAAACACTGGCAGCGGCCCTGGCAGCCCTGATGCCCGTGGCAGCCACTCAGGTCGCGGCCCAGGTGCTCGAAGAAGTCGTTGTCACATCACAGAAGCGCGCCAGCAGCCTGGATGTCCAGCAGGTGCCCACAGCCATTTCCGTTTACGGTGGTGAGGCCCTGGAACAGGCTTTCGCCGTTGACCTGACTGACGTCGGCCGTTTAGCCCCGAACGTGCAGTTGAATGATGCCGGCACCTATCCCGGTTTTGCCAATTTCTTTATCCGCGGCGTTGGCGTGAGCAACACGACCCGCTCCCAGGACCCGGCCGTGGGGGTCTTCTTCGACGGCATCTATGTGGGCTTTGGCCCCAGCTCAATCGCCGCCGCCTTTGACTTCGAATCCGTTGAGGTGCTGCGGGGCCCGCAGGGAACGCTGTTCGGGAAGAACGTGACCGGGGGGGCCGTGTCCGTCACCAGCCGGCGCCCGGGCAACGAATTCGGCGGTTATGCCTCGGCCCAACTCGCCAACTATGACAGCGTTCAGCTCACCGGGGCCGTGGATATCCCGCTGACCGATACCCTCGCCCTGCGCCTGGCCGGTACCAGCCGCTCCCGCGACGGTTACTGGAAGAACCAGGCCACGGACCAGACCAAGCCGGAGCAGGATCTCGATATCCTGCGCCCGGTGCTGCGCTGGGATGCCACGGATCGACTGACGCTTAACGTGATCGGCGAGTACTACCGGAGCCGCAGCGGCTCTTCCGCTGCACAGAATCTGGACAGCCGCATTGACCCCCGTGCGGCAGGGCCCAGCGTTGTCCAGAGCGTCTTCGGCTACACGCCGCCGAATGACAAGTACGATATCCAGCACGACCTGCAGGGTTACCTGGACGCTGAGACGCGGATGCTGGTGCTTGACGCAAGCTACCAGGCCGACCACGGTGTCTTCAGCGTTGTGACCGGCGCCCGTGACGTGCGCTACGACACGTCCACGGATTTTGATGGTTCGCCCTTCACGGTCTTCCACTTCCCCGATAACCGGGAGAAGCAGGAGCAGTTCTCTATCGAAGCGCGCTACGCGTCGAGCTTTTCTGACCAGTTCGATTTCACCGCGGGCCTGTTCTACTTCACCCAGGAATACGATATCGGCGAGCGCCGGGAGTTTTTCATCGGCGGTACGCCGGCGGATCCGACGCTGTTCCAGCAGGTGGGGCTGGGCCTCACGGATGACGAGTCTCTGGCTGCCTTCGGTGAGATCAGCTGGTACCTGAACGATCGCTGGACGCTGCTCCTCGGTGGCCGCGTCACGGACGAAACCAAGGAGGTGACATTCTGTCCCTTCACCGGGGACCCGATCGTCTTTGCGAGTCTGGACATGAATGACTGCGCCAATCCCGTCAACGACGATGAAAACTGGACGAGCTTCTCGCCCCGCATCGGCATCGATGTTGAACTGGCGGAAGACATCATGGCCTATGCAAGCTGGTCGACGGGCTTCCGCTCGGGCTCCTACAACATTCGAGCCCGGGTCCCGGAAGCCATCGGGCCCGTGGACGAGGAAGAGGTTGTGACCTGGGAGGCAGGACTGAAGTCAACGCTCCTCGATGGCCGCCTGCGCTTCAATGCGGCTGTCTTCGTCAGCGAGTACGACGACATCCAGCGCACGATTTCTGACACCGTCGTTATCGACGGTGCCCCACAGGTGACCCAGGTGCTGCGTAACGCCGCTCAGGCGACCATCGCCGGCCTGGAGCTGGAGACGTCGTTTCTGCTGAGCGAAACGCTGACCGCCGACTTCTCCCTGGGCTATCTCGATGCGCAGTACGACGAGTTTCCGGGCATCGACGCAGACCGCAACGGGGTCTACGAGCCGGAGATTGACGATGCGGCCGCCGAGAACCTCGAGTTCGAGCGCGTGCCGGAGTGGGAGTTCACGGCGACGCTGCAGCACAGCGTAGCCCTCGGCGACGACGGGCGGCTTCGCAGCCGGGCGTCCTACCAGTGGCGCGACGACCACTTCGTGGATACCTTGAACAGCCCCAGCGTTGCTGTGGAGGCCTACGGGCTCCTCGACGCGAGCGTGACCTACGAGCGTCTCGGCAGCGGGTGGTCCATGTCGCTGTTCGGGCGGAACCTCTCCGACGAAGAGTTCCACGACTTCGGCTTCGACGGTGGCACCCACCGTGCAATCTGGGGTGGTGTACCTCGCACCTACGGTGTTGAGCTGCGCGCCGAGTTTTAGCGGGGCGCATCGATGGAAACAGTCCTCGTTATCGGCGCTACCGGGGATCAGGGTGCGGCACAGGTTGCCGCACTCCGGTCTGCCGGCTACCCGGTGGCGGGGGCGAGCCGCAGCCGGGAGAACCCCGTGCTACCCTGCGGCACGCCCACCGTCTATCTCGACCTGCTTGAACCCGGCACTTTGCCGCCGGCCCTGGCGGCTTTCGATACGGTTTTTCTCAACCTGCCCTCGGCGTCCTTCTCGGACCCGCAGACAGTGATCGACGGCTTTGAAAACTTTCTCGCCGCTGCACAAGCGGGGGATGTGAAGCGGATCGTTTTTAACAGCAGTCTCTACGTGGCCGACGAGCCCAAGGGCTTTCCGGCCCACGATACGCGTTATCACATAATCGAACGGTTGCTGGCCTCGACCGTGAACGCCACGGCCGTTTGTCCGGTCATTTTTCTGGAGAACCTCATGCGCGGCTGGGCGCTGCCTTCCCTCCGCGAGCATCGGGTGCTGAGCTATCCTCATGCTGATGAGCTGCCGGTCAGCTGGATCAGCCTGGCGGACCTGGGTCGGATCATGATCTGCCTGGGTGAGGACCCCGCCGCCGTGGGCCGGAAAGTGATTGTGGGTGGCCCCGAAGCCCTCCGTGGCCGCGAAACCGCGGCGGCGCTCAGCCGGGCCTGGGGCGAGCGCATCGGTTTTGAAAGCCTGCCGGTAGCCGCCTTCGCGGCGAAGATGGGTGAGCTGTTCGCCGGTGGGGAGCGTTCCGCCGCTGATCGCATTGCCGCAGACCTCGAGGCAATCTACCGCTGGTACAACGACGCCGAGCCGTCACCGTTCACTGTTGCCATGGACGATTTTCAGGCGCGTTACCGGTTGAAGCTCACTACCGTTTACGACTGGGCCCGGCAGAACCCATTGCTTGCCTGGCGTCCTGTCCTGTAGCGGGCAGGACGCCAGTTTCGATCGGCGGGTGGCCGGTCAACGTCCCGCCAGCTCCTCTCGCAGCTGCTCCGCCAGCACGTGCTTCTGGATCTTGGTTGCCGACATAGGCCACTCGGTAACGAAGCGCACGTACCTGGGGATTTTGAAAGAGGCGATCTGCCCGCGGCAGTAATCCACGAGCTCCTCGGCGCTGAGGGTGGCGTCTTCCCGCAGCTGCACAAAGGCTGCGGCCACTTCTCCGAGGCGGTGATCAGGTGCACCAACCACCTGTGCCAGGTGTATCGCCGGGTGAGTGCCCAGCCAGTTCTCCAGCTCCAGCGGTGACACATTCTCGCCGCCGATCTTGAGCAGATCCTTCAGCCGGCCGTGGTAGACCACCTGGCCGTCATCGGTGAGGCTGCACAGGTCGCCGGTGCGGAACCAGCCATCTTCCGTGAGAGCCTCCGCCGTGCGCGCCGGGTCCCGGTAATAGCCGTCAAAAAGAGAGAAGCCGTGCACCTGCATTTCGCCGCGCTGTCCGGCGGGGAGCACCGTGCCGCTTTCCGGCTCTACCACCCGCAGTTGCACCCCGGGATAGGGCCGGCCGCAGGTGGTGGCGCGCGTCTCGTCATCTTCCTGCGCGGCGCCATGACAGCAGATGCCCGAAGCCTCGGTCATGCCATAGGCGCTGATGTGCAGCGCACCGGGGAGCGCCCGCATGTTGGCGCGCAGGGTCTCCGGCGGCGCCACGTTATTGATGAGTCGAACACTTTGCAGGCGCGTGGCATCAAAAGCCGGGTGGGCAAGCAGGTCTGCCATGATCGCCGGAAAAGCCGGATAGAGGATCGTCGGCTGGTGAGCGTAGAGCCGGGCCAGGGCGGGGCCGGCTTCGAAGTGGGCCTCGGCGAGGTAGGCCCCGCCGGCGCCGAAGATGGCGAGCAGGGGCAGGATCGACGCCATGTGGAAGAGGGGGAGGGGGTTCCACTGCAGGTCGTCTGCTGTGATGGCCAGCCGATCGCGCATGGCCAGGGCATTGCGCACCAGCGCTTCGTGGCAGAGCAGGCAGCCCTTGGGGCGCGAGGTTGTGCCCGAGGTGTACATCATCAGGCACGGCTCCCGCAGCGAGACTTCGCGCCGGCGCCCGTCGATCACGCCGGGAGCGACAGCCCCGCCGAGCCCGGCAACGGTGGCCTCGGTGAGGCAGCCGGCGCGCTCGCCGGTACCGAAGAGTACTACGGCGCGCAGCGATGGCGCCGCCTCGGGCCGGAGGGAGCGCGGGTTGCCGGCCGCCCCCAGGGCACCGTCCAGCGCCGCATCTACCAGAGCCGGGAAGTCTGTAGGCTCACTCTCGGCACCGGTGAACAGGAGCGTGAGCTCCGCATGACCGAGCACGTAGCGCAGTTCGTCGACCCGGTAGCGGGCGTTGAGCAAGACGGCCACGACGCCCGCCAGGGCGCAGGCAAAGAGCTGCTCGACGACCTCCGGCCGGTTGTGGGCGAGGATGCCCACGTGATCGCCGGGCTCCGCGCCAAGCGCAACGAGCCCCCGGGCCCGCGCTTCGGCGCGGCTCAGGAGCTCCCGGTAGCTGACATCGTAACCGGGAAAGACGAGGGCGCGGCGCTCCGGGTGCCGGTTGGCCGCGAGGACAAGAAAGTCGCCGAGGGACGTCGCTTCGATCGTGTGGCTGTCCATAGCTGCCTCCTGCCTCAGAAGGAACGCGGCAGGCCGAGACCCTCGGCGATCATGTTCTTGGCCATCTCGTTACTGATCGGGCCGATACGCAGGAGCCTCGCGTCCCGCCAGTAGCGTTGCATGTCCGTCTCGGCCGAGTAGCCCATGCCACCGAGAATCTGGATGCCGAGGTCCGCAGCCTGACCGGCATATTCAGAACACAGCACCTTGGCCATGTTCGAGGCGTTGGCGCAGGGCTCGCCGGCACTCTGTAGCGCCGCGCCGTCCAGAAGCACAAGCTCGCCCTGTTTCTGCCACATGGCGATATCGGCGACGTAATGCTGCAGCGCCTGGAACTCGCCGATCAGATGACCGAAAGCGCGACGTGTCTGCAGGTGGTCGACCGCGTCTTCGAGCACACCGTCGAGCATGCCGAGGCAGAAGGCTGCATTTACCAGCCGCTCGTTGTTGAGGGTGCCGGTAGAGTAGCCCCAGCCCTTGCCGGCCTCGCCGAGGAGCAGTTCGTCCGGTACGAAGACGTCGTCCAGGTGCACGCTGCAGGAGCTGATGCAGCGCATGCCGAGTTTGGGCATGGAGGATACGGTCACTCCCTCGGCGTCCCTCGGCACAAAGAACAGGGAAACGCCATCGGCACGACGCTTTACGTCCTTGTCGGAGCGCGCCATGAGGAACAGGTAGTCGGCGACGCCCGCGCCGGTGCTCCAGATCTTCTCGCCGTTCAAGCGCCAGCCGCCGTCCACCCGGGTCGCAGTGGTCTTCATGCCGCCGAGAAGATCGGTGCCACCGCCGGCCTCGGTAAAGGCCATGGCTGTCTTCAGGCGGCCCGCGGCGATTTCCGGAAGGAAGCGCTGCTTCTGCGCCTCGCTGCCGGCGCCGAGGATGCCCTTGCCGCCGGAGAAAGAGGTGACGCCCCAGACCCAGCCGACACCGGCGGCGGTGCGTGCGAGCTCCCGGGCGAAGAGGACCTGGGTGACGATGCTGCCGCCCTGGCCACCATACTCTTCGGGGATGCCGATACCATGAGCTCCGAAGGCAGACAGCTTATCCCAGAAGGCGTGGGGGAAGACGTCTTCCTCGCGCTCCAGCTCCCGGCACCAGTCCTTGGGGATCTCGGCGTCGACCCAGCTGCGCACGGTATCGCGGAAGAGACGGTCTTCTTCGGAAAGAAATGCAGAGGACATGCGGAACTCCTTACAATGCGTTATGCTTTTCTTGAATGATATTCAAAAATAACAGAGGAAGAAAGCCATGATCTCAAACAACTCGATCGAAACGCGCCTGCAGCGCCTCGAAGACCGTATTGCCATCGAGGAGCTCATTGCCCGCTACGGCCTGGTAATGGATGACCGGGACATGGACGCCATGCCGGGTCTGTTTACGGCGGACGTCCGCATCCTCTCCCGGGACGGGGTGATGGATGCCCGGGGCCGGGATGCCGCGATGGCGCTCTACCAGGGCCGCTTCGAGGTCCTCGGTCCCAGTAATCACTTCACCCATGACCGTATTATCACCTTCAGTGATGACGCCGACGAGGCCACCGGCATCGTCTTGTCCCATGCGGAGATGCAACGCAAGGGACAGCCGATGCTCGCGGCAATCCGCTACTCGGATCGCTACCGCCGGGAAGAGGGCGCCTGGCGTATCGCCGAGCGCCTCTTCGACTTCTTTTACTACGTGTCGACAGCGGACTATCTGGAGGCCCTCGGGCCGGGCCTGGCCACGCGAATGCGGGCCTATGAGGTGCCGACCGGCGCCGATATCCCGGAAAAACTTGCCACCTGGCGCGCGTACTACGGTGAAGCGCCCGGCGGCGAGGACGACCGCTGAGGCTGCGCTAGCGCTGGCTCGCCGCCAGCGCCTGCTCCAGGTCGGCGATAAGGTCGTCGGCGTGCTCAATGCCGATGGACAGGCGCACCATGTCTTCGGTGACGCCGGCGGACGCCAGCTCTTCCGGAGACAGCTGGCGGTGCGTTGTGCTCGCCGGGTGGCAGGCCAGGGACTTGGCGTCGCCGATGTTCACCAGGCGCAGGACCAGCTCGAGCGCGTCGATGAATTTCGCGCCGGCCTCGCGGCCCCCCTTGACGCCGAAGCTGAGAATGCCCGAGGCGCGGCCGCCGCAGATCTTCTCGCAGGTGGCGCGGTACGGGCTGTCCGGCAGCGTCGCGTAATTTACCCGCGTAACCGCCGGGTGCGCCGCAAGCCAGCTCGCAATGCGCTCGGCGTTCTCACAGTGTCGCTCCATGCGCAGCCCCAGGGTTTCCAGCCCCTGCATGATGAGAAAGGCCGAGTGTGCAGCCAGCGCCGCCCCGGTGTTGCGCAGGGGCACGACGCGGCAGCGGCCGATATAGGCGGCTTCGCCAAGGGCTTCCGTGTAGACCACGCCGTGGTAGGACGGGTCGGGCTCGTTGAGCACGGCGAAGCGCTCGGCGTTGCCCTTCCAGTCGAAGCGCCCGGAATCGATGATAGCGCCGCCCACCGTGGTGCCGTGGCCGCCGATATACTTGGTCAGAGAGTGCACGACGATGTGGGCCCCGTGCTCAAAGGGACGACAAAGAAAGGGTGAGGGCACGGTGTTGTCAACGATGAGCGGCACGCCGTGGGCCTCGGCGATCTCTGCCCAGCGCGCCACGTCGACCACGTTCCCGGCCGGGTTGCCGATGGACTCGCAGAACAGCGCCCGGGTCTTGCCATCGATGAGTTCTGGAATGCGGTCGAAGTCTGCGGCGTCGACAAAGCGCGTTTCAATGCCCTGGCGCGGGAAGGTGTGCGCGAACAGATTGTAGGTGCCACCATAAAGCTGCGAGGTGCTGACAATGTTGCTGCCGGTTTCGGCGATGACTTCGATCGCGTAGCGGATCGCCGCCATGCCCGAGGCGACCGCGAGGGCGCCGACGCCGCCCTCGAGCTGCGCCAGACGTTCCTCGAGGACTGCGTTGGTGGGGTTCATGATGCGGCTGTAGATGTTGCCGGGCACCTTGAGGTCGAACAGGTCCGCCCCGTGCTGCGTGTTGTCAAAGGTGTAAGAGGTGGTCTGGTAAATCGGCGTCGTCGCCGCATGGCTGCTTGTCGGGTCGCCGTCATAGCCGGCGTGCAGGGCGATGGTCTCGGGTTTCATGGTGCTGTCCTCGGCTCGGGTCCTTGCGGGGTTTCGCAACTTACCACAGCCAACGGGGCTCGCGTACACTACGCCCCGTTTCTCCCCTGTTAGCCGTCGGAGGCTGCCGATGAATCCACTGCGCTGGGGCCTGGTGCCGCAAATTCTCGTGGGGGTCGTGCTCGGTGCGTTCCTGGGCGCCCTCGTCCCGGGCGCCGGCGAGGCCGTGGGCCTGCTCGGCCGCCTGTTCGTGGGTATGCTCAAGGCTGTGGCACCGCTGCTGGTGCTGCTGCTGGTCATGTCCGCGATCGCCAACCGCCACGAGCGAGGCGGAGACGCCCGCCGTACTTTTCTGACCCTGCTGCTGTACCTTGCCGGTACGGTGTGTGCTGCGCTGGTGGGCGTGCTGCTCAGCTTTGCGTTTCCGCAGACGTTGGTCCTCGTTGCGGCGGCCGAGGGCAGTCCGCCGGCGGCGGTCGGGAGTGTACTTGCGGATGTGCTGTTCAAGCTCGTGGACAATCCCGTGCGTGCGTTGCTGGAGGGCAACTTTCTCGGCTGCCTTACCTGGGCCGTGCTCCTTGGCATCAGCTTTCGCCGCGCCCCCGCGAGTTTCCGCGAGCACCTCGAGACGCTCGCTGGTGGCGTCTCCGACGTGGTGCGCTACGTGATCCGCCTGGCGCCCGTTGGTATTTTCGGGCTGGTCGCCTACGCGGTAGCAACGACCGGGATCTCGGCCCTGGCCGACTACGCGACGCTGGCGCTGCTGCTGGTCTCTGCGATGCTGGTGGTGGCACTGCTGGTGAACCCGCTGATTGTTCTCCTGGTCACGCAACGCAATCCCTACCCGGTGGTGCTTCGCTGCCTGGAGGAGTCGGGCATCACCGCCTTTTTTACACGCAGCTCTGCCGCCAACATCCCTGTGAACCTGGCGCTGGCGAAAAAGCTGGGCATCAGCGAGGAGCTCTACTCCGTGACCATCCCCATCGGGGCCACGGTGAACATGGCCGGGGCGGCTATCACCATCACCACGCTCACGCTGGCCGCTGCGAATACTCTCGGTATCGAGGCGAGCCTCGCCAGTGCTCTGGTCCTCTGCGTGGTCTCGGCGCTGGCGGCCTGCGGTGCCAGCGGCGTGCCCTCCGGGAGTCTCCTGCTCATCCCCCTGGCGTGCTCGCTCTTCGGCATTCCCCTGGATGTGGCCATGCAGGTAGTGGCTGTCGGTTTCGTCATCAGCGTTATCCAGGACTCGGCGGAAACCGCTCTAAACTCCAGCACCGATGTGGTCTACACCTGGGCCGTGGACAACGCGCCGCTGCGTCAGTAGCGCGCCCGCGCTTCTGCGAGCAGGGCGCAGAGTGCACGCGCGCCGTCGAGGAGCCGCGGCGTCGGCCGCTGGATAAGGTCCGGGTTCAGGCCGTAGAGCGCGTTGTGAGCCACCGCAGCCAGCCGTGGGAAGCGGCGCCACGCCTCCAGCCACGGTGGTGTTTCCTTTCCCGCTCCGCTGGCGATAATCACTTCCGGGTCCCGGGCCAGCACCGACTCCCGGCTGACCCGCGGCACCAGAGAGGGCACCTCCGCAAAGAGATTCTCACCACCACAGCGTTCGATTACGGCGCTGATAAGGTGACTGCCGCCCACGGTCTGCATCGGGTCGTGCCAGAGCTGGTAGAACACTCGCAGCCGGTGGCTGCCCGGGGCGGGGCCGAGCTCGGCAAAGCCCCTCGCGAGGCGCTCGGCAGCGATTGCGCCCTGGCCTGCACTGCCCGCAAGACGACCAAGCGCCGCCAGCGTCCCGCTGATGCTTGCGAGATCGCGAATTTCGTCAACATAGACCGGAATGCCCAGGCTCTCCAGGCGCTCCACGATGGCTGTACCGTTGCCCGAGCCCCAGGCCAGCACCAGATCAGGCCGGCTGGCGACGATCGCTTCGAGGCTCAGGCTGTTGTAGCCGCCGATCCGGGGTACTTCCCGCGCGGCCGTCGGGTGATCACTGTATTCCACGGTGCCCACGAGGCGGCTGCCGCCGCCGGCGGCAAACAGGTTCTCGGCCAGGTGCGGCGCCAGGGTGACGATGCGTCTGGCGGGTTCGGTCAGGCGGATCGTCTCACCGCGGCTGTCGATGACGCTGACGGGCTCAGCCTGCAGCGCTGCCGAAAAGAGCAGCAACATCAGCCCCGGCAGCAGACCCAAGGCGCAGGTCCAGCAAGCGGGGGTCGCTTCAGTCGAGCGGGAAAACAAGGGGATAGCCTTTAAGGGGGTGCGGCTGCACCGCGAGCTCGGTGCCGAATAGTTCACCGAGGAACTCGCAGGTCAGCAGGGCCGCCGGAGTATCGAGCGCCCGGCACGCACCGCCGGCGAGCACCAGCAGCCGGTCGGCGAGGCTGGAGAGAAGGTTGAGGTCGTGCAGGGAGAGCACCACGGTGCAGCCGCGGCGGGCGAGGTCTCGCACCGTGTCCACGAGCAGCTGCTGGTGACGCAGGTCCAGCGCCGCGCTGGGCTCGTCGAGGAGCAGAAGCCGACCCTCGAGGGGCTCCTCCGGCGAACTGTGCATTAACTGGCAAAGCACCCGGGCGAGCTGCACGCGCTGCTGCTCTCCGCCGGAAAGCAGCGTGTAAAGCCGCCCGGCGAGGTGCGTCGTGTCGGTCCAGGCAAGCACCGCCGCAACGATGGCGTCATCGGCCCGGCGGCCCGCGTCGTGGGGCAGGCGCCCGAGCATGACGACCTCGTGCACGGTAAACGGGAAGGCCAGGCTGGATGCCTGCGGCAGGTACGCCACGCGTCGCGCGCGCGCCTGCGGCGGCCAGGCGCTAAGGGGCCGACCGTCCAGCACCAGCTCACCGGCCAGCGGTGCAAGGTCACCGGCCATGGCCCGCAGGAGCGTCGATTTGCCAGCGCCGTTCGGGCCCAGGAGGCCGAGGACCTCACCGGCGCCGAGGTCGAGGTCGATGTCCGAGAGCACGGCGCAACCGCCCCAGCCGGCGCTGAGATGGCGCGCCTCCAGGAGGGTGCTCACGGAGCCACCATCCCGAAGCGGGCCCGCTGCCGCAGCAGAGACAGGAAGAACGGCACCCCCACGATAGCCGTCAGGATCCCTACGGGAATCTCCGCCGGCGGTGCCAGTAGCCGCGCTGCCGTGTCGGCCAGAAGCAGCAGAATGGCGCCGGCCAGCGCCGAGCCCGGGAGCAGATAGCGGTGGTCCGGACCGATGGCCAGGCGCACCACGTGAGGCACCACCAGGCCGACGAAGGCGATAGTGCCCGCCAGGGCAACGGACACGCCCACGCCCAGGGCGATCCAGGTTACGAGAACGGCCTTCAGGCGACCGACGCGGATGCCGAGGTGAGCCGCTTCCGACTCCCCGAGGAGCAGCGCGTTCAACGCCGTGCCGTGCCGCGGCAGAGCCACACAGAGCACGGCCGTGACCGCGAGGGCGAGCACGACTTCGGGCCGGCTGCCGGTCTCGAGCCCGCCCATCTTCCACAGACTGATTCGTCTGAGCAGCGCATTGTCCGCATAGAACTCAACCAGGGAGACGAGGGCGCCGGCGAGAGCCGTGATGGCGATCCCCGCAAGAAGCATTGTTGCCACGGAGGTCCCGGTACTGTCGGTGGCGAGGCGGTAGACAAGGAGTACCGCGGCGACCCCGCCGGCGAAAGCGCCAAAGGAAATGACGGTCAGTACTGGCAGCGCCGGCAGGGCACCGGCGCCCAGCACCATGGCCGCCGCCGCGCCAAGGGTGGCACCCCCGGTCACGCCGATCAGCGACGGATCCGCTAGCGGATTGCGGAACAGGCCCTGGCTGACGGCCCCGCAGAGGGCGAGAATAGCACCCATGGAAGAGGCCAGCAGCGTTCGCGGCAGGCGCAGCCGGGCGAGGATGGTTGTGGCCGGGTCGGAAAAATCGCCCGCCAGGGCCGCAGTGAGGCCGGCCGCGAGTTCGCTGGGCCCGAGGGGAACGGCGCCGAGCGCGAGGCTCGCAAGCGCCGCAGGTAGCAGCAGGGCGGCGAGCAGCGCCAGAAAGCGCCGCGCCCGCCGCTTGCGCGCGTCCGTTGCGTTCAGAAATCCACGCCCTGGCGGGCCTTGATGCCCGCGGTGTAGGCGTGCTTCAGCTCGCGGACCTCAGACACCGTATCCATGATTGTCTGCAGCCCCTGGCCGCCGCCGCGGCCCGTAACCACCACGCTCTGCTCTCGCGGTCGGTTGGCCAGCGCCTCGAGCACCTCGTCTTCGTCGAGATAGTCAAAGGACAGCATGTAGGTCAGTTCGTCGAGGACCACCAGGTCGAAGGACGGGTCCGCAAGCATTGGCTTTACCTTGTCCCAGGTGCGCCGGGCGGCGGCGATATCGCCGCTGCGGTCCTGCGTGTTCCAGGTGAAGCCGGTGCCCATCTGATAGAACTCCACCTCCGGGCATTTGTCGCGCAGGTACAGCTCCTCTCCGGAGAGTTGCTCTCCCTTGATGAACTGCACCACGCCGACCTTCTGGCCATAGCCCAGGGCGCGCATGACCATGCCGAAGGCAGAACTCGACTTGCCCTTGCCGTTGCCCGTGAGGAGCACGGCTACGCCGCGCTCCAGCTGCGCGGCAGCAATGCTCGCATCGACTTTTTCTTTCTGCTTCTGCATGGCGCGCTTGTGCTTCTCGTCGCGCTTTGTGTCGTCACTCATTGTCCTGTCTCCTGTCTCCGGTCTCAGAAGCGGTAGCGCAGGCCCGCATAGGCGGCGCGCTCGGCAGTGTTGTAGGTGGGCACTTCTTCGTAGTCTTCGTCCAGAGCGTTCTCGAGCCGACCGAAGATCGTGAGTCCCGGGAACAGCTCGAAGCTGGCGTTCAGATCCACAACCTCGTAGTCGTCCAGGGGCGTGGCGGCGGTACTTACGGCGTCCCGGGACAGGCGAAGGTGGGCGCCGAGCTTCAGGCGCTGGTCCCTGGAGGTGAAGGTCAGCCCCGCGTTGCCCAGGTGCTCCGGGCGCCTCGCACGCTGCTCGCCGGTGGCGGTTTCCGTATCGTTCCAGGTGTAGTTGCCGCTGAGGGCGAGGCCACCGGCGAGTGGCCAGGCGGCGGCCAGTTCCACGCCCCGGGATTCTGACTCACCGTCCTCCTGCAGATAGCCGGAGAAACCGATCAGGTCGAAGAAAATCTGGTTCTCGACCTGCTGTTCGAACCAGGTCAGTTCGAGATACTCGCCTGCGGCGCCGGCCCAGGCGACGCCGAGATCGTAGCCCTCGCTGGTTTCTTCGCGCAGGCCGGCAGTCGCGGCGGGGGAGAAGGCGAAGGGTCCGCGGTTGTAGCTGATCTCGTAAAGGCTGGGGGCGCGGAAGCCTGTGCCCCAGGTGCCCCGGAGCTTGAGCTCGCCGGCGGCCAGAGCGGTCACCCAGGCGCCGCTCACCCGGTAGGAGTCGTGGCTGCCGAAGTCGTCATTGTCGTCGTTGCGCACGCCGGCGGTCACGGTGAAGCCGTCGCCGAGGCGGCCCTGGAGCTCGCCGAAGAGCCCGGTCTGATCCCGATCGCGATCGAAGCTGCCATCGTCGATGGCCTGCGTTTCCTGATCAAAGCCGTACACCAGGCGCAGCGCCTCACCGCCGCGCCAGCTGCCCACGTAGGACAGGCGCGACAGTTCGCCTTCTGCGCCGAAGCTGCGTAGCCCCTCCGTAAAGAAATCCCGTTCCGTGCTGTTCTCGCTGAAGGCAAGCTGATGGGTGAAGCTCTGACCCTGGTAGTCTGCGGCGACGCGCACTGCGTCCTGGATGAAGTCATCGCTGCAGGCGTTGCTCGGAGCGAAGGTTGTCACGGTGAAGCAGTTGTCGTAGTCGTTTTCGCCCTCGGTGCGGCGCGCGGCTACGGACAGGCGCAGGGTGTCCGTCACAGCCCAGCCGATGCGGCCGTTGTAGCTCAGATTCTCGTAGCCGTCGTCGTCGCCGAGGTCCGTGTCCGTGGTGCGCGCGTTGAAACCATCGGTCTCGAAGCTGGCGGCGCCGAGCAGGAAGTCCACGGCTCCGAGGTCACCGCCGAAGCTGCCGCTGAGTTCCCGCGTACCAAAGCTGCCGACCTCCGCATCGATGCGCCCGCCCAGGCCGTCCTGCGGTGTCTGTGTGGTGATGTTGATGACGCCGCCGGCATCGGCACCGTACATGAGGCCCTGGGGCCCGCGGAGGATCTCCACGCGCTGAATGCCGGAGGAAAGGAACTGCTCCATGCGCGGGCTGAACTGGGTGCCGGAAGTGTCCGTGATATCGATACCATCGACCAGGACCTTGGTGCGGAAGCCCTCCTCGCCACGGATCCGGATGGCCGTCGCGGCCCCGGGGCCACCGGTGTTCGATGCGGCGACGGAGGGCTGCGTGCGCAGAATCTCGGCGAGAGAGTTAAAGCCGCGGCGGGTAATCTCTTCCTCGTCGATCACGCTGATAGCCGTGCCCACCTCGCGCAGGGGCATGGGGACCCGCGAGGAGGTGACGACGATTTCTTCGAGAGGACTGGTGGCGGCTGCCTGTGCCAGCGCAGCGGTCGGCGCCAGGGCAAGGGCCAGGGCTCGGGTGGGGAAAGGGTGTTTCATGGTGGTTCCTCAATAGCCTTAAGCGGGCGATTGAGGGAGGGAATCAAGGAGACGGAATGCGCAAACACTCAGCGACCTTTAATGAAGCCCTCCGCTCCATCGGTGCACATGTCCAGGCAGGTATCGGGCTCGCGGCGCGCTCCGATGAACGCAGCCGCATACCGTTGCGGGGGCAGCGCTGGCCTTGGCCCGAGGGGCCGCACCAGTCTTCCCATTTAACCTACCCAGATGCAGTGTTCGCACTGCACCGGCAGGCACCTGAACGCCGGTGACTTTAGGGCTGTGTCCGGGTAATGTCAAACAATGCGCTAGAATGCGCGCCATGGATATTGACGCCGCCACCCTCGCCACCATCACTGCTCGCCTGGGCCGCGAGCCCCGGGGCCTGCGGGCCGTTGCCGTGCGCGACGCGGCAGGGGAGCCGGCGGTGATCCGGGTCGCCTCCGTGGTCGACGGTAAACCTTTCCCGACACTGTTCTGGCTTATCGATCCCGTACTCAAGCTGCGTATCGACCGCACGGAGGCCGGAGGACTCATCGCTGAGTTGCAGGCCCGGGTCCGCAGCGAGCCGGGTATCGCCGAGGCCATGGCGGCAGACCATCGACGGCACATTGCACTGCGTGAGCGCTATCTGACTGCCGGGGAGCGTGCCCGGCTCGAGGCCCGGGGACAGTGGGCTGCGCTGGCCGAGCGCGGCATCGGCGGTATCGCCGATTTTCAGCGTATCCGCTGCCTGCACACCTGGTACGCGGCACACCTGGTGGAGCCCAACAGCATTGGCGGTCTCCTCGACGCGCACTGGGCGGCGGCCTGAGCCGCCGGGCGCCTCCCTGCGTAACAAGCGCCATGACGATACCCGACCGTAATCCCCTCACCACGAAAAACCCCAACCCGCAGGGCAAGGGTCTGGTGCCTGTGCTGGCTCACTGGCACGCCCTGCGTCCCCGCGGCGCTGCCGCCAAAGGGCCGACAGAAATCATCCTCGATCTTTTCGCCTCGACCCTGGTGCTGTCGGCGCGCTGCGATCTGCGCCCGGTGCCCGGCCAGCGCTACTACCTCTACGGTGCTGACAACGGCTGGCGTCTGTCCCTGGTGTCGCCGGAGGAATGGGGCGAGCGCGCCCCGGGTGACTGCCTCGGCCCCTGCTGGCTGCGCGAGGACATGACCTGGGCCCTGCAGGCGGAAGAGGCCCTTGCAGCCAACCCCGGGCTGTGCGCCCGTGTCGCCGCCCTGGTGCAGGACTTCCTGGAGCGGCTGGATGTGGCCGGGCCGCTGGCGGAGCAGCTGCCGGGTTACCGCCGGGACCTGCCCTATTACCGCCGCCTTCTGGCCGCCGGCCTCGGCGCCTCCCTGCGCCAGTCTCTGGCTGCCGCCGGGGCGGGCCATGCCGACGCCCGGGAGACGCTGCGCCTCGGTGCCGCGGGCCTGCGCCAATTGGCTTTGACAGCACCACAGCAGGCAGGTGAGCATGCAACGATTGGCAACGAAGAGGACACACTTTCATGAGCGAAGAATCCGGCTACACCCCGCCGCGCGTCTGGACCTGGGACGCCGCCAGCGGCGGCCGCTTCGCCAACATCAATCGACCGGTAGCCGGGGCCACCCACGAGGCCGAGCTGCCCGCGGGCGAGCATCCCCTGCAGCTCTATTCCCTGGCCACGCCGAACGGCGTCAAGGTCACAGTGATGCTCGAGGAGCTTCTGGCCCTCGGCCACAGCGGTGCCGAGTACGACGCCTGGATCGTCAACATCCTCGAGGGCGATCAGTTCGGCAGCGGCTTTGTCGCCCTTAACCCTAACTCCAAGATCCCGGCGCTCCTCGATCGCAGCACGGAAAAGCCCACGCGGCTCTTCGAGTCCGGCGCGATCCTCATGTACCTCGCCGAGAAGTTTGATGCCTTCCTGCCGGCCGAGGGCGAGGCCCGCAGCGAAACGCTCTGCTGGCTGTTCTGGCAGATGGCAAGCGCGCCGATCCTGGGGGGCGGCTTCGGCCACTTCTACGCCTACGCCCCGGAGAAATACGAGTACCCCATTAATCGCTATGCCATGGAGGTGAAGCGCCAGCTCGATGTGCTCGATCGCCACCTTGCCGACCACGAATACCTCGCCGGTGACGCCTACACGATCGCCGACATGGCGACCTGGCCCTGGTACGGGGTACTGGTCACCGGCGATATCTACAACGCCCAGGCGTTTCTCGACGTCGGCAGCTACGTGCACGTAAAGCGGTGGGCCGAGGCCCTGGAGGCGCGGCCGGCGGTTCAGCGAGGCCGGCGCGTGAATCGTGTCTGGGGGCCGGAGGAGGAACAGCTTCGGGAGCGCCACTCGGCCGCGGATCTCGACTGAAGCGCGCACGGGTGCTGCCAAAGCCAGGGCGGGTCAGGGCGTGTTGCGCACCGGCATGCTGCGGACACCGCGCATGATCATCGTATCCATGTAGTCGTATTCCTCGGCAGCCAGGGTCAGCCCCGGCAGGCGACGCAGCACTTCACCGATGGCAACCTGGCCTTCCAGGCGGGCCAGGGGGGCGCCCATGCAGAAATGCGGGCCATAGTTGAAGGTGAGGTGCAGGTTCGGGGAGCGGGTGATGTCGAAGCGGTCCGGCTCTTCCCAGGCGCGTGGATCGCGGTTGGCAGCATTGATCATCACAAAAACCCGCTCACCGGCCTCGAGGTGGACACCGTGCATGCTGTGGCTGTGCTTGACCAGCCGCACCGATGCGCCGGTGGGCCCGTCGTAGCGGAGGATTTCCTCGATGGCGCTGTCGACGAGTGCCGGCTCGGTCATGAGCCGCTCTTTCTCGGCCGGATGCGTGAGCAGGACCCGGACGCCGTTGCCGATGAGGTTGGTCGTGGTTTCGTGTCCACCGAAGAGGAACAGCATGGATGTGCCGATGACCTCGTCTTCGGTGAGCGCATCGTCCACCTCCCGCAGCGCGAGGAGGTGGGTGATCAGGTCGTTCCCGGGATGCTGCTCGCGTTCGCGGATGGCCTCGCGGAAATAGGCGGCCATGGCGATCGCCCCCTCTTCGGCGAGATCGTATTTTTGCGGCGAGGTCGTGGCGCTGCCGATGAACAGCTGCATCTTGTTCGACCAGCTCTTGAGGTCGTCCATGTCTTCTTCCGGCAGACCCAGAAGATCAAGAATCACCATGGCCGGGAGAGGGAAGGCGAATTCGCTGATGAAGTCGAATTCCTGCAGGGTCTCCAAGCGCCCAAGGAGACGCTGCACGGACTTCTCTACCACCCCGCGCTGGCCGGCCACGGCTTCCGGCGTGAACACCGTTTTCATGAGCTTGCGCAGCCGCGTATGCTCCGGCGGATCCTTGAAGGCGACCCAGGTGTTCAGGTAGCGGATGAGTTGCTGGATCGGCGCCTGCCGCTCCGGCGGCTGTGCCTCGAAAAAGGGCGTGATGCGATCCGCAGAGAAGTCCTCGTTCCGCAGCACGGCTTTTACGTCGTCATAGCGGGTGATCACCCAGCCACGCAGGGCCTCGCACCAGTACACCGGTGCCTGATCCTGCAGCTGGCGCAGTACCGGGATGGGATCATTGATCGTTACCTGGTCCCGCGGGTCGTAGTGGACGTCTTGCGCTGCGGGCGCCTTGCCGGTTGCCATACCTTCCCCCTTGCATCACCCGTCGACGCTGGTATGTTAACAGCGCAAAGCATACCAACCAAGCGATCACTTGGTATGTCAGGGACGACAATAACGAGAGTAATAACGAGAGGTGTTTCATGGCCCTGGATGATACCCAGGTATTTCTGCCCGAGCTCTGGGCGAGTCATGCACGGTTCCGCGGCGCCAGCACGGCTCTGGTCTGCGGTGACGAGCGGCTCAGCTGGGGTGAGCTGAACCGCCGCTGCAACCAGGTGGCCAACGCACTGCTCGCTGCCGGCGCCGGCAAACCTTCGAAGGTGGCGGTGTTGATGAACAATGCCGTCGACACCGCCGTCGTGCTGCTCGGGGTCATGAAGTCAGGGGCCTGCGTAGTGCCTATCAGCACCATGCTGACCGCGACCCAGGTCGCAACGCTCCTGGCGGACTCGGGTGCATCTGTTCTTTTCGCCAGCGATGCGACCCGGGCCCTGGCCGATGAGGCGCTCGCGGACCTTGCCGATGGCGACCACCGGCTTCTGCTCTGCGCCGGCGTCTCCCCCGACCCGTGGCAGCCGCTCGCCGGCTGGCTGGCGGGAGCGGACGAGGGCGAGCCGCCGGTTCGCTATGACCTCGGTGATGATTTCAATATCATCTATTCGTCAGGCACCACGGGCACGCCCAAGGGCATCGTGCAGACCCATCGGGCGCGGCAGCACTGGTCTTACTCCAATGCCCTTGAATTGCGCATGGACCACGAAAGCGTTGCCCTGGCGACTACCTCGCTCTACAGCAACGGGACCTGGTTCATGCTGCTGCCGCCGCTCTTCGTCGGCGCCACGGTGGTGGTTATGGAGAGCTTCTCGCCTGAGAGCTTCCTCGAGCTGGTGGCCCGGGAAGGGGTTACCCATACTTTTATGGTGCCGACGCAATACATCGGTGTCCTTGAGAGTCCCGCGCTGCCGGAGGCAGATCTCTCGTCCCTACGCTACATGCTCTCAGCGGGCTCGCCGCTGCGGCAGGACACGAAGGAAGCGGTTCTCGAGCGCCTGGGCCCCGGCCTCTTCGAGCTATACGGGTTTTCCGAGGGCTTCGCCACTATCTGCCGCCCGGAGCAGCAGCACAAGCGCGGCTCCGTGGGCACGCCGGTGATCGGCTTCGATCTGCGCATCATCGACGACGAGGGTCGGGAGCTGCCAGCTGGCGAGCCCGGCGAGATCGTGGGCTACGGCGGCGGGCTGATGAAGCACTACCATAACCGGGAAGCGGAGACGGAGGCATCGATCTGGCGCGATGAGCGCGGGCGCACCTTTCTGCGCAGCGGCGACATCGGCAAGGTGGACCGGGACGGTTTTCTCTATATCCTCGACCGCAAGAAAGACATGATTATTTCCGGCGGTTTCAACGTTTTTCCAAAAGATATCGAAGAGGTGGTCGGCGCTCATCCGGACGTCTCCGATGTCACCGTCATCGGCATTCCGGACCCGAAGTGGGGGGAGACTCCCCTCGCGTTGGTTATCCCCCGGGCCGGTGCGGCCGTTGACCCCGATGCGCTGCTGGTCTGGGCGAATGAGCAGCTTGCCAAGGCGCAGCGTCTCAAGGCGGTGGAATTGCGCGAGGATTTTCCGCGCAACGCGCTGGGCAAGGTTATCAAGCGTGAGCTGCGGACGCCGTACTGGGAGGCCTCGTGAGCGATATCTATCTGATCGGGGTTTTCAGCACGGCCTTCGGCAAGCGTCCCGATGCTACCGTCAAGGACCTGGCCCGGGAGGCCTATCTCGGGGTGCTGGCGGATGCGGGGCTGGAAGACGGCGCTGCCATTGAGAGCTGCTGGTTCGGTAACTGCGGCATGTGGGTGGAAGAGCAGGGCAGCATCCGTGGCCAGGTCTGCCTGACGCCGCTGGTGCGGGAGGGTTTATTCCCGGAGCGTGTGCCCGTAGTCAATGTCGAGGGCGGTTGTGCTACCGCGTCCATGGCTCTGAACGGCGCCTGGAAGGATATCGCCGCGGGTACGGCGGATACGGTACTGGCGCTGGGTGTGGAGAAGACCTTCTATCCGGACGCGCCGGCGCAGTCCGCGCGGCTCTTCGAGGGCGGGATAGACCAGTATGACAAGGATGAGTGGCGGGCCTATTACGCCGCCGCCGGGGCCGAGGCGGGCAAGACCTTTGACCCGGGTCCGGATCGCTCGATCTTCATGGATACCTATGCCATGCAGGCCTGCTACCACATGAAGCGCTACGGAACGACCCAGGCGCAGATCGCAGCAGCTGCGGCAAAGAACCACGGACACGGGGCTCTCAATCCCCGGGCACAGTACCAGTTCGAAATGACTGTGGCGGAGGTCCTTGCCGACCGTGAGGTATCCTGGCCGCTGACCCGCGCCATGTGTGCACCCATTGGTGACGGTGCCGCAGGGGCGCTGCTGGTTTCGGCCCGGCGGCTGCGCGAACTCCCCACCACGGTGCGCGAGCGCGCAGTACGGGTGGCGGCAACGGCACTCTCCGGCGGCAAGTACCGCGCCCTCGATGAGTCCGGTTTGAGTCGCGTGGCGGCACAAAAAGCCTACCGCCAGGCCGGTTTGGGCCCGGAGGCCATCGACGTTGCCGAAGTCCACGACGCCACTGCCTTCTGCGAGCTCTACCAGGCCGAGATGCTCGGCTTCTGCGAGGAGGGGCAGGGCGGCTCCTTTGTTGAAAGCGGCGCAACGACCCTCGGTGGGCGCCTGCCGATCAACACCTCCGGCGGGCTCGTCTCCAAGGGCCACCCTGTGGGGGCTACGGGCCTGTCGATGATCGCGGAGCTCACGGAACAGCTCCGGGGTGAGGCCGGCCCCCGTCAGGTGCCCGGTGCGCACACGGCTCTGGCGGAAAACGGCGGTGGTGTCGTCGGTTTTGACGAGGCGGCCTGCTCGGTGGTGCTTCTGCAGCGGGCCTGAGCGGCCCGCTTAATCTTTCTGGTCGAGGAAGCGCAGGCGAGCTACACGCGGCGTTGCCGCCGGCAGGGAGGAGTAAGCCGTCCAGACGGCACCGGTCGCTTCGTCGACGGCAATGTGGCGCGTGTAGGCCGGCTCCGTCGGCAGCGGTACGGAGAGGATCGAGCCGTCCCCGTGCCGGTAGCGGATGAGTGTCGAGGCCAGGGATCCGGTGGTCCAGATGTCATCGTTCGCCTGGTTCACCTCCACGTCGTAAAGCCCCAGGGAAGAGGAACCCAGGCGGATACGGTCGAAGCGCTCCCGGTCCGGATCGAAGTAGGCCAGGTAGCCGGTGTTGAACTCCGGTATCCACAGGCCGTCAGCGCTATCGAGGCCCGGGCGGCGCGGTCCGCTGTTCGCCGCGGGCATTTCGAACAAGGTGCCTGCGCCGCTGCGGGTGTCGTAGCGCACCAGCGTATTGGCCGCCAGCTGCGTGCTGTAGAGGCGCCCAGCGCCGTCTACCTGCAGCCCGTAAGGCAGGGGCAGGCCTTCGCTGGCGGGGCGCCGGGCAGGGGGGACGGCGATGGTTGTTACCGTGCTGTCTGCTGCCGCCACCCGGGCGATACGCTCTTCAGCGGCGAAATAGTCATTGACCCAGATGTCGCCGGCGGGGTCGATATCCAGGCTGTGGGCATACATGCCGACGGCAATCTCTTCGTAGTCGCCGCTCGCCGGATCGAAGCGCAGTACAGCCTCCGTGCCGCCGTTTACCACCCAGAGGGTACCGTCGTCGTCGAATTTCAGGGCCCTCGGCTGTGCGTTTACTGCCGGGCGGTCGTCCGCCGAGAAGGTCTCGATGGCGCCCGTAGCGGGATCGAGGGCCCAGAGCTCGTCGTAAAAAAAGGCCGTGATCCAGATGCGCCCGGCAGGTCCGATGACCAGATCATGGGGCAGGGAATCATCCTGCGGCAGGGCATACTCGGTGATTTCTATGGCGCCAAGCGCTGCGGCGTTTTCCCGCGGTGCCGGCGTAAGGGTGGCGATCCGTTCCGCGCTCAGGCTGTCGGCGAGCCAGGCCGCGTAGGCAGCATCGTCGAAATCCGGCGGGATCACCTCGTAGGCATCCATGGCGCGCATCATGGCAATAGCCGCGAGCCATTCGTCTTTCGTCCGCGGCCGGCCATCGATCATGATCCGATCGTGGCTGAGCTCGTGGCAGGTGCCGCAATTCACGGTGAATTCGCGTTTCCGCTCGCCCTCCGGGAGCAGGGACAGCCAGCGGCTGCTTGGAAGGGTGCGGAGAAAGGCCGGGTCTGGCGCCAACGCTACCTTCCCGGGAACCGGTGCCAGGGTGCGACTGGCCAGACCGGGGTAGCGAACGGTGATCGATGCCACGTCAGCGGGCAGGGAAGCCAGCGTCAGTGTGCCGTCGGTATCTGTAAAGCGGGTGACTGTTCGCTGCGCATCGAGGGCAGCGCTGACCATCGCCCCGGCAAGCGGGCTTCCGTCCGCCGTCGTGACGATGAGCGCTGCGGGTGTGTTTGCAGCACTGGGTGTGCTGACCGGCCCGGTTGTGGGGTTTCGCTCACAGCCGGTCATGAAAAGGGCAAGGGCTGCGCCGACGATGGCACTGCGGCAGCCCGGGCGGATGCGTTTTATCATTGTGTCGCGTCCTCGGTCCCGTTGGCCTAGGTAGAGGGCTGGAAATATATCAGGTTATACTCAGGCTACCAAGCGATTGGTTGTTTGTACGCCGGCCATCTGTAAACGCTGATAAAAGAGCTAACGAGGTAGCTACCGTGACCGTGATGAACGTACTGGAAAAGACCCTGCGCACGAGCTTCGGCGAGATCGAGAACGTCAACAGCAATCTGCTGGACTGGCAGGAAGTCGATGGGCAGCCTGGAAACTACATCAAGGTGCTTACCGTGGATGAGAAGCGCCACAGGGTGGATTTTCTTTTCCGCCAGGATCCGCACAAGGAATTCGCAAAGCACAACCACCGTTGTACGGCGGTGGCCCTGACTCTTGAGGGGCTCTGGGGCTACCGCGAGGGGGATGAAATGCATTTCCCGGGTACGTTCTCCTACGAGCCGCCGGGCAGCGCCCACACGCCCTATTCGTCGGAGCAGGGCATGACGGTCTATGCGAGCTTCCAGGGTACGGGGCCGGAGATGCTCGACATCCTCGATGAGGACGATAACGTGGTCGACACGCTTACCCTGGACTTCTTCAAGCAGTATTATCAGCCCTGACCCCGTCCTCCAGAGGCTGAAGGTGGCACCGAAGGCAAAGGCGGCACTCAGTGACCGCAGTAATCGTCGTGATGATGTGCTTGAGGCAGCGGCTGCGCTGTTTGCCAGCAAGGGTTATGCGGCCACATCGATCCGCGATATCGCCCAGCAGGTCGGTATCCTTTCCGGGTCCCTTTACTATCACTTTGCCTCGAAGGAAGAACTCCTGCTTGAAGCCCATGCCCGCGGCGTTGCGCAGGTGACGGAGGCGGTGGAGGGCGCGCTTGCCGCGGCCGGCACCCCGCCCTGGGAGCGCATGGCGGCGGCCTGTTGCGCTCACCTTGAGGTACTGCTCGGCCCCAGTCCCTTTTCGCAGGTGATCACGCCGCAGTTCCCCAGCCATTTTGATGGTGACGTTCGCGCTACGCTGCTGCAGCAGCGGGAAGGCTACGAGGACATCTTCCGCACGCTGGTTTCAGCGCTGCCCCTCCCGGCTACCGTGAGCCCGCGCCTGTTTCGCCTCTCCCTTCTTGGCGCGCTCAACTGGACGCCCACCTGGTATCAGCCCGGTGGCTCGGAGAGCCCCGCCAGCATCGCCGGCGGGATCGTCGACGCGTTTCGGCTTCAGCTGGATCCTGGTGCATGAAAAAAGGCGCCACCCCTTCGGGTGGCGCCCAGCCCGGGGAGTTGTGGCTCAACTACCGAAGTTCATAGTGACCGAGAGGCCCCATTCCCGCGGCCGGCTGTAGTAGGCCTCGACATAGCCAAGGCCGAGGACGGATACGCCATTGGTCACAAAGATCTCGTCCGTGATGTTAGTGACGAAGCCTGCCACCTCCCAGCGTTCGCTGGCGGAGGTCCAGGTCACCCGACCGTTCCACAGCGTATAGGCTTCAGCCTGCAGCTCCGGCGTGTTCACGGCATCGCGGTACTGGTCGTCGCGATAGATCATGTCCGCGCGCAATGCGAGGTCGCCGCTGGCCAGCGGAACGCGGTACTCCCCGGAGAGGTTGGCGCTGAGTTCCGGTGCATTGATGAGCTCGTTACTTTCCGCGATGCCCGCGCCCGCTGCGGATGCGCCGACGCTGTCGTACTCGGCGTCCAGGAGGCCGATACCACCGGAGAAGTTCCAGTTCGCCGTAGGCATCCACTGGAACTCGAGTTCGCCACCGACAATTGTGGCTTCGCCCGCGTTTTCAATGACTGTTTCGACGTTGCCGCCGCCGAGATCAAGTACTGCCAGGAGCTGAATGTCCGTGTACTCGTTGTAGAACAGTGCGCCGTTGAGAGTAAAGGTATTGTCTGCCCAACTTGATTTGAAGCCGACTTCATAGACGTCAACGAATTCCGGATCGTATGCCTTCGGCGCAATGCCCGACAGGGCCCGGGAGTTATAGCCGCCGGCCTTGTAGCCCCGCGACGCATTGGCGTACCAGAGCAGGTCGTCTGTCTGCTGGTATTCCAGCCCCGCCTTGGGCAGGAACTCGGTCCAGTCGTCTGCCAGCCGCTCCGGGGGTAGCGGCACCTGGCCCGACTCAGGCCTGGAGAGGCCATAGATGTATTCCTTGTCGTCGTGCGTGAAGCGCCCGCCAACGGTCAGGGCGAGCCGGTCCGTGAGGGCGTAGGTGGCTTCGGCGTAGGCGGCGAGGGAGTAGGCCTCGTACTCCGTGGTGATGAACGCCGTGTTGTCTGCGAGACCGCCGGTCACGTCGAAGAGCCCGGACAGCAAGGGTGCGAACAGTTCGCTGTCGCCGTCCTCGTAGAGGCCGAAGACGCCGAGCACGTAATCAAGCCTGCCGTCCATACCCGTGCCGTTCCACTGGAATTCCTGGGTGTACTGAGTGAAGGTTTCCGGGTTGTCGACCTGGACGATATCGAAGGGGGTGTGTTCCGAGTCCCGGCGGATATCGATGTCGTAGTCGCGCACGGCGGTAATGGAACGGAAAAGGCTGTCACCGATGGTCTTGTTGATGGTCAGTGCTGCGCCCCAGATCTCGCCGTCGTCCCGGGTTTCCACGGTGCCGCCCGAGTCGTAGACACACTTGTTGCAGTCATCCAGGGTCTTCACCCACGCCTCACCATAGCGATCGAGGGGTGGTTGCAGGTTGAACTCTTCGACCACCGGCGGTGCCAGCAGGTCATTGATCAGCGAGTCGGTTCCCGGGTCCAGAGCATCAAAACGCACCATGGAGCCTGCGGGCCCGGCCTGCTCCTGCTTCATGTAGTCTGCGGTGAACAGCACCTCCAGCGTATCGCTGGCATCCCAGCGGAAGCTCGCCCGGGCGTCGATCTCGTCGTCTTCGCCCAGGTCCTGGCCGATAAGGTTGCTGCCGAGGCCATCCCGGTTGAAGGTGGCAACGGCAAACTTGGCCGCAAGCCGGTCCGTGAGAGCCATATCATAGTTGGCATAAACATCGAGGCGATCATAGCGGCCCACGGTCACGCCCACTTCGCCGCTGTTGCTGCCCTCGGGCTTGCGGGTGACGATCTTCACTGCCCCGCCGATGGTGTTCCTGCCGTAGAGGGTGCCCTGCGGGCCACGCAGGATCTCGATGCGCTCGATATCCATGAAGCCGAAATCTGCCGCTGCACTGCGGGAGATATAAACGTCGTCGATGTACAGGCCGACGCCCGGCTCGTTCGGGAAGGAGTAATCATCCTGACCGATACCGCGGATGAAAATCTGCGTGGCACTGCCGCCACCGTTCGGAATGCCGCCGTTGATCTCGATGTTCGGTGCAACCTCGCCAAGGCGCCCGAAGCTGTCGACGGAGCGTGCCTTCAAGCCCTCGGCGCCGACGGCGACCATGGAGACGGGGGTGTTCTGGACGCTTTCCTCGCGCTTTCGCGCGGTCACGATCACTTCCTCAATGCCGGCAAAACCTGCCTCTCCTGCGGGATTCTGGGCAAGCGCGGCTGCGGGCACAGCTGTGAGCGAGGCGAGGAGAATCGCCTGGCACAGCGGACGACGGGTGGAGTGCGGGTACTTCATCGTAGTTCTCCTGGCTTTCGCATTATGGTTATCAGCCGTGGTGCCCCGGGGCACCGGGCGCGCGGCCGGGCCGCGCGATTCCAACCTACCAAGCAGTTGTTTGATTTGCAAGTGCATGGCAGCATTGCGAAGCATTCGCGCGCTGGGGCGACAGGAGGAATCACCATGGCAGATGCAGTGAGAGCGGGGGATCGGCCGATCCCCGTGGAGTTGGAAGCGGGTCGGGACTACTTCTGGTGCGCCTGCGGACGCAGCGCGTCACAGCCTTTCTGTGACGGCTCACACCGGGGTACGGACATCACCCCGGTGAAATACACGGCAGCGGCGGCGGGGAAGGTGTTCTTCTGCACTTGCAAGGCGACCGGGGACGTGCCGCGCTGCGACGGTAGTCACAGTCTGTAAGGGTTATGGCGCCCCGCGCAGCGCCCCGTTCATAAAGCTACGCACATCACCGAGCAGTGCCTGCCGGGACGGCTCGTGCACGTACATCATGTGCCCGCCGTGGTAGAAGCGGAAATCCACCCGCTCGGCGCCGATGCCGTGGCGTCGCAGGGTGAATTCCGCGTCGAAGAAGGGTGTGACCAGGTCGTGGTAGCCGCCGGCGACAAACACCCGTAGCGCCGGATTGGCCTCGAGGGCGCGGGCCAGATCGTGCGCTGTGTTCACCCAGGCCGGCTCCCAGGTATCACCGGGAGCTTTCCGGCTCCAGTTCCAGTGCTTGCTGAGCTCCGGGTCCGCCGGGGAAAGATAGGGCCGCTCCCAGGTGATCCCCAGCTCTCCGTGGAGGTAGCTCAGCAGCGCGCCGGTAAAGGCGGCGGAGAACGCATCGCCGGCAGCGTCCGCGCCGGGGCGGTCGGCGAGGTGGTCCACCGGGTCGCCGAGGTAGCGTGCGTCATTCAGGCCCACGGTCAGCCCCTGATCGCGGAGCAGCTCTGCAGCGAAGCGGCGGCCGTTGATGCGCAGGTTCGCACGCTCCACATAGGTCGGAGAAAGGCCGGTGAAGCGCACCAGGCCGTCGCGGACCCGCCTGCGCGCCTGTGGATCCAGTGCGTTGCCGCGGAACAGGGCCGGCAGCAGTTCATCCACGGCGAAGTTCCGGGCATCCTGCAGGAAGGTCTCCAGGTCTGTACCCTCGCGGTCCACCTTGCCGTGGTGCCAGGCGGTGGCTGCCATAGTCGGCACGTAGGTCACGTAGGAAATCAGGTTGTCGCGTACATAGGGGGTTGAGCCGGCGTAGTCCAGCGCCTGGGAGATCATCACCAGGCCGTTCAGGGCGACGCGATACTCATCTTCGAGCAGTTTAGCCACGAGGGCCGCCCGGGTCGTGCCGAAGCTTTCGCCGAGGATGAACTTCGGCGAATTCCAGCGGCCGTTGGCGGCCAGCCAGCGTTTGATGAATTCCGCCATGGACGCCGCATCTTCGGTCAGGCCCCAGAACTCTGTACCTTCGTGGTCGCCGAGAGCGCGGGAATAGCCGGTGCCCACGGGGTCGATGAATACGAGGTCCGTCAGGTCGAGGATCGTTTCCGTGGCGTCGACGATGGGATAGGGCGGCACCCCGGGATGGCTCGCATCGCTTGGTACTACCACCCGCTTGGGTCCGAAGGTGCCCATGTGCAGCCAGAGGGACGCCGAGCCTGGTCCGCCGTTCCAGACGAAGGTGACCGGGCGGTCCTCACTGGCGTCCTTCGCCACATAGGCAAAGCTGAAGATACTGGCGGTGGGTTCGCCGTCGGCGTCGCGCAGGTAGGTCTCGCCTGCCCGCGCCACATAATGTACGGAACTGCCGTTGAAAGAGCCCCGGTGTTCGCTCACGAAGGCGGTGGGTTCGGGAATGGCCGGAGCGGTTTCCTCCGCGTCGGCACGGGCCAGCATCGGCAGGCACAGGAGCAGGCAGAGGTAAATGAAGAGGCGCTTGCGCATGAGGATTCCTTTAGCGGTTGTCGAGGCGTTCGGGCAGCGCGGTTGCAGCGCGGAGCCGATCGAACCAGACGCCGTAGCCGGCGCCGATGAGGTCCAGGGCCATGCTGGCTAGTCCTGCTCGAAGAGGCTTCTGAAAGCGTCCTTATCCGGGTTGCCGATTTTCATCACGTCCGCAAGCACCGCGGTGCCCCGTGCCGTGGCCGGGCGCGCCGCGCAGGCAGCCTCCCAGCGCTTGATGTTCGGCCACTCGTCGATGTCCATGCGGTGCAGCTCGCGGATTTTAGGCATCATCCAGGGGTAGGTGGCCATGTCGGCGATGGTAAAGTCGCCGCAGAGGAACTCCCGGCCTGCGAGGCGTTGCTCGAGGACGCCGTAGAGGCGTCTCGTCTCCCGGTGGTAACGCTCCCGGGCGTAGGGAACATCCTCCGGCGCGTAGCCCATGAAGTGGCCGCACTGGCCGAGCATGGGGCCCATGCTGGCCACTTGAAAGTAGAGCCAGGTCAGCACCTCGTAGCGCGCCGCGCCCGAAGGCGGCAGGAACTGTCCGGTCTTGTCCGCGAGATACTCGAGGATGGCCCCGGACTCGAAAAGCGCGATCGGCTCACCGCCGGGGCCGTCCTCGTCCACGATGGTAGGGACCTTGTGGTTCGGGTTCAGCGCCAGGAAAGCCGGCTCAAACTGCTCGCTGCGCAGGATGTTTACCGGCTCCACCCGGTAGGGCAGACCCATCTCTTCCAGTGCGATGGCCGCCTTGTGGCCGTTCGGTGTCGGCCAGTAATAGAGCGTGATCACACCGGATCCCTGCCCTGGGCTGCGAGGACTTCATTGACCTGGGTGCGGAAGAATGCCGCGCTCTTGTCGCCCTCGAAGTCCTTGTTGAAGAACCAGGTCACCGAGGGGCGCTGGCTCGCCTCGTCGTACCAGGCGGCCAGGGCGTCATGGCCGGCGCGCCAGTCAAAGCCCGGATGCACCGGGTCGCCCTCGCCATAGAAGGCATTGCGGAAGTCCGTGTAGCTGATCATTTGCAGCATGCCGACATGGCCTGCGTCAAAATGCTTCCAGCCCTTTTCCGCCTGCGCATTGAGCTCGGCCAGGCCGCGCTCGATCTTCGGCCAGACCCAGGTGAAGGTCTTCAGGTGCTGCTCCTCTTTCGGGTACCAGCCTTCCATGACCATCTGCACCGTGAGTTCAAACATCATGTCGGAGAGTGCGAGGCGGGTGATGGTTTCGAAGCGCGCCGGGCCGGTCACCGGGAACAGCGGCTCGCCTTCGGTGCGTTGGCTGTCGAAGTACTCGATGATCGCCTGGCTTCCGAAGATCACCTGCCCGGAGTCGAGCGCCAGCGTCGGCACCTTGTCCAGGGGGTTGATGGGCGCCAGCGAGTACTGCCCCGACACGTCCTCGCCGTCGTTATTGAAAAACGGATAGGTCGGGACCAAGGTCACCTGTTCGTGCAAGCCCGCCTCGTGGGCGGCGACAAGTGATTTGTGGATGAACGTGTGAAAAGGGGAGTAGAAAAGCTTCAATGCCGCGCCCTCAGGTTGTTGTTGTAGCCAGTGATAGTGGCACGGTGCTTTCGAGGCGGCAACAGCGGCGCCCGGCGGGCGCCGCTAGCTTTTCAGCTTGCTCAGCCCATGCGATGCAGCGCGCAGAGCTTGTTGCCGGAGGGATCGCGCAGGTAGGCAAGGTAGAGCTTGCCGAGGCCCCCTTCGCGCACGCCGGGCGGATCTTCACAGGCTGTGCCGCCGTTGGCGACGCCCGCCGCGTGCCAGGCATCTGCTGCCTCGGGGCTGGCGGCCGCGAAGCCGATGGTGCTGCCATTGCCGCAGCTCGCAGGCTGTCCGTCGATGGGCCGGGTGAGCGCGAGGATGCCGCTGTCAGTTATGTAGAACACGGGGCCGTGTTCGTCGGTGATGGCCGGGCCGTAGCCCAGGGCACCGAGGGTGGCGTCGTAGAACGCCTTCGAGGCAGACAAATCGTCGGCGCCGAGCATGATGTGGCTGAACATAGATTCTCTCTCCTTGCGGGTGCGGTTAGTGCGCCGCGAGTATAGCCTGCCCGGCTCACCGGTGGGAGCAGTGCGCCTGCAGCGCCACGAATGCCCCCAATGCCCGCAGGGATTACCGCTATCCTCGCCGTGCCGCGACCCTGGGTGACTCTCGCCCCTGGCCTCGTGGGCTGCCTGGTGGCATTGTTGAGCGGCGGAGTGCGCCTTTCGCCGGTACTCTTCGTCTGGAGCGGCCTCGGTGCTGCCTGCGCACCGGTGGTACGGTGTGTGCTGCGCTGGCGTGGCACCATCGGCCGCGGTGTCGTCGCCGGTCTGCTGGTCACTGTGCTGGTGAGCCGCCTCGACCGTTCACAATGCCCGGGAGGAAAGCACGTTGATGGAAATCCAGAGTCAGGCCTTTGAAGTCCGCCGCTATAAGCTCGCCGACACCCGTATCGTCAGCGAAGCCATGGCGACCCCCGAACGCGGAGAGGCGCTGCTGCGCATCGATGCCTTTGCGCTTACGGCGAACAACATCACCTACGGCGTCACTGGCGACATGATCGGCTACTGGCAGTTCTTTCCAGCGGCGGATACGGACTGGGGCCGCATTCCTGTCTGGGGCTTTGCCGACGTGGTGTCGAGCGATGTCGACGGGGTGGCCGAGGGCGATCGCTTCTACGGCTATTTCCCCATGGCGGGCCATCTGCTGGTGCAGCCGGCGGCGGTTGGAGACCGTAGCTTCACCGACGGCGCCGCGCACCGCGCTGAACTGCCGGCCGTTTACAACCAGTACCAGCGCTGCGCGGCCGATCCGCTCTACAGGCCGGAGCACGAGGCAATGTTGATGCTGTTCCGCCCGCTGTTTACCACCGGTTTCTTCATCGACGATTTTCTCGCCGACAACGACTTCTTCGGCGCTGGCACGGTGCTGCTCTCCAGCGCATCCAGCAAGACTGCCGTGGCCCTCGCCTGGCTGCTGCATCGCGCGCGCAAGGGCCAGGTGCGTGTTGTCGGCCTCACCTCTCCGGGCAACAAGCGCTTTGTCGAGTCTCTCGGCTGCTACGATACTGCTGTGACCTACGACGAGCCGGATGCATTGCCGAAGGGCCCGGTTGTCTACGTGGACATGGCCGGGAACGGGGATCTACGCGCGTCCGTCCACGGCCACTATGCAGACAAGCTCGCCTATAGCTGCTCGGTGGGGGTGACGCACTGGGAATCGGCGGCTCTCGGCGGCAATGACAAACTGCCGGGGCCGAAGCCGGAACTGTTTTTCGCACCGACACAGGTCGCAAAGCGCAATAAAGACTGGGGTCCGGCCGTCATTGCCGAGCGCCTTGCCGGGGCCTGGACCCCTTTTGTGGACGCGGCGTCGGGCTGGCTGGCCGTGCGGCGTGAGCACGGCCCCGGGGGCGTCAGCGGTGCCTACAGGAGCCTCCTGGAGAACCGCGCGAATCCGGCCGAGGGTCTTATCCTGTCATTGTGATCGAAGCGCCGGTAGGAGGCGCGTCCCCGCGCCGACAGCGGCCTGATAGGGGGTCACTCTTCAACCGCCGAGGCGGCTCCGCGCGAGGGCGCCCATGAGCCGGCGGCGCAGCCAGCGGGGCAGATTGTCCGCCAGCAGGGTGCTGGCCCGGTTGAGCACACCGGGTACGACGATCGGGTCACCGCGGAGCAGGCCGCGTACACCGGCGCGGGCGACGTCCTCCGGGCTCCCGATCATGACCCCCGGCAACTGCCCGAAGCCCGGCGCGTCGTCGGCCGCGTGGGCGATCATGCTGGTATCCGTGACGCCCGGGCAGAGTGTGGTGACGGTGACGCCGGAGCCGCGCAGCTCCTCGCCCAGCGCCTCGCCGAGGGAGAGCACATAGGCTTTTGTGGCTGCGTAGGCCGCGAGGCCGACCACTGGCTGAAACGCGGCAATGGAGGCCACGTTCAGTACCCGGCCGCTGCCGCGCTTGCGCATGGGAGGCACGAACTGTGCGAGGAGGTCCGTCAGCGTGTCGGTGTTTAGCTGCACCATCCGCTGGAGTGCCGTCTTGTCCATGGCGGTGAAGTAGCCCGCTTCCAGCAGCCCTGCGTTATTCACAAGCACGTCCACCGCCAGCCCCTCGCGCTCCAGGCGCCGGGCGAGGCGGGCAGCTGCACCGGTCTCCAGCAGGTCCGTGGTGCGCACATGGGCCTCGATGGCGTATTTGTCCTGCAAGCGTTTTGCCACGCTGCGCAGCTTCCCGGTACGCCGGGCAACCAGCACGAGGTCGTGGCCGCTGGCAGCAAGCTCGCTGGCGATCGCCTCGCCGATGCCGGCGGAGGCGCCGGTAACCAGCGCGAGATGTCGCTCCTTGCTCATGGGCAGCCTCCCGTTGCGTGCCCGCTCAGGGCGAGAGGGCGAGGTACTCCACATCGATCCGGCGTCCTTCGTCCGGGTCATAGCGGAACAGACCCCGCACCGCGAGACGCCGGCCGAGGTGGGGTGCAAGGTCATCGGCCCAGGCGAGTTCGACGCGGTTGTAGCCGTCGTCCTCGATCCAGTAGTGCTGCGGATCCGGGTGGCTGCGCAGCGTGCCGACGGCGACCACTGTGCGCCCGTCATAGGCCGCCTGCTGTGCTACGAGCTGGTCGAGGGGCACTTCCACGGCCTCCCGGCCATTGCAGGCGGCCAGGGCCGCCAGGGTAAGAACAAGCAGCAGCCGTTGCATGGGTCGCTCCCGCAAAACATTAGGCTAAGTGTAAGAGTTCTTCGCGCTCAAGTCCCGGGGGCATTGCACCAGCCGAGTGGGATGTCACCCGCGAGGCCGCGTCTTCCAGAAGCAGCCCGGGCAATCCCACCTATGCGCAACCGTTGCTAGTGACCACTGCCAGGTCCTGGCTCCGTGCATGGCCTGCAAGCATCTGTTCACAGATGCCTGGCCGGGTAACCGCTCCACTTCCAACGTAGTCGCCTAATGCTGCATGACGTAAAGTCATGACCGTGAGCTACTACGACCGCAATGCCGATATTCTCAGTGAGCGCTACGGCGCCCTGGCGCCCGGAGAGGTTCACGCCAGCTGGGCGGGCGCTGTGCTCGACGGACGTGCGCCGGGGCTTGCCTGTGATGTCGGCGCCGGTAGCGGCAGAGATGCGAACTGGCTTGCCGAAAAGGGCTGGGAGGTCATTGCCGTTGAGCCCAGCCGGGGGATGCGGGATCGGGCCCGGCGGTACCGCCATGCACGCGTCAGCTGGCTCGCTGATTGTCTGCCTGCCCTGGCGCACCTGCGCAGCCTGGGTCACCGTTTCGACCTCATCCTCGTGTCCGCGGTCTGGATGCACCTGCCGCCCAGGGTTCGGGAGCGGGCCTTCCGCGTGCTCAGCGACTGCCTGCGGCCCGGGGGTACGCTGGTGATCACGCTGCGCCATGGCAAAGACGAGGCGGAGAACCGGGAGCGCGGCTTTTATCACGTCTCCGGCGAGGAGCTCCTGGCGCTGGCGCGGAGCCACGCTCTGGCCGCCGTGCTACATACCTGCGCCGAAGACAGCGTCCGCCCGGCTGTCGCTTGGGAAACGCTCGTTTTCTCGGACCTTGTTCCGCAGCCTTGAGGCTCTGGCACCGGCCAGGGGTCGGCCATCCGGACAGGACGGGGTCGCTCCGGCTAACCCTTTTCCGATCGCGACTGCAGCATACGTGCCACGGACTCCCGGGCGCCGGATGCTGCAGGATGAGACGCATCTCAGGGTGATCTTGCGACCTGCGACGGGCTGGCCCTGCAACTGTGACAGCCATCACGTTTTTTCTCTGGATATTGGTTTACGCTAAATGGCATACGGCAACTCAGGCGCGATGTGTGCACCGCTTCCACTCACTCTGCCCCGACGATCGATGACCGAGCCCGACCTGCGTGATGGGATACGCGGCGCACTGCTCGGCCTTGCCGTGGGCGATGCTTTGGGCACGACGCTGGAGTTCAAGGCGCCGGGCTCTTTCCGGCCCATCGATGACATGCTGGGCGGGGGGCCTTTCCAGCTGGCTCCGGGGCAGTGGACGGATGACACCTCCATGGCCCTCTGCCTTGCCGACAGCCTGCTGGCCAGCGGTGGTTTCGATGCCATGGACCAGATGAAACGCTACCTGCGCTGGTGGCACGACGGCTACCGCAGCAGCACGGGCCACTGCTTCGATCTTGGCAACACCGTCCGTGACGCGCTGCTGCGCTTTGAGGAAACCGGTAACGCCGAGGCCGGCAGCAGGGACCCGCAGTCGGCGGGCAACGGCAGCCTCATGCGTCTGGCGCCGATACCGATTTTCTACTGCGGTTCCCCGCTGCAGGCCATCGACGCGGCTGCGGACATGTCACGCACCACCCACGGCGCGGAGGAGGCCGTCGACGCCTGCCGCTACTTCTGCGGCCTGCTGCTCGGGGCCCTGGTCGGGGAGCAGAAGGAGCGGCTCTGCGAGCCCTTCTACCACCCCACCCGGGGCCGCTGGTCCGAGCACGACCTGGCCCTCGCGGTGGGTGCGGTGGCGGCAGGTTCCTACCGCGAGAAGCAACCGCCGGCGATCCGCGGCACCGGCTACGTGGTACGTGCCCTGGAAGCGGCGCTCTGGGCCTTCTGGCACAGTGAGGATTTTCGCAGCGGCGCCATCGCCGCCGTCAATCTCGGCGAGGACGCCGACACTACCGGCGCCATCTACGGCCAGCTCGCGGGCGCCTACTATGGGGAAAGCGCTATCCCGCACCCCTGGTTCTACCGGCTCTTTGATGGCGAGGGCATCCGCGCGCTGGCGGAGGAGCTCTTCGATACCGGCTGTCGTGTGGTGGGCAGGACCGCCTCCGCGTCTTGAACGGCACTCAGCGCCGGTAGATCACCCGGTCTTCCTTGATCGTCTGCTCGACGACGATCCGCTCCAGCTCGTCTTCCGGTACCTCGAGCGGGTTCGCCGACAGCACCGCGAAGTCCGCCAGTTTGCCGGGCTCGATGCTGCCCTTGGCATCTTCCTCGAAGTGCTGCCAGGCCGGCCAGAGCGTCAGGGCCTTGAGCGCCGTAGCTACCGGCACGCGGTGCGCCGGCCCGAGGATGTCACCACTGCGCGAGCGGCGTGTGACCGTTGCCGAGAGCACGCGCATGGAGTCCGGCAGCGCCACCGGTGCGTCGTGGTGGCTGCCGAACATCATGCCCCGCTCCAGCAGCCAGCCCGTGGGCGAGATGTTGTCGGCGCGGGTTGGCCCGAGCACTGATTCCCGGTGCCAGTCGCCCCAGTAGAAGGTGTGCATGGGGAACAGGGAGGGAAAGATAGCGAGCTCCTGGAGGGCGTCGACCTGGTCGCGGCGCAGGGTCTGGCCATGGATCAGCACCGGGCGCACCTCAACGTCTGGATGCCTCTCCCGGGCTGTGCGCACCGCGTCTATGAACTGGTCGATGGCCGCGTCGCCATTGGCGTGGCACAGGAGCTGCCAGCCGTTGGCGAAGGTGCGTTCGACGGAGGCCATGACGGTAGCTTCGTCGATGGCGCCGTAACCGCGGTAGTCCATGGACAGCCCATGGGGCGGGTGGAAATAAGGTTCGCTCAGGTACGCGGTCTTGCCCTGGGGTGAGCCGTCGATGGTCAGCTTGACGCCGCCGACGCGGTAGCGCTTTTTATAGCTGCGGGAGGGGTCGATAGGCTGCACAGCCAGCATATCCGGGTAGGCCACAAGGTCCACGGTGAGCTCGCCGCGCTCGGCGACCCGGCGCATGGCATCGAGGCTCTGCTGCATGGCGCGCCCCTCCTGTACCGTGGTGTAGCCGAAGCTGGCGGCAAACTGCGTCCCGGCCACCACCAGGCTGTCGTGCATGGCGTCTTCCAGACCGCCGATGAACGGGAGGAGCAGGTTGAAAAAGGCTGCTTCCTCGAGCACGCCGTCGGGCTGACGCGAGCCGTCCTCACGGCGGATGACGCCGCCGGGGGGGTTGTCGCTCTCCACCGTGATCCCCGCCAGGGTGAGGGCCTTGCTGTTGCCGACGCCCAGGTGCCCCGACTGGTGGATGATGACGATCGGGTGCTCGGTGGAAATGGCATCCAGCTCCTGCCGCGTGGGGTGGCGACGCTCCGCGAGCTGGGAGTCGTCGTAGCCGAAGCCGATGATCCAGCCCAGCCGCGCCAGGGTGTCCGGGTTTGCCTCGATCCACGCAGCCAGCTGCGCCTGCAGGCTGGGGATGTCCCTGCCTTGCCCGTCGGGTGGGGGCAGGAGGTTGGCGCTGATTGCCTGCAGGCCGATGAGGTAGGCATGGCCGTGGGAGTCGACGAAGCCGGGGAGCAGTGTCCTGCCCGCGAGATCGACATGGCGCGTGTCGGCGTCCGCTGTGGTCAGCACAGCAGCTTCCGACCCCACGGCGAGAATGCGTCCGTTGGCTACGGCGACCGCTTCGGCGACGGGGTTGGCATCGTCGATGGTGAGCACGGTGCCTCCGGCGTAAATTGTGTCCGCTGACTGCGCGCAAAGGGCGGCACTGCACAGGCCGGCGGCGAAAGCGAGGACTGCGCGAATGGGCTGGCGCGCAAGGCGCAGGGGAGAGCTGGTCATGGGCGTGTTACCGGTTCTGCTTTTCTGTTGAGGTAATAGTGCCAGAAAAGCTGCGTCGCGACGCTGCGAAAGGGTCGGTAGCGCTCGCCGAGGGCTTCCAGGGCCTCCGGCCCCGGCGTGTCCTCGAGGCCCTTCACCGCCTGCACGGCTTTTACCAGCGCCAGGTCCCCGGTGGGCCAGAGATCCGGCCGGCGCAGGGCCAGCATCAGGTAGCAGTCTGCGGTCCAGGGGCCGATGCCCGGGACCGCGGTGAGCAGGGTGCGCACCCGGTCGTCCCGGCGTAGGGCCAGGGTGGCGAGGGGCAGCGCACCGTCCTCGATGGCCTGCGCTGCCAGGCGGCTGTAGCGCTGCTTCTGGCGGCTCACCCCGGCACTGCGGAGCGCGTCGTCGTCGAGGCTGAGCCACGCGGCGGGGGTAAAGGCCGGGAGGAGGGCGTCCACTTTATCGAGGGTTGCCCTGGCCGAGGCAAGGGAGACCTGCTGCTCCAGGATGATGTAGACCAGGGTGCGAAAGCCCGGGGGTCGCGACCGGAATGCCGGTGGACCATGGCGCCCGACGATGGCAGCGAGATCCGGGTCCGCAGCCGCAAGGGCAGCGATGGCCGAGCGATGGCTGCTGGGTGTGAGCGCGCGCATGGGACCATGCTAGCACCGTCGGTGGTCGTGCTGTCACAATACGGGGCCCCAACAAGGAGCAGGGACATGGACAAGCAGCGGGATTTCGATATCGTGATCTACGGCGCCACCGGCTTTACCGGCCGCCTCGTCGCCGAATATCTGGCTCAACAGCAGGGCCACGGCCTCAGCTGGGCCATGGCAGGGCGCAACGCCGACAAGCTCGCTGCGGTGCGCGACGAGATCGGTGCGCCGGCGGACACGCCCCTGGTGACCGCCGACGCAAGGGACTCGTCATCCCTCGAGGCGATGGCCGGTGGCGCACGCTGCATTATCAGCACCGTGGGCCCCTACCAGCTGTATGGCAGCGATCTGGTCGCCGCCTGCGCCCGCCAGGGTACAGACTACGTCGACCTCTGCGGGGAGCCGCTGTGGATGCGCGAGATGATTGCCTCGCATCAGGCCGCCGCGCAGGCCAGCGGTGCCCGCATTGTGTTCAGCTGCGGTTTCGACTCCATTCCCTTCGACCTCGGTGTGCTCTACCTGCAGGACGCCGCGCGGGAGAAGTTCGGTGCGCCCTGTCCCCGCGTGCGCGGCCGGGTGCGGGCCATGAACGGTGAGTTCTCCGGCGGCACCGCTGCGTCTCTCGGCGCCACCATGGCAGCGATCAAGGCCGCTCCGGAGCTCCTCAACGCCCTGATCGACCCCTTCGCTCTGGCCGAGGGGTTTCGCGGTCCGGAGCAGCCCGCGGACAACAAGCCCTTCGAGGACGAGCTTCTCGGCCAGTGGGTCGCGCCGTTCATTATGGCCACCATCAACAGCAAGAACATTCACCGTTCCAACGCGCTCCTGGGGCATGCCTACGGCGAGGACTTCCGCTACGACGAGATGATGCTCACGGGCCCCGGGGAGCAGGGCAAGGCGGCGGCGGAGTATGTGGCCAAGGCCGATCCCCTCGGGGGCGATGACGCGCCCAAGCCCGGCGAGGGACCCTCGAAGGAAGCCCGCGAGGCGGGCAACTATGATGTGCTGTTCGTGGGCACCACGGCCGACGGCCGGGAAATCCGTGCTTCCGTCAGCGGCGACATGGATCCGGGGTACGGCTCCACCTCGAAGATGATCAGCGAGAGTGCCGTATGCCTGGTCTCGGAGTGTGCCGACCTGCCCGGTGGCATTTATACGCCGGCGCCGGCCCTGGGGCAGAAGCTTGTCAAACGCCTCGAGGCGCATGCCGGCCTGAGCTTCCGCCTGGAGTAGAGACGGAACAACCCGGAGCTGCCGTCGATGAAAGCCCGCGCCTTCCTGAGTTTCTGTGCCTTGCTGCTGCCGACCCTCGCATTGGCGGAGCCCGGTTCGCTGGTGGTCAGCACCGTGGCTGCTGAGACGGGGCGCGCGCTGGACGACGTGCGTGTTGTCGTGACCGATCGCGATGGGCGGGCCTTGGAAGCGCGCTCGGACAAGGGTGGCGTGGCGCGTTTCGAAGCGCTGGAAGAGGGGTTCTTTTTCGTGGCGGCACAGGCTGATGGACGCGCCGCCGTCGAGGAACCCGTGTTCCGCGTGATCGCCCGCCGTGTCGCTACGCTTGAGCTGCGGCTGCCGGCTCTCGGGGTAGCGGCGGGCCCCGTCCTCGAGGAAGTGCGGGTGGTTGCCCGGGCCCGGCAGGCGGACGGCCTGGACGGGGTGAGCAGCACCTTTCGCAACCGCGACGAGCTGCGCAACGCCGTGGGTGCTGGCCCCGACGTGATGCGTGCCCTCGACGGTCTCCCGGGCCTTGCCTCCGACGGCGCCTTTGCCGGCTTCACGGTGCGTGGCCGTGGCCCGCGTAATAATCTTATCTTCGTTGACGACTTTCCCCTCGACAAAGTGGTGCACTTTGATCAGACCATCGGCGAGGAGGACGACATTGCCGGCGGCGGCCGCTTCTCGATCTTCGCGCCCAACTCTGTAGCCGGCGCTGAATTCTCCCCCGGCGGCTGGGGCTCGGCCTATGGTGGTCGCGCGGGCTCGCTGCTGCGCCTGGAGCTCGCCGAGGGTGGGCTTACGCCGGTCACCAGCCTGCGCCTTGATGTGGCCGGCGCGGAGTTCACCTACGACGGGCCGTCGGGTATCGACGACGATACCTCCGTGTTCTTTACGGCCCGGCGCTTCGACTTCGGCAACCTGTTCGAGCTGATCGGGCAGGAAGATATCGGCACGCCGAAGGTGACCGATATCATTCTTAAGACCACCACGCAGCTCACTGAGCGCGATGAACTGCAGTTTCTGCTGATTCATGCCCCGGAGGACTACACCCGGGACCTGGGCAACGTCGCCGAGGACGATGACTTCGACGACACGTCCTTGATCCGCGCCGAGCAGGACCTCTCGCTGGCGGGCGTGACCTGGCGCCGCCTTGTCGGCGACAGCGGCGAATGGGCCAATCGCCTCTACCTGCGCAGCAGCGACAAGGACTCGACCCAGGGAGAGGCCTTCCCGGACCTGCTGCCGGCCGGCGGCAATCCGTCGGCCATTCCGGTGCGGGAGAACGTTTTCTCCATCCTCGAAAAGGAAGAGGAGATCGGCTGGCGCAGTGACTTCACTACCTTCAACCGCTTCGGCGAGTTCTCGGCGGGCCTTCGCGTCGTGCATCAGGACGCGGACTTCGAGACGCGGCTGGATGGCCCCTGGGTCCGCTATGTGTATGAAAGCGACGATCCGCGGCCCCCGGGGCAGCAGTATATTGTCTGGCAGCCCGCGTTCATCGACGCAAGCTTTGCAAGAACGGGCACCAATGTTTCTGCCTATGCGGAGCAGGTGTTCGAGCTGGGGCGCTTCGAACTTCGCCCCGGGCTGCGCGTGGACCGCGACGACTTCTCGGAAGAGACTTATGTCGCCCCGCGCTTTTCCCTGGGCTATGCAGCTTCGCCGGAGCTGCGCTTCTCGCTGACCAGCGGTCTCTTGTACGAATCGCCCCGCTTCATCGTGCGCGCGGCGGATCCGGTGAACTTCGACCTCGCCAATGAGGAAATCGCTCACCTCAGCCTGGGCGTTGACTATGACCTGAGCGACAGCTTGAACATGATTGCCGAGGTGTACTACCAGGTGCTCGACGACCTGGTTGTCGATCAGAGCCGGGCCACGGGCCGCGCCTTGAATAGCGGGGAGGGCACCAATGCAGGCTTCGACCTGGTGCTGCAGCGGGCCTTCGGCAACGGCTGGTCCGCAGACTTTACCTACTCCTGGAACCGCGGTCGTCAGGACGACAACGACGGCCGCAGTAGCTACAGGCCGGATTTCAGCCGCGAGCACTTTGCCTCCCTCGGCGCCCGCTGGGAGGTGACGGACCGGCTCCAGCTCGCGGCCCGCTGGAAGTGGGGCAGCGGCCGCCCGGGGGACCGCTTCATCATCCACGAGGATGTGCTGCCTCCGACCTTCGGTCTCACCCGTGCCTCGAAGGAGATCACCGAGGTCAACGCCACCACGCTGGGTGATTATCAATCCCTCAATGTGCGTGTGGATTACCGTCGTCGCATGGGGGGCATGGATCTGGTGCTGTTCCTCGACGTCATCAATGTTTACGGCGCGGACCGGGGCTCGCCGCTGGAGTTCAACCCGATCAGCGGCGCGCAGATCGACGAGGACGCGAGCCCCTTCCCGCAGTTCGGGCTGATTCTCGAGAAGGCCTGGTAGTCGAGTAGTGCCGCACTCCCGTTCTCCCTTTCCCGTTCGCCTGGCCCGGCAGGCGCGCCGCTGGCACAAGTGGACCGGTACGCTGTTGAGCGTGGTGATGACGGTGCTTGCGGTGACCGGCGCGCTCGTGGCCTTCAAGAAGGAGTGGGATTACCTGCAGCCGGCTGCCCGCCGTGGCGAGCCGGCGCCGATCACCGCGATGATCCCGCCAGCCGACGTAGCCGGGATCGTCCTCGCCCTGGACCTCCCGGAAGCGCAGGGCCTCGAAGACATCAACCGCATTGAGCTGCGCCCGGGCAAGCACCTGTACAAGGTCCGCCTGGAAAGCGCGGGCACCTGGTCCTCTCCGCGGGAAATCCAGGTGGACGCCAGTACCGGTGCTGTGCTGAACAGCGGCGTACGCGGCGACCAGCTGTGGATGGACATCCATTCTTTCGCGGTGTTCGGCCAGGGCACCAAACTGGTGCTTATGACCCTCGCCGGCATCTCTCTGCTCTGGCTGTCCCTGTCCGGGCTCTATCTCTTTGGCTTCCCGCCCTGGCACCGCGCCCGTAAGCGCCGCCGCCAAAGCACCCTCTGAAGCTCTGTTGTTCCCGGTTGGGGCCGGCGCCGTCCGGCGCGATTCTTGCTGTCAACTTTCGCTGAAGACACTGGCGTTACTTTTCGCAAACTATGCGCAATCCTCCCCTGACAGCTCAGGAGCCCAACCCCATGAGAGTCCTCAAACTGATCTTCGCCTTTACTACCGCCTTTCTCACCGCCTTTCACGCCAGCGCCGAGGAGAAACCCATGCGCCCCGACTATCCCTATGTTTACCACCTCGTCCAGGCCCGCCTCTGGGAACCGGTGGTAGAAAACAATGGCACCTACTATCCGCCCACCTACGAGGCCGACGGCTTTACCCACGCCACCGCCAACCCCGCGGCGCTGATGAACGTGGCCAACCATTTTTACAAGGGCGTGGACGGCACCTGGTACTGCCTGCGCATGACCGAGGAGAGCCTGGAGGCCACCGGTGTTAAAACGATCTGGGAAGGCACCGCCCCCGTTGGCGCTATCGAGCCCGAGTTCGAAGGCTCCGACGACGAGCTGTTCCCGCACATCCTCGGCGGCATCAAACCGGCCGCGGTGCTGGAGGTCATTCCGGTAGAACGTGCCGCCAACGGCAGCTTCCTCGCCGTCTCCGGCGTCACCGACTGAAACGAACTCGCGCGCCGCTCCCCGCTGTGGGAGCGGCGTCCCGCCGCAACTACGCCGCAATGGCCTCCTCTACAGGAGCGGCACCCCGTCGCGACCTTCGATGCTAAAACAACGCCCCTGAGGCAAAACGGCAGCTCTGCCGCGACACCCTGATGAAACCCGCGCGAAAATGCGACCTGTGCGCCCATACAGCATTTACGCCCTCGCCACGGCAGCTAAGCTGTGTAGGAGCCCGCCGGAAAAAGGCCCGCCCATGCCTCGCATCGCCCTAAGCCTCCTCGCCGCCCTCGCGCTTCCCGTCGCCGCCCAGACCGGCAGCCACCTCGGCAACCTAAGCGCCAACCCCTACGCGCCGGACTCCACCGCCAACCCCTACGGCGCCGGCAGCCGCTACGACGCCAACAGCATCAACAACCCGTACGGCCGCTACGGCAGTCCCTATAGCAACCAGTCCGCGAACAACCCCTATGCCACCCAGGCGCCGAAGCTCTACGACAGCCAGGGCAACTACCGCGGTCGTCTGAGCAGCAACCCCCACGACCCCGAGTCGGTGTCGAACCCTTACGGCCGCTACGGTAGCCAGTACTCGCCGGACTCGATCAATAATCCCTACGGGGCGGGGAACCCCTACGCGCCGGATAGCCCGACGAACCCGTTCGGCAGCGGGCTGCGCATTATCGGGGACGATTGAGCGGGCTATCGCGCTGGATGTTTGGCTTTGGCAAAAAAGACGAAGAGGGACGGCAGGTTCGCGTTGAGCACCGAGGCAAGCACACCCGGCTATCGCGAACCGGTGGTGCAGCGGTGCGCGCAGAGGCCCGCGCGGGTCCGCTCGGCGCAACGGTCAATTCCTCGAAAGGGCTGCGCCTCTCTGCGCGCCTTGCCCGCGGCGCACGCTTTGGTCTGCAGAACGGCCGCACCCAGTTCATCGGCCGTTGGCGCAATGGGCCCTTTGCGCTGAACGCCTCGAAGAGCGGCATCAGCGCGTCGGTGAAAACCGGCGCCGGCACCCTCAACCTGCTGAAGCCGCGCTACTCGTCCTTCAAGGTCGCCGGTGTGCAGGTGCGGGGGCAGCATGCGGTGGTGGCGCAGTTGGCGGTTATGGGGATGCAGGTGGGGTTCGCGCTGGTTATGACGGCTTTGCGCTTGGTAACCTGGGCAACCTGGTTGCTATGGCTTGCCCTTCGTTTCCTGTGGGACCTGCTTCGGGGAATGGTTCAAGGCTTCGGCGAGATCGATACTTGAGCTGACCCTATGCACGTCCATCTTCGCTGCAGTAGCTCAACGTCGCAAGCGAAACCCGGTTGGGCAGTGCTGCTCTTATCTGTGCAGCTTGCTCCAGGCAGAGGCGGCCAGGCGATGCGATGACGAGGGGGCCAGAAACAACAGCTTTATATTCTGCGAAGTGGCTTTGGTAAATGCGAAAAGGTCTTTACGAGCGAGTCATCGATGAGGGGTTATCCGATGCTCTTTCAAACACCAGCTTTGATACCCAGCGTGAAAAGCTCGAACCGGGTGACAGTCACACGATTCTGGCCCAGCACCTTTCCGACCTCATTGCGCGAGCTCTGCGCAGCCTGCCAAAGCGCGATCAGATTGAGCAACAGCGAGCACTCGTCAATCAGATTATCGAACTTCTGAGCAGTCGCGATAAGGGTGGGTTCATCGGTGCCCGGTTGACGAGCAACGTAGAACGACTGATGGCGGTCACCGATGTGGGTTGTCATCTTGCTCGGCCCGATACACCCATCAGTGAAACGAGCTTGCTTACCGGTACGAGGCTTGATCCCAGCCTGCTGTCACAGATCAAGCAGGAGATGGCAACAGCAGATCAGGTCGACATACTCTGCTCGTTTATCAAGTGGGGCGGCATCGGGCTTCTGCAGGATGCCCTGGAAGAATTCACCAGCCGACCGGGCACCCGCTTACGGGTCCTTACTACGAGCTACATGGGCGCCACAGATCTGAAGGCGGTAGCCTTCCTGGCATCACTGCCGGATACCGAGGTTAAGGTTTCCTACGATGTCCACCGAACCCGGCTTCACGCGAAGGCCTATCTCTTTGAGCGCCATACGGGATTCAGCACGGCATACATTGGTTCCGCGAATCTCTCGCGCCCCGCGCTTACGGAGGGACTGGAATGGACGGTGAAGGTAACCGAGCACGCTGACCGGCATATCTGGGAAAAAGTTCGCGGGACTTTCGAGACCTATTGGCGCGATGGTGAATTTGAAGCCTTTGAAGAGGATCGTTTGCGGTTGGCGCTCCAGGAGGAGAGAGGCACGGCTACCGATGGACCATTGCCGGTATTTGAACTAAGGCCTTACCAGTTCCAAGAGGAGGTGCTACAAGCACTGGAGGAAGATCGCGCCTCCAAGTCGGCGCCGCACCGACAACTAGTGGTTGCCGCGACAGGTACCGGAAAAACCATGATCGCGGCTTTCGACTATTGCCGCTTTTCAGCGATGCACGGCGGAGACCGTCCACCGCTACTGGTTGTGGCGCACCGCCTCGAGATACTGCGGCAAACAATGCACACCTTTCGTGCTGTCCTTCGAGACCAGAATTTCGGTGAATTGCTCGATGGCATGCATGAGCCAACCCAATCAAAACACCTGTTTGCGACGGTCAATACTCTTCATCAACGGCGCTTGCCTCAACAGTGGGATGTGAAAGCGTTTCAATATGTGGTTATCGACGAGACCCATCGTTCGGCTGCTGCCAGCTACAGGGGCATTCTTGATTTCTTGAGACCAGACGTTCTCCTTGGACTTACCGCTACGCCCGAGCGGGCAGATGGCGAAGTCGTGCTTCGCTATTTTGATGATCGTATCGTCAGCGAAATTCGGCTGCCGGATGCAATCAATCGGCGCCTGGTTGTGCCTTTTCATTATTACGGCGTCTCAGATGTCGAGGGGATCAACTATTCTCCCTTGAAGTGGGAGCGGGGAGGTTTTCGAACCTCAGAACTCGATAACCTCGTTACTGGCAACGATCTCCGCGCGCAGCATGTCGTTGACCAGTGTCGCAAGCGATTGATGGACGTGCATGGTGTCTGTGCTTTGGGCTTCTGTGTCAGCGTGCGGCACGCCGAATATATGGCCCGATTTTTCGAGAGGTCCGGTATCTCCGCAGGGGCTTTGTCTGCCGACAGCCCGGTGGCGTATCGTAGCGAGATACAACAGCGCCTGCGCCGCCGGGAAATCAATTTCCTCTTCGTGGTGGATCTTTACAACGAAGGAGTCGATATCCCGGAAATTGATACGGTGCTGTTCCTTCGCCCGACCGAGAGCCTGACGGTCTTCCTGCAGCAGCTCGGTCGAGGACTGCGGTTGACCGATGAAAAAGACTACCTCACCGTGCTGGATTTTGTTGGTCAGATGCACCGGAAGTTCAGGTTTGATCTACGCCTGAAAGCGCTCTCTATGAATCCGGGCGTCGATATCAGGCGCGAATTGGAGCAGGGCTTTCCACATTTGCCTGCAGGCTGTGCGGTGCAGTTAGAGCGGGTGGCTAAAGAGCGAGTGTTGCGCAATATACGGGACTCTCTTCTGGCTAATGAGTCGAAGCTGGTTCGCGATATTGCTGACTTTTCTCTGGATACGGGCAAGCCACTGACCTTCGCCGCATTCCTGGAGCATCACCGGCTGACTCCAGAAGATATTTACCGTCGCAACACCTGGTCCGCCCTCTGTGCTCGCGCACAGGTCACAGGGGAGCCCTTCGCGCCGGATAATGCTGTGTTTGCAAAGTGGCTTCGTCGGATATCGCATGCAGACGACGAGCTGCGACTCGCTCGTTGGCATGAATGGTTGAGTGATGGCGAAGGCAACGACCCCCTGATACTGGCCTTGTTGTCGACGCTGATCCGTCCGCTCGGTCTCGCGGATCCTCAGCTGCTCTGGGACAGGCTGAACGAGAACCCGGCTGTTCTCGCGGAGGCTAGAGAGCTTGTGGATTGGCTTATGGCGCGTCCCGGTGTTATCCGCAGGCCGTCCTCTCCGGAGGGTATTTGGTTGGTCCCGCATGCCCGTTATACCCGAGATGAGATCCTGTCGTTGTCGGGTGATTGGACCTGGACGTCGCGCCCGCCAGTCCAGGCAGGCGTCCGTTACCTCAGAAAAAAGCAGTTAGATCTATTCTTCGCGACAATTCAGAAGAACGAGATGCACTACAGCCCTACAACGCTTTACGAGGACTACGCGATCAGTGACGAGCGTTTTCATTGGCAGTCTCAGAGCACGACGTCCGAAACTTCACCGACCGGGCGCCGCTATATCAATCACACGTCGCTAGGGACGATGCCGCTATTATTTGTGCGGTCGATCGCTAAGGCAGCGAATTACTCCCAGCCATACTATTACCTCGGCTCGCTGGAGTATGAGCACCATGAAGGCAGCCGGCCCATGAGCATCACGTGGAAGTTGAAACAGCGTATGCCCGCGCGCTTGGTGAGAGAATTCCAGACTCTTGCCGTAGCTTGAGTCGAGGTACGATCAAAGCCAGCTTGAGGCGTGCTACTGGGTTGTTCGATAACGAACATCCTGACCCTTTGCTGCAAAGCTGATGTGCGAGCCGGAGGCAAGCAGCTGCGGGTTAGTGCCGCGCCGCGTGGCGATGATGTTGCCGGCGGCGTCCACGCGGATGCTGAGGCCGAGCCCGGCGAAGACCCGGACGAGGGGGGGAGGGCGATGAGGGTGAGCAGGAACGCAAGTCTGCCAAGGGGTGCCTGACGGACGATTCATCTCCATGTTGCCTGGAGCAAGCCTAGACCCGCTAATGCGTTGCCACGCTACGGTACGGCCGGTAATGCTCCCCCAGTTCATCGAGACGCTCTGGCCCCGGCCGTTCCTGTAAGCCCTTTAATGCCTGAAGTGCCCTTACCAGCGCCCGGTTGCCCACGGGCCAGTGGTCCAGGCGTTTCAGGGCCAGCATCAGGTAGCAGTCTGCCGTCCAATGACCGACGCCGGGGGTGGCCGTGAACAGGGCGCAGCCTTCGTCGTCCGGCTTGCGCGATAGCGTGTTGATGGGCAGGCCGCCAGCCTCGATGGCCTCGGCTACCAGGCGGGTGTAGCCCAGCTTCTGCCGGCTGAAGCCGGCCGCGCGCCGCGTCTCCATCGCCGTGCGGTGTCCGGCGTGGGTGAGGGGCTTCACGGGGCGGTTTGTGCGCCTTCCGTGTTGTCCGCCGCGTCGATCCCGTGCTCTTCAAACCACGCCAGGATATGCCCCACCTTCTCCACCAGCTGGCTCGGCCGCTTTGCGATGTTGTGCGAGGCACCGGGCAGTTCCACCAGCACCGTGGGGATCTTGCGGTACTTGAGGGCGTGGTACAGCTGCTTCGCCTGGGACGGTGGGGTGCGCAGGTCGTCGAGCCCCACCATGACCAGCGTTGGCGTATTGACGTTGCCCACCAGGGAGATGGGCGAGAATTTCAGGTAGTCGTCTGGGTTGGTCCAGGGGGTGCCCGGGTAGCGGGTGTGGTAGTACCAGAACCAGTTGTCGGCGTTCAGGGTCTTGCTGTACCAGTTCATCACCGGCTTGATGACCGCGGCGGCGCGGAAGCGGTCGCTCTTGCCGATCATCCAGGCGCTCATGATACCGCCGGCGCTGCCGCCGGTGACGTAGAGCTGTTCCGGGTCCACGTAGCCCTGCTCGATCACGGCGTCCATGCCGCTCATGATGTCGTCGTAATCCTCGCCCGGGTAGTTGTGGTAGAGCAGGTTGGCGAATTCTTCGCCGTAGCCGGTGCTGCCCCGGGGGTTGGGGTAGAACACGACGTAGCCGGCGGCGGCGTAGAGCTGGATCTCCGGCGAGAAGCGCTCACCGTAGTTGCTGATGGGGCCGCCGTGGTTTTCCACGAGCAGCGGGTACTGCTCGTCCGGGTCGAAGTGCGGCGGCTTGACGATCCAGCCCTGGATCTCACGCTCGTCGTGAGAGCTTTTCCACCAGAACTCTTCCACCGCGCCCAGGGCGCGGTGCGGCAGCAGGTCGCCGTTCAGGTCGGTGAGCAGCGTAAGGTCGTCGCCGCGCACTACGGCAAGCTCGCCGGGGTGCTCCGGCCGGGTCAGGTTGTAGGCGACCACGCCCGTGCGCGACACGGAGAACGATCCGCCGCCGTAGGGGCGGCCGATGGTGGCGCCGCCGAGGTTGTCAGCCACCGGAGTAAAGTCGCCGGCGAGGGTGGTAAAGCCGATCTTCGTGCGGCCGCGGTCGTCGTACTGCAGGTACAGGCCGCTTGAATCTGCCGCCCAGGCGATGGCGCTCACGGAGCGGTCGAGTGCCGGAAGCAGTTCTACCGTATCCGAGCCGTCCGGCTTCGCCACACGAAGCCGGGTGACCTGGTAGGCCTCTTCCTTGTCCTCGAAGCCGAGCCAGGCGAGGTGCTCGCCGTCGGGGGAGGGCGTCGGGTTCATGTCCGGCCCCGGGGTGCCGGTGATGGCGCTGGTCTCGCCGGTGGCCAGATCCACGGCGTAGAGCTCGCTGTTGCGGTAATCGTACTCCCAGTTTTCACTGCGGTTGCCGGTGACAAAGAGGATGCTGCCGTCGGCGGACCAGGCCGGGGCGCGGTGGTGGAAGTCCCCTTCGGTCACCTGCCGTGCCGTGCCACCGTCGGCGGGTACGACGAATACCTGCGAAAAGCCGGGCTCGAGGTAACCCTGGCCGTCCCGCTCATGGTAGAGCCGGTCGGTAATACGGGCGGGTTCAGCCCACCTGGCGCCCTCGGGTTTGTCCAGCTTCTGTTCGCTGACTACCGGCGGCGGCGCCGGCACCTGCATGGCGAAAGCCAGGTGGTGGCCGTCGGGGCTCCAGCGCAGCTGCTCGGGGCTGGCGGGCAGCTGAGTGATGCGGGCGTTGCGGCCCGTGGCAAGCCAGTGCACGTAGATTTCGGTGCCATCGGTCTCGCCGGCGCTGCGCAGGTAGGCGATACGGCTGCCGTCCGGTGACCACCGGGCGCCGCTCTCGCTGCCGTCGAAGCCGGTGAGCTTCTGCTGGCCGCTGCCGTCGGTCTGTGCGAGCCACAGGTTGCCGTGGCGCTTGTCGGTCATCACATCGAAGCCCATGCGCTGGTACACCACCTGCCCGCCGTCCGGGGAGACCTGCGGCGCTGCCGCCCATTCAAGTGCAAAGACGTCCATGGGGCCGAAGGGCGGCTTACCGGTGTCCTGCGCCGAGGCGTTGTCCGGCAGGACGACGGCAAGGGCCGCAAGGGACAAGACAAAGGGGATGGCCAGCGGGGTAAGGCGCGCATGCAGGCAATCGAGCATGGTTCAAATCCGATCTTGAGGAAAACGCGGATCCTAGCACGGCGCGGGGGGCACTTTGACACCCCCCCGGGCCGGGCTGTTACTGTGCCCGGCCGATTCATTGTGACGGGAGTACGCACCACATGTCGAAGCACACTCTGGCCTCTCTCCTGGCCTCTCTCGGCCGGCTGCGCGGCGGTCTGCTTGCCGCGGCGCTCGCGGCCCTCGGCGCGACCACGGCGCTCGCCCAACCCATGATGCAGGGTAGTGCGCCGGCAGGGACCGACGGCGGCCCGCCCGCCAGGCTCATGCAGGAGTTGCAGGAAAAACGCAGCCGTCTCGATGAGCTGAACGAAGAGCTCATGGCCCTGCAGCAGCGCGCCATCGAGGATAACCCGGCGCTTGCTGAGGAGCGCGACGCGCTGCAGGACTTCGTCGAAGCGGGAATGAACGACGCCGGCTACGATGTGGCGGCGGGCCGCGTTCGTATGGAGAAACTGCAGGCGGAGCTGGAGAGCGACGCTCTGAGCGCTGTCGAACAGCAGGAAAGCCGCGATGCCCTGCGCGCCGAGCTCGGCGACATGCGCCAGGCGCAGCAGCAGGTGATGGCGGCGTCGGATTTCAAGGACAAGCGCAACGCCCTGAACGAGGGCGTTCTTGCCGCCATGGAGGAGGAAGATCCTGAAGTGCGTACGCTGCTCGCCGAGCTGCAGCGCGCCCAGGCCGAGTACCAGCTCATGGCGCAGCAACTCATGGAGCAACAGGGCGGCGCCGGTGCGCCGCCCCGCTAACGCCGATCTGCTCGCCTAGCCGCCGCGTGGCGCGTAGGCGTTACACCAGCCCGTGCGTTTCACCTGCTGGCCGCTGAAGAGCGGACAGCCGCCCCACTCGGCGCTGCCGCCCTGGTAGAGCGCGCAGTTGGCACACTGCTGACCTTCTGCATAGCGCGGCTGCTCGCTGGTGGACACCGTTGCCGCGTCGTGTACGTAGGCGAGCTGTCTGGCTTTCGCGCTGCCCTCGTCAACCCGGGGCATGGTACCCGTGCCGTCGCTGGCGCTCGGGTCGGAAGAGGCCGGCGCCTCGGCATCCCCCATGGACGACGCGCTGTCGCCGGCTGTGCTTTCGACGGGTTCCTTTTGCGTCGGCGGTGACGCTGGTTCCGGCTCTGGCTCGGGCTTGATCAGTTCGGGTTGCGGGGCGTCGTCGCTGCCGCCGCAGCCGGCGAGGCCCAGAAAAGAAATCGCCGCGGCACCCCCGCCCAGCAGCGCCAGGGCACGCCGGCGATCGAGCGATGTGTTCGTTGTTTTTTTCATGGTGTTTCCCTCCGTTTTATCGTGGCTCCCAACACACCGTAGTAGACCGGAACCCCTGTTGCGAGGCTGAACGGACTTTGTCGAGGCGGGGTGTATGTGCCTACACTGATTCAGGAGGAGATGTTTATGGCAAGCACGCGCGATACTTTCATGACCTTCGGGGAGCTGCTAGAGGAATTGGCGGGCAACAGTCGCCGGGCCCTCGCCGCTCTCGAGCAGCGGGAGCCGGTAGCGGGGGACCGCTTCGCAAGCCTGGTGGGCTGGGTCTGTGAGCGACAGCAACAGCTGCTGGACGGCCTGGAGGGGCTTGCCCGGCGCGGCCCCGTTGCGCTCCGGGACCGCTACCTGCAGTACCGTCCGGAGCCCTGGGCGGAGTCCTCGGTCGCCGACCCCGAGGCGGTGTTCACCTGGACCCTCGCTGCCAACAACGTCGCCCTTGAGGCACTCTCGGACCTCAAGCACAAGACCCTTGCACCAGAGGCCGAGGACACGATCGCGGATCTTCTGCGCCAGCTTGACGCCATTAACCGCAAGATCGCCATGGCGCTCAATACCGCGGGCGACATCTGAGCTAGCGGGGCGTTTCAAGCTCCGCCGCCATCCAGGTCGATGGTTCGACCTCGTAGCCATTGCGCGCGTAAAAGCGCCGGGCGCGTTCGTTATGTGTTTCCGTTTCCAGGAAAACGCGGGTGATTCCGCGTCGGCGCAGGTCCCCGTGGATAGCGGCCAGGGCCGCGGCGCCGAAGCCCCGGCCGCGCTCGCGGAGATAGATTTCGTCGAGAAGCGCATCACGGCCCCCGGACTCCAGGCTGTAATTCCAGGTCAGCACGGCGTAGCCCCCCGGAGGTTCACCGATGAGCCAGACCACACCCAGGCTGTCGTTTTCAAGGAGCGGGCCCAGTGCGCGGCATACCCGCGCCTCATCGTAAGGGTGCGCATCCACGGCGCAGAACTCGGCAATGAGCGGGAGCAGGATACTGAGGTCCGCCTTCCTTGCCCGGTGCAGGGTTGCTCCACGCATGCCGATCAGGCGCCGAGCAGACGCAGGTTGATGACCTCGTCGATGCCATTGAGGGCAGCGAGGGAGTCCTCCCCGGGATCTTCGGCGAGATCAATGATGTTGTAGGCCACGGCGTCCCGGCTCTGGTTGAGCATGTCGACAATATTGATTTCGTGCTCGGCGATTACCGCGGTGATCTGGTTCAGCACCCGGGGGACGTTGCGGTTGCTGATGGTGAGGCGCACCGGTGTTGAGCGGGGCAGGGCGATGGCCGGGAAGTTCACTGAGTTGCGGATGTTGCCGTTCTCCAGGAAATCCATGAGCTGATCTGCCGCCATCACTGCGCAGTTGTCCTCGGCCTCGCCGGTGCTGGCGCCGATGTGCGGTGTGTGCAGCACTTTCGGGTGGCCGAGGGTCTCGGCCGAGGGAAAGTCTGTGACATAGCGATGCATTTTGCCGCTATCGAGGGCCCGCAGTACCGCGGGGTGGTCCACGATCTCGCCGCGGGCGAAGTTCAGCAGCACGAGGCCGTTCCGGGCACCGCCGAGGATGCCGTCGCCGACGAGTCTCCGGGTGCTCTCGAGCACCGGCAGGTGCAGGCTCACGTAGTCCGCATGGGCGAAGACGCTGGAGAGATTCTCCATCTTCTGCACGTCGCTGGAGAGCCGCCAGGCCGCCTCGACGCTGATCGCCGGGTCGTAGCCCACGACCTTCATGCCCAGGGCAAGGCCCAGGTTGGCCACGAGCGAGCCGATGTTACCGAGACCGACCACGCCCAGAGTCTTGCCCATGAGCTCCGTGCCGGTGAAGCGCTTCTTTTCCTTCTCCAGGTAGGCATCGAGATCATCCCGGGGCCCCAGACTCTCGACGAACTGCATGCCCTGATAGATGTCCCGGGACCCGAGCAGCATCCCCGCCAGCACCAGCTCCTTTACGGCGTTGGCGTTTGCTCCCGGGGCGTTGAAGACAACGATACCCTGCTCGTTGCAGCGCTCGAGGGGAATGTTGTTCACCCCGGCGCCGGCGCGGGCGATGGCCTTCAGGGTAGCCGGAAAGTCCTCTTGATGCAGGCCTTGGCTGCGCAGCAGAAAGGCGTCCGGATGCGGCAGTTCGCTGGCCACTTCGTAGTGCTCCCGGTCGAAGCGGTTCAGCCCCCTCACCGAGAGCTGGTTGTAGGTGCGGATCTTGAACATGGGTCGGTCGGCCGATTATGAGGTGGGCAGATTGTAACCGCTGGAGGGCCCGGAAGGTTCCTGCCCCGTGTGTGCGCTGTCATGTGGGCGCGGCGTCCCTGGCGCGACAGCTTTGGTTGCTGTCGGAGCGAGGAAGCGCCTGCCATAGGGTGCCCCCCCCTGTAGAGGACGCTTCCCGCAGCGGCGTGGCGACGACTGCCGTGATATATTTGCTTATTATCATTCTGTTCTGAGCCAATCCATGAAAGCCGCTACCGACGACCTGCGCATCCAGGGCACGACCGAGCTGGTCGCGCCGGAAATTCTTGTCAATGAAGTCCCCCTGACCGACAGCGCCTCGCAGACCGTTTCCGCTGCGCGCGGAGACATCCACAAGGTCCTCGCCGGAGAGGACGACCGCCTGGTGGTGGTGGTGGGGCCCTGTTCCATCCATGACCCGGCGGCTGCCCGGGAATACGGCGCCGGGCTCAAGGCCCTGGCCGACGAGCTGCGCGAAGACCTGTGCATCATCATGCGCGTGTATTTCGAGAAGCCGCGCACCACCGTCGGCTGGAAAGGCCTGATCAACGACCCGGACCTCAACAATACCTTCCAGATCAACAAGGGCCTGCGCCTGGCCCGGCAGTTGCTGGTCGACCTCGCCGAGCTGGGCCTGCCGGCAGGCACTGAATACCTGGACCTTATCAGCCCGCAGTACCTGGCCGACCTGGTCGCCTGGGGCGCCATCGGCGCCCGCACAACCGAGAGCCAGACGCACCGGGAGCTGGCCTCGGGTCTGTCCTGTCCCGTGGGCTTCAAAAATGCGACCGACGGTGATGTGCAGGTGGCGGTGGATGCGATCCGCTCGGCCTCGCAGCCGCATCATTTCCTGTCGGTGACCAAGCAGGGCCACTCGGCGATTTTCCAGACCGCTGGCAACGCGGACTGTCACGTGATCCTCCGGGGCGGGAAGCACCCCAACTACGACATGTTCTCCGTAGACGATGCCTCGGCGCTCCTGGCGAAAGCCGGGCTGCCGGCCCGGATCATGATCGACGCCAGCCACGCCAACAGCCGCAAGATTCCCGCCCGGCAGGTGGATGTGACCTGCGACATCGCCACTCAGGTGGCCCGCGGCTCCACGGCGATCTTCGGCGTGATGCTTGAGAGCAACCTCGTGGAAGGGCGCCAGGACGTGCAGCCCGGCCAGCCGCTGACCTACGGCCAGAGCATTACGGACCCGTGTATGGCCTGGGATGACACTGAGAGCGTGCTGCGCGAGCTTGCCCAGGCGGTACAGCTGCGCCGGGGCGGGCTGGCCTAAGGCCCGTTTGCGGCCGGGGACTTGATGCGGTGACGGCACCGTCCAACCTCCTCAGCCTCGCGCTGCTCTACATTGTTCTGCTGTTCGCCATCGCCTGGTCGTCCGATCGGCTGGGTGCGCGCTCGCCGGCGGCGACCTCGCCGCGGTTGCGCGCGTTTATCTATGCCCTGACCCTCGGCGTCTTCTGCTCCTCCTGGACCTTCTACGGTGCCGTGGGCAGCGCGGCGGAAACGCCCTGGAGCCACGCGCCCATCTACCTCGGGCCCATGCTTCTTTTCCTTCTCGGCTGGCCCGTGGTTCGGCGCCTCGTGCAGGTGGGCGTGGAGCACCGGGTCACCTCCATTGCGGATTACATCGGCGCGCGCTACGGCAAACGCCAGGCGCTGTCGATGCTGGTGACCGCGGTGGCGGCCGCGGCGGTACTGCCTTACATCGCCCTGCAGTTCCGCGCCCTGGCTCAGGCCTGGGGCACGGTCGTCGGCGGCGAAGCCGGGGCCATGGGGGACACCACGCTGTTCGTGGCGATCATCCTTGCTGTTTTCACGATTCTTTTCGGCACAAGGCGCATGGACGGACGAGAGCGACACCTCGGCGTCATGAACGCGGTGGCCGTCGAGTCCGTGGTCAAGCTGCTTGCCTTCGTCGCCGTTGCCGCCCTGGCGCTCCTCTACCTCCGCGACGCCGATGTGCGCGCCTCCCTCGCGGCCGACACGCTGTCGCCGGCAAGGGCCATCGACAGCGCCGATTTCTACGCGCGCACGCTCATCAGCGCCCTCGCCATCCTCTGCCTGCCGCGGCAGTTCCACGTTTCCGTGGTGGAGGCGCAGACCCTCGAAGACGCACGCTATGCGCGCTGGCTGCTGCCGGCCTATCTCGGCCTTTTCCTGGTTCTTGCCATGCCTATCAGTCTTGCCGGTTCGCTGCTGGCGGGGGCCTCCGGCACCGGCGCTGCGCCGGACACCTACACCCAGTGGCTGCCCCTGGCCCTGGGCGAAGACTGGGTGGGCATTGCCGCTTTTATCGGCGGTATTTCCGCAGCCACCGGCATGGTCATTGTCGCCACCGTGAGCCTGGCGATCATGGTCACCAACGAGGTGGCCGTGCCCGTGGCCATGCGTCTGCAGGCCGGCTCACCGAGACTTATTCTCGGGCTCGGTGACCGCCTGCGTCGGGTACGGCAGGTCACCATTGTCGCCATTCTGCTCGCCGCCTGGGGTGTATCGCGGACCCTCACGGGGATTCCCTGGCTCGCGGAAATCGGCTTCATGTCGTTCCTCGCCGCGGCCCAGCTGGCTCCCGCCCTGCTGGCGGGGCTCTACTGGCGCCGGGCTCATGGCGTGGCGGTTACCGTGGGGCTGCTCGCGGGCCTTGGTATCTGGTTCTACTGCGCTGTGCTGCCGGCGCAGCTGCCGCCGGGCTCTAGCCTGCTCGCCGCAGGGCCTTTCGGCATCGGCTGGCTGTCACCGGTGAGTCTCTTCGGCAGCGCCGAGGGCGCGCGCCTGGCCCACGCCACGGGCTGGAGCCTCGGCGTGAATGGGGGGCTGCTCGTGCTGCTGTCGCTGCTGCTGACGCCCTCGGCGGCAGACCGGCGCCAGGCGCGCCTGTTCCTCTCCGGGGAGGGGGAAAGCACCGTTGACGATTTCGAGCTCAGCCTTCTCCGGGTCAGCCAGCTGCAGGCGCTGCTGCCGCCGCTCCTCGGCGAGGAGGCGAGCACGCGGCTCTGGCGTGGTATCGAGGCTTCCTACGAGCAGCGCCTGCTGCCGGGAGACCGGGCCCCGGTCTTTGCCCTGCGCCGGGTGGAAGCGGCCCTGGCCGGTGTTATCGGCGCGGCCTCGGCGAGCCGGGTGCTGGCGCAGCTAGAGGAGAGCCGGCAGCTCGATTTCGCCGACCTCGCGGGCCTGGTCGGCGATCTCAACCAGCAGTACAGCGTCAACCGTAGCCTCCTCGAGTCGACCCTGGAATCCATGCTCCAGGGGGTGTCCGTGGTTGATCGGGAGCTGCGCCTTGTGGCCTGGAACACCCGCTACGAGAAGATGTTCAACTACCCGGAGCGTTTTCTCTACGTGGGCAGTCCTATCGAGCGGGTGTACCGCTTCAACGCCGAGCGCGGCATTCTTGGCCGCGCCGGGGCCGATAGCGATGCCGCCGTGGAGAAGCGTCTCGCCTTCCTGCGCCAGGGCAGCACCTATCGACTGCAGCGGCGCATGCCCAACGGCCGGGTGATCGACATCCGCGGCAACCCCATGCCCCAGGGGGGGTTCGTGACCACCTATATCGACATCACCGATTACCGTGAGGTGGTCGAGGAGCTCGAGGACGCCAAGAAGGAACTCGAGGCGCGGGTCGCCTACGGTTCGGCGAGCCTGTCCGAGACCAATGCGCAGCTGCGCCGGGAGAACCGTCTGCGCGCCGCCGCCGAGGCCAGTCTGCGCGAGGCCAACCGGCGCCGCGGACGTTTCATGTCCGCCACCAGCCATGATCTGCTGCAGCCCATCAACGCAGCGCGGCTTTTCGTGGCTGCGCTGCGCAACAAGGTGCCGGGGGAGGGTGATGTCGGTGAGACCGTGGGGCAGATCGACGACGCCCTGCACCGCGCCGAGCAGCTCATCGCTGAGCTGAGGGAAATGGCCCGCCTCGATTCGGGCCGACAGAAGGTAACGCCGGCTGCCTTTCCCGCTGCGGACCTCCTTCGCCAGCTGCGGGACGAGTTCGAACCCCAGGCCCGGCGTGCGGGGGTCGAGCTGCGCTGGGTGTCCTCCGGGCTCTGGCTGAACAGCGACCGTCCCCTGGTCTATCGCGTGCTGCAGAACCTGGTCGCCAATGCCATCAAGTACGCGGCGCCCGGGCGGGTGCTTATCGGCCTGCGCCGGCGGCCCGGGACCGCGGAAATCCAGGTGCTGGACCAGGGGCCGGGGATCGCCCCCGAGGACCGCGCACGTATCTTCGAAGAGTTCGAGCGTGCCCGTGCGGGCCGCGATGACGAGGGCCTGGGCCTCGGTCTTGCCATCGTGCGCCGCTACGCGGACCTGCTCGGGCTGCCGTTGCGGCTGGCGTCGGAGCAGGGGCGCGGGACGCTGTTCTCCGTACAGCTGCTGCGGGCGAGCGCCGAAGCTCACCTTGCCCCTGCAGAAGCTGCGCCGGCGGCAGAGCTTGAGCTTGCCGGCTGCGAGGTGCTCTGCCTCGACAACGACGCTCGCGTCCGTGCGGGGATGAGCGCGCTCCTGGCCTCGCTGGGTTGTCGGGTCCGCAGCTGCGCAGACCGGCAGGATCTCGCTGCGGCGCTGGCGAAAAAGCTGCCAGATGTGATCCTTGCGGATTATCACCTCGATGGAGACGACAACGGTGTGGCGGCGGTCGCAGCGATGACGGGCGAGCTGTCGCCGTCGCCGCCCTGTATCGTGATCAGCGCCGACGACGGAGAGACGGTGCGCGGTGCCGCGCGGGAGGCCGGTTATCGCTTCCTGCCCAAGCCCGTGAACCCGGCGCGGCTGCGGGCCCTGCTCATCGCTCTGCGCGCCTAGGCGGAGTCCGGCGGCTGGGTCAGCGTTTCCGGTTCCGGCACGTTGAGCGTGCCCAGAGCCAGTACCGCCTGCGTGCGCGAGTGCACCCCGAGCTTGCGGAAGATCTCGGTCATATGGGCTTTCACCGTGGCCTCCTTTACACCGAGCTCCCAGGCGATCTGCTTGTTCAGCAAGCCTTCCGCGAGCATCACGACGACCCGGAACTGCTGCGGTGTCAGCGTGCCGACTGCCTCCGCGGTATCCAGCGTCCCGAGGCCCGTACCCTCCGTGGCAATCGTCAGCTCGGGATGCAGGCCGCGCTCGCCGGCCAGCACGCGCTCGAGGCAGTCCCCGATGGTCCCGGTGCTGGTGGATTTCGACAGAAAGGCGGCGGCGCCGAGGTCGATGGCGCGGCGTACTGTGTCCGGGTGCGTGTTGGCGGAGATCATTACCACGGGGTTTCCGGGGTAGGCGCCGGTATACCAGCCGAGGGCAGAGAAACCACTGGTGCCCGGCATGTGCAGGTCCAGCAGGAGCAGCTCCGGTGCGCCTTCCGCCTCGATGTGCGCGTGGAGGGCCGCCACATCTGCCACCGCCGCCACGCTCGTCGCGAGACCGCTGTCGCTGAGCAGCGCCGTCAGAGCGTTGCGGAAGAGGGGGTGGTCGTCGGCGATCACGCAGCGCAAAACGTGTGCCTCCTGGAGGTTATTGTTAGCACGCCAATATAGCGGAGACCGGCCTCCGTTCCTACTGCGCTGCAGCGGCGGCCGACCCTTGTTCCCGGAGGCTACAAAGCCCCGATGTTGACCAAGGTCTAATGGTGATGAGCCCCGCCGACCTCTAAAACGGTCTCCTGATGACATAAAGAAAGCAAAGCGGGGGACCACCATGCTAACGCCAACGAAGAAGAACACATTTGCCGGCCTGTCGGCGGCCGTCGTCCTGGCGACGGGCCAGCTCGCCGGTGCAGCAGAGCCCGGAGAGCTGGAAGCGCGCATCGCAGCCCTTGAAGCACAGCTCGAGGCCCTCAAGACGGCGGTAGCGGCGGCAAAGGCAGAGGATGGTGTCGCGCTGGTTGGCCCGCCGGAAGCCGACACGGCGTCGAGCGACGGCGCGGCGCGCGCTTCGGAGCGCCTCGAGACGCTGAGTATCGGGCAGGCGTCGCTCGAAGAGACCATGGCGCTTTCCCACGTCACCAAGCGTGACGACACCTGGTTCCGTTACGGCGGCTACGTACAGCTCGATGCGCTCATGACGAATTACAGCGAGGGAAAGCCGGCCTCTCCGGTTATCGACGATTTCCTCGTGCCACCGCTCATTCCGGTAGCACCGGTGTCCGGTGAGAGCGACAGCTACCAGAGTACCAATCTGCACGCGAAGACCTCGCGCTTCTGGTTCGGCACCGAGACCGAGACCCGGGCCGGTCGGATCCGCTCTCATATCGAGCTGGACTTCCTTCTCGGCAATCAGGGTAATGAGCGGATTTCCAACAGCTTTGCCGCGCGGATCCGCCACGCCTTCGTGGACTGGGAATACGCCCCGGGCAAGTCACTCATGGCGGGCCAGAACTGGTCCACCTTCTTCGATGTCACCGCGCTGCCGGACCTGCTGGATTTCGTCGGGCCCATCGGCACGGAATTCGGCCGGCAGCCGCAGCTGCGCTGGACCAGCGGCGGGCTCCAGCTGGCGCTGGAAAACCCGAGCACCCGCTTCGACGTGGAGGGTGGCGGCACGCGCCTGGATGATAGCGAGATCGCGCCCGACTTTATTGCACGGTACAACGGCCAGACCGGGGAGCTGCGCTGGACTGTGGCGGGGATTGCCCGGCAGCTCAGCTACGAGGCGCGGGACGGTGCGGTGGAGACTGATTCCGATAGCACCATCGGCTACGGGGCACGGCTAACCGGCAAGTGGCAGCTCGGCGCCGATGACCTGCGCTTCACGGCGAGCTACGGTAATGCTCTCGGCCGCTACCTGGGCCTGCATTCCTTCAACGACGGCTATATCGCTAGCGACGGCGATATCCAGACCATCGATTCCATGGGCCTGGGCGTGTCCTATCTGCACAGCTGGTCGCCGGCCTGGCGCAGCACCTTCGCCCTGTCGTTGTCCGAAGCCGACAACCCGTCCATGGAGGAATTTCTCGGCGCCGGCAATCTTGCCCGGGCCTATCGCTCGGCGCACGCCAATCTCTGGTACACACCGGCGCCGGGGCTGCAGCTGGGCGGCGAACTCATTTACGGCTACAAGGAGCTGGAAGACGGACGCGATGGCGAGCTGCACCGCCTGCAGCTGGCGGTCAAATACGTATTCTGAGGCCGCTGCGCAGCGGTAGACCAAAGTCCAACAGTGCCCTGCCGAATCCTGAACTACAGTGGCGGCAGCGCATAAAGATAAGCAAGGGAGACCTGGCATGGCGAAAAAAATGACCGAGGAGCAGGCCCGCGCCTACTGGCACCGCAACCTGTCCCTGATGATAAAACTGCTGTTGGTGTGGTTTGTTGTCAGCTATGGCTGCGGCATTCTGCTTGTGGACGAACTCAACCAGTTCCGCCTCGGCGGCTACAAGCTGGGCTTCTGGTTTGCCCAGCAGGGTTCCATCTACACCTTCGTGGTGCTGATCTTCATCTATCGCTGGCGCATGGCGGTTCTCGACCGCGAATTCGACGTGGAGGAGGACTGAGCCATGGACCTGCAGACACTGACTTACCTCGTCGTCGGCGCAACATTCACGCTCTACATCGGCATTGCGATCTGGACCCGGGCCGGCTCCACAAAGGAGTTCTACGTTGCCGGCGGCGGTGTGCACCCGGTCGCCAATGGCATGGCCACGGCGGCGGACTGGATGTCCGCGGCTTCTTTCATCGGCATGGCCGGTCTCATTGCCTACATGGGCTACGGCGGCTCCGTGTTCCTTATGGGCTGGACCGGCGGCTTTGTGATCCTCGCCATGCTCCTTGCGCCCTACCTGCGTAAGTACGGCAAGTTCACGGTGCCCGAGTTCATCGGCGACCGCTTCTACTCGCGCACGGCGCGGGCGGTGGCGGTGCTGTGTCTGATCATCTGCTCCACGACCTACGTGATCGGCCAGATGAAAGGCATCGGCGTTGCCTTCTCGCGCTTCCTGGAAGTGGACTACAACGTCGGACTGCTGGTGGGCATGTGTATCGTCTTCTTTTATGCCGTCCTCGGCGGCATGAAGGGGATCACCTACACGCAGATTGCCCAGTACTGTGTGCTCATTCTGGCCTACACGATTCCGGCAATCTTCATTAGTCTGCAGCTCACGGGCAACCCGCTGCCGCAGCTCGGTCTTGGCAGCACCCTGGTCGGCAACGATACGTTTCTTCTCGACAAGCTCGACCAGATGGTGATGGAGCTCGGCTTCAAGGAGTACACCACGGATGTGCGCCTGTCCGGCCTCAATATGTTTGCCTACACGGCCTCGCTGATGATCGGCACCGCGGGCCTGCCGCACGTGATCATCCGCTTCTTCACGGTACCGAAGGTGCGTGACGCGCGCTCCTCTGCGGGCTGGGCGCTGGTTTTCATTGCTATTCTCTACACCACCGCCCCGGCAGTTGCCGGCATGGCGCGCCTCAACCTCATGCAGACCATCGAGCCGGAGCCCGGCCAGTACCTGCAGTACGACGAGCGCCCGCAGTGGTTCAAGAACTGGGAAACCACCGGCCTGCTGGAGTTTGAGGATAAGAACGGTGACGGCGCCATGCTGTACACAGCGAACCCGGCGACGAACGAACTGGTGAAAGTCGACCGCGACATCATCGTCCTCGCCAACCCGGAGATCGCCAAACTGCCGAACTGGGTCATTGCCCTTGTGGCTGCCGGCGGCCTGGCCGCGGCCCTGTCCACGGCGGCGGGCCTGCTGCTTGCGATCGCCTCGGCGATCTCCCACGATCTGCTCAAGGGGATGATCGCACCGGACATCAGCGAGAAGCAGGAGCTCATGGCCAGCCGCATCGCCATGGCCGCGGCCATTGCCGGTGCCGGCTACCTCGGCTTCAATCCACCGGACTTCGCGGCGGGCACCGTCGCGCTGGCCTTCGGCCTTGCGGCGTCCTCGATTTTCCCGGCGCTGATGATGGGGATTTTCTCCAGCCGCGTGAACAAGGAGGGCGCCATCGCGGGCATGCTCTCGGGCATCGGGATCACCTTGTTCTACGTGTTCCAGCACAAGGGGATCATGTTCGTGGAATCCACCGCGTTCCTCGGCAGCATGCCGGAGAACTGGTTCCTCGGTATCGAGCCCAATGCTTTCGGTGCCATCGGCGCTATCGTTAACTTCGCCGTAGCCCTGGGCGTGTCCGCAGTCACCAAGGCGCCGCCGGCGGAAGTGCGGGAGCTGGTGGAGCACATCCGCGTCCCGGCGGGTGCCGAGGCGGCCGTGGACCACTAGGTCGTGTTCCGTAACCGGCACGTCATCATTGCGCTCCTGGTCACTCCGGTCCTGGCCGTCCTGGCCTGGCTCGGGGTGGGTCAGCTCGCTGGCGAAACGCCGGCTCCGGCAGAGCCCGGGCGGTCCTACCCGCTGGTGGAGCAGCCTAACTGTCGTTACGCCAGCGGCGCCTGTGATCTGCGCAACGCCGAACTGGAACTGCGCATTGTGCTTGGTCAGACCGCTGAGCCCACCATCACGGTTACCAGCTCCCACCCCCTGGAGCGGGTGCAGCTGGCCCTCGCGAGTGGCGAGGGCAGGGCCCTGCCCGGGGATCTGGCCCGGAGCGCGAACGGCCAGTGGGTGGGCCGGCTAGCGTTGAGACCAGTGACGGGAGACCGGCTTCGCCTGGTGGCGCAGGGAGATGGCGCCTTTTACTATGGTGAAGTGGCCACAGCCTTTGCCCGGCCCGGAGATTCCTGAAACGGAGGGCCTATGACCCCCCTGGCACCACCGGTGGAGCTGGCCAGCGTTGCTGCGTTCGTTGCCCAGTCGCTGCCTTTCGATCTGCTCTCGGCGCAGGAGATGGACGTTGCGGTAGGCGCCCTGCGCGTGTCCTACCACCCGCAGGGAGAGCGCTTCGAGGCGGCGTGCGAGCCGCCTGGACTGCGTATCGTGCGCAGCGGTGCCGTGGACCTGCGCGCGAGTGACAACAAGCTCCTCGACCGCCTCGGCGAAGGTGAGAGCTTCCATATCGGTAACCTCAATGCCGGCGAGGACAGCGTCGTGGCCACGGTCATCGAGGACGCGCTGCTTTACCTCCTGCCCGACGCCACCTATCGCGAGCTGCGTGCGGGCAACCGCGACTTCGACCGCTATTTCAGTCGCCAGCGCAGCCGCCGGCTGCGCCGCGCGGCCCGCTACATGCCCGACGCCAACCCGCTACTGGCGCCCCTACGCGACAGTATGAGCACGGACCTGCTCTGTCTTCCGCCGCACACGCCGGTACAGGGGGTTGCCATAGCGATGGCGAAACGCCGGGTATCCTCGGCCTTTATCACCGAGGGGGAGCGACTCCTGGGTATCGTCACGGACCGGGACCTGCGTACACGCTGCCTCGCCGCCGGTCTGCCGGCGTCCACCGCGGTGCGCGAGATAATGACGCCGAAGCCGGAGGGAATCGCAGCAGACGACACACTGTTCAGCGCTACGCTTCTCATGACTCAGCGCGGCTATCACCACCTGCCTATCCTCGACGGTGAGCGCCTCGTTGGCGTGATCACCACCTCGGACCTGATTCTCGCCCGACGCAATGACCCGGTGTATCTCGTCCAGCACCTGTCGCGGCAGGAGAGCGTGGAGGGCATGGTGGAACTGCTTGCCGGCCTGCCGGACCAGCTGCAGCAATGGGTGCAGGCCGGGATGCGGGCCGAGCAGGTGTCGCGGCTGCTTACAGCGGTATCGGACGCGGTGACGATCCGCCTCATTCAGCTAGCGGAGCAAGAGCTTGGCCCCGCACCGGGCGCCTGGGCCTGGCTCGGCTTCGGCTCCCAGGCCCGGGGAGAGCAGCTCCTGGGTGCGGATCAGGATAACGGCATCGTCATCGACGACGACGTGCCGGCTGCCGAGCGGGGCTGGTACGAGGCTGTGGCGCGACGCGTGTGCGATGGCCTCGCGGCCTGCGGTTACAAGTACTGTCCTGGCGGCATCATGGCCACGACGGAGGAATGGCGCCAGCCCCTCGCCCGCTGGCAGGACACGGTGGCCCGCTGGACGCGTACGCCGACCCCGGCGGCGGTGATGCGCGTGAGCATCTTTTTTGATCTGCGCGCGGTCTACGGCGACGACAGTCTCTGCGCCCGGTTACAGCAGGTGATGCTAGAGCGGGCGTCGAGCAACACGATTTTCCTGGCGGCCCTTGCGGCCAATGCACTCGCGAGCTCGCCGCCCCTCGGCATTTTTCGTCGCTTCGTGGTCGATCGCGACGGCGAGCATCGGGACAGCCTCGACCTCAAGAAACGCGGCGTGCTGCCGATCACCGAGATCGTCCGTCTGCATGCGCTGGCGCACCGTGTTCCCGCGGTTAACACCAGCGAGCGCCTGGAGGCGCTGGCGGCGCAGCGCCATCTCACCATTGGTGACAGCCGCAACCTCGCCGATGCGCTGCACTGCATTCAGCAGCAGCGGATCAGTCATCAGTGCGGGGAAATGGCCGCGGGTGAGCCCGTGGACAACTTCCTCAACCCGCGCAGATTGCCGCGGCTTGCCCGGGAACAGCTGCGAGACGCCTTCACGATCATCGATGAGGCCCAGACCGCTGTGCGCCAGACCTACCGCGCCGGCATGGGCTGATGGGCCCGGGGCTCCGACTCAAGCGCCTCCGCTACCGAGGTCAGCTCCCGCACGGCCCCCTGGCGGACTGCTGGGCGGCGGCGCTGCCGCGGCCAGGCACGGACTGGCGCGCGGTGGAGTTCCTCGTCTGCGACGGCGAGATGTCGTCCCTGGAAGCTGCAGACGGGGAGTTGCTGAGCCTCGGCTGGCTGCCGGTGCGCAAGGGCGCGGCAGTGCTCGATGGCGCGGAGCACCGGGTGCTGCGTCCCAGCGGCGGCGTCGGCCAGAGCGCGGTAGTCCACCAGCTCCGCGATGTGGACCTCGTCGGGGGGGAGGCACCGGCGACGGTGCTGGAGGCGTTTCTGGCAGCGGCCCGCGGACGCGTGCTGGTTTTCCATAACGCCCGCCTGGACCTGGCCTACCTCGACCGGCTGTGTCAGGGCTGCTTCGGTGTTCCGCTACTCCTGCCGGTGGTCGATACGCTGCGTCTCGAGCAGCGCCTGCTCGCCCGTCGCGACCGTGCTCCCAAGGCTGGCGATCTCACCCTTGGTGGCTGCCGGGCCCGTTACGGCCTGCCCGCGTATGCCGCACACAATGCGCTTGCGGACGCGCTCGCCACCGCCGAGTTGCTCCTCGCCCACGCCGCGTCACGGGGGGCGGGGCTGAAGCTGAAGGACCTGCTGTAAGGGCTTGCTTTAACGGGGCGGCGGGTGCGCTGTGGCCTTCGCCGGCGCGGAGCGCGATCAGGCGACGCCCCTGGCGACGGTGTTCCTGCCCATTGCCGAGCGCTTTGCCGTGGTGCCTGGATTGTCCCTGCGCCGCCATGTGCTGGACGACGACCACAGTTTTTCCGGCAGCCGGCTCCGGCTGGGGCAGTTGCTGCTGGACTGGTTGCGGGCGGATTGCTCCCAGCGTACCGCGTCGCACAGTTGAGCAGGCTCGGGCAGCCTTCGTCATGAAAACGGCGTAGTGCTGGCGCGGAGGGCCTGCTGTCGTGTATACCGACTGGTTTATCGCTTGAGTACACACGCGCCATGATGGATCTCGACCCCCTGGTCGCCTGGAGCTGGTTTTTCCTCTGCCTGTACGTGGGGCTGATGGTGTTCTTTGGGTTTGTGGGCCTGGCACGGGTGCGGGGCAGCGACGATTTTGCCACCGCCCGGGGCAGCTACGGGCCGATGTTCCTGGCCTTTGCCATGACCGCGACGGCGGCCAGCGGGGCCACCTTTCTCGGCCTGCCGGGGCTTGCTTATCAGGCGGGCCTGTCGGTGCTCTGGTACGCCCTGATCTATCCCCTGGGGGTTTATAGCGGCGTGCTCCTCTGCCTGCATGCGGTGCGCCGGGCAGGCGAGCGGTTCGGCAGCCGCTCTATCCCCGAGTACCTCGGTGACCGCTACGACTCAGAGGCGCTGCGGATCCTTACTGCACTATGCTCCCTTGCGCTGCTGTTCTACCTCGCCGGCCAGCTGCTCTCGGGCGCGGTGATGTTCACGCAGCTCCTCGGCCTCGATACCTTCACCGCACTGTGTGTCACCGCGGTTGTGCTCATGGTCTACGTAGCGCTCGGGGGCGCCCACGCGGACATTCTCACGGACGGCGTGCAGGGGGCGCTCATGCTCCTGCTGGCGCTGCTGCTGCTGTGGATGTTTCTGGTGGGCTTCGGCGTGGAGGGTGGCTTCCGCGGCATGCTGCGGTCCCTCGAGGCGCAGGATCCGGCCCTGGTCGCGCCGCTGAATCCTGGCTTTACCCTGTTCGATTCGCGCTGGGACCTGTTTGCGGTGTTCATGGCCCATCTGCCGCTGGGGCTGCTGCCCCACGTGGGCAACAAGCTCTGGGCGCTCAAGAGTGACCGGGACCAGCGGCGCTTTATCGTGCTGGCCTTCCTCTTCGGCCTGATTCTGCCGGCGATCACCTGTGGTGGCATCCTTGCCCGGGTCCTGCTCGGGGACGCGTTGCTCGATGCCGGCAACCACCCGAATAACGCGATCCCGGCGCTGTTCATCGCCACGCTACCGACCTGGGTGGCCGCGCTGATCGGTGCGGGTGTGCTGGCGGCGGTGATGTCGACAGCGGATGGCCTGGTGGTTTCCACGGGTCAGATCTTCGCCAACGATATCTTCCGCCTGAGCATCGCGCCGCGCTTCCCGGGGCGCTTCAGCGAGGCGGCGGTGGACCGTATCGGCCTGACCATCGGCCGTATCGCTACGGTGCTGGTGCTGCTTACGGCCATCGCCCTGGCCTGGAGTACCCGCGACATGAATATCGCCCTGCTGGTCTGGGTCGGTATCGGTGGCATGATGGCGGCGACCGCTGCGCCGATGTTCCTCGGCGTTTTCTGGCGGCGCGCGACCCGGTCCGGGGCGATCTGCGGCTTTGTGGCCGGCGGCGCAACCTTTGCCGTGCTGCACCTCGCGCTCCTGGACGCTGCCTGGTTCACCGGGGGCGCGCTGGCGTCGGCGGCAGCCTGGCTCGAGGTGCAGGCGGTGAACCCCTATGCCTGTGCGACGCTTGGTATCGGTGTGTCGGTGCTGACGATGATTGCTGTATCGCTGGCGACGCGGCCGCCTGATGCGGCGTACCTGGAACAAGTGTTCGGCGAGTAACGTGTCAGGGACCCTGGCGGATCCCGCCGGGGCAGGACGCCTCTCCTACCCGGCTTAACGGGCAGGAACGACGCCCCGCTGCGACTCAGGCCACGCGGGCTTTCGCGGCCTCGTACTCTGCCTGTAGGCGTGCCACGAGGTCTCCGGCGGGGCCGATGGACTTCACCGCGCCGATGCCCTGGCCGCAGCCCCAGATATCCTTCCAGGCCTTGGCGTCGGTGTTGCCGCCGGAGCCGAAGTCCATCTTGGTCGGGTCGCCCTCGGGAAGGTTTTCCGGATCGAGGCCTGCATCGCGGATCGATGGCTTCAGGTAGTTGCCATTCACACCGGTGAACAGGCTGGAATAGACGATCTCTGAGGAGTCGTAGGCGACGATAGCCTCCTTGTAGGCTTCCTCGGCGTTGGCCTCATCGGTGGCAATGAAGGCGGAGCCGACGTAGGCGAGGTCCGCGCCCATGGCCTGCGCCGCGAGTACTGCGCCGCCGTGGGCAATGGAGCCGGACAGCAGCAGCGGACCGTCAAACCACTCGCGGATTTCCTGGATGAGGGCGAAGGGCGAGGTGGTGCCCGCGTGGCCACCGGCACCGGCGGCAACGGCAATGAGACCGTCGGCTCCTTTCTCAACGGCCTTCCTGGCGAAGCGGTTATTGATGATGTCGTGCAGCACGATGCCGCCGTAGCTGTGGATGGCCTCGTTCACGAACTCCTTGGCACCGAGGGAGGTGATCACGACCGGCACCTTGTACTTCACGCATAGCTCCAGATCTTCCTGCAGCCGGTTGTTGGAACCGTGCACGATCAGGTTCACGGCAAAGGGCGCCGCCGGCGTGTCCGGGTGCGCCTGGTCCCAGGCCGCCAGCTCGCTGGTAATGCGCTCAAGCCAGCGCTCAAGTTCTTCCAGGGGGCGGGCGTTCAGGGACGGGAAGGACCCGACCACGCCGGCCTTGCACTGGGCAATGACCAGGTCTGGATTGGAGATGATGAACAGGGGCGCGCCGACCACGGGCAGGCGCAGCCGGTCTTGAAGGATCGGGGGCAGGGCCATTGGGGGTCCTCGTCGTTGGTGATGGTCAGTGGTGCCAGGCCAGCGCAGGAGAATAGTATCTCCCTTCGCTGTATGCAACATTTTGCATAAAGAGGGATTTCGGTCCATAGTCACGTCATGGCCCTATCCCATGCCATCATGACCGCACTGATCGAGGACGACATGTCCGGCTACGAGCTGGCCAAGGCCTTCGATGCGTCCCTCGGCCTGTTCTGGCATGCCTCCCACCAGCAGATTTACCAGGAACTGCGCAAGCTGGCCGACAAGGGCTGGCTCAACCGTCGCGAGGTTGCCCAGCGCGGCAAGCCCGACAAGATTCTCTATGGCCTGACCCTCGCCGGGCGCGAGGCGCTGGGGGAATGGGTCTACCGGGAAAGCCGTGTGCAGGAGAGCAAGGACGACCTGCTCGTCAAGCTCTATAACCTGTCAGCTGAGAACATCGGCCATCTGCGGGTGGAGATCGGTGAGCGGCGTGAGGCGATGATGCAGCGGCTCTATCTCTATGAGCGGATCCGCCGGGGTCACTATGCGAGGCCGGAGGTGCTGCCACTGCGGCGCCAGGGGGTCTTCCTGGCGCTGCGCATGGGCATCCTTGCCGGCGAGCAGTACCTCGCCTGGTGCGATGAGGCTCTGGACCTCCTGGCCCGGGAGCAGGAAAAGCGCGGCCCTCGCTGAGGCCGGTTTCCCCGATCAGTCCTTCTGGAACAGGGATTTCAGCGCGCCTTCGGCGCTGTCCATGTCCTCGTCCGAGAGGTTCAGCTTGTCCTTCAGCTTGTCTTTCGCCGCGTCCCTGGCGGCATCCCGCGCCTTGTCTGCCAGTGCGCTGCCCACGGCCGCCTGCGCTTCCGCCAGCACGGCTTCGAGAAGTCGGCTCGCCAGTTCTGCGGGCGCAAGGCCGTTTGCCGGGTCGCCGATCCCGGTGCGCGTCACGTCCGGGATGCGTAGGGCCGCATCGCCGTACTGCTCCGTGACCAGCGTCGCCTTCGTGTCCGTGAAGGCGAAGCGGGCCAGGGCGAGGCGCACCTCCGTGGGCTCCCCGGCCTCCGCCGGCGGCGCCTCCTCGCCGGACGCGGCGCGGACATGCGTCAGGATTGTCGACAGGTTGGTGGCTGTGCCTTTCTGTTCGGCGTTGAGGCGTGCCCCGGTGATAGATACCTCGTCCAGACGCACCGCGCTGCCGGTGATGCTCTTCGGATCGATGTCGACCCTGATGGTATCCAGCGCGAAGGCGTATTCCGTGGCGTAGCCCGGCGGGTTATCGATGACCAGTCCCTTGAGGGTGGCGCTCCCCGCCGCGAGGTCCAGCGCCACGCTGTCGAGGGTCACTGCTGTGCCCGTGAGCCGGCTGCCGGTGTCCTCGATGGTGTCCTGGACAAGACTGTCGAGGTTCTTCAACAGCCAGGCGACGGCGGCGATGACGATGACCAGGAGCAGGGCTATACCAATGAAGGTGGTCTTCAGTGCTTTCAAGGTGGACCTCCGCAGGATTCCAGAGCTCCAGCTAGCGTATACTCCGGGCCCATGTACTACCAGTATTTCGGCCTGCGCGAGGCACCCTTCTCCATCGCGGTGAACCCGCGCTACCTGTTCATGAGCCACCGGCACCGGGATGCCCTGGCCCATCTCCTCTATGGCGTCGGCGCCGGCGGGGCTTTTATTGTGCTTACGGGGGAGGTCGGTACGGGCAAGACCACGATCAATCGCGCCCTCCTCGAGCAGCTGCCGGAGGATGCGGATATCGCCATCGTCCTCAACCCGGCCCTGGATTCGGCGGAGTTGCTGGCCACGGTCTGCGACGAACTCGGCATCGCCTATGACCGCGGGGATGCCACCAGCCTGAAGGCGCTCACGGATCGACTGCACCGTTTCCTCCTCGACAACCATGCCCGCGGGCGCAGGACCGTGCTGCTCATCGATGAGGCGCAGCACCTGGCCGTTCCTGTGCTGGAGCAGATCCGCCTGCTGACCAATCTGGAGACGGACAGCGATAAGTTGCTGCACATCATTCTCATCGGCCAGCCCGAGCTCGCGGCGATGCTGCAGCGACCGGAGCTGCGACAGCTGAACCAGCGGGTTACCGCGCGCTACAACCTGGAGCCCCTGTCCCTTGCCGAGACCGGTGCCTATATCCGCCACCGGCTGCAGGTGGCCGGCCTCGGCCCGGGCACAGAGCTGTTCCCGCCGCGGGTCGTGCGTGCTATCCACCGGCACAGCCACGGTGTCCCGCGGCTCATCAATCTGCTCTGCGATCGCACGCTCCTCGGTGCCTACGGCCAGGAGGCGCCCCGGGTCGATAAGCGCATGCTGCGCAAGGCCCTGGGCGAAGTGACCGGGGAGCTGCCGCCGCGGCGCGGTGCGCACGTGCTGGCTTATGCGGCTCTCGCGCTGGCGGGCCTGACGCTTGTTGCGCTGGCCTGGTGGGCCATGCCCGGCGGCAAGGATCAGCCGATTGCGGCGGCGCCTGCACCGGGAGCGGCCGCAGGTGAGCTCCGTGGGAGCGAGGAAGCCTCCCCCCCGGCGCTACCCTCGCCACCATGGCTGCTCCCCCCCGAGGCCGCGCTTCGGGGACTCTATGCTCTTCAGGGAGGCACGCCGGTGCCGGACGACCCCTGTGCGGGCACGCTGCGCTGCGAACGTGGTCGCGCCGATACCTGGCAGGAGTTTGGCCCGCTCGAGCGGCCTCTGCTTCTCGAATTGGTTACACCGGAACGTTTCGCTGCGTCCGCGCTGCTGCTCGTCCTCGGCGAACGCTCCGCGACGCTGGCGACCCGCGAGGGCGTTGCCACCGTGCCCCTGGCTGTCCTCGCCAGCTACTGGCGTGGTGGCTATCGCTACCTCTGGGACGCCCCGGACGGTTTCGGCAGCGGGATCGCCGAAGGCGATCAGGGCCCGGCCGTAAGGGCAGTGGCCGAGCGGTTTGCCCGCCTCGACAAGCAGGCGCAGCCCCTTGCCGCCGAACGCTTCACGCCCCGGCTCACCGAGCGGGTGCGGCTCTTCCAGCGCACCGCGGGGCTGGTCGAGGACGGCATTGTCGGCACGCAGACCCTGCGCCAGCTGAATGCCGCCGCCGGGCTGGTGCTGCCGCCGAGCGATCGGGGGGCGGCGTGGGACGAGCTGCTGGCCAGCGGTTTCCGGCCATGAACGGGCAGGGCGCGGCGTGTCGTTGATCCTCGATGCCCTCAATCGGGCGCGGCGGGAGCGTGGTGACGCGGGGCCTGCGGCGCTGCCGACCACGCCGGCGGAAGCACCTGTAGCGAGCCCGCTGGTGCCGGTGCTGGCCGTAGCGCTGGCTGGCGCCGTGGCGGCGCTTGGCTGGCTGGGGTGGGAACGCTGGATGGCCGGGGACCGTACGGCAGGCAAGGGCATCGAATCGCAGGCGGTCGCACCCCTCATGGCAGACGCTCCTACGGCAGACTCGCCCACGGCAGAGGCTCCCGCAGCGAGCTCCCCAAGGGTGGCTTTGCCCGCAACAGGGACGGCATCCCGGCCGGCTTCAGCGGATGCGGCCGTTGCGGCTCTTTACGCCGGACCACAGGCTGCGGCGGGGGAGCCGGCAACTGAGGAAAGCCCTGCGGCAGCCCCGGCTGCAGGCACAGCGCCCGACGCGCCGGCGGATGCTGTCGCGGAGAAGGCCGCTGTGCGTGAAGAGAGCATCGACATCGATGCGGTGCTCGCCCGGGCCCGGGAGGAATTGGGCGAAGCGGCACTCGCGCCGCACCCGGCGCCGCTCCTCGCGGACCTGTCGCAGCAGCAGAAAGATGCGATTCCCACGCTCATGTACCTGCGCCACGATTACCACAAGGGCGGGGCGAGCAGCGTGGTGATCAACGGTGAACAGCGTCACCCCGGTGATCGCATCGGTGCGGTCAGGGTCGAGGAAATCCTCCCGGACTCTGTGGTGCTACGCTACCGTGATACCCCGTTCCGTCTTCGGGCCCTGAACAGCTGGGTCAATCTCTGACAACAACTGCCATGCAATCCAGGGGGACCTGTGCTTCGTCGTCTTTTCTCTGTTTTTTATTTCCTCATCCTCGGTGCCGCCGGCGTTCACGCCGCGCCCGATACGGTGGTTCATGCTGGCCGCCTTGTCGACGTCAGCGCCGAGCGCGTCCGCGACAACGTCTCGATTTTCATCGAGGGTGACCGCATTACCGCGGTGGAGGAGGATTTCCTGGCGCCGGCGGGTGCCAGAGTCATCGACCTGTCCGGTCACACGGTGCTGCCGGGCTTCGTGGATACTCACGTGCATCTCGATGGCGAGCTCGATCCGCCGGCGAGCTACGCTGAAAACTACTACATGAACTCCGCTGACATCGCCCTGCGCGCGACTATCTATGCCCGGCGGACGCTGGACGCGGGCTTCACCACGGTCCGTGACCTCGGCACCGGCGATGTACCTGCGCTCCTCGGCCTGCGCGATGCCATCAATAAAGGCTATGTGGCAGGCCCGCGGATTTTCGCAGCCGGCAAGGCCATTGGCACCACCGGTGGCCACGCGGACCCGACCAACGGCATCCGCTACGACCTGCGCGGCGATCCGGGCCCGAAAGAGGGCGTGATAAACAGTCCCGAGGACGCACGCAAGGCTGTGCGCCAGCGCTACAAGGATGGCTCCGACGTCATCAAGCTCACGGTCACCGGTGGCGTGCTCTCCCTCGCCAAAAGCGGCGATAACCCCCAGTTCATGGCTGATGAGATTGAGGCCATCGTCGCCACGGCGAAGGACTACAACTTCGTCGTCGCGGTGCATGCCCACGGCGCCGAGGGCATGAAGCGCGCTATCCGGGCCGGTGTGGATTCCGTCGAGCACGGCACCTACATGGACGACGAAGCGCGAGAGCTCATGAAGCGCAACGGTACCTGGTATGTGCCGACAATCTCCGCCGGCAAGTGGGTAGCAGAGCTCGCCGAGCAGGACGACAAGCTGCCGTCGGTTGTTCGCCCGAAGGCCGCGGCCATCGGGCCGCAGATCCAGGACACCTTCGCCAGGGCATGGGAGGCGGGCGTGAAGATTGCCTTCGGCACCGACGCGGGTGTCTCGCCGCACGGCGCCAATGGCCTGGAGTTCCGTTACATGGTCGAGGCCGGCATGCCGCCCATGGAGGCCATCAAGGCGGCGACGGTGAACGCAGCCGAGCTGCTCCGGGTGAGCGACGAGCTCGGCAGTATCGCCCCCGGGCGCTATGCCGACCTTGTTGCCGTGGCCGGCGATCCGCTGGCGGATATCACCGTGCTCGAGAACGTCGCCTTCGTCATGAAAGGTGGCGAGGTCTACCGCGGCGCGGAGTAGCGCCGGCACCGGCTAACGGAAACTTAGCGCCAGCCCCAGGCGCTCGAAGGCCCGCTGTTCCTGGTAGAGTTCCTGCCAGGTCAGCGGGTGCTGCTCCAGCCAGCCCGCAGGGAATTCCAGGGCCAGCGCCGCGCGCTCGGCGCCGAGATGAAAGTCCGGCAACTCCTCCAGCAGTTCCACGTACTTGAACAGGGCGGCCAGGCGCAGGATACCCGTCATGCGCGCCAGACGCTCACCCTCGTCGCCGGCCAGTTCCTCTACCAGCTCGCGCTTCAGCTTGCCGCGGTGGCCTGCTACCAGCAGCGCCAGGGCCTCCTGCTCGCCCTGGGAGAAGCCCGGCATATCGGAATTGCGCAACAGGTAGGCACCGTGGCGATGGAAATGCTTGTGGGAGATGGCCATGCCTATTTCGTGGGTGAGCGCGGCGCGTTCTAACAGATCTCCATCCTCCGCGCCGAGGCGCCAGGTTTCACGGGTGGCATCGAAGAGCATGCGCGCGCGCCTCGCCACCAGGGCCGCGGTTTCCGTGTCGGCGCTGTAGCGCTGCTGCATAGCGTTGATGGAGCGTTCGCGGACGTCTTCGTGGCGCAGGCGGCCGAGCAGCTCGTAGAGCACGCCCTCGCGCAGCGCGCCCCGGGAGGTGCGCATGTGCTCGATCTCCAGGACCTCGAAGAGAGCCTCGGTGATAGCAATGCCGGCAGTGATCACCGGGCGCCGCGCCTCCGAAAGTCCACTGAACGACAGCTCGTTGACGTGCTTGTGGCTGAGCACCTGCTTGCGCAGTCGCGCCAGGCTCTTGCGGGTGATGCCGCTGTCGCTCCAGCCCTCGCCGGTGACCATGGCCTCGATGGCCTGCAGTGTCCCGGAGGAGCCCACGCATTCCTGCCAGTGCCTGCTGCGGAAGCTTTTCCGGATGTGCGATACCTCTACACAGGCGCGCTCGTAGGCTTTTTCATAGTCGCGTCGGTCCAGGCGTCCGTCGCTGAAATGGCGGGCCGTGTAGGAGACGCAGCCCATCTGCAGACTCTCCAGGCGCCGGGGCTCGAAGCGTTCACCAACGATGAACTCTGTGCTGCCGCCGCCGATATCCACGACCAGTCGTGCGGCGGTGTCGTCGGCCAGTGTGTGCGCCACGCCGAGGTAGACCAGACGGGCCTCTTCCCGGCCGTAGATCACCTCTACCGGTGCGCCGAGGATGTCCCGCGCCGGTTCCGTGAACTCGCGACGGTTCTTTGCCTGGCGCAGGGCGTTTGTGCCCACCACGCGCAGGCGCCGGGGCTCCACGCTCTGCAGCACCTGGGAAAAACGCGATAGACAGTCGAGCCCTCGCTGAATGGCGGCGGGCTCGAGGCGGCCGTTTTTCAGCCCGGCGCCTAGCTGCACCTTCTCACCGAGCACCTGGCTGGGCCGCAGTTCGCCGTGTTCGTAGCGGGCGACGATAAGGTGAAAGGAGTTGCTGCCGATATCGAGGGCAGCGAGCTGGCTGCCCTCGGGAAGTTCGTCTGGGTCTGTGGCGGGCACGGCTGGCTGCGTCTGATGGGTGTCGAAGCCACCATGGTAACGGATGCCCCCGGCCCTTGTCCTGCGGGAGCTGCGCCCCGGGAGAGCGGCTGACCCGCTGCGATGCGGCCGGCCGGAGTCGTGCACCCTGCAGGAAATCAGGTGTAAACGCGTGGCGTCCTCGCGGGCATCCCCGCGAGCAGCTCGTAGCCCGTGGTTCCCGAGCCCCGGGCGACCTCGCCAACGGGCAGATCGTCGCCCCAGAGCCGGACCGGGTCGCCCACCTGCACTGGCGGCAGGTCTGTGACATCGACGGTGAGCATGTCCATGGAGACCCGCCCGGCGAGCGGCGCCCGCCGACCCTTCACCAGCACCGGCGTGCCGTTCGCCGTGGTGCGCGGGTAACCATCGCCATAGCCCGCGGCGATGGTGGCGATGCGCGAGGGGCGCTCGGCCACCCAGCTGCCGCCATAACCCACCGCGTCGCCGGCGGGAATCTCGCGCACGGCAATCACCGCGGACTCGAATTGCATTACCGCCGCGAGGCCTGCTCCCGCGGGATGCTCTCGCGGCAGGGGCGTGTCGCCATAAAGAAGATAGCCCGGGCGGATCCAGTCAAGGTGGGTTTCGGGGCGGGCAAGTACCGCCGGAGAGTTGGCCGCGCTGAGCGCCAGGGGCAAGTCCCGGGTGGCAGCGAGGAAGCGTTCGAGCTGCCTGCCCGTCTCGGGCCGGTCGAGCTCTTCGGCGCGGGCAAAGTGGGTGCAGGCGGCCTGGAGGTCCGCGTTAGCCGAGGCGTCCAGGCGCTCCCAGGCTTCCCGGGCCCGCGCCGGGTCCAGGCCAAGGCGATGCATGCCGGTGTCCAGCTTGAGCCAGCAGGCCACCGGTCCCCGGAGGCGCGCCGCCTCGACCCAGGCAAGCTGCTCCGGTCCGGTGATCGTCACGGTCAGCTCCCGTGCCTGGATTTCCTCCAGCTCCGAGGGCTCGAAGGGGCCCTCGAGGAGCAGCACCGGCTGACGGATGCCCGCCTCGCGAAGGGTGACGGCCTCGTCGAGGGTGGCGACAGCGAAAGCGTCCGCTGTCGCCGCGAGCGCCTGCGCTACGGCGACAGCACCATGGCCGTAGCCGTCGGCCTTGAGCACCGCCATGAGCCGGGAGTCCGGCGCCTTTTCCGCCGCCAGAGCCGCATTGGCCCTCAGCCGCGCCAGCTCGATGCGGGCTCGCGTCGGGCGCATCAGTATTCGAACTTGTGAGCCGCAAAGAGAGCCTGGGCCGACGCCCAGACCGGGCCTACCCGGCCATCTCCGACCGGGTGCCCGTCGATGGCCGTGACCGGGGCGATCTCCTTGCTGGAGCTCGTCAGCCACACTTCGTCGGCCTCGGCCAGCTCCTCCCGGTGCACTACGCGTTCTTCCACGGTGACATCGCTGTAACGGCGCAGGATATCCAGCACCAGCTCCCGGGTGATGCCCGGGAGCTTCTGGTGGTCCAGGGGCGGCGTGGCGACAGCGCCCCCGGAGACCAGGAAGACGTTGCAGGCGGCGGCCTCTGTGAGCTCGCCAGCGGTGTTGAAGAGAATGGTTTCATCATTGCCCGCGGCCTGACCCTGACGCATATGCATGACGTTGCCGAGGAGAGCGGTAGCCTTGATATGACAGCGTTTCCAGCGCAGGTCTTCTGCCGTGCTGACCCGATAGGCCCGGACCTGTGCCGGGTCGCCGCTCGGTGCGGCCGGGATCTCGAAGGCATAGGCGAACACCGTTGCCTGTACCTCGGCGGGGTAAGCATGGTTGCGCTTGTCGTAGGCGCCACGGCTTACATGCAGGTAGATGCCCAGATTGCCGGCTCCGTTGCGCTCAATCAGCTGTGACACCAGCTGCCGCCAGTCTCCCTCCGTGAGCCCCGGGTCGATTTCCAGGGCGTCGAGGCCGGTAGCGAGCCGGCGTAGATGCGGGCCCAGGCCGACGGGGCGTCCCCCGTAGGAGGGCACCACCTCGTAGATTCCGTCGCCGAAGAGGAAGCCCCGATCCATGGGCGAGATCCGCGCCTCGGTCATGGGGGTCCAGGCGCCATTCAGGTATACGGTGTTCATGCGTCTGCCTCGCGTTTCGCCGCGGCTGTCAGGGCACGCAGCTCGCTGATGATTGCTTCGCCGGCGGCGGGGTCCATGCCGTCTTCCGTAAGCGTGTTTTCGCGGGTGACACCGTCGACGCTACCCCGGGAGGAGAGGAAGGCCAGCAGCTCCCGGGGCCGCACGGTGCCCAGATGATCGGTGGCTTCCAGCAGGTCGAAGTAGGCGAGCAGGCCGTAGGCGCCCCAGTTGGAGACGTCCGCCACCAGCAGCTCGTCGCAGCTGGTGGCGGCGGGGGTGATAGAAAGCTTCGCGACGGCGTCGGCCACCTTGCCCATGCCGATCTCGTTGCCACCGTCGCCGATGGCAATGGTAGGGCAGCCGGCGAGCTCGAGGTAGCTGTCGAAGATGCCGCAGTCCGCTGAGATATCTTCGCCGCGCATGTTGTAGTAGCGGCCGTTGGCGGCAAGCCCCGGCCGCTCGATAGATACGATAGCGTCCGGGGTGACCTGGGCCAGGCGCAGGATCGCTTCCTCCCGGGCGGCATCACGATCCGTCGCCTGCAGCGGCAGGACGCGGAATTCATGTTCGAGCTCGGCCGCCAGCGGCGCGGCACAGGCAATCCAGCACTGGGCGCCGCGCTGCTCCAGGGCGCGGTAGAGTGCCATGGCACCGACGGGACCATCAGTTTCGAAGGTGCCGGCCACGGGGAAGCCCGTGCCTATGAGTACCCGGCGCGCCGCCGCAAGGAGCGTGCTGGCGCGGCGGTAGTAGCCCGGGGAGAGCGCTGCCCGAAGGCTCTGCATTCCGCGGGGGTTGCGGAAGACCAGGAGCTCCTCGAGGGCATCGTCGAAGGCGGTTGGGGTCACGGCCCGCGCTCCTGGATCGACCGGGATGCCTCGAAGGCCCGGGCGAGATGCAGGGCGTTGTGCGCAGCGTGCTGGGTGATGGGCGTAAATACGACCTCGCCACCGGGCCGCTGCTGAGCCAGCCGGGCGAGGTCCAGGGAGAGGGCGGCGCCGATCTTCGGATAGCCGCCGATGGTCTGCCGGTCGTTAAGAAGTACGATCGGCTGTCCGTCCGCGGGCAGCTGGATCGCCCCGAGGCAGATGCCTTCGGAGAGAAGACCCTCGATGTCGGCCCGCACCACCGGGCCCTCAAGGCGGTAGCCCATGCGGTCGGCCCGGTCCGTAACAGTGTAGCGGCTGCCGAAGAAGCGCCGCTGGGCGAGCCTGGGGAAGTGATGCTGCTGGTAGCCCGGGATTACCCGCAGCGTAACCTGGCTGTTGTAGCGGGGCTGTGCTGCTTCCGGGAGGTAGAGACGACGCCGCCCGGGTGCGGGCGTGCACGGCAGGAGGTCACCGGGGGCGAGCTTGCCGGTGCCGAGGCCACCGAGCCCCTCGCGGAGCACTGTGGAGACACTGCCGAAGACGGGCTCGGCCTGGAAGCCACCGGCGACGCCAAGGTAGGCGCGGCAGCCGGCCGGCGGATGCCCGAGGGCGATGCTGTCGCCTTCGCGCACCGGGTGCACCTCCCAGGTCGACCGCTCCTCGCCGTTGATCCTCAGCGGCATGGGGGCTCCGGTGACGCAGAGATAGCTGTCGATCCCGACCGTGAAGCGGGCACCGCCGAAGGTGAGCTCAACGGCGGCGGCGCCGGCGGGATTCTCGAGCAGGCGGTTGCACAGGTCGAAGGCCTGCCGGTCCAGGGGACCCCCGTCAGTAAGGCCCAGGCGATAGTGACCGCGGCGCCCGCCGTCCTGAAGCAGGGCGAGGAGGCCCGGGTCTTCCACGTGCAGCCCGCTCACGGCTCTCCTCCGAGGGCGAGGTATTCCTCGCGGTCGATGGGCCGGAAACGCACGCGGTCGCCCACGGCGACCGGCATGCACGGGTCGGCGGCGGGGTCGAAGAGGCGCCGGGGGCAGCGCCCCACGAGGTTCCAGCCGCCGGGGGAAGCAGCGGGGTAAACGGCGGTCTGTCGGTCGGCGATGGCGATCGCACCCCGGGGCACGCGTTGCCGCGGTGTTGCCAGCCGCGGCGCGGCGATGCGTTCGTCAACCTCGCCGAGGTAGGCAAAGCCCGGGGCGAAGCCGATGGCGTAAACGCGGTAGTCGGTGCCGCTGTGCAGGGCGATGACCTCCGCCATTGCAAGCCCCGCGCGGCGCGCAAGTTCCTCGAGGTCGGCACCGCTCTCGCAGCTGTACCACGCTGGCAGTTCCACCAGCCGACCTTCGCCTGCGCGACCCTGTTCGAGGGCGTAGCCGAGATGATGCAGCTTACGCACGACAGCCATGTGGTCGGTGAGGTACGGGTCGTAGACCACCAGCAGCGACGCATAGGAGGGCACGAGGTCCAGCAGGGCTTCATCGAGCGCGTCCGGGAGTGCGTCCGCGAGCGCCTGCACCCGCGCGGCCACGGCCGGGTCCATGGTCTCGCCAAGATAGACCATGACGGCGCTCTCTCCTGCAAGTTCGATGATCATGTCAGGCGCGGGCCCTGCGCTTGCCGACGCGTTCACGGATGGCTTCGATGGCGCGTACTCCCTCCTCGTTGTCACCGTGGACGCAAAGCGTGTCAGCCTCCAGCGTCAGCCTTTGACCTCGGGCCGTGGTCACGGCCCGGTCTTGGAGCAGCGACTCCACCTGCTCGAGCATGCGTTCGCGATTGTGCACCGCGCCGGACTCTGACCGGGAGAGGAGATGTCCGTTGTCGTCGTAGCGGCGATCGGCAAAAGCCTCGAAGAGGAGATCGATACCGTGTCGAGTCGCTTCCTCCCGGTGTGCGTCGGCCGCAGCGGTGGCCAGCAGCATGAGCTTCAAGGGGCGGTGGAAGCCGGCGAGGGCGGTCATGACCACGTCGCGTATCGTCGCGTCACGCATCATGTCGTTGTAGAGCGCGCCGTGGGGTTTCACATAGTCGAGCGCGATGCCGGCGCAGGCGGCCATACCTTCGAGGGCGGCGATCTGGTAACGCAGCGTGGCGATGAGTTCCTCCCGGGAGAGGTTCATGGAGCGGCGGCCGAAGCCGACGAGGTCCGGGTAGGCCGGGTGCGCGCCCACGGCAACCCCGTGCTCCCGCGCCAGGGCCAGGGTCTCCGCCAGGGTCAGCGGATCGCCACCGTGGAACCCGCAGGCGATATTGGCCAGATCGATGTGTGGCATCACGTGGGCGTCCATACCCATGCGCCAGGAGCCGTAGCTTTCACCGAGGTCACAATTGAGCAGCATGGGAGGCCTCCTGGCTAGAGTACGGCGAGCCGGCTGTTGTTGAGGTCCGTGACCAGCATGCAGCCGGGGCTGTGGGTGATTGCGACCGGCGGCCGCGCATGAGCCAGGGCGATCTGCGGGGTCACGCCGCAGGCCCAGAAAACCGGCAGCTCATCGGCGGCCACGGGTACCGGATCGCCATAGTCCGGAGCGTCCAGGTTGTCTATACCGATAAGCGCCGGGTCCCCGAGGTGCACCGGTGCCCCGTGCACGGCGGGGAAACGTGTGCAGACCTGGATCGCGCGGATGGCATCGGCGGCGCGGAAGGGCCGCATGCTGACCACCATCTCGCCCCGAAAGGGGCCCGCGGGAGCGCAGGGAATGTTGGTGCGGTACATGGGGACATTGCAATCAAGGCTGACATTGCGCACTTCCAGCCCGTCCGCCAGCAGAGCCTCCTCGAAAGAAAAGGAGCACCCCAGGGCAAAGGCCACGAAATCGCTTTGCCAGCGATCGGCGATGCTCAGGGCTTCGGTGGTCACTTCACCGTCCTCGAAAACCCGGTAGCGCGGCAGGTCGTTGCGCACATCGATGTCGCCGAGGGCGGGCAGCGTCGGATCACCGGGGGAGGGACTTATCGCCAGCAGCGGGCAGGGTTTGGGGTTGGCCTGGCAGAAGCGCAGGAAGTCGCCGGCAAAGGCATCGGGCAGGATCACCAGGTTGCACTGCACGTGACCCGGGGCGAAGCCTGAGGTGTTGTCGGTAAAGGCGCCGCTGCGCATCGCTGCGCGCAGGGCGGCCGGGCTGGCGTGGCGGTCCATGGTGTCGCTCCGGTCCGGTGGTCGCGCCGATTTCTGTTGCCTGTGTACGACGCTACAAGCAACGCCTATGATAACGCCGATAATACGACAGCAACGAGGACGCCGTATGCCCCATCCCAGCGTGACCGCAGAGACCCTCCCGCACAAGCCCGCCATCATCATGGGGGGGAGCGGCGAGATCGTCACCTACCGCGAACTCGACGAGCGCTCCAATCAGGGCGCCCAACTGCTGCGCAGCCTGGGCCTGGCCAAGGGTGACCATATCGCCCTGATGCTCGAAAACTGTCGCCAGTTTCTGGAAATCTGCTTCGCCTGCCAGCGCTCAGGGATTATCTACACCCCGGTGAGCACCCATCTGAAGGCTGAGGAAACCCGCTATATCCTTGAGAACTGCGGCGCGAAGCTGTTCATCACGTCGCCGAAGATGCACGAGGTTGCCGGAGAGATGCTGGCGGGGGCGGGAGCCGTACGCCATTTCTACATGGTCGGCGGTATCGCTGACGGCTTCGAGAGCTGGGAGGAAGCGGTGGATCTTCAGCCGGCGGAGCGCATCGCCGACGAGGCCTACGGTGTGGATATGCTCTATTCCTCGGGCACCACGGGCAAGCCCAAGGGCGTGTTCCTGCCGCCGCCCACCGATGATCCCTACGCGGAGTATCCGATGGCGCCGAGCCTTGGCGCAGCCTTCGGCTTCAGTGACGAGACGGTCTACCTGTCGCCGGCGCCGCTTTATCACGCCGCGCCGCTGCGCTACAACATGATGGTGCTGTCGCTTGGCGGCACTACCGTGGTGATGGAAAAGTTCGACCCGGAGGCGGCGCTGGCGCTGATCCAGGAGCACCGCTGCACGCACAGCCAGTGGGTGCCCATCATGTTCATCCGCATGCTCAAGCTGCCGAAGGAGACCCGGGAACAGTACGACGTCTCCAGCATGCAGTTTGCTATCCACGCTGCGGCGCCCTGTCCTGTCGAGGTCAAGGAGAAGATGATCGAGTGGTGGGGCCCGGTGATCGTCGAGTACTACGCCGCCAGCGAGGCCATCGGTATCACTATCATCGATTCCGCCGCCTGGCTGACCCACAGGGGGTCCGTGGGCCCGGCGGTGCTCGGCGCGATCCATATCGTCGACGACGACGGTAAAGAACTGCCACCCGGCGAGATCGGCACGGTGTATTTCTCCGGGGAGCAGGCCAGCTTCGAGTACCACGGCGAACCGGAGAAAACCGCCGAGGCTTTTGATCACCGCGGCTGGGCGACTACCGGAGACGTGGGCTACGTGGATGAAGACGGCTTCCTTTATCTCACGGATCGCAAGCACTTTACGATCATTTCCGGCGGCGTAAACATTTATCCGCAGGAGATCGAGAACATCCTCATCACCCACGACAAGGTGGCGGACGTGGCTGTCTTCGGTGTGTCCGATGAGGAGTTCGGGGAGGCAGTAACAGCGGTGGTCGAGCCCCTGAACTGGGTCGACGCAACGGATGAGGTCGCCATTGAGATCATGGAGTGGCTCCGCGACCGCCTGGCGCATCTCAAGGTGCCGAAGGCGCTGCATTTCCATCCCAAGCTGCCGCGCATGGACAACGGCAAGCTCTACAAGCGTCACCTGGCCGAGGAGTTCCGCGGCGGGGCGCGGGCGGATGACGGGCCTAGAGCTGATGACGAGCACTGACGATTCGTCGGCAGGCACCGATTCCCGGAATCAATTTCTGACACTGCAGGCCTACGATGGTGTCAGGGATAACAACTTCACGCTTATCCGCCTGCTCCTCGCCCGGGCCGTGCTCTGGGGCCATGCCTTTCCGATCCGGACCGGCGGAGCGATAAGAGATCCGTTTATCGTCCTGGTGAAAGGGTCGACCCGGGCGGGCGAGGCAGCGGGCGCTATGGTTTTTTCTTTCATGGTGCGTTGTAGAAGCGCCTGCGCCCCGGCTAGAGAAATCGCTGGCAGTAAGCGGGCGAGCAAGGATGAGCCGAAAGCCCGTACCACAGCGGTAGCCGCAAACCCTTGAGCCCGGCTACGGCCTACAGACAAACGGACAAACGATAGTGAACGGGGCAGTGGCGTGAAAACGGTTATCGTCCATTACCATATCTTCAAGAACAGCGGCTCGACCTTCGACAAGGTGCTCGGGATGAATTTTCCCGGGCGCCACCTGGCCTTTGACGGTCCCTTTGACTTCTCCAAGATCAGCCAGGATGAACTGCTCAAGATCCTGCACAACCGTGATGAGATTGCGTTCTCATCGCACCAGGTCAATCTGCCTGTTCCGACCTCCCTGGATGTACAGATCCTCCCGGTGGTATTCATCCGGCATCCCTTGCTGCGCCTGCGGTCCATCTATCGGTTCAGGAAACGGGGCGCTAACGATGCCGGAATGCCGGCCAGTTTCAGGGAATGGGTGCAGCGGAGTGCCGCAGAGCCTCGCGGTATGCTGGCGCTGAGTAATGCGCAGACCCGCAACCTTGCCGCCGTGTATGGGCGTCTTGCTATCCATCGCCGTGGCGCGGACGGGGGGTTCTGCCTCGACCTGTCGCAGGCCCTGCGCAACCTCGATGCCGTTGAGCTCCTGGCCAGGACTGAGTTCTTTGACCACGATGTACAGCGCTTTTCGGGCGTGCTGCGCGCACACGGTATCGCTTTCAGCTACGACGGCATCACGCCCGAAAACGTGACGGCCACCGATCTCAGTGCCCCCCTCGACGAACGGCTCGAGGCCACCCGGGGTGAACTGGGCGACGAGCTGTACGAAAAGCTGCTGGCCTGGAACGCGCAGGACCTGCAGCTGGTGGCTTATGCCAACGCCCGCCTGGACGGCTGAGCGTCAGCTCACTGCCGGCATCTGCTCCTCGGCATCGGCCGGCGGGGTCGCCGCGCGTCGGCGCAAAGGCAGGTAAAACACCGGCAGCACAAACAACGTGAACAGCGTGCCCACGAGCATGCCGGCGGCGATCATGAGGCCGATGCCGAAGCGCGCATTGGCACCGGCGCCTGAAGCCAGCAGCAGCGGCAGGACCCCCAGCACCGTCGCAAAGGTGGTCATGAGGATGGGCCGCAGGCGCAGCGCCGCAGCTTCAAGGACTGCGTCCCGCCGCGGAGCACCGCGTAGGGTCAGCTGGTTGGCGAACTCCACGATGAGGATCCCGTGCTTGCTGATAAGGCCGATGAGCGTGAGCAGGCCGATCTGCGTGTAGATGTTCAGCGTGACCATGCCCAGGGCGATGGGTACCACGGCGCCGAAGATCGACAGGGGTACGGCGACCAGCACCACGAGCGGGTCGCGGAAGCTGTTGAACTGCGCAGCAAGCACAAGGAAGATCAGGATCAGGGAGAGGCCGAAGAGCAGTGGGAAGCTGCCGCTTTCCTGCTTGTAGCGCCGAGACTCGCCGGTGTGCCCGGCGCGGAAGGAGGGCGGTGCGATCTCCGCCAGGGTTTTTTCCAGGAAGGCCAGGCCAGTGCCAAGGGTATTCGGCGGCAGCATCAGGCCCTGGATCGTGGTGCTGTTGAGCTGCTGGTACTGGCTCAGCTGGTTGGGCTGTATCCGGTGCTCCAGGCGGATCACCGTGGATAGGGGCACGAGCCCGTTACCGGCGGCACGCAGGTAGTATTTTTCGAGTTCCTCCTCCGTGAGTCGGAAGTCCCGCCCGGCCTGGGGGATCACCTTGTAGCTGCGGTCCGCATAGGTGAAACGGTTGACCTCCGCCTCGCCGAGCATCACCGCGAGGGTCTCGCCGATATCCCGCATGGCGATGCCCAGGCGGGCGGCGCGTTCGCGATCGATGCGCACCTCTACCTCCGGGCGATTGAAGTCCAGCGTCTGGTTCACGAAGATGAACAGCCCCGACTCCCGGGCCCGCTGCAGCAGCTCCTCGCCCACCCGGTAGACCTCTTCCTGTGGCGCTGTGGAGGCCACCACAAAGGCCAGGGGCAGACCGCCGCCGGCCCCGGGCAGGGACGGTGTGCCGAAGGAGAAGAGCTCCATACCGGCGATGCCGCCCAGGCGCTGCTGGAACTGTGCCTGCACGGCCTGCTGTGTGCGCTCGCGCTCGTCCCAGTGGGTGAGCGTGAGGCCACCGAAATTGCTGGACGGCTCGATTACCTGCCAGGAGGAGGCGACCTCGGGTATGTCCTGCCAAAGGTCCACCACCTGGTCCAGGTAGCGGTTGATGTAGTCGAGATTGGCGTAGCTCGGCGCCACGCCGACATAGAACACGCCGCCGGTGTCCTCTTCCGGTGCGAGCTCGTCCCGCGTCAGCAGGAAAAGGAGAGGCAGTGCGCAAAGGATGGCCCCGGCAAAGAGCAGCACTGCGCCGCGATTGCCCAGGCAGGTATCGAGCAGCCGCTGGTAGTGTCCCGTGAGCGCGCTGAAACGTGCATCCAGCCAGTCGGCAAAGCGCCCCTGCTCGCCGTGGTGCTTGAGCACCCGGGAGGCCATCACCGGGCTCAGCGTCAGGGCGATGAGGCCCGAGACCAGCACGGCGCCGGCCAGGGTCAGCGCGAATTCACTGAAAAGAGCTCCGGTGAGACCACCGATGAAGGCGATGGGGGCGTAGACGGCGGCCAGCGTGAGGGTCATGGCAAGCACCGGCATGGCGACCTCACGGGCCCCGGTGATTGCCGCCTGCAGCGGTGTGGCGCCTTCTTCTACGTGCCTGTGCACGTTCTCGACGACGACGATAGCGTCGTCTACCACCAGCCCGATAGCGATGACCATGGCGAGCAGGGTGAGCAGGTTCAGAGAGAAGCCCATGGCAAGAATGAGCGCCACCACGCCGATAAGCGACAGGGGTATGATCACCAGCGGCACCAGCACGACCCGGAAGGAACCGAGGAACAGATAGATCACCGCGATGACGATGAGGGTGGCTTCGATCAGCGTGGTAGCTACCTCGCGCAGGGCCGCATCGATGGCGATGCTACCGTCCCAGTCGAGCCGCAGCTTGAGGTCCGCCGGGAGGGAGGCGCGAAGTTTCGGCAGCTGGGCGTGCACGGCAGCAGAAACCTCGAGGGGGTTGGCATCCGGCGCCGCCTCAAGGGCCATGAACACCGCCGCTTCGCCGCTGGAAAAAGCCCGTGACTGGTTGTTTTCGGCCGCCAGCTCCACCTCGGCGATGTCGGAAAGGCGGACCTGCCGTTCGCCCTCCTGGCGGACCACCAGACGCTCGAAATCCTCCACGGTCTGCATGTCTGTGCGCGCATCGACGTTGATGCGCACCAGTTTGCCCTCGGTGGCGCCAGCGGTGCTGAGGAAGTTGTCCCGGCGCACGGCCTCGGAGACGTCTGCGGCGGTGACGCCGAGCGCGGCCATGCGCACTGGATCGAGCCACAGGCGCATGGCCAGGGGTCGACCGAAGATCGCCGCCTTGCCTACCCCGTCGAGCGTCGCGAGCTCCGGCTGCACGCTGCGCAGCAGGTAGTCATTGATCTGGAAAGGCGACAGCTGCTCGCTGGTGAAGGCGAGGTACATGAGGGCATCGTCGCCGGAACCGGTGGCGATGACCGGGTCCTCCGTGTCCCGGGGCAGCTCATCCCGGGCCTGGGCAACCTTGGCGACCACCTCCGTGAGCACCTGATCGGTGTCTTCGCCGAGGCGCACGTGTACCTCGATGGTGGACACCCCCGCGTCGCTGGTCGCCGAGAGGTAGTCGATGCCCGCCGCACCGGCGATGTTCACCTGCAGCGGCGTGGTGACAAAGCCCTGCACGGTGCGGGCGCTGGCTCCGGGGAACACGGTGGTCACGGTGATCACGGAGCGCTCCAGCGCGGGAAACTCGCGGATCCCGACCCGGGACAGGGAGGCGAGGCCAAGGAGCAGCACGAGAGCGCTGACTACGATGGCCAGCACTGGCCGCTCGATAAAGCGGTCCGTGAAGCGCATCAGGTGTCGGAGCCTGAGCTGTCATCGAGCACGATGCGGGCGCCCCGGTAGAGCTTGTTCTGGCCAACGCTGACCACGCGCTCCCCGGCCTGGAGCCCTGAAAGCACAGCCACGCGCCCGTCGCGCACGGCGCCGGTGGTTATCACCCGCGGTTCGACGCTGAGCCCTTGCTCATCCTCGTGAACGAGGTAGACAAGGTTACCCTGCAGGGAAAAGGTGACCGCCGTTTCCGGCACCGTGACGTGCGTCGCGGTCTCGCCGAGGTCGATCTTCAGGCTGGCGAACATCCCCGGGAGCAAACCCTCTGTCTCCTCGAGGCGCGCCCGCAGAAGCAGGTTACGCGTGCCGGGATCTGCGGCGGCGTCCAGGGCCTCGAGGCGGGCGTCAAAGCGGCGGCCCGGCCAGGCCGCGGTGCTCACCGCAACCGTGAGCCCGGGACGCAGCCGGGGCGCGTGGCGGGCGGGCACGGTGAAGTCGACTTCCAGCGCTTGCCGGTCCTGCAGGGAGGCGATGGGCGTGCCGGACTCGAGATAATCGCCCTCTCGAACCCTGATGATGCCCATGGTGCCCGCGAAAGGGGCGCGGATGCGCTTGTTATCGATGCGCGCCTCGAGCTCGGCGAGCTGGGCTGTGGCGGCCTGCAGGTCCGCCCGGGAGCGGTCATACTGGCTCTGAGGAATGGATTTCTGCTTGACCAGGCTCGCGTCGCGCTCAAACAGCAGGCGGGCGAGCTCCAGGTTGGCTTTCTGGCGCTCCCGGGCAGCCTGCTCCACGCGGTCGTTCAGGACGACGAGCAGGTCGCCGGCGGCCACGCTCTGGCCGGAACTTACCGCGATGGCGGTGATCTCGCCGCTGGTCTCCGCCGCAAGCTCCACGCCGCGCAGAGCGCGGATGGTGCCTACGGCGTCAAGCACGTTGCGCCAGGAAGCAAGCGTTGCCCGAGTGGCGCTCACGGTGATCGGCGGCTGCGGCGGTGGGTTGCCGAGGGTTGCGAAACGCTGCGCGAGGTACAGGCCGATGGCACCGAAAATCGCCAGGAGCAGGGCAATAACAAGCAGGTAGGCGCGCAAGACAGCTCCTCGTCGTGGTGTTGTTGTTCTCTGCCGGCTTCGCTGCGGGTGCTGGCGGGGTCCGGGACTAGAGTGTAAGCCTCCCCCCGGGCCCTTGACAAAGATCAAGAGCCGCCAGCTTACCCCGCAGCCCGCGCTGGGCGGGGCAACGGTGAGACGGTATGCTCCCGGGAGCGGGATGAACAGGACTTATGTATGAGTAAGGCAAGCAAGCTCAAGGCGCTCGAGCGCGAGATGGACCGCGCCGAGAGCTACGCCGCCTGGCGTGAGGCCGCGCTCGCCCACGACGAGCTGAGCGGCGCCCGGCGCTGGCGCGAGATGGACCAGAGCCGACAGTATGACTACGCCCAGATCCGCCTGCGCCTTGATCGGCTGCGCAGCCTGCGGGCCCGGCACGACAACCACGGGCTGCTCTACACCCTCAACGAGGGTATCCACGGCAATATGGGCGGCATGGGCCGCGCGAGCCTTTACCAGCGCGCCAAGTTCGGCACCAAGCACCTTGTCGAGCAGTACATCGACGAGATCGACGACGCCCTTCGCTACCTCGCCGATCTGCCCGAGAAGGAGATCGGCATCCAGGAGCGGATGGATTTCTTCTACCGTGCAAACATCTGCTTCGGGCGCTCGGCACTGATGCTTTCCGGGGGCGGCGTCCTCGGCTTCTACCATATGGGCGTGGTCAAATCGCTCCTGGAGGAGGCCCTGCTGCCCCGGGTGATTTCCGGTTCCAGCGCCGGCTCCCTTGTGGCCGGGGTTCTCGGTACCCATACCGATGCGGAGATGCGCCGCTTCTACGACCCGGCGAACGTGCACTTCGAGGCTGAGCGCGAGGCGAGCGTATTCTCGCGCATGTTTTTCGGCACCAACCCGTCCATCGACGTGAGCGACCTGGAGAAGATCATCGACCGGCTTGTGCCGGACATGACCTTTCAGGAGGCCTATGAAAAGACCGGGCGGCAGATCAGTATTACGGTGGCACCGGCGGAGACCCACCAGCGCTCGCGGCTGCTTAATGCCATTACCTCGCCGAACGTGTACATCCGCTCGGCGGTGATGGCGTCCTGCGCTGTCCCCGGCGTGTTCCCGCCGGTGATGCTCATGGCCAAAAACGTGCACGGCGAGCCGCAGCCCTATCTGCCCACGCGCAAGTGGGTGGACGGCTCTATCGCTGATGACCTGCCGGCCAAGCGCCTGTCCCGGCTCTACAGCACCAATCACTACATCGTGAGTATGGTGAATCCCATTGCTACGCCGTTCCTGAACGGCGGCAAGCCGCGGGGCAAGATGGCGATGGCACTCGGCGCCCTCGGTATCGGCGTTGGCCGGGAGGTGCTCAATTTTTATCGCGGTGTTGCCCAGCGACGCGGGGACCGTTTCCCGCGGCTGAATCTGGCGCTCAACAGCGTGCATGCACTCATGGACCAGGACTACAGCGGTGATATCAATATCGTTCCCAGTTTCCGCTGGTATAACCCGGTGAAGATCCTGTCACATCTCTCGGAGAAAGAACTGGTGGCGCTGATGCAGGGGGGCGAGCATTCGGCCTTTCCCCAGGTGGAATCGATCCGCATCTGCACGCGGATTTCGCGCACTATGGAAGAAATCCTCTACCGCTTCGAGTACGGCGACCTGCGGCCGCAGGGGGACAAGTACCACCGACCCCGCGCATCCCGACGACGCCCGGCGCCGACCCGCTCCGATCGCGAGGCAATGCGGGAAACGGGCTCCCAGCGCCTGGCCAAGGCCCCGCCGGGAGCGAAAACCCCGCCGGGAGCAAAAACCCCGCCGGGAGCAAAAGCCCCGCCAGGAGCGAAAGCCCCGCCAGGAGCGAAAGCCCCGCCGGGGGCGAAGGCTGCTCCGAAGAGCAAGGCGCGCGCCGGAAAACGCGCAGCGGGTTGAACCTTGCCTAGTCGATAAGCGCCACGCCGTGCTGCGCCAGCGGCTCGACGAGGGCGCCCTTGGCTTCTGCTTCGGCGCTCGAGGCGTTGCCCTGCAGGGCGCGCTTTTTCACCCCCTGCAGGATCGCCGCCAGGCGGAAGAAGCAGAACACCAGATAGAAGTTCCAGTGGTCGATACCGTCGCGCCCCGTGCGCCGGCAGTACTCGGCCACGTAGGCGTCGTCTGAGGGCAGGCCCAGGGTGGCCCGATCCACGCCGGCGAGGCCTCGCAGCCCCGCATCCCCCGGCAGCTGCCAGGCCATGACCTGGTAGGCGAGATCCGCCAGCGGGTGGCCCAGCGTCGAGAGCTCCCAATCCAGCACCGCGATGATGCGTGGTTCCGTCGGGTGGAACATGAGATTGTCGAGGCGGTAGTCGCCGTGCACCAGGCTCACGGCGCCGTCGTCCGGCGGCATGTGCCCGGGCAGCCAGGCGATGAGTCTTTCCATGGCCTCGCTATGCTCAGTCTCCGAGGCGCGATACTGCTTGGTCCAGCGGCTGACCTGGCGCTCGAAGTAGTTGCCGGGGCGACCGAAATCCGTCAGTCCCGCAGCATCCACGTCGACATTATGCAGCGCAGCGAGCACGCGGTTCATCTCATCATAGATGGCGTTGCGCTCGGCGTTGTCGCTCACCTCCGGCAGCGTTGGGTCCCAGAAGACCCGTCCCTCCAGATACTCCATGACGTAGAACATGGAGCCGATGACGCTCTCGTCCTCGCAAAGCAGGTACGCCTCCGGGACCGGCACCGCGGTGTCCGCGAGGGCTGAGAGGACCCGGAACTCCCGGTCTACGGCGTGAGCGGAGGCAAGCAGTTCTCCCGGGGGCTTGCGTCGCAGCACGTACTGGCGCCCGCCGGCGCTGAGGCGGAAGGTCGGGTTGGACTGCCCGCCGGCGAATTTCTCGGCGCCGAGTTCGCCGGAAAAGCCGGGCAGGTGTTCGGCGAGGTAGGGGGCCAGGCGTTCCGTGTCCAGGGTCTGCGTGCTCATCGTGCTCTCCAAAGCCAGTCGCTAGCGAATGCGGGGCGCCGAGTATCCGCAGCGACGCCGCCGGGAACAATGACACCGGGAGGCAAAAAAATAAACCGCAGGTGACAGCGCCGGGGCAGCGGTGCCACGGCCATTGAGCGCTCCGCGCGGTGACGCTATGCTCCTTCGCCACTAAGTCAAATAACGGCGGGAGATGCGCATGTACGCAGAGTTGAAGCAGGCCTGGCAGGAACTCACCGGCCCGGGGCAGCTGTTCGAGGTGACCACGGCGGAGGTAGGCGGTGTCTCCGTGCGTAGTTACGCGCACGCACCGCCCTCGCTGCGGGAGATCTGGCTCGGTGCGGCCGGGCACGGCGACAAGGAATACCTGGTCTATAACGAGGAGCGACTGAGCTACGCAGACGCCCAGGTCATCACCGGCTCTATCGCCCACTGGCTCGCCGAGGCCGGGGTGGGACCGGGGGACCGGGTGGCCATCGCCATGCGCAACTATCCCGAATGGATGCTGGCCTACTGGGCCTTGACGGCCATGGGCGCCGTGGTGGTCGGCATGAATGCCTGGTGGGTACCGCAGGAGCTGCACTACGGCCTCGAGGACTCGACGCCGCGGGTGCTCATTGCCGACCAGGAGCGGCTTCAGCGCTTCACTGAGCTGCGCAGCGACTTCCCGGACCTCATCGTGGTCGGTGTGCGCGTGCCGCATGACCTGCCTGACTGGGCTACAGACTGGGCCGAGCTGGTCAACAGCGAGTCCCGGCTTCCCGAGGTCACCATAGCCCCCGACGACGACGCCTGCATCTTCTACACGTCGGGTACTACGGGCCGTCCAAAAGGTGCGCAGCTGACGCACCGCGGCTGTGTGAACAACATCTTCAACGTAGCCTTTGCCAATGCGGTACAGCCCCGGGCCCTGGCTCTGGCCCGCGGCGAGGCGCCCGCCGAGCCGGGCAGCTCGGAGATCCGCGCCCTGGTGGCTACGCCGCTGTTCCACGTCACCGCCAACAACTGTGTCGCCCAGGTGGTGACCCTGGTCGGCGGACGCCTTGTGCACATGTACAAATGGGATCCGGCGGAAGCGCTGCGCCTCATTGAACGGGAGCAGGTTACCACCTTCAATGCTGTGCCCATGATGGCGCGGGAAATCATGATGCACCCGGACTTCACGGCCCGGGATACATCCTCGCTGAAGTCCGTCGGTGGCGGCGGGGCCGCCATGCAGCCGGATCTTGTGGGCAAGGTGAGCGAGACCATAAGGACCGCTCGCCCGAACACCGGCTACGGCATGACCGAGACCTCGGGCATTATCACGGCGGTTTCCATGGAGTTCTTCATGGACCGGCCCACCAGCGTCGGACCGGCCATGCCCACCTTCGAAGCGCGTATCGTCGACCCGGTAGGCAAGGAGCTGCCGGTCGGCGATATCGGTGAGCTGGTGGTTCGGGGCGCACCGGTGATCAAGGGCTACCTGAACCGACCGGAGGCAACCGCTGAGACCATTGTCGACGGCTGGCTGCACACCGGTGACGTCGCGTACATGGATGAAGATGGCTTCATTTACCTCGTGGACCGGGCCAAGGACATGGTCCTGCGCGGTGGCGAGAACGTGTACTGCGCCGAGGTCGAGAACGCCCTCTTTCACCACGAGGCAGTTGCCGAATGCGTGGCCTTTGCGGTGCCGGATGACCGCCTGGGCGAAGAGGTCGGTGCCGCGGTACACCTGAAGTCCGGGGCCAGTGTGGATGCGGAAGTCTTGCGCAGCCACTGCCGACAGCACCTTGCCGCCTTCAAGGTGCCGCGTTACCTGTGGTTCCTCGACGAACCGCTGCCGCGCAACGCCAACGGCAAGTTCCTCAAGCGTGAACTCCGTGAGGCGCTGAAAGTCGAGGACGCCGCCTGAAGGGCGCAGTCCGCCTCAGGCGTCGACGTCGAGGGTGACGCCGCGGTCTACGGCGCTATCGCCGGCGCCGCCGCTGATGGCGACGCGTTCGGCGGCGATCCCGCGGCTCGTCACCAGATAGCGCTTGACCTGGGTGGCGCGCTCCGTCGCCAGCGTTTCGAGAGCCCGGGGCGGTAGCGTCATGGCAGCTGCCAAAGCGTCGTACTGTGCTGCCGGTGCTGGCGGCTCGGCATCGGTATCCGCATCCGCATCGCCATGCGCGGGTGCATAGCGCGCAGCGACCGCTTCCGCCCAGGCAGCGTCGCGGGCCGCCAGGCTCGCCGGAGCCAGGCCGTCGCCGAGCAGGGCCGCATCCAGGGCCTGTTCGCGCAGGACCCGGGCATCCTCGTCATCGCTTACGCCCCGGGCCAGCAGCTTGAGCTCCGGGCGCTTGCCCAGGGCGTTGGCAAGGGCATCGAGCTTGCCCGCCGCCGGCGCGTCCAGGGCGTCACTCCCCGGGGCGAAAGCCAGGCCCTGCAGATCGTCGCTGCTCCCGGCGAGTCCTGCAAGCAGCTTGAAGGGCGCGGTGGCGATATTGACGATAACGTTGGCAATGGCCCGGCCGATGACCTTGCCGAGGCGGAAGGAGGGGTCGTTGACATCGCCTTCCACGGGGACGTCGAGATCGATGACGCCGCGGGAATCCTTGAGAAGTGCGATGGCGAGCTTCAGCGGCAGATCCATGGCGCGGTCGCTGTCGAAGGGCTCGCCGAGCTGCATCTGCGAGATCACCGCCCGGTTCTCACCCTGCAACCGGTCGCCGGCGAGGCGGTAGCGCAGGTCCAGGCTGAGGGTGCCTGAGTCGATGGTATAGCCGGCGTAGGTCCCCGCGTAGGGGGTGAGGCGGGCAATATCGATACCCTGAAAACTGACGCCGATATCGACATCGGGCTCGGCCGCAAAGGGCGCTACCTGGCCCTCGATGCGCACAGGCGCATAGCCGTCCACAGCGCCGGTGAGGCTGACCGGAACGGGGGCCGGCGACTCGGTACCCAGAGCACCGACCTTGCCCTCGAGGCCTTCCACCAGGGTCCGGAAGTCCAGCGGCAGGGACCTGTCCTCGAAATCGACGCTACTGCTGCGCACCGCGAGGCCGCCGAAGGCCAGCTGCCACGGTTCGGCCGCTTCGCTTTCCGCGCTATCGTCGTTGCTCCCTTCGCCTCCTTGTTCCTCCACCAGCGCGGTCTGCACATTGAGACGCCCGTCCTCACCGATGCGCAGCTGCGTGCGGTAGCCGTTGAGGCTGATGACGCCGGTCTCCAGCCGTTGCGCCGGGACTGCGACGGTGATGTCCGGCACCGCCAGGCTGTCCCAGCCCAGGGCGCTCTGCTGGGCACCTGCGATGAGCAGATCGAAGTCGGTGAGGCGCATAGCGCCGCTGATGGTTTCCGGGGCAAAAGCTGCGAGTACGAGTTCGCCGCTTGCCTCGAGGCGTCCGCCCTCGATAGCGGCATTGAGAACGGAGCCCAGCAGCGGATTGGCGAGGGTGACGGGAAGGGCTGCCAGCTCCAGGTCCAGGGCACCGCCGCCGGCGCCTGCGTCGACGGTACCTGCCGCCGAGAGCGTCGCCTCATCGTTGAGGGTGAGCGCCACAGACACAGCGCTGTCGCCTTCCGGCGGGTAGGTGAGCTCGCTCAGCTCGACGTGCAGCGGATCGACGGTGAGCGTTGCCGGCGTCGTGTAGGGGGTCCGCCACCGGATGCGCCCATCGGGGAGGCTGAAGCGGCCGAGTCGCAGCTGCCAGAGTTCCGATGCTTCCACCTCGCTGTTGTTGTCTGGGACGGCTGCAGTCCCTGAGTCAGCAGCCCGGTTGTCGCCGGCAGCCGAGGGGATGAGCATTTCCTGCAGGCTTATGCGCTCGTCTTCGAGGTAGCCTGCAACGCTCAGTCCCCGGAGTGTCGCCGCTGCGGCGCTCACGTGCTGCCGGCCACTGTCCACGGCAATGCCATCAAGCTCGAAGCGGTCAAAGGCCAGCGCCGTGTCAGGAAGGGCCTGTAAATCTTTCGGCTGCAGGGCGACGGCATGCAACTGCAGGGCGCCATCGCTAACGGTCACCGCGCCGTCGTCGGCCCAGGTAGCGGTGTAGCGCCCGCTCAATGCCAGGAGCCCGCTGTCCAGGGTGAAGGGGAGGTCTTCGGCGAGGTAGCGATGGAAGGGCCTCAGGTCGAGATCCGTGATCTCCAGCTCACCACGGCTCTGGGCCCGGGGCAGGGAAAACTCGCCGTGCCAGCGGAGGGTGCCGTTGTGCTGCGTGACCACCAGCAGCTCGTAGGGGCTGCCCTCCTCAAGGACCGTGGACAGCCCCGTGACCGTGAAGGCGAGGTCCTGCAGAAACGTGTCGTAGCGAGGGCTGCGAGTGTGGTCCTCATAGCGCAGCTCCCGGGTGTCGAACAGGATGGTGCGCACAGTGAACGCAGGCAGCGAGCCGTCCCCGGCGCTGGCCTCGTCGGCGGCCGGGTCACCGGCGAGGAGGTCGGATATGTTGAAGCGGCCGGACTCATAGCGGCGCAGGGTCAGCGTCAGTCCCTCTACGGCAACGTCGTCCAGCACCATGCCGGGCCGGACGAGGCTGAGCCAGGCGCTGAAGTCCACCTCCAGCCGCTCGACGGCGGCAAAGGACCTGCCGTCCGGCTCGGCAAGCCGGGCGCCGCGCACTTCCAGGGCGAGGGTGAAGGGGTTGAAGAGGATCAGTTCGCTGTCCAGGCGGCGATCCAGGTACTGCGCCGACAGCCGCGGTGCGGCCAGGTTGAGCACCGGCAGCAGGACGAGCAGGGCGAGGGCAAGGTAGACCAGGTAAGCCTTGAGCAGCAGGCGCAGAATCTTTCCAGGCATGGTGGTATCGCGGTCTCAGAGAGCAACCGGTAGCAGCTTGCAGGCCTCCCCGCGCCTTGGCAAGCCACCGCGACCGCTACAGGCCTTTCCGGTAGGCGTAGGGTGTGACCCCGGTCCAGCCCTTGAAGGCGCGGATGAAGGCGCTGGACTCGGAGAAGCCGGCGCGGTGAGCGATCTCCTCGATGGACAGGCCCCGGCGCCCGAGATAGTGCAGAGCCACGTCGCGACGCAGCTGGTTCTTGATATCCTTGAAGGTGGTGCCTTCCCGGGCCAGGCGACGGCGCAGCGTCTGCGGGTGGACCTCCAGTGCCGCCGCTACCTCGCCGAGCTCGGGCATGGCGAGGAGGTTCTGGCGCACCAGGTCGCGCACCTGCGCCGTCCAGGTCGCCCGGGGATACTGCTGGGTCAGCATGATCAGCACCGGGTGCCGCAGGAAGCGCCTCAGTGTCGCCTCGTTCTGGACCACCGGCCGGTCCATGAGGCCCGCGGGAAACTCCAGGGCACAGCGGCCCGCCTCGAAGTCCACGGGGCTGGCAAGGAACATGCGGCGATAGTCGTCGGGCTGCGCCGCCGGGGGGTAGTCGAGGCGGGTCCGGTACAGGGGCAGGTGCTCCTGCACCAGCCAGCTGCCGAAGCGGTGCACGTTGAACAGGAACAATTCCTTGAGGTACGGGTCCACTGCTGTCGTGCCCTGCTCCCGGAGGCGCACGGCAGCCTGATCGCCGCTGACCTCGAAGGCGGACGCCGGGTCATGGCCGAAGAGGGCGTAGAATCGACACAGGCGCGCGAGGGCCTGGCCGAGGGTCGCGCTGCCGATGACCGCATGGCACATCATGTCCCAGCTGCCGAGGGGTATGGGGCGCTGGCCGTAGCCCAGGGCTTCATCGCCCAGGGCCTGCATGGTGGCGACCTGCAGGTCCGCGAAGCGCTCGATAGCGATGCGGGCGTGGGGTTCGCGCAGGAGCCGGGGAGTAATGCGGTGGTGGCGCAGGAGGGGCAGCGGGTCGACGCCGAGGCGCACCGTGTGGCGCAGCACGGCGCGGGCGAAGTGCACCGAGATCGATTGCTTGCGCAAGGGCGCGTCCTGTCAGTTTGGGTCAATAAATTTGTCCGTGGCGGTCATTGCCGCCCTCGGTGGCGCTGCACATACTGGCCCTCGCCCCAATCGCCCACCACGGAGATTCGCGATGTTGCCACGCAACTTCACCGAAGAACAAACCATGTTCCGCGATGCTTATCGCAAGTTTCTCACCAGCGAGATTGTGCCACATATGGAGCGCTGGCGTGAGGCGGGCATCGTCGACCGGGAGGCCTTCCGGCGCGCCGGCGAGCAGGGTTTTCTCATGGTCTGGCCGGAGGAAAAATACGGCGGCATGGGCGATGAGGACTTTCGCTTCGAGCAGGTCATCATCGAGGAAGCGGCCTACGCCCGCGTCGGCGACTGGTATTCGACGCTGCACAGCCGGCTGGTAGGGCCCTATTTCACGCGTTTCGGCAGCGAGGAGCAGTGCGAACGCTTCCTGCCGAAATGCGTCAGCGGAGAGTGCATCCTCGCCGTCGCCATGACCGAGCCCGATGCCGGCTCGGACCTTGCCGGTATGCGCTCTACAGCCCGGGAAGCGGGTGACCACTGGGTGCTCAACGGCTCCAAGACCTACATCTCCAACGGCATCAACGCCGACGCGGTGATCGTCGCCGCCAAGACGGATCCGGACAACAACCCTCATCACATGACCCTGTTCATCGTTGAGCGGGGCATGGAGGGGTTCGAGCGCGGCCGCAACCTCAAGAAGATGGGGATGAAGGCCCAGGACACGGCTGAGCTTTTCTTCAATGACGTGCGGATTCCGAAGGCCAATGTGCTCGGCGAGCCCGGCAAGGGCTTTATTTACCTTATGGAGGGCCTGGCCGAGGAGCGACTCATCGGCGCCTGCGGCTACCTCGCGTCGGCCCAGCTGTCCTGGGACCTGACCTACGATTACGTGCGCGAGCGCAAGGCTTTCGGCAAGCCCCTGGCGGCCTTTCAGAACACCCAATTCAAGCTGGCAGAGGTTCGCACGGAGCTGGATATCGCGCAGAGTTATGTCGACCAGTGCGTCGCCGCCTTCAACGCGGGTCAGCTGACGGCGGTGGACGCCGCCAAGGCAAAGCTGGTCACCAGTGAGCTGCAGGTGAAGGCCGCCGACGTCGGGGTTCAGCTCCACGGCGGCGCAGGCTATATGGACGAATACGCGATCAGCCGTCAGTATACCGATGCGCGGATCGCTACCATCTACGCCGGCAGCTCGGAGGTCATGAAGATCATCATCAGTCGCGACTGCCTGGCAGACGACTATACGCCATTCAATACCCGTAACTTCTGAAGCACGGAGAAAGCACCATGGATCTGTCAGGGAAAGTCGCCATTGTCACCGGCGGGGCCTCCGGCCTCGGCCGCGCTACCGTTGAGGCCTATGTGGCCAAGGGCGTGAAGGTAGGCATCTTCGACCTCAACGAGCAGGCCGGGGACGAGATGATCCAGGCCCTCGGCGCCGACTCCGTAGCCTTCTGGAAGGTCAACGTCGCCGATGAGGATTCCGTAAGCACCGCTGTGGCCGGTGTCGTGGAGAAGTTCGGCGCGCTGCATATCTGCAACAATTACGCGGGCATCGGCAGCGCCTGCAAGACCCTGGGCAAGAAGGGGGTCTTTCCCCTCGACATGTTCATGGGTGTGATCAATGTCAACCTCGTGGGGACCTTCAACGTGTCCCGCTACGCGGCCGAGCAGATGGCCAAGAACGATCCGGTTTTCGGCGACGACGGCCGGGGGGTCATTATCAACACCGCGTCCATCGCGGCCTACGAGGGGCAGGTGGGCCAGCTTGCCTACAGCGCCTCGAAGGGCGGCGTGGTCGGCATGACGCTGCCGATGGCCCGCGATCTGGCGTCCTATGGCATTCGCGTGAACACGATCGTGCCCGGGCTCATCCATACCCCGCTCTTTGAATCGCTGCCCGAGCCTGCCTACAAGTCCCTGGAAGCGAGCGTCCTTTACCCGCACCGCCTCGGCAGGCCGGAAGAAATCGCACATCTGTCCGTATTCATCGCCGAGAACGACTACGTTAACGGCGAGTGTATCCGCCTTGATGGCGGTATCCGGATGCAGCCCAAATGACGCAGCGCAAGTAAGGAGAGCACCATGGGGCCCCTCAACGGCTATACGGTCATCGAGCTCGCCGGCATCGGTCCGGCGCCCATGGGCGGTATGTTGCTCGCCGACATGGGCGCGGAGGTGATCCGGGTCGACCGCGCCGGCGGCGCGGATCCGAAGCTCACAGAGCGCGTTAGCGGCCGCGGCAAGAAGTCTATCGTTATCAATCTCAAGGATTCCGCGGGCGTGGAGACGCTGCTGCGCATGGTGGAGAACGCCGATGTGCTCATCGATCCTTTCCGCCCAGGGGTCTGCGAGAAGCTGGGGATCGGACCCGAGGTCTGCCTGGCGCGTAACCCCAAGCTTGTCTTCGCGCGCATGACCGGCTGGGGCCAGGAGGGCCCGCTGGCGCGCGCTGCCGGCCACGACATTAACTATATCTCTCTCACTGGCGCCCTCTATGCGGTGGGCCCGGGGGAGGGGCGGCCCACACCGCCCCTGAACCTCATCGGCGACATGGGCGGCGGCGGCATGCTGCTGGTGCAGGGCGTGCTGGCCGCGCTGCTGGAGGCCAGCAATTCGGGGCAGGGGCAGGCTATTGACGTGGCCATGGTCGATGGCGCCGCGCAGCTCATGTGGATGTTCCACAGCTTCCAGGCCATGGGCGCCTGGAATGCCGATGCGCGGGAAGCCAACCTCCTCGACGGCGGCGCGCATTTTTACGGCACCTATGAGTGTTCCGACGGTGAATATGTGGCCATCGGCTCCATCGAGCCGCAGTTCTATGCTCTGCTGCTGGAAAAGGCGGGCCTTTCCCCCGAGGAGTTCGGTGACCAGAACAACCAGGCCAGGTGGCCTGCGCTGCGCGAAAAGCTCGCCGCGGTGTTTCGCGCGAAGACCCGCGACGAGTGGTGCGCTCTCATGGAGGGTACGGATGTCTGCTTTGCGCCGGTGCTGCGCTTCACCGAGGCCCCTGAGCACCCGGCCAATGTAGCCCGGGAGACCTATATCGACGTCGAGGGCGTCGTACAGCCGGCGCCGGCGCCGCGCTTTGCGCGCACGCCATCGACGGTGCGCCACGGCGTCCGTGGGGCCGGCGAGGATACGGACAGTATTCTTACCGCCATGGGCTTTGCCGAGCAGGAAATCCAGCAGTTGAAGGCCGGCGGCAGCGTCGCCTGACCGGCCCGGGGGAACCGCCATGAATGATTTCAACACCGTTCGCATCGACCGTGACGGTCCCGTGGCGGTTGTCACGCTGGACCGTCCGGACAGTCTCAACAGTTTCAACGGCGAGTTGCGACGGGAGTTCCTCGCAGCGGTGCAGGCGGTGAATGCCGACCCGGCGATCCGCGTTGCGGTGCTCACCGGTGCTGGCCGCGCTTTTTGCGCAGGCGCAGACCTGTCTGAGGGTTTGTCGCCGGATGACGGCGGCGGCCATGCCACCGAGGCCATGCTCAACGATGAGTACAAACCGGCGGTACTGGCGATTACCCAGTCCCGCAAGCCGTGGATTGCCGCTGTGAATGGCGCCGCGGCGGGCATCGGCAGTGCCTTCGCCATGGCCTGTGATCTCTCGATCATGGGCGAGAGCGCCTACCTCTACCAGGCCTTCGTGGCCATCGGCCTTGTGCCCGACGGCGGCGCCACCTGGCACCTGGCGCGGACCCTCGGGCCGCTGCGCGCTTTTGACCTGATGACCTCGGGAGAAAAGGTGCCCGCGGCGCGCTGCATGGAACTCGGCCTGACCAATCGGGTAGTGGCCGATGACGTGCTCGTGGACAGCGCCGTGGCCTGGGCTCAGGCGCTTGCCGGCAAGGCGCCGCTGGCTCTGGAGTACATCAAGAAATCCCTCGCCTTCGCCATGGAGCAGGACCTGGCTACGGTGATCGCTCACGAGGCGTCGCTGCAGCACAGCTGTGTCGACAGTGCTGATGCGAAGGAGGGCGTGATGGCCTTTCTGGAGAAGCGCCAGGCCAACTGGTCCGGCCACTGACCGGGAGCGTCCGGTGGCCGAAGACAGCAACGGCGAGCTGCGACCGGAACTGGCCGCCCTCCGTGAGCGTCTGGCACGTACCGGTGACGAGGCCCGGGCCGGTGACCGCGACAAGCGCCACGGCAAGGGGTGCCGCACGGCCCGGGAGAACCTCGCAGACCTTGTTGATGACGGCAGTTTCCAGGAATACGGTCAGCTCGCGGTAGCTGCCCAGCGCAGCCGCCGCGACTACGCGGAGCTCCAGCTCCGTACCGCCGGGGACGGCATCATCACCGGGACCGCGTGCATCAACGGAGCCCGGTTCGGCGAGGCGGCCACACGGACGGCGGTGATCGTCAATGACTACTCGGTGCTCGCCGGTACCCAGGGATTCTTTCACCACCGCAAGCTGGACCGGCTCTGCGAGCTGGCGGAGCGCCTGGCGCTGCCGGTGGTCATGTATACCGAGGGTGGCGGCGGTCGGCCGGGCGATACAGATGTGCTGACGCAGATCGCAGGCCTCAACGTGCCGTCCTTCGCCGCCTGGGCGCGGCTGGCAGGTAAAGTGCCGCGGATCGCTGTCAACAACGGCTACTGCTTTGCCGGCAACGCAGCACTTTTCGGCTGTGCAGATTTCCGTATCGCCACGCGCCGCTCCTGGATCGGCATGGCCGGCCCAGCGATGATCGAAGGCGGCGGCCTCGGGCGCTTCGATCCCACGGAGATCGGCCCCATCGAGGTGCAGGAGCGTAACGGTGTGGTCGACCTGGTGGTCGAGGACGAGGCCGCCGCTACGGCCGCTGCCCGTCAGCTCCTCGGTTACTTTCAGGGGGATCTGGAGCACTGGGACTGCGCCGACCAGGCAGCCCTCCGGGATCTGGTGCCCGAGGACCGGCGCTGGGGCTATCCGGTGCGCCGGGTCATCGAGACCCTTGCCGACACCGGCTCCTTTTTTGAGCTCGGCCGGGTTCACGGCCGCAGCGTGATCACCGGCTTCCTGCGCATCGAGGGCCGCCCCCTGGCGCTTGTCGCCAATGACTGTCAGCAGCTCGGGGGGGCGGTGGATGCGGAGGCAGCGGAAAAGGCCGCACGCTTCCTCGGCACCTGCAACGCCCTGGGCCTGCCGGTCCTGTCGCTCACGGACACGCCCGGTTTCATGGTGGGCCCGGACAGTGAAGCCGACGCCGCCGTGCGCCGCATGGCCAGCCTGTTCACCGCCGGTGCTGCGCTCACGGTACCGGTAATCGCGATCTTCCTGCGCAAGGGCTACGGCCTTGGCGCCATGGCCATGGTCGGCGGCTCCTTTGCCGAGCCGGTCTATGCGGCGGCCTGGCCCACGGGAGAGTTCGGCGGCATGGGTCTTGAGGGGGCGGTGCGCCTCGGTTACAGCAAGGAGCTGGCCGCCGAGCCCGACGATGCCAGCCGCGCCGCGCTCTTTGAGCAGCTGGTGGCAAAGCTCTACGAGGTCGGCAAGGCCACGGAGGCGGCTGCCCATCTGGAGATCGACGCGGTGCTTGACCCTGCGGATACCCGCGCCGCCATACGCGAAGCACTTATCGGCGCCGTCGGCGCCCTCAGCAGAAGGTAAGACCCATGGACAAGCTTTTTGACCTTTCCGGCAAGGTTGCCGTGGTGACCGGCGGTTCCCGCGGCATCGGCGCCATGATCGCTCGCGGCCTCGTCGGTGCCGGCGTGCGTACCTACATCACGGCCAGGCGTGAGGAGGAGCTCCTCGCCACGGCAGAGGAACTCGGCGCCTTCGGCGAGTGCATTGCGCTGCCGTCCAACCTCGGCAGCGTTGAGGGCGTGCAGGCCTTTGCGGATGCTGTGCGCGAGCGTGAGCCGGCGCTGCACATTCTCTTCAACAACGCCGGTGCAAGCTGGGGTGCGCCCATCGACGAGTTTCCCGAGAACGGCTGGGACAAGGTCATGGATCTGAACGTCAAATCCCTGTTCTTCCTCACCCAGAAGCTTCTGCCTGCACTGTGCGCCGGAGGCACTGCGGAGGACCCGGCGCGGGTGGTGAATATCGGCTCCATAAACGGCCTCACCTATGCGCCGCTGCAGAACTACTCGTATACCGCCAGCAAAGCGGCGGTACACCATCTGACCCGGCAGATGGCAACAGACCTCGCCGGGGACTACATTAATGTGAATGCCATTGCGCCGGGGTTCTTCCCGAGCAAAATGACCGCGCACATGCTTGAGCACGAAGCGGAGATGGTAAAAGCGATTCCCCGGGGCCGGCTGGGGCAGCCGGAGGACGCCGCCGGCACGGCGATCTACCTCTGTGCCCGTGCCTCGGCTTTTGTTACCGGCCACGTGCTGGTGCTCGACGGCGGCCAGGCGGTTAGCGCCTGACCGGCACTGCTGCGCTCAGGCGGTCACCACGACGAGCCGTACGGCCTGCAGGTGCAGGTCGGCGCGGGCGATGGCGGCCAGGCTCTCCTCCCGCTGCCAGCGCAGGTGCTCGATCTCGTCGTCCCGCACCTGCGGGTTCACCCGCTGCAGCGATTCCAGCCGGGTGATCTCCTCGCCGAGATAGTTCTCTGCGCGCCGCGCCGCATCCTCACGGAGCGTTGTCAGGTGCTTCTCGGCAAGGCCCGCCGCCGCAGCCAGGCGTTCATCGACGGCTCCCTGAAGCTGGCGGATGATTCCCACGGCGGTGGCATGGTCCACCCTGCGCACCAGCTGATTGAGGCGCTCGTGAGACACGGCCTGGGACAGGTCCCGGTCGCGGCTGTCCACGAGCACACGCTGCGGTGACAGGGAAAGGAAACGCTGCAGCTGCAGGCTCTTCGGTGCACTCGCGTTCACGGTGTACAGGCACTCAAGAAGCAGCGTGCCCGTTGCTACGCCGCGGAGCTTCAAGGTACCCAGAGCGGCGTTGCCGAGCTCCGTGGACAGGATAGCCTCCATGGCCTCCGTGACCATGGGGTGCTCCCAGCTCAGAAAGGCCATGTCTTCCCGGGCGAGGGCCGTGGCGCGGTCGAAGGTCACCGTGCGTCCATCCTCGGGCAGCGCCGGGAAGTGCGCCGTATCCATGTGTTCCCCGGGGCGCAGCACCAGACAGCCTTCACTGTGGTACTCGTGCTCCACGTTCAGGTTGTCACAGAGTGTTTCGAAGTAGGCCTGCAGCTCCCCGCTTCGCTCGCTGTCTCGGATGGCCTCGATGATGCGCTCCGCCTCCGGCCGCCGGCAGGCATTGCGCTCCAGCAGCCGGTCCCGCCCTTCGGCGAGGCGTCGGTTCGCGGCAGCAGTGGCCTCGCGGGTCTCGGCGATGAGCCGGTCGCTATCGGCTGTGCCCTCCAGGGTGGCCTCAAGCTGTTCCCGGAAGGCGTCGAACACCGGTCGGCCGGCGGGGCAGTTCTGCCGGAAGATGTCCAGGCCCTCATGAAGCCAGCGGAAGAGCCGTTCCTGTGCCGTCCCTGCAAGGTAGGGTACGTGAATGTGCACCTCGCCGGTCTGACCGATGCGGTCGAGGCGACCAATGCGCTGTTCCAGCAGGTCCGGGTTGCGGGGCAGGTCGAAGAGTACCAGATGCTGCGCGAACTGGAAGTTGCGCCCCTCGCTGCCGATTTCCGAGCAGACCAGGGCCTGGGCGCCGCTCTCGGCGTCGGCGAACCAGGCGGCCGCACGGTCCCGCTCGATAATTGAAAGCCCCTCGTGAAAAGCCGCGCAGCGGATGCCGGCGCGCAGATGCAGGTAATGCTCCAGCTGCTCAGCGCAGCGGGCGGTGCTGCAGATCACCAGCGCCTTCTGTGGGCGCAGTGCACGGAGCTTGTCGCGGAGCCAGGCGACCCGGGGCTCCGCGGCGAGCCAGGCATCGTCCCGGGCATGACGTTCCGGATAGAGGGCGCCGGGCTCTGCTGCCGGCCCGGCGGCGGGAAGGGCGCTTGCGTGTAGCTGTCGCGCCGGAAAGCCGCCGACGCTGGCCCGCGTGTTGCGGTAGAGGACCCGGCCTGTGCCGTGCCGGTCGAGGATGCGCCCGATGAGCACGGCGTCGCTCGCTCCCTCGTCGAGCCCCGGCGGCAGGCTCGCCGGGCGCCGGCCGGCCTCGATGGCCTCCAGCAGCTCGCTCCACTGCCGATAGCCCGCCTCCTCGGCGCGGAAAACCTCCAGGTCGTGGAAGCGCGCTGGATCAATAAGGGCAAGGCGGGCGAAGTGGCTTTCCACGCCGAGCTGCTCCGGCGTGGCCGTGAGCAGCAGGAGGCCGGGACTTGCGCTCGCGAGGGCGCTGACAAAGCGATAGTCCTGCCCGGGAGCGTCGGGCTGCCAGTGGAGGTGGTGTGCCTCGTCCACCACGACGATATCCCAGGGCGCGGCGAGCGCATCGGCCTGGGCCTCGGGATCCTCGTAAAGCAGGTCTCCTGCGCAGAGCACCAGCTGTTCAGTCTCGAAGGGGTTTTCCCCGTCGCCGGCTGCCAGGCGCTCGGCGTCGAAGAGGGCAAAGTGCAGGTTGAAGCGGCGCAGCATCTCTACCAGCCACTGGTGCAGAAGCGGCTCCGGGACCAGCACCAGCACGCGACTGGCACGGCCCGTGAGCAGCTGCTGGTGCAGAATCATGCCCGCCTCGATCGTCTTCCCGAGGCCCACCTCGTCCGCCAGCAGTACCCGCGGTGCGTGTCGTCGCCCGACGCTTGCCGCGATGTAGAGCTGGTGCGGCAGCAGCTGCGTGCGTGGTCCCAGGAGCCCGCGGGCCGGGTCCCGCTGCAGTCGGTCGAGCTGCAAACAGGTGGCAACGCGGAGGGCAAAGGCCTCGTGGCGGTCGAAGTGACCGTTGCGCAGCCGCTGCTGCGGCGTGGTGAGCTGCACAAAGGCGTCGAGCTCGATTTCCGGCACCTCGTGCGCCTCCCCGGCGGCGTCCGCGGTGCGGTAGAAAAGCAGACCCTCGCGCTCTGTAACGGCGGTGACGTCGAGCTCGCGACCGTCGGCGGTGCGCAGTCGGTCGCCGGTCTTGAAGCGGAGCCGGGTCAGCGGTGCCCGCCCGGCGGCGTAGGTGCGCTCTTCGCCTACGGCGGGAAAGCTCAGGGTGACCCGGGGCCCCTCGCTGGCAACCACGATGCCGAGCCCGAGCTGTGCATCCGCATGACTGACCCAGCGCTGGCCGAGAGCAAACTCCACCACGCCGACCTCAGGCCGCGAGCGCCGGGACATCGCCCGGGAAGAAAAGGTTGTAGCTCGAACGCCGGGTGATGGCCAGCAGCGCCTCCACCGATAGCCCCTTGAGGTCGGCAAGCGCCTCGGCAATAAAAGGCAGGTAGCAGGGGGCGTTCGTCGTGCCCCGGTAGGGGACCGGCGTCAGGTAGGGCGCATCGGTTTCCAGCAGCAGCTGCTCCACGGGCGTCAGCTCGACGATGGCGCGGACGTTGTCTGCGTTGCGAAAAGTGGTGATGCCATTGAAGCCGAGATAGAAGCCGGCCTCGAGGGCAAACTCCGCGAGGCGCTGCCCCGAGGTGAAGCTGTGAATGACTCCCCGGCGGGAAAGTGCCGGCAGGTATTCGGAGAGGATTGTCTCCGTGTCCTCGTCTGCCTCGCGGCTGTGGATCACTACCGGCAGCGACAGCTCCGCGGCCAGGGTCAGCTGGCGGGCGAAGGCATCGCGCTGGGCGCCCCGGTCAGCGTGGTCGTAGTAATAATCGAGACCGATCTCGCCGATGGCTACGACCCGCGGGTGACCGGCACCCTCGCGGATGGCGGCCTCTACGACGTGGTCGTAATTGCCGGCTTCGTGCGGGTGGATACCCTGGGTGCACCAGACGCGGGGGTCGGCCTCTGCGAGGCGGCGCACTGTGGCCAGGTTGTCGGGCGCTACGGCAATGGTGACCACCCGTTCGATGCCGGCCTCTTCGGCCGCGGCGAGGGTCTCGGCCAGGGCGTCTTCGCCGAGGTAGTCGAGGTGACAATGAGTCTCGACGATCGGCGTAACGAAGCGGGGAATGGCGCGCCGCTGTCTCTTGCTCATGGTGATGGTCTCCGCGTCGATCGGCAGGACGCTGCCCGCGGTCTTTCGATAGGCTGTGTTTTTGCGCATTATAGCGAGTGATGATGATCCCGTATGCCCCCCGATGGCTTCCCCTGGCGCTGTGCTTTACGCTGCTGGCCGCCCTGATGCCGGCGGCCGTCACGTTGGCGGCGGCTGAACCTTATGGCGAAGCGTTCGCCCGGGTCGGCGCCAGCTGGGCCGAGGGAGGGCAGCCGCCGTCGCTGCTGCCTCCCCCGCCGGCTGCAGAGGAGGCGCCGGCAAGGGCGGAACTCGAGGCTTTGCGCGGACAGCTGGCGGCCCTGGAGACCACAGGCGGGCCTTATGCCGCTGGCCTCGAGGAGCCTTTGGCAGCCCTCGGTCGGGGCCTTGCCGCCCGCGGTCGCTATGGCGAGGCTGTCACGGCGTACCGCCGGGCGCTGCACGTGCTGCGCGTTAACAATGGCCTTTACGGCGAGGCACAGAAGCCGCTGCTGGCCGCGCTCCTTGGCACCTACCGTGCCGCCGGCGATTTCGCGGCTCTCGATGAGCAGTATCCCTGGTTTTACCGCGTCTACGGCAACGGGCAGCCGCCGCTGACTGGCCTGCGCCTCGACGCCGCGCTGGCCTGGCAGCGCTGGCAGCGGGAGGCGCTGCGCCGGGGCCTC
>NZ_KN234745.1 GCF_000764025.1 Pseudohaliea rubra DSM 19751 | reverse complement strand
CGCGCCGGCACGCTCCAGGCGGGCGAGGGCGCGGTGGGCGTCGTTCGGGCGCGCATCGCGCACGCCGGGCCAGCCCACGGTCGAGCGGCCCCAGTAGCGCCGCCGCCGCGCCGGGTCGCGGAGGAACTCCTGATGGGTGATTGGTGCAACCCGCAGCCACGTGCCGTCGGCGTCCCGGTAGGTCGGAATGCCCGAGTCTGCGCTGATACCTGCACCGGTCAGCACCAGCAGCCGCGGGGCTCGGGCCTGGAATTCCAGCAGTTGCTCAAGGTCTGACTGTAGAGAAGTGCTCATCCGGTTACTATACGGTGTGTCGGGGGGCTCGGCGCCCCCTGTCCAGGTTTTGCTCTCGCTGCAGGCGCCAACCGGCGCGCCAGCCGCCGGCGGACCCAGCAAGCAACAGGAGCGCTCAACGATGCATGTGCTAGTGACTGGCGGGACAGGATTTATCGGTTCAGCCCTGGTGCCCCGGCTGTGCGAGGACGGCCATGCGGTCACCATCGTGTCGCGGGGCAAGCACGCCGCTGGTGCGGGGGTACGTTATGTGCAAAGTCTTGATGAAATCGCCGACGACACCGCCATTGACGGCATTATCAATCTTGCAGGGGCTTCGCTTAATGGCAAGCGCTGGACCGATGCCTATAAGCAGGAGATGGTGAGCAGCCGGCTGGAGACGACCGCTGCCGTGGTTGCTCTGTGCCGCCGCCTGGCGCAGCCGCCTTCGGTGCTTGTGAGTGCCTCCGCGATCGGCTACTACGGTGACCGGGGGAGCGAACCCCTTGACGAGGACAGCGGCCCTGGCGAGGGGTTCTCCGCGGCACTTTGCCGCGACTGGGAGGCTGAAGCGCTGAAGGCCGGGGAGGCCGGCGTACGCGTTTGTCTGGCTCGCCTGGGTGTTGTCTTCGACCGGGAAGGCGGTGCTTTTGTCGAGCTGTCCAGGCCTTTTCGCCTGGGTATCGCCAATTGGGTCGGTAGCGGCCATCAATACTTGAGCTGGGTTCACCGTGGCGATGTCGTTGCTGCCTTTGCCTTCCTGCTGGAGCGGGAGGATATCTCCGGGCCCATCAATGTCACCGCCCCGACACCGGTGACGCACCGGGAGCTCTGCGCAGCGATCCGTCGCAAGCTGACAACGCTCCCCGGCATGCCCGTTCCTGGCGTCGTGATGCGCGTTCTGCTCGGCGAAGTGGCCGACGAGCTGTTACTCGCAGGACAGAAGGTTCTGCCGAAGCGCCTGGGGGACGCTGGCTTCACCTTTCATTACCCCGAGATCGACAGTGCCTTAGGCCAGCTTCTCGGCAGGACCCGGGAGCAAGCGCCCGGGCGCCAGTTCTAGGAACTGACCGCGCCGTAGTCCTCATAGGCACTGCGCACGTTCTCGCTGCGGCTGAGCTTGTTCAGGGCCGAGCGCTCCAGCTGCCGTACCCATTCCCGGGACACGGCCATCTTGTCGGCAATCTCCGCCCGCGACAGCGGAGGCCCTTCGTGGAGGCCCCAGCGGGCGATCACTACCTGCCGCTCCGCAGGCTCCAGGCTGGTGATCTCCGAGAGCAGTCGCTCGTGCAGGGACTCGGTCTCGGCCCGGGCTTCCGTGTGCTGGAAGGGCCCGCCGGAGAGCGTGTCCAGAAGCGTTGTGTCATCGTCCTCGTATTGCGGCGTGTCCAGGGAGACGCCCAGGTTGCGCAGCTGCAGGAGCTGCCGTGTTTTCTCTACTGTGAAACCGGCTGCCGCCGCCAGCTCCTCGTCCCCGGGTTCATTGCCGGTCCGATTGACCAGGTTGAGCTTGATCCGGTAGAGCTTGCCGACCTGCTCCTGCACGTGGGTGGGGTAACGCACCAGGCCGCCGGTGTCGCCGACAAAGCGTCGCACCGACTGGGTGATCCAGTTGAAGCAATAGGTGCTGAAGCGGAAGCCCTTGTCGTACTCGAACTTCTCCGCGGCGCGGATCAGGCCCAGGGTGCCTTCCTGGATGAGGTCGAGGAAGTTGACGCCCTTCCCCCGATGCCGACCGGCGATGGAGTAGACAAGACGTAGGTTGTGCATGGTCAGCGTGTCACGGGCATCGGTGTACTCGTCAAGAAGTGCCTCGAGGGTCATGCGCGCCGTCTCATCCAGTGCAGGCCGGGCGCGCTGGCTGATACGCTGCCAGCCTCGCTGCCAGTCCTGGAGTGCATTAGCCACACTGCAGGGTACCTTCTGGCCGTCGAGGCGCAGCATCACGCCGGCGAGGCCTACGGTGAGACTGGCGGGCAGCCGCAGATCATCGATGAGCCGGGCCAGGTGACGCTGGGAGCGTCCCTTGCGCAGGCCAGCAGCCAGCGCCTGCATCAACTCCTGGGCCTTGCCGCCCGGGAGGTAGTCGGCCAGCTCCCGGCGGAGGATAAAATGGTGTTCGCGATTGTCGAAGGCGGCGATGTCCAGCGGGGCCAATTCGCAGTTGCCGGACCACTCGCGCAGATAATGACGGGCGGCGGCGTCGCGGGCAAACAGGGCCTGGAGCCCGTGTACTGCCGCCCACTTACGCGTGTCCACCTCTCGCTCCTGCTCCGCCGTCAGCAGCGGGTAGCGCCGGGCCTCGGCAAAGAGTCGCTCGAGGTCTTTCTCTTCGGTGTTTGCCAAGACTGAATCCACGGGATACCTCTTATCTGGCTCGTCTTGTTCAGGAATACGCTCAAAAGTAGCTTTTTGGACAAGAATTTCGCCGGTTTGTCCGGGTAAAAGCGCGACAAAACCAAGACGAGGCCCCAAAATAGTAGATCTGGACCAGGTTTTGTCGCGTAACCTGTCGTGAAATCACCCAGCGAGGCCCTGATCATGGATCAAGCGACAGACAGCGCGACGCAGGCGGCAGACGCCGGAGGCTCCACGACCACCGGCGCTAGAGTCCATCTCGAAACGCGACCGCTCTATGGTATTGGTACGGTTGCGCGGCTAACAGGATTAAAACCGGACACACTTCGTGTTTGGGAGCGCCGCTATGGCCTTGGCGCGAGCCACAAGTCGCCCACCGGTCGGCGCCAGTACACGCAGGCAGACCTCGACCACCTGCAGCTGGTAGCTGCGCTGGTTCGCGATGGGGCCCGGATCGGAGAAATCGCGGCCTCGGAGCGCAAGACGTTGGAGATGCTCCTGCGCCAGCGCGGCCGCAACAGCCGCGAACTTCTCGCCGAGCGCAAGCCGCGAGTCGCCTTTGTCGGCAAGCAGCTGTGTGAGTGGCTCGATGGGCACCAGGGCTGCATCGCCGGCGTCGATGCCCGGCTGGCGCGCCTCGGTCTTGCCGAACTCAGCGAAGACCTGCTCGCAGGGCTCGGCAGCCTCGACACGCTGGTGGTCGAGTGTCCCAACCTGGCCAGTGCAAGCGTCGCGCGACTCCAGACCGTGCTGGACCAGCTGCAGCCGGGTCGTACCATCGTCTGCTACCAGTTTGGCAACGAGCGCTGGCTGGAGGAGCTGCGAAGCCGGGGCCTCGTCGTCACCTCCCTGCCGCCGGACCCCGCCTATCTGGCCTTCGAAATAACCCGGAGCAGCGCAGAGAAGGCCGTGCGCCTCGGCGAAGCAGATATGGGCGAGCTGGTGGCGGCGCGTCCCCGGGAGTTCAGCGAGCTCGAACTGTCGGCCGCCCGCCGTCTGCGCAGCCGCCTTGACTGCGAATGCCCCCGCCATATCACGGATCTCATCCGCGCCCTGGTGAACTTCGAGGACTATTCGGCTTCCTGTTCTGTCGACAACTGGCACGAGGCGGCGGTCCACGCCTGCATTTACGCCTACACGGGGCAGGCGCGGCACCTGATGGAAAAAGCTCTCCATGCGGTGCTCGAAGAGCGGGGGGATGACTTTCAGGCCCTGCTGCACGAAGAGCGAACGCGGGCGGGGGGGGTCGACGATGCAGCCTGAGCAACCCCGGCGCCTGCCGTGCCGCGGCTGTACCGCGGCTTGCGTCAATTATGCGACCTGCGACGGACGTCCCTGGCGCTATCGCTCGAGCGGTGAGCGACCTGCTGGAGGCGCGGTGCCGTCGTCCTCGTCGTCCCCCTCCGCCATGACCGGGAAGAGCGCGGGAAAGAGCGCCTGAATGGCCGGGGAGCGCCTCGCTTCCCAGCCCCAGAGGAGAATGGGCGCAAGGGGAGGTACGATCAGGGTATTGAACTGATAGGCCAGTGCCACCACGTTGGAAGGGGGCACTCCGGGCGCGGCCAGGTAGCTTTGCCCCAGCGTCAGCATGAGGTCCTTCAGGGCCGTACTGATAAGTCCGGGGATGAGAAGCAGCCAGAGTAGGAAAAGCCCCCGGGCAAAGCGCTCCCAGCGTCCCGGCAGCGGCGTTGCGAAATGCAGCGCGGCGAAGAATGGCACAGAGTAGCTGAGTACCTTGGAATCGATGCGGAAGCCCAGTGCACCGCCGGCCTGCTCCGCGGGCAGGAAGGCGCCGCCGACCTCCCCGAGGCTGGATACCACGGTCATGGTGGTGCCCTCCAGGTAGACCGTGTCAACCAGCTCCGGCAGCCACGCCGGAAGCAGCTCGGAGACCACCCAGACAGCTGGCGCCGCCAGCACTGAGCCCAGCAGGTACCAGACGATAAAAGCCGGCACCATGAGCAGGAGTACGCGGCCAAAGAAAGCTAGCGGCGTCATGCGTGCACCGGTTGTCGATTCACTACGCGGAGGTACAGCAGGAACACGACCAGTACGTCGAGCATGATCAGTACCGGCCACAGGTACAGGTGCGTAAAACTGAACACGTCCATGTTCCACATGCCCAGGTAAAACAGGCTGATGATGCGGAGGATATTCATGGCCTGGATGGCGAGGAAGCCGATGCCGATCGCGGCGAGCTTGTGCTGCCAGCGTGCCGGAAAGGCGATAACGGCAGCAATGAGCACGATGGCGGCTTCTACGCCGTTGCAGCCGGCCTCGATGGAGACCGCGAAGTAGGTCTCCGTATGGCGGATTACCCGACCGCTGGTGGTGACCTGGTCATCGAAGGGCATGATCAGCGCCGCGCTGATGTCGGCAAGCGAGGCCGTGAACGGCTGCACCAGGTGGCGCTGCACCGGCTCGAGCATTTCGAGGGTGAACAGCGCCGTCAGCAGGAGGAGAAAGATTGTCAGAAAGCGTGCCATGAGTAGTCAGCCTAGGAGGTTCTGAGCAAAGATCCCAAGGATAAGCAAAGGACAGACGAGGCGCACGTGCCAGGGCCAGATTCGCCAGAAGAGCGTGCCGGCAATTTCCGGAGACCCCTTGCGCAGCTCCGCCAGCAGTGCGTCGCGCCGCCAGATCCAGCCAGCATAGATACAGAATACAAAACCCAGCAGCGGCTGGCCATAGCGCGTCGTGGCGGTGATCACCAGCCCGAAGAGCGCCTCGAAATTCAGCAGGATCAACAGACTGAGGCCGGTAATCACGCCGCCGATCAGCACTACTGCGCTGCGTCGACTGCTGCCGTGCTCCTCGATTGCGTAGGCCACCGGGACCTCCAGCATTGAGATAGAGGAAGTCAGGGCGGCGATACTCATGAGGAAAAAAAACAGCGCTGACAAGAAGGCCCCGGCCAGCCCCATGCTGGTGAACAGTTCCGGCAGCACCAGGAAGATAAGCGTATCCTCGGAGATGAGCTCGCCGGCGCTGTTGAAAATTTCTACCCCGTTGTGCAGGGCCACGTACATCGCTGGCAGCACGAGGAAACCGGCCAGCACGGCGATACTGATATCCAGGCCGGTCACCAGACCGCCGAGCAGCGGCAGGTTCTCCTGGTCGTTAAGATAGGAACCGTAGATGAGCATGGTGCCAACGCCGAGGGACAGGGAAAAAAACGCCGAGCCCAGGGCGTTGATGATCAGCTGCGGGGACAGGGCGGCGGAGAAGTCCGGGAGCAGGTAGACCGCCAGGCCCTCCATGGCGCCGTCGAGGGTCAGCACGTAGAGCACAAGGCTGCCCAGGGTCACCAACAGCATCGGCATGAGCCGGCTGGACCAGCGTTCGATGCCGTCGTGCACGCCCTCGGCAATGATGCCGATGGTCAACAGCATGAACACCACCACGAAGCTTGCGTTGCGGCCGAAAGAGAAGGAAGTCAGCCACTCGGCCACCTCCGCGGCACCGGCCAGTGATGCCAGGGAGCTGAGGCAGTGGGCGATCATCCAGCCGGCCACGATGGCGTAGAAGCTGAGAATGAAGCTCGCTACCACCAGCCCGACACGCCCCGTGAGTGCTCCCGCCCGTCGGGTAAAGGGCCCGCGGGCAATTTGCTGGAGTGCACCTACCGCATTGGCATGGGCGTGGCGGCCGATGATGATCTCCGCCATGAGTACTGGATAGGCAAGGATAAAAGCCAGGAGCAGGTAAACAAGCAGAAAGGCCGCACCGCCATTGCTCGCTGCCTGGGTCGGGAACCCCCAGATGTTGCCCAGGCCGACGGCACTTCCCGCTGCGGCCATGATGAACCCGAAGCGTGAACTGAATTCGCCGCGCGCGGAGGCCATGGTTGTTCCTGTACTTATCGAAACCGGCGCGAGTGTAGCACGCTACTGTGGTCGTTCGTCCGGCTGCAGCAGCAGCCCTGCGCAGGGCGCGGCTGCATCAGTTTTCTCCGGTTTGATGCCGAAGAGTCTCATGCCGAGCTCGGGGGTCATGAACAGGAGCCTGGCCGAGGCATCGAAGGTGGCGGAGATCGGTGAGGGGATGATCGAAGGGTCATTCATGGCGCCGCGGATGCGGACGGACGATGGAATCTGCACGGTCCTGGAGCGGGCCCGGGGATCGATGCGCACATCGAGCTCCTTCTGCGTAAAGTCGAGGGTCGCCTTGCCCTGGGCGATCATGTGCCGGGTGGCCAGGTAGATGTCCTCACTGCGTGCAACGCCGTCCCGGAACAGAAACTGCGCCATGCCGCATTCGAAGTTGGTATTGCTTTGCAGCACCCCCCCGAGGAGCAGCCAGGAAACAAGATCGGTCATCAGCAGATCGAAGGCGGCTCCCTCGACGTAGCCGTCGGCGACGGCGCCGGCGACGGTGCCGTCAAGGTTTGCCACCAGATTTTCGAGGCTGGCCGTCCGGGTGGTAAGCCCACCGCGAAGGCTTAAGGTGCCTTCGATCTCGCCGGCGTAGCCGAGGTCCGCGGCGAGAGCCGTCACCGGAACACCGAGGGCGTCGCCGGCGAGGCTGATCGCCGCCTCGGCGCCACTGAAATCGGCAACGCCCCGCAGGTGGATGGCGCCGCCGGCGTATTCCACGTCGAAGTTGCCGAGGGTGAAGCGGCGATCAGCACCGCGGACGATGATCGAGAAATCGCTCAGGCTGGTATTCCTGCCGCTGACCTCGCCGATGTCGAGGCGGAGTTCGAGCGGATAGGCGGGGAGGCGAGTGAAAGGGGACCCGCCTGTCTCCCGGGAGCCGCTCTCTCCTGGCTCGTCAGCGACGAGTTGCTGCTGGCGCTGCAACCGGGCAAGGTCCGGCAAGTGCAGGCGTGGGGCGTTGAGCTCCGCCCGGAGGCCGGTAATGCCCGTGTGATCCCGCTCCACCGTGATGACACTGGTGAGGTCCGTTTCCCCCAGGAAAGCGTGCAGGCCGATCAGCTGGCGCGTGGACTGTAGATCAAGCACGGCGGTTCCCTCGCCGGGTGGCAGCCCGATGCCGGTGTCGTCCGCGGGTCGCCGGACCCGGTAGCTGGCCTCCAGCTGCGCCCGCGGAACGCCCGTAAGGTGCTGGATCGAACCAGTGATCGCCAGATCGATGCGCTCCGCACCTTCCAGGGTGAGGTTAATGTTGTCGAGGCCCCAGTCGCCGGTCCCGCGGCGCAGATGCAGGCTGCCCGCGGCGCGGCCCCCGGCGACGATTTGCTGAAGAGCCGGAGCCAGTGCATCGCCAAGGCTTGCCGGATCGAGGTTCACAGGCACGAGCCGCAGATCCACTCCCTCGAGGGCGCCGAGACTCTCGACCCTGCCGCTAGCCCTGGTTGTGCCGCCGAAAGCCTGAAGGTTGGCATCAAGGTCTCCCAGTGCAAGGGCGCCCTCGTCCCCGCGCAGGGTGCCGGTCAGAGACAGGATGCCCTCGGCGGGAAAGGGCAGGGCGACGCCCTTGGCGGCCAGCAAGGATTCTATGGCCAGGCCCCTGGCGTTCACCCGCAACGCGAGCCCCCGGAAGCGTGGCCCGTCCTCGCCCATGGCGATGTAGTCGACGGACCCCCGGGCATGGGCCGTGCCGCCGGCAAGTGCCTGCACCGTGAGGTCCAGGTCACTGGCGGTGATGGCGTTCTCGCTGCGTTGCACTGTACCGGTCAGCACCCAGGGACCGGTTTCCAGCGGGGGGAGGGTGAGCCAGGGGGCCAGCGCCCCTGCAGCAGGTCCGCTGGCACGGAGCCTGAGCGCAAGGTCCGTGGGCAGCCGTTCGTCCAGGTAGAGCTCGGCTTCACCGGGTTCGATTGTGAGCGTCAGCCCGCTGTCACTCTGGCTGGTAAAGGCGAACCGGCGGACCCGCGGTCGGCGCAGGCTGCCGTCGAGAGCAAGGGTCGCGTCGACCTCACCGAGGGCCGAGAGGTCCGTCCCCAGGAGTGCCGCAAAGGGACCAAGGCTGGCCATGGTTCCCCGCGCGCTCAGGTCTACGGTGACGGGCTCTTCCCGGTGCCAACGCAGGCTGCCGCTCGCGCTGAAGTCATAGGCGGGGCTGTTGTTCAGGGTCAACTGCTGCACCGCCAGCTTTGCGGCGTCGAGGTTGCCGCTCAGCTCGCCCCGAAGCCGGAGGCGGCCTGCGAAGCCGTAGGCGTCATTATCGAGGCTGGCGAGCAGGGTCTCGACGCGTCGGTAGTCGCCCTCAAGGGCCAACTGATAGGTGAGTTCCCCGGCGCTGGCGGTCAGCGAGCCATCGAGGGACACTACGCTCTCGTCCGCGGGCGTGGTGATTGTCGCCTGGAGGGCAATCGACTCCCGGGCCGGCGCCTCGAGGGTCAACGCCAGCTCCAGGAGCTTTTCTGGCAGCTGTGCAGTACTGTCGAGGGTGAACTGCCCGGTACGTGTCCAGCGGCCCCGGCTGTTGCGTAGCGGCACGATGCGCACATCTGTGCCGCGTTTGATGGCATGCACAACGCCGACGTCGAGCGTCCCGGGTAGCCAGCGGGTCTGGCGTAGCCAGTCCGCAGGCTCCGGGTCTTCCGTGTTGTCCGTGGCGTCGACGTAGGTTTGCACGCTGGCTGCGGCCAGTGCTGTTTCCCGGAGATCGCCCCGACGCAGCAGGGCACCAAGGCGCTGCACCTCAAGCTTCTGCACCGCCAGCAGCGGCGGTCCATCCAGGCCCTGCTGGTAGAGACGGACGCCGGCAGCGCTCAGGCGCCCGGCTCCGCGGTCCCAGACCGGCGCCTCCAGCACGAGCCGGTAGGGCGTGAAGGTTTGCACCAGATAGCCGGTCACGGCAAAGGTGGCCCGGTCTGAAGAGAAGGTGATGACAAGGCCAGCGAGGGGTATGCCGGCCAGGAGGAGGAATGCGACAAGGAGTTTGCGCATGGTCGCCCGGGGTCCGCGTGTGCCGATCACCGGGCGAGTCTAGCACGCCGCGGCCTCAGCGGCGGGCGCCGGCAAGGCTCCCTATGCTATCCTCCGCCGGGCGCCCGGATGGTGAAATTGGTAGACACAGGAGACTTAAAATCTCCAGCTCATTGCGAGCGTGCCGGTTCGAGTCCGGCTCCGGGCACCAGCCTGAACACGCGGCGGTCGAACCGGCACGCGTGCCGGCCGGGATGCCGGACCATCGAGTCCGGCTCTCGCCGCCAGCCTGCATGAGCGGTGGTCGAGCCGGCACGCGCGCCGGCCGGGATGCCTGATCCTCCTCGCAACAAAGACCGACTTCGCTGGCCTGGCCTCGAGGTCGGGCGCGTGGCCGACGTGGACCCCGCGCTATCGGCCCCACCCGCATAGCCTAAACGCTAACTCAGTTGCTAACGATAACGATTACGATTAACATGCTCTTTCGTCGGGCTGCCTAGGCGGCCGAGAACCCAGGGGAGAGAGCATGAAGGTTAGATCACAGCCCAGGCTTCTGGTGGTCGGAGTCGCCATCGCAGTCACTTCATCGGTGTATGCGCAGGACAATGCCTCAGGCAAATCGGCGGATCCCGACGACCGGATTGAGGAGGTATTTGTCTATGGCAACATGAACCGCTTTGGCGCTACCAAGTCCAACACGCCAATCGTCGATACGGCGCGATCACTATCCATCGAAACGGCGGATGCCTTTACGGAAAAGGGCGCCTTGAACCTGTCGCAGACGACAGCCTACATGCCGGGCGTGACCGCCGAAACCTACGGCTTTGCCACGCGAGGCGACTGGATACGATCCCGCGGACTCGACATCCCGAGGTACCGTGATTCGATTCAGGAATTGTTCGGCAGCTATAACACCACGCGCACCGAGATATATACCATTGAACAGGTTGAGGTCCTGCGCGGCCCGGCCTCAGTCCTTTACGGTCAGGGTTCTCCCGGAGGTATTGTCAACGTTGTTTCGAAAACGCCGAAGATGGAAACAGGCGGAGAGGTCACCGCGCAGGTTGGGAACTTCAGCCGACAGCAGTTGGGCGTCGACCTCAACGGCACCGCCGGTGCGGATTCGGCGCTGCGCGGCCGGTTTGTCGCATTTTACCGCGACAGCGACACACAGGTAGATAACGTGTTCGACGATACACTCGTGCTGATGCCGTCCCTGACCTTCGCACCGACACCCGATACCGCCATTACTGGCATACTCTTGCGCCAGGAAACGGAGAGCGATACGGGCTCTCAGTTTGTACCGGTGGCCGGTACGCTGCAGCCAGGGCCTGGTGGTGTGGCCCTGGACCAGGATGTCTACGCCGGTGAGCCTGGCTTTAATCGCTTTGATACCGAGTCCACGCAGGTCACGCTGCTCGCCGAACATCGGCTGACAGGGGATTGGTATGTCAATGCGACGGCACTGTGGCGCGACGGCGAGGCTGATTATCACCAGGCGTGGCCAAGCTTCACCGGCGCGGGCAACAGCCGCTACCTCAATGACATTGTGGGCGATTCTGTCGCGACGTCGACGACTGTGGCGCGATCGTTTTACCAGGCGGACAATACCTCTGAGCAGAAGGCGCTCGATGTCCGCCTCAGTGGTTCGTTTACCACGGGAGCGCTGGAACACGAGCTGCTCGTCGGAGTTCAGTATCAGGATGTCGAGACGGACAACAACGTATCCTTTTTGTATGGCGGTGGCGCGTTGTCGGGTGATTTTCGTTTTGCCCTTGATCTCGCTAATCCCGAATACACCGGCGCTCCCCAGCAGTCGGTCTTCGACGCGATCTACAGGGACAACCCATCTCAACAGGTCGATGACCTGGGTCTTTATATCTCTGACCAGATCAGCTGGAAAAACTGGCGCGTCACGGCCGGTGTTCGTTACGACGAACTCGAGAACACGAACGGCGCGCTGGACCAGACCGACAGTGAAATGTCGATCAGCGCCGCAGTGATGTACAGTTTCGGCAACGGGCTGTCGCCTTACCTTAACTATGCAGAGTCTTTCGAAACCGTGGTGGGCCAGACGCTGTCTGGCGATCCCTTGGAGCCGGAGCGTGCGTCCCAGGTCGAGGCGGGCATCAAGTATGAGCCGCCCGCGTTCCCCGGCTATTTCACGCTAGCGTACTTTGATATTGATATCACGAATCTACCGAATCCGAACAACTTGCCCGGCGATGCGGCGCAGCAGCAGGGTGAATCCACGCTCAGAGGGGTTGAGCTGGAGGGCAAGTTCCGCCTCGGTGATTTTGCGGTGCAGGTCGCGTACGCGACACTGGATGCGGAAGACCCCAATGGTTTTGAGCTCTCGGCGTCACCGGACGGTCAGGCATCCCTGTGGGTAACCTGGGAGCCTGCGGCGCTGCAGGGGTTTCACGCCGGGGGCGGCGTACGCTGGGTGGGTGAGAGCGTCTCGGAGAACAGTAACCTGCGCTACGTAACACAGGACTATTTGCTTGGCGATCTCATGCTTGGCTATGCCATGGGTAATGGCCTCGACTTGGCATTGAACGTGAGAAACGTGACCGACGAACAGTACCTGACCTCCTGCCTGACGCGCGGCGACTGCTTTCCGGGTATGCGTCGGCAGCTCAGCGCGAGCCTCACCTACGCCTTCTGAGTCGAGCGAGGCTGATGTTTAATGCGTCTGTACTAGCACTGTTTGCCGTTTTTCTGTGTTTTTTCGGACTGGGATGGGTTTATTGGGGCTGGAAAAAGGCAAACCGGTTTAGCAGTGCGCTCGGCTGGGCCCTGACAGCGTCTTCTGTGCTGGCGTGGATTCCGGCTGCAGGTCTGCAGTACGGACTGGTGTACATGCTGTTTGCGCCCGCTCTGCTGGTGTGGCCCTACGTCAGCAGAGAGGCGTCCCGGATTCCCTCCCGTGACGGCCAGCAACGCCCCCGTGAGGCGCCGCAATGGTCGGTAGCGCAGATGGTTGTGAATGTCGGGACGGCAATCGTCGTCGCCCTTGTGCTCCCCCTCATGGCCGGAATCCTTACAGTATTTATCAGCTTTCAGCTTCCCGTAACTGGAGCCAGCCAGGCGGCGATCGGGATCCTGCTGCTGCCCCTGCTCACGGCGCTGTATGTTTTTCTGTATCTGGCGAGCCGACGCCGCATGCAATGGTTACTCGCCGGGTCGACTGGGACCTCGCTCCTGGCTGCGGTGATGTACTTATGAAGCGCATGGTGGCGGGCCCAAATCGAGGGAGAGCCCTGGATGCCGCGGCGCTGGATGCCCATGCCTGGTTGGGCCTCATGATCAGCGCCGCCATGTACCTGATTTGCCTGTCGGGCGCGCTCGCTGTTTTCAATCAGGAATTCGAGCGCTGGGAGCAGCCAGCGGTTGAAGAGGACACACGGGTCAGGCCGAAGCTCGCGGCACAGGGGCTCGAGCATTTCGTGGAGCGCTATGGTCGCGATACGAGCCACTTTCACGTTGTGTTTCCTACTTCCGGTATTCCGCGACTGGTGGTCGAGAACGACGACATCGCGCACTTCGTTCGCGACGACGGGACCCTGGGTGCGATTGAGTCAGCTCCATGGACACGAATGCTGATCGACCTGCATTACTACCTGCACCTGCCGAAGAACTTCGGCATGATCCTGGTCAGTGTTTGCGGCGCATTACTGGTGGCTCTGATTGTGTCAGGGATTCTTGCTCATCCTCGCATCGTGCGGGATGCCTTCCGCTTTCGCAGAGGCGGGAACGGCACTCAGGCCAGCATCGATCTGCATAATCGCCTGAGTGTGTGGGGTCTGCCGTTTCACCTGACGATTGCCATCACCGGCGCCTACTACGGCCTGATAGGCTTGCTTGTGTCACTTGCAGCTCACGCTTTTTTTGATGGCGATACCGAGGCGGTCTCCGCGCCCGTATTTGCGCCCGAGCCGTCCGGTTACGGCGTCGAGGGTGCTGCGCTTCCCGATATTGCCCGTGCTGTCGATCATGTGCTCCGTGTGGACCCGGAAGGCAGGCCCATTTTTCTCACCATTCACGACCCGGGTACGGTGGATGAGTTTGTAGAGCTCTACGTGCAGCAGCCCGGGCGTCTGATTTATTCCGAAAACTACCGTTTTTCACCCGACGGTGAACGGATCGGACGCGGGGGCTATCGTGACGGCGCCGGCGGGAAGCAGTTTGTTTACTCTCTTTACCGAATTCATTTCGGTGACTTTGCGGGTGTGGGTACGAAGGTTCTCTATTTTATCCTGGGGATGATGCTTGCCGTCGTCAGTGCCAGCGGAGTTTCAATCTGGCTGGGCAAGCGTAAGCGTCGCACCATGATGGATGATCTCTGGCCTGCATTTGTCTGGGGTACGCCGATAGCCCTCGCCACGTCTGCCATCGCCACACTGATGGGCGGCGCCGGTAGCGCCGGCTGGGTGTTCTGGCTTGTTCTGCTGGTGACGACTTCCTTGGGTGCACGCCTCGATGCCAAGTTTGTACGACAGCGTTATCCACTGCTTCTGGGAGGGTGCCTGATCGCGCTTGTGGTTCTTTATTTGGCGCACAACGGATCGGCCGCAATGCACGTCGCGTCTTGGCCCGTTACGGCCAGCCTTTTCTGTTTTGCATTCGCGCTTCTTTGGCCGCTTTCATACAACCGGTTGCGGCGCCCGCAGCGTAAAGCAGTTGATTCTTTGGCGCGGCGGTGAGGCCTGCGGCCATCCGTTGTTTTGACGCCCACCTGGGCCCTCGTAATATCAGCTATGCGCTGATCAATCTCGACCCGCGAGCAGCCACGGCACTTCACACGCTCTTCATTCGGCAGCTTCCGCGGCGGCGTGTATAGCCTTGCGCCCGGCGGCGGGCAGCATGTGTACCAAGAGCCCGGCAGCGATCCCCGGCAACCCCTCGTACACCACTGATTCCCAGCCCAGCTGACGCCAGAGGAGCGATACACCCAGGCCGATGGCGAGTGCGGAGAGTGCGCGCGTCTGGGACGGGCGTGCGCCGAGGGCGAGGGCGATGAGCAGCGGCGCAAAGGCGCTGGCCAGCGCCGACCAGGACAGGATGACCAGCGCGAAGACACTGTCACTGCCGGAGAGAGCGAGAACCAGTGCACCAGCGGTCATGAGGACGGTGGAGGCCTTGATCAGCAGCGGCCGTTCGATCCGGTGTGGCAGCAGGTCGTGAGTGAGGGCAGCGGAGCAGGAGAGAATCAGCGAATCAGCTGTCGACATCGTTGCAGCAAAAATGCCCGCGAGAATCACACCGACGAGCACACCGGGCAGCAGCTCCAGGGCCATGGTCGGCAGGGCCAGCTCCGCGTCGAAGCTGGCGCTGTCGGTGAGATACAGGCGAGACAGCAGGCCCACGGCGGTAGCGGCAAAGTAGAAGGCTGTGAACCAGAGGTAGTACCAGGTCCTGGCCCGGCGCATGCCGCCTGGCCCGCCCGAGAGAGTCATGAAGCGGACCATCACGTGGGGCTGGCCGATGACGGACAGGCCCGCGGCCATCCAGCCGAGGACGAACAGTGGGCCCCCGGTCCAGCCAAGGAAGGCGGGCGCCTGGGGTGTCCAGCGGGTGAACCCGGGGATCTCCTTCCACGCCGCCCAGGCAGCAGGGAAGCCGCCCAGCTCAATCAGAGCAACGATCAGAAGTACGGTCATGGCGACGATCATCACTATCGACTGCGCCGCGTCCGTCCAGATGGAGGCGCGAATACCCCCGGCAAAGCAGTAGGCCACGACAAGGACCGAACCGAGCACGGCCCCGGCCCAGAGCGGCCAGTCGAAGAGCACATGCAGGGCTTTGCTGCCGGCGAGGAGCTGGGCGCCGGCGTAACTGAGCAGGAAAAGCAGGGAAATGGCGCCGATGGTGCGCTGCAGCGCCGTATTCCGCTCGCCGTGCCAGCGGGCGAGCACGCCGGCGTAGGAGACTTCGTCACAGCCGGCCGTTGCGGCGCGCAGCTTTGCATGAATGAAAGTGGAGCCCAGATAATCGCCGAGAAGCCAGCCGAGCATAAGCCAGATGGCGGGAAAGCCGGTGGCGTAGGTGTAGCCGATGACCCCGATAAACATGTAGCCGGAGTTGTTGGTGGCCACCGCGGAAAGGCCGACCAGCCAGGGGCCGACGCTGCCGTCTGCGAGATAGTAATCGTGCCGGGTGCCCCGGCTCGCCCGCGCTGACGAGATGCCGATGAGGGTGAAGCCGAGAAGGCACAGGATGAAGGTCGCGACCACGCGCCAGGCCCCCGCTTCAGCTCGACATCAGGACGCGAGGGAGATGGCGCGGCCGTGATCGATCGGCTCTACCAGCTTTCGGTGCAGGGCCACCACGGCGCGCTCGTAGTCACTGTCGCTGACCATGAACTGCATGTCGACCTGGCGCCGCGACTGGTGCATGGCGAGCACCGAGACATTGTCTTCGGCCAGCGCCGTCACGGTGCGGGCGAGAATCCCCGGGATCTGCATATCGCTGCCGATCGCTGAGACGACCGCCACGCGCTGCTGATCGAGCTCCGCGCTCGGGAACTGCGCTTCGATCTCGCGTCGGATGCGCTTCACGGTCTTCAGGTTGCACGCGAGGTAGTGCGTGATCGTGTTCGCATTCATGTCCTTGGACACGATGTGCGCCTTGTAGCGGCGGATAATGCCGAGAATCTCCTGATCATGCCGGCCTGTCTGGCCGGCCATTTCCTGGTCGAAAACTTCGAGGGCATAGACGCCGCGACAGCCGGCAATGATTTCCACGCAGGGCTTGCTGCTGATGTACTCGGAGGTGATCAGCGTGCCCGTGTGTTCCGGCTCGAAGGTATTCTTGACCCGGAGCGGAATCCCGCTCTGACGCAACCCCTTTGCCGCCTTGGGGTGAATAGCCTCCATGCCAAGGTTTGCAAGCTGGTCCGCTACATCGTAGTTCGTGCGGCCTATGGGAACCACTTTGTCTTCTCCGACGACCTTCGGGTCGGCGCTGGACAGGTGGAACTCCTTGTGTACCACGGCCTCACTGGCGCCGGTGATGACCGCCAGGCGGCTGAAGGTCATCTCGCTGTAGCCGCGATCGAAGTTGGCCATGAGGCCGTCATCGCTGTGGGCATAGCCGGTGACGATGGGCATGGTGGTGCTCACGTCGATCTCGGCCATTGCTTCCTGAATACGATCGTCGAGGGGCAGGTGTTCTTCGCTGCGCCAGGCCGTCAGGTCCACGAAACAGGCATTGACCCCATCGCGCTGCAGGAGCTGTGCCGTGTTCCAGGCGCTGTGCGCCTCACCGAGGCTCGCCAACATCTCGCGGACCGTATCCAGGTGGGCCTCCAGCGAGAAGTGTCCGTGGCCGCAGAGTTTGGCCAGGTTGTTCAGGCAGGCCTCGGCCGAATAGAGTCGTTCGTCGATGAAAGCGTTTGCTCGCTTCGTCTCGCCCTCATCGTCAAACAACGCGCTGTTGAGCGCATGCATTTCCTCGCGCAGCGTCGTGAACTCTTCCTGCCAGGAAGCGTCCTGCTCACTGCCTGAGAAGAGCGCGTAGATGCCGGGCCGCCCGCTTTTCTTGTGCTCAAGGAGCCGGTTGGTGATACCCGCATAAGCCGACACCACAAACACGCGGCCGTAGAGGTTGTCGCTGTGACCGCCGTGCAGAAAAATATTGTCCCGGACCGCGCGGTAGTCGAGCATCGACGTACCGCCGATCTTCTCCACCGTATGGGTATTCACGATTCGATAGCCTCCGCCTCCAGTTCATAGGCGCCCTCGGCATTGTGTACTTCCTTACCCGAGAGCGGGGGGTTGAACACGCAGGCCATGGTCATCTCGCTGAACGCCCGCAGGATGTGTTCGTCGTGCTGATCCAGGATATAGAGCGTGCCGGGGGCGATCGGGTACTTTTTACCGTCCGCCAGGGTCTCAACCTCGCCTTCGCCACTGACGCAGTACACCGACTCAAGGTGATTCTGGTAGTGCATGCGGAAATCCGCACCCGCGTAGATCGTGGTGATATGGAAGGAAAAGCCCATGTTGTCGTTCTTGAGCAACATGCGGGTGCTTTCCCAGTTGTTGTCCGGCGATACGATGCGCCGGCCGGAGGCTTTTGCCTCCGCCAGGGTCCTGACAATCATTGCTTGGCTCCTTGTTGTGCTGTTCGCTGTCGCTGCTCCGGCCGGCTCAGGAGGCGCGGCGCAGTTTGAAGACTTCTGTGGCTTCGGGCATTTCGTCGGTCTCGGCACAGACCTCGGCTACTGCCTTCTCGAGGATGTCGAGCCCACGGGTGAGGTTGGCATCAGTGATCGTCAGCGGGCAGAAAATCTTGATGACCTCGTCGTCGGCGCCACAGGTCTCGATGATCATGCGCTCCTCGAAACAGCGCGCCGCGATCCTGCCGGCGAGCTCACCGCAGACGCAGTTGAGACCCTGGAACATGCCGCGGCCGCGAACAGAGAAATGGCCCTCGCCATGGTTCTCGGCCATGCGCTGCAGACGCTTTGCGACGTAGGCGCCCTTGCGTTTTACACTGTCGCTGAAGGCGCTGCTCGACCAGAATTCATCAATGGTCGCTTTCGCCGTGAGGAACGCCATGTTGTTGCCGCGGAAGGTGCCGTTGTGCTCGCCGGGCTTCCACGCGTCGAGTTCCGGGTGCAGCAGCACGATCGCCATGGGCAGGCCGTAGCCGCTGATGGACTTCGACAGTGTGACGATATCCGGCTTGATCCCGGCGCCTTCGAAGCTGAAAAAAGTACCGGTACGACCACAGCCGGCCTGGATGTCGTCCACGATCAGAAGCATGTCGTGCTTGCGGCAGACCTTTTCGAGGTTGCGCAGCCACTGGGCGGAGGCGGCGTTGACGCCCCCTTCGCCCTGCACGGTCTCGACGAGCACGGCGGCGGGGTGGTCGATGCCGGAGCTGCCGTCACAGAGCAGCTTGTCAAGGTAGGCCGTAGTGTCGACGCCCTTGCCCAGGTAGCCGTCATAGGGAACCCGCGCGATGCCGGCGAGCTGTGTTCCGGCGCCACCGCGATGATGGGCATTGCCCGTCGCCGCAAGGGGGCCAAGGCTCACGCCGTGGAAGCCGTTGGTAAAGGAAACGATGGTCTCCCGGCCCTTGACCTTGCGCGCGAGTTTCATGGCTGCCTCCACGGCATTGGTGCCCGTAGGGCCCGTAAACTGCACGCGGTAGTCGAGCCCGCGGGGTGCGAGGATCTTGTCGCGGAGCGCTTCCAGGAAGTCCGCCTTGGCACGGGTGTGCATGTCCAGGCCGTGGGTGATGCCGTCGTTTTCGATGTAGGCGAGGAGCTTTTCCTTGAGCACGGCGTTGTTGTGGCCGTAGTTCAGCGCTCCGGCGCCTGCGAGGAAGTCGAGGTAGGCGATGCCGTCCTCATCGAAAAGCTCTTCGCCCTGGGCGCGGTTGAAGCTACGCGGGAAGGAGCGTGCATAGCTCTGAACTTCCGATTCCGTTTCCTTGAAGATGTTCATGCGTTGGTCCTCTCGTCGTTGAGGGTTGCTTCGCTGTCCGCGGCCGCCGTGAAGGGGCCGATGCGGACGAGTTGTTCGCTGTCGTGGGCGCCCTGGAAGTGCCGGTCCCGGTCGAACCAGGGGTTGTCCGTGAGCGCTGCGTCCCGGGTGGCTGCCAGCTTGCGGAACAGGCCCCAGGAGGCGTCGTTGTCCGGCGTGATGCTTGTCTCCAGATAACGTACGGCGCGGCAGGCGGGGCGCTCAAGGAGATGCTGGAGCATGCGCAGGGCAAGACCCTGACCGCGGGCGGCAGCCCCGACGGCGACCTGCCAGATGAAGAGGGTGTCCGGCCGGGCTGGAATGAGGTGCCCCGAAATGCAGCCGACGAGATCGTTATCCTGCTCTGCGACGACTGTGGTGGCCGAAAAATGGTCGCACTGAAGCAGGTTGCAGTAGACAGAATTTTCGTCGAGCGGGGGGCACTCGCTGATCAGTTTATGAACAGCCGGGCCATCGTTGAGGGTGGGCGCCCGGAGCTTTGCGGTCTTCCGGGGTACATCACTATTTTCGGGTGTAATGGTTTAGTCCCAAATCAAATTTGTCCTCAATCATACAGATATGAGAAAAAATATCAACTAAGTTGCCGATTTAGAACGTTTTTTGCAAAAAACAGCCCCGGTGTCAGGACTGATAATACTTCCGTCACAAAAAGATTTTGGGCCTTTTTGGATTTTTTCCCTTAGCTCTCTAAGGGTAATGAACCCGCTCGATGATCAGCGCGCTGCCGCTGCCGGCGGCACCGGCAGCCGCCACCAGGCCTCGCTCCAGGCCACGCCGTTCCAGTTCGTCCAGAAGCGTGATCGCCATCACTGCACCGGTGGCGCCCATGGGATGGCCGAGGGCGATCACGCCGCCGTTGACGTTGAGCCGCGCTGCCGGGATACCCAGTCGCTCCCGGGCCACCACGGGGACTGCGGCAAACGCTTCATGAATCTCAAACAGATCGATTGCATCCCGGGTCAGGCCCTCGCGCTCAAGGAGCGCCTCGGTCGCCGCCAGGCAGCCCGTCAGCACCTGAAGCGGATCTGCCGCGACGGTACATGCCGCCCGTATCCGTGCGCGGGGTGCCAGGCCGAGCGTATCGGCGAGCGCCTCATTGCCCACGAGGAGCAGGGCGGCACCGTCGGCCATGGCCGGCGAGTTGCCGGCGGTGTGAATGTGCTCGATCCCCTCGAGCGAGGGGTTGGCGCTTCGCTGAAACGCGTCCACGCCCGCTGCCCCGGCTTCGGCGAAGGCCGGAGGCAGGGCGGCGAGGTCTTCGGCGCTAAGGCCGTCGCGGATGCACTCGTCCACGCCCACCGTGCCCGCCGGCGTCCTGACAGGCACCAGGGAGCGGTCAAAGTGGCCGGCGTCCCGGGCGTGGGCGGCTCGGGTCTGGCTTTCCAGGGCCACCGCGTCCGCTGCTTCCCGGCTTACCCCGTTCAGGGTGGCGATCAGGTCCGCCCCGCTGCCCATCATCAGCATGCGACAGGCGGCCGCGAAGGGTGGGTCCGTGAATACACGCGCCTGGTCCGCGAGCATAGGCACCCGGGACATCATCTCCACGCCCCCGGCCACTACAGCGTTGGCCTCGCCGCTGCGAACCTTGAGCCCGGCCAGCGCGATAGCGTCGATGCCTGAGGAGCAGTAGCGGTTTACCGTGAGTCCGGGAACCCGATCGGGCCAGCCCGCATAAAGTACGGAGGCGCGGGCGATATTCCCGGCCTGCTCGCCGTACTGGGTGACGCAGCCGAGAATCACGTCATCGACTGCGGCTGGTGCCAGCTGTGCGCGGGTGGCAAGGGCTTCATAGAGCTGGGCGAGCACAGCATGGGGTGTTAATGCGTGGAGTCCGCCGGAGTCTTTCGCGCGCGCACGAGGACTGCGTACGCCCTCGTAAAGATAGGCCTCGCTCATGCGCCGACCCCCACTACAAAGCTCGCGCAGGTGGTCGTGGAGCCCCCGACGTTGAAAGTGAGCAGGTTCTCCGCGCCGGCGACCTGGCAGACCCCGGCGCGGCCGGTGACCTGTCTGGCGCCGTCGAGCACCATGCGCACGCCCGTTGCACCCACCGGGTGCCCGAGGCCGATGAGCCCGCCACTGGGATTTACCGGGAAGGCGCCGTCCCGGGCGATGCGGCCATCCTCGATCGCCTGCCAAGCCTGGCCGGGGGGCGTGAGACCGCTGTGGTCCAGGGCGAGGTATTCGGTGATGGTGAAACAGTCGTGGGTCTCGAGGCCGTCCAGCTCGCTGACCCGGGCATAGCCTGCGCGGTGCAGGGCATCCTCGATGGTCTTCGCCGCATGGGGGAAGATCAGCGGTTGGCCCGCGCTGAGGGCAAGCTTGCGCTCCAGGAGCAGGGGCGCGCTGCGGTGGCCCCAGCCTTTGATACGCGGGATATCCGCGAGAGCGAGACCGCGGCGCTGCGCATGGGCGCGGGCTGCGTCCTCGCTGGCCAGTACCAGGCAGGCAGCGCCGTCGGTGATCTGGCCGCAGTCGAGCTTGCGGATGCGACCGTCAATGACGGGGTTCAAGGTGTCATCGCTGGCGAAGCAGCCATCCGGAAAGGTCCATTCCCGGGTCTGGGCCTTCGGGTTGCCGCGGGCGTTGCCGAAGTTGATCTCGGCGATGCGCGCGAGGTACTCCTCGCGGATGCCGTAGCGCTGCTCGTACTCGGCGGTGATGCGATCGAAGAGATGGGGCCAGGGGAACGGCGCGTCCTGCGCCTCCTGACCCTGCCAGGCGGCAGCACCGAGGTACTCTGCGCCGGTACGGCCGTCGACGTTGCGCATGAGCTCAAGGCCCAGCACGCAGGCGACACTGTAGTGTCCGGCCTCGAGGTCGCGCATGGCGGCGAGTACGGCCATGGAGCCGGAGGCGCAGGCGGCCTCGTGGCGCGCGGTGGGTATGCCTGCGAGCTCCGGATAGACGTGGCCGAAAAAGCCGCCGAGCAACCCCTGGCGGGCGAAGAGATCGGCGACGAAGTTGCCAACGTGGCCGACTTCGATCTGCCCCGGTTCGATGGCGGCGTCGGTTACCGCCTCCTCCAGGGTTTCCCGGAACATGGCGAAGAGGTCCAGTCCCTCCCGGGCCCAGTTTCGGGCGAAATCGCTCTGGGCGCCGCCCAGGATGTAAACGTGGTTCACAGCGTGTCTCCCCGGGCTGCGACCGCAGCCACCAGTTCGTCGCGGACAACCTTGCCTAGCGGATTACGCGGCAGGGTATCGAAGAGCTCTATGCGTTCCGGGGCTTTGAAACGGGCGAGCCCGCGCTCACTGAGCCATGTTCCGAGAGCGTCGATGGTCGGTGCGCTCGCGCCGTCAGTGAGCACCAGGCAGGCGCAGATGCGCTCGCCCAGCTCCGGGTCTGCGTAGCTGCAAACGGCAGCTTCGGCCAGGTCCGGGTGCCCCTCAAGGAGCGTGTCGAGTTCACTCGGTGAAAGCTTCATGCCGCCGCGGTTGATGATGTCCTTGCAGCGGCCGACGATCCGGTAGTAGAGCGGGGGGGCGCCGCTGATCTCCACCAGGTCGCCGGTGCGGAAGAAGCCGTCGTCGCTGAACAGGCCCCGGTTGTCGTGGCCGAGATAACCGTCAAAGACGCCGGGGCCGGCAATGCACAGTTCCCCGGAGGCACCGGGCTCGTTGATCGGGGCGCCGCTGGCGGGGTCGATGACCCGGGTTTGCAGGACCTCGGCGCCATAGCCGGTAAAGGGCATGCCGGCGACACCGAGACGGGGAAACAGCTTTGCGCGCTGTTCCGCCGCTGGCGCCGTCTCCGGGGTGGCAAAGAGGGCGATGCCCTCGTTGGAACCATAGAAGTTCACTACTGGCTTGCCGTAACGCCCCTCAAAGGCTTCGATCATTGCGGGCGAGAGGGGTACCGAGCCGGAGCCCACGGCGCGAAGGGCGCTGAAATCGAACTGCTCCCAAAGCGCAGGCTGCTGCGCCAGGCGGTTCAGGAGGGCCGGCGGCGCAATAGTGAAGTTTACGCTCTCGTCCTGAAGCTGGGCGAGGTATAGCGCCGGGTCCAGGGGGTGGTGCAGAACGACGGTGCAGCCAAGCAGCGCCATGGGAAACAGAAAGCCGCCGAGGGCCGCCATGTTCACGAAAGGGAAGGGCGCCAGAAGTACCTCCCCCGGGCGGTAGCCACCGGCGGTCTGCGTGGTGCGGCCCTGCACCGACCACATATTGTGGGAGCGGGGCACGCCCTTCGGTGTGCCGGTGGTGCCGGAGGTCCAGCAGACGGTGAGGATGGCGTCGGCATCATCCGCCCAGTTGCCCCGGGTCTGGTCGCGCGCGGCCGCGCCGGCGAGGAGTTCATCGATCGGCCAGGCGTCTATCCCGGGCAGGGCGGCGGCGCCGTCATCGAGAAGGGTACGGTCGCCCAACACTTGCTGGCTGATGAAGGCGCGGGGCGACAGGGCGCTGGCAAAGCCGGCGATCTCGTGCAGGCCGTATTGCACCGCGAGCGGCGACAGCACGGCGCCGAGCTTGCTCGCTGCGACGTAGAGCAGTACGAGGGCATGGGTGTTGGGCAGCTGCACGAGGAGGGCGTCGCCGGGGCCTATGCCGCGCGCCGCGAGTTCCCGGGCCAGGCCGTTGCTCTCCCGGTCGAGCATTGAGAAGTCGAGGCGGCGCGGTGGGCCGGCACCAAGGGCTTCACTGTTCGGGGGATCGATGACAGCCGGCCGGTCTCCTGCGCGCCCAGCGAGGCCGGCAAGCAGGCTGTGGAGCGTGTCGTCAGCCCAGTGGCCGGCCTGCCGGTGAGCGGCGATCCGCGCCGCGGTGCTCGTTTTCATGTCAGGGCGTTTCCTTCGCAGCGTTATAGGTGCGGATGAGCTCTTCAACAATGGCGCTGATCGGTTGTACCGCGCGCACCGCACCGACCCCCTGGCCGGCGGACCAGACGTCGCGCCAGCGCCTGGCTTCGCCGGCCGCGGCAAGCACGTCGATGTCCCCCGCTGCCGGCATGGCCTCTGGATCGTAGCCCGCTCGAAGGAGGCTCTGTCGCAGCCAGTTGGCGCGCACGCCGGTGAGGGCATCGGAGCAGACAATGTCGTTGCTTGAAGCGGCCACAACCATGGCCTTGTAGTCGGGGTCTGCCATGCTCTCCTCACTGGCGATGAAGCGGGTGCCCAGGTAAGCGTAGTTCGCGCCGAGTACTTCTGCGGCACGGACGGCTCGTCCGGTGCTGATGCCGCCGCCGAGGACGATAGGCCCGTCCCAGAAGCGGCGCACCTCCTCTACGAAAGCGAAGCCGGCGATCTGCCCCGTATGTCCTCCGGCCCCGGCAGCAACCAGCACCAGACCATCTGCGCCGGCCTCAAGCGCCTTGGCGGCGAAGCGCGGGTCGATGACGTCGGCGAAGACAAGGCCGCCGTAGCTGTGCACCGCCTCCACGGCCTCCCGGGGGCTGCCGAGGGCGGTGATCACCAGCGGAGCGCGGAAGCGCACGGCGAGGTCCAGATCCGCGTGCCGACGCGTATTGGAGCGATGCATCATCAGGTTGATCGCCCAGGGCGCATGCTCGCTGTCGCTTACCGCCCCGGTGATGTCGGTGAGCCAGCGTTCAAGGTCCTCGATGGTGCGGGCATTGACGGACGGGAAGCAGCCGACGATACCGGCATGGCAGGCCGCGATGACCATCGCCGGACCTGACTGAAGGAACATGGGGGCCTGGAACACGGGCAGGCGCAGGCGGGACAGGCAGTCCGTCATCGGGTAACCACAGTCACTTTTTTAATTAGACCTGAAGTCTAGGCCAGCAGGCGCAGTGCCGCAAATACCCATGATACGGGTACGCCCGGTCCTCCCATCAGTGGCTTGCATAACAGAACTGCGGCTCTATACTCGGGGGAAGAGTTACCCATCCAGGAGCGCACCATGGGTCTTCCGGCACAGCATCCCAAGTATCCCACCGTTAATCACTGCGTCGGGGGCGTGACCCGTTTTGACGATGCTCCGGACTGGATCTACAGCCTCGATAACCCCTACCTTCACGGCGTGTACGCGCCGGTCACGGGCGAGCTGGCGGCAGAGTCCCTGCCGGTAACCGGCGAGCTGCCAGCGGACCTCGAGGGGGCGTACCTGCGCAATGGCCCCAACCCGCAGTTGCCGCCGAAGAACCGATATCACCCCTTCGACGGCGACGGCATGATTCACGGGGTTTATTTCCGCGACGGAACTGTGGGCTACCGCAACCGGTGGGTCGCAACCCATGCCCTCGCCGAGGAGCAGGCCCGGGGAAGTTCCCTATCCCCCGGCGTCATGGGCCCCTTCGATTACAGCGTTTCGCCCTTCGGTATCAAGGACACATCGAACACGGATCTTGTCTACTACCACGGGGACCTGATCTCCCTCTGGTACAACGCGGGCAATCCCTGCCGCCTGGACGGCGAAACGCTCGCTACCCATGGAGCCTTTGAGCTTCCCGGGCGGCGCCATGCGCGCATGTCCGCACACTCGAAGGTCGACTGGGCCACGGGAGAGTTGATTTTCTTCGACTATGGCGACGAGCCGCCCTACATGACTTACGGCATTGCAGACCGCACGGGGCGCCTGGTGCACGAGACGGCCATCGAGCTGCCCGGACCGCGGCTGCCCCACGATATCGGTTTCACCCGTCATTATGCGGTCGTGCACGACCTGCCGTTCTTCCACGACATGGACGTGCTGCGCAAGCACCATCTGCGCGTACTTACCTTCCACCGCGATATCCCGACGCGCTTTGGCATCGTGCCGCGCTACGGTGACGGCGGGGACGTGCGCTGGTTCGAGTGCGAGCCCTGCTACATCCTTCACGTGAGCAACTGCTGGGAGGAGGGTGACTGGGTGGTGATGGACGGCTGCCGTTCCCGCAACCCCATGCCGCAGGCCAGGCCCGGCGAGGGCGAGCTCGCGCACATGCTCGCCTACATGCGCCTGGAGGCGAACAATTATCGCTGGCGCTTCAACCTGCGCACGGGCGAGGTGCGCGAGGGCGACATTGACGATCTCAATACCGAATTCAACAAGACCAATCCGCTGTTTCATGGTGAGAAGAGCCGCTATGCGTACCACCAGCGCATCCCGCTGTCCCATGAAGGCGGTCATACGCTGCGCTTCACCGGGCTGGTCAAGTATGACAACGAGACCGGCCGGCGCTGGCAGTGGGACTACGGTGCCGGGGTTTTCGGCAGCGAAGCCGTCTTCGCCCCGCGCCGCGGTGCCGGGCGGGAACGGGCCGAGGACGATGGCTACGTGATCACCCTGGTGACCGACAGCAATAGCTGGCAGTCGGACTGCCTGGTTTTCGACGCCCGCGCCATCGAGGACGGCCCCCTGGCCCGGGTGCATCTGCCGCGGCGGGTGCCCTTTGGCTTCCATGCCACCTGGGCCCGGGGCGAGGACTTGTATCGCGCCTGAATCGTGAGCGTTCTCGTCACCCGTGCCAGCTCCATCAACCGGGCGCTTGACGAGATCGGTGACCGTTGGTGTCTGCTTATCCTGCAGGAAGCCTTCTGGGGCGGTTCCACCTTTGGTGGCCTCCTCGCCGCGACCGGCGCCTCCCGCGGCGTTCTGTCGGACCGGCTGAAGTGGCTCCGGGGTATTGACTGCCTGCGTCAGCGGCATGGTCGTTACCGCCTCACCCGCAAGTCCCTGGACCTCTACGATACGGCTCTCATGGCCGTGGCCTGGGAGCGGTGTCACTACCCGGTAGCGCCGCAGCAGGACTTCACGCTGCGTCACCGTCGCTGCGGGCAGCGATTTTCGCCGGTGCTTGCCTGTGAGGCCTGTGAGCTGCCCGTGGACGGCCGCGCCGTTGCCTACGAGCCCGGCCCCGGCGCCGCGAGGGACGAGCGGCCGGTCAAGACCCGGCGGCGCTCGTCGCTGCCCGCAAGCGCCGTCCCTGCGGCGCGCAACGTCTATCGCCAGCTCGTGACCCTGGTCGGCGATCGCTGGACCGCCAATGTCATCGCACTCGCCTTCCACGGTATCGCACGCTTCGACGATTTCCACCGGGAATTACCGGTGGCCACAAACACCCTGACTGATCGTCTTCGCCTGCTCGAAGACGCCGGCGTGCTCGCCGCCCAGGCCTATCAACGTCGGCCACGGCGCTTTGAATACCGCCTCACGAGCAAGGGTTGGGACCTGTTTCCCTTCTTCCAGACACTGCTCCACTGGGGGGATCGATGGTGTGACCTCAACGGCAAAGGGCCGCCGATGCTGCTCCGCCACGGTCCCTGCGGTGAACGCCTGCGCAGCCGCGTACGCTGCGACCAGTGTGGCGATCCGCTTGAGGCCCATGACGTGGAGCTGACCTTCGCTGAGGAGCGGGAGCCCACTACCGCAGGAGACTATGCATCATGACGATCGATTACCTTGCCCGCCATCGGACCCTGCTCGATCAGGCGCTCGCCGCCTGCGCGGACCGACGCCATTTCAGCGGCTGGCCCGAAAACCCGAGTAGCAAGCTTCACGGCGAGGACGTGCCGGCGGCCGGCAAGGCCCGCTTCGAAGACCTGCTCGGCAGGCCCTTCCCGCTGGCGCAGCCGGCGGAGCGTGGGCGCATCGGCGAAGAAGTGTCGCCCTACACGTGCGAGCCCCTGGGCATCAGTTACCCGAAGGTGGACGTGCCCGCCCTGTACGCGGCGATCGATAGCGCGCACGGTCCCTGGGCGGCCGCGGATCCCGATACCCGGGTGGGAGTCTGCCTGGAGATGCTTGCGCGCTGCGGTGAACAGCTGTTTGAAAACGCCCACGCCACCATGCATACGTCCGGCCAGTCCTACGTCATGGCCTTTGCCGGTAGCGGAGCGAACGCGCTGGATCGCGGACTGGAAGCACTGGCCTACGCTCATAAGGCTATGGCTGACGTGCCGCGCAGTGGCCGCTGGCAGCGGCAGTTCGGCCGCGACGGCGTAGCGGACCTGGTCAAACAGTACCGGCTTCGGCCCCGGGGTGTCGGCGTGGTGATCTGCTGTGCCACCTTTCCTCTCTGGAATGCTTATCCGGCGCTCTGCGCTTCCCTGGCGACCGGCAACCCGGTGGTGCTGAAGCCACATCCGCGGGCGGTGCTGCCGGTAGCGCTTGTGGTCTCGGCGTGCCGCGCGGTGCTGGAAGAAGCGGGCTTCGATCCCAACCTTGTCACGCTTGTCGCCGATACCCGCGCTGAGCCCGCCACCCAGGAACTGCTCGCTCAGCCGCAGACCGCGATCGTCGATTACACCGGCAGCCCGGTCTTCGGCAGCTGGCTGGAGCAGAACTGCCCGGGCAAGCTCGTGTTCACGGAGACCGCCGGCTGCAACTCCGTCGTGCTTGAATCCACCGATGACCTTGCCGCAACGGCCCGGGCCATTGCCCAGTCGCTCTGCCAGGCCTCGGCACAGATGTGTACCAGCGTGCAGAACATTCACGTGCCCGCCGCTGGCGTACGCGTGGGAGGCGAGCTGGTGCCGGTCGAGACGGTGGAGCAGGCTCTGCGCGAGGCTGTGGATGGCTGGCTCGCGGAACCGCGTCGTGCGGCGACGCTGTGCGGGACCCTCTTCGACGAATCGGTGCAGGCAACGGTTGATGCGTGCCGGGAACGCGCCGCCGGCGCCGGGACGATCCTGCGCGATTCCACCGGCTACGAAAATCCTGATTTCCCCGCTGCGCGAACGGCGACGCCGCTCATGATCGCCGCGACACCCGATGACGCGGACTGGTACCGCCAGGAGGTTTTCGGTCCGGTGTCCTTCGTGATCCGCCACCGTTCCGCCGACGAAGCCCTCGAAGATGCGACGCGCAACGCGCGCGAGTGCGGTGCGATTACCGCTCATGTGTACAGCACGGATGCGGCTTTTATCGAGCGCGCCATTGACGCCTACCACGACGCCGGCGCGTCCGTTGCGTGCAACCTGCACGGCATGCCGATCAATTTTGCGGCCGCCTATTCGGACTATCACGTTACCGGCCTCAACCCTGCGGGCAATGCCTGCCTCGCGGACCTCGCGTTTGTCGCCGGCCGCTTCCGCATCGTGCAGGCCAAGGTGCCGGCTGCCGCACCTGCGGAGAAGAAAACGGGCTGATCGGCAGGCTGTGAGGCCTTCACGGGCGCTGCTACACTGCGGTCTCCGATGCGTAGGAGCCAGGCCGTGCAGCAGCAACTCGAGACCATGCTCGCCATGCAGGACCGCATGAATACGCGGGTTCACCCTGAGTGGCGGGCCCAGAACTTCGCCTGGTACCGGGCCACCTGGATCGAGTGTGCCGAGCTTCTGGAGCACTACGGCTACAAATGGTGGAAGCGGCAGGAGCCGTGCATGGAGCAGGTGCGCCTGGAGGTCGTCGACATCTGGCACTTCGGTCTCTCCATGCTCCTTCAGGGCGACGACGACCACGCGGCGCTGGCTGCGCGCCTGGCGGCGGCGCTTGAAAGTCGGGCGCCGGCCACCGAAGACCTGCGCCTGGCCACGGAAGCCCTGGCTGCCGAAGCGCTGACAGCACGGCGCTTTTCCGTCACCGCCTTTCGCGACCTCATGCTTACCGCCGGCCTGACCATCGACGACCTCTACAGCACTTATGTTGGTAAGAACGTGCTCAACTTTTTCCGTCAGGACCACGGCTACCAGGACGGAAGCTACCGCAAGCTCTGGGCCGGCCGCGAAGACAACGAGCATCTGCACGAGGTCCTCGGCAGCCTCGACCGCGGTGCCGCGGACTTTCCCGAGCGGCTCTATGCCGCCCTCGGCGAGCGCTATGGCGCCGGGGAGTGACGACCGGGAGGAGGGCACGATGCTCTCCACCTCGGCGTTGGCCAAGAAGCTGCAGCTGCCGATGCAGCAGCTCTTCGCCACCTTGCGCGACTACGGTTGGATCGAGCGCAGCGGCGACCACTGGCTGCTGACACCGAAGGGTGAGTTCGAGGGCGGCGGTTACCAGGACAGCAAGCGTTTCGGTCGCTACGTGGTCTGGCCGCAGAAGCTTGCTACCCACCCGCTTCTCGCGGCCATCGAGTCACGGCAGCGGATCACCGTCCGGGGCATGCGCCGCTACTACCCGCAGCTTCATCCGCAGACCATCAACCGTGCCCTGGCCGAGCTCGGTTTGCAGGAGCATACGCTCCTGGGCTGGGAGCTCACCGAACTCGGCCGCCGCTTCGGAGGCCAGCAGGAAGAAAGCGACGACTCGGGGGCGCTCTATGTCAGCTGGCCCCATGAGCTTATCGACGAGGCGGTGGTACATCGGGAGCTCGGTCGCTTCTCCGAGCACGGCGCGCCGCGGGTCGACGACAGCGCGGAGCCGGATCTTTTTGCAAGCTCGGGGCGGCTTAGCGTAGAAGGCTATGCCGGTATCGACGGGCACGTGCTGCACAGCCCGCTGCAGATGCATGTGTGTAACTGGCTCTACCTGGCACAGCTCACGCACGCGCACGCCCGTTCCCTGCCAGTGGATGAGCCCCTTTGCGCCGATTTTTACCTGCCCGCCGGCCGCATCTATGTGGACTGCTGGGAAGCGGATGTGCCCGCCGGTGAACTGAGCAGCCGGCTGCGCAAGCGCGACATCTACGTTGAGCTCGGTTTGCGCAATATCGAGATCAACGCGCGCGACGAGAGCCGCCTCGACGAGGTACTGGGGCGGCGGCTGCTGGAGTTCGGTTTTCGCTTCTAGCTGTCCCCGGCGCTGTCATTGATTGCCGCCGCCAGCTTCAGGTCGAGTTCCGTCAGCCCGTTGGCGTCGTGCGTCGACAGTCCGATGCTCACCGAGTTGTAGACGTTGCTCCACTCCGGGTGATGATTCATGGCCTCGGCCAGGAGCGCCACCCGGCTCATGAACCCCCAGGCCGCATTGAAGTCGGCAAATTTGAAGTCGCGCCGCAGGTGGTCGCCGTTCCGCTGCCAGCCGGGGAGCTTGTCGAGGGCCGCCGCGACAGTGTCGTCGTCGAGCCTTTCCATGGAAACCTCCGTGATGGGTCCTTGTGTGCGTTGGGTACTGTGGTGTGCGCCGTGCTTCGCGCAGGAGTAACGGCAGATGGGTCAGCGTCGCCCCAGGGCAACAGCGCACTCCATGTGCTCAGTGTAGGGGAACTGGTCGAAGAGCCCAAAACGGGTGATGCGGTAGTCGCCGTGCAGCGCGGCGAGATTCTCCGCCAGCGTGAGGGGGTTGCAGGAAACGTAGAGCAGGTGGTCGAAGCGGCGCAAGCTCGCGAGCGTCGCCGGGTCCAGGCCGGCTCGCGGCGGGTCCACGAAGGCGGTGCGCAGGTCGTGCTCTTCCAGCGCGACCGGCAGCTCGGCGAGGCGGCGGAAAGGGCGTTCGCCGCGCAGGGCGCTGCTCATCTCCTCGGCCGACAGGCGCACCACGGCGGCGTTGTCGATGCCATTGTCGGCGAGGTTGTGCCGGGCGTCGCGCACCGACACCTTGGACAGCTCCGTGGCGAGCACGCGCGGGAAATAGCGGGCCAGCGGCACGGTGAAATTGCCGTTGCCGCAGTAGAGCTCGAGGAGGTCGCCAGGCAGCTCCGCGGCGGCCGCACAGGCCCACTCGAGCATGGCCTCATTGACGGCGGCGTTCGGCTGCGTAAAGGCCTGCTCGCGCTGCCGGTAGCGGCAGGGACGGCCGTTCACGGTCAGCACCTCCGTGACCCAGTCGCGGCCGATGACTACTTTCTGGCCGCGGCTGCGCCCGACGATGGCCAGATCGAGCGCTTCTGCCAGTGCGGTCGCCGCCGCTTCCCAGACCTCGTCAAGGCGCCGGTGATAAGCCAGGGTGACCAGGACCTCGCCCGTGGTTGTCGCCAGAAACTCCACCTGGAACAGCTTGCGTCGCAGGTGGTCGTGGTCGCGGAGCGCCCGGCGCAGCGGCTCCATGCGCTCGCGGATCGGGATGCAGGCAATGGGAAAGTCGTCGACGCGCAGCGGTTCCTTCGGTGCGGCCGGATCGAACATGGCATAGAAGCTGTCGTCGCCCGCGTGCCAGAAACGGAATTCAGCACGCATGCGGAAGGCTTCCGGCGGCGAGGGCGCGACCGTGACTGCCGGCGGGTCGAAGGGCGCCAGGAGGGCGCTCACACGGGCGACCTTGTCAGCGAGCAGGGCGTCGTAGCGCGCGGGCTGGAAGCGGGGCAGGCTCACAGGCAGTTCGCCGGCCGGGGCAGGCCGGCGAGGCGGGCGCTGACCTTCGCCGGCGAACCGGGGAAGAGCTTGAGAAGGTAGAGGCTCGTGCCCTTGTCGGGGCCGAGCTCCTGCCGGCAATACTTCACCAGCGCCCGCATGGCCGGCGAGCTGTCGAAGGTGGCGTAATAACGCCGTAGAAGTTCGAGCACCTCCCAGTGGGCATCGCCCAGGGCGATACCCTCCTCGACGGCGAGCGCCGCGGCGACGTCGCGGTCCCAGTCGCCGCTGTCGCGGAGGAAGCCGTCCTTGTCCAGCGGAGGCAGGGCCATGAGCGGGTCAGAACCAGGCCCGCTGGGCGGTGTGCTGCTCGGTCAGGGCGAGGAAGCCGGCGGCGTCGGCCACCGCGACGCGCGAGTCGCAGCGCTCCGTGAGTCCGCAGGCGGCTAGGTCGGCAGCCAGTACGTGGAGCGTGGCCCCGCTTTCCGCCCAGGCCGTCAGGCCGGGAGCGGCGACGTGCCAGGCTCCATCGCCGTGGAACAGAACCGCGTCACCTTCCCGGAGCTGGGCCAGGACAGTCTCGGCGGCCCGGGCGCCGGGGAGCAGGTTGACCGTGTGCAGCGCCATCAGAAAGCCAGCAGGTGTTCGTGCCGGTCCTGCAGCTCGCGCTGGGCCGCGGGATCGAGCACGGTGACGAAGGCGGGCAGGTCATCCTCTGCCAGGCCGTGGCGGTCAAGCGCTTCGCTGTCGGCATAGACCGCCTCGAGGTCGTAGAGCGGCATGGAGTCGATCAACCGGCGCAGGCTTTTGCGGCCGATGGCTGCCGGCTCCTGTGCCGGCGCCAGCTGCAGGACGCCGGGACCGGCGAAGAGCACGCTCACCGACTGGTCGAAGGCGGCGTAGGCGAGGGCGGCATCCAGCCCCGCCCGCGCGAGGGTACCGGCGTAGGGCGCCCGGTTCATGAGCAGCAGTGTCGCCTTCACGGCGCACCGCCGCCGAAGGTCAGGGCCCGGTCAGCGGCTGCGGTGGCCTCGACCAGCAGACCGAGTCCGCCAAGGGTAAAGCCCTCCGCCAGGGTGGCGGCCGGGCGCTCGAAGCGGGCGGCCTCGTCCGCATCGAGCACCCCATGGCGCACGGCCGAGCCGATACAGGCGATGAGCTCAACGCCGTGGTTGCGGGCCAGGGCCTGCCATCCCTCCCGGGCGGACGGCTCGTCGCCGGGGGGTACAGTGCTGTCGAGGGCCACCTGCGTCCCCGCGTCGGAGAAGAAAACCCGGGGCAGCGCGTGCCCCGCCGCGATGGCGGCTTCGCAGAGAGCGATGGCGGCGCGGTGCACGGCGCTGGCCTGGGGCGGGGCGAGCACGAGGAGGGCGTAACGCATGGGGATGGAGTATAAACAAAAAACCCCGGCAGGGCCGGGGTTTCCGGGGCGGCGCGGGGCCCCGTCAATCGTCGCCGCCGAGCGCCGTGAGCAGGCTCAGCAGGTGGATGAACAGGTTGTAGATGTTCAGATACAGGCCCACCGTGGCGCGGATGTAGTTGGTCTCGCCGCCGTGGATGATGCGGCTGGTGTCATAAAGGATCAGGCCCGACATGATGAACACCACAGCCGAGGAGATCGTGAGTGACAGGGCCGGGATCGCCAGGAAAATATTGGCGATCATCGCCACCACGGCGACCAGCAGGCCGACCATGAGGAAACCGCCCAGGAAGGAGAAGTCCTTGCGGGTGGTCAGCGCATAGGCCGACAAAGCGAAGAACACCACGGCGGTGCCGCCGAGTGCCTGCAGTACCAGCGTTGAGCCGCCGGGCATCGACAGGTAGTAGCTGAGGAGCGGCCCCAGGGAAGCGCCCATGACACCGGTAAAGGCGAAGATCGCCGGCAGGCCTTTCGCCGTGTCGGCGAGGCGGTTGACCACGAATAATAATCCGAAGCCGACGAGCGTCAGCACCAGCGCGGCGCCGTGGCCGAGGCCCAGGGCCATGGACACGCCCGCCGTGCCAGCGCTGAAGAGCAGGGTCATTCCCAGCAGCATGTAGGTATTGCGAAGCACCTTATTGGTGCTGGCCGCCTGCTCCATGCCGCTGCTGGCAACGTTATAAAGGCTTCTGTTCTCCATCGTTAACTCCGTCGGAACACGTGCTGAAGTAAGACCGGGGCCACCACTAATGGTTCCCCGACACTGTCCTACAGTATGGGGGCTGTGGGGCGCTTTGCAAGAGGCATCGGACCTGTCAACCGAGCCCCCGGGACAGCACCTGGACAGCGCCCAGGACGGCGATGATCGACGCTGTGCCGGCGCCGAGCCAGCGGAGGCTGCGCCGCCCCGGCAGGCGAAGAGCCTGCAGGTTCAGCGGGTGTCCCTGCACTGCGGTGAGCACCAGGGCCGCAGCCAGCGCCAGCAGCAGGCCGGAGACATTCCACCAAAGCCAGGAGACCCCGGGCAGCGTCAGCGCGATAATGATATTACCGCCGATACCCACAAGGAATCCGCCCAGTGCCGGCAGGCCCCGCGCCCCGGAGACAAGGAGCGCCAGTAGGAACAGCGCCAGGAGCGGCCCGTTGGCCATGGAGCCCACCTTGTTGATGGCCTCGAGCACGGTGGGAGCGATACGCTCCACGGTGAAGGAAAAACCCACGGCCGCCGCTCCCCAGGCGAGGGTCACGAGGCGCGAGAGGCGGAACAGCTGCTCTTCGCTGCGCAACCGGCCCCGGTCGATAAAGTCCTCCAGCGTGGCTGCAGAGAGGCTGTTGAGCGCCGAGTCGATAGAGGACATGGCGGCCGCGAACAGACCGACGATGGCGAGGCCGGCGAAGCCCGGAGCGAACTCCCGGGAGACGAAGGCCGGAAAGACAAGGTTGATGTTGGCGCTGCCGTCCGCCGTGCGCGGCAGGGATGCCAGAAATTCCGGCTGCCGCGTCGCATAGGCTGCCAGACCCAGGCCGAGAAGGCAGTAGGCGAGCACCAGGGGAAAGCGGAGCAGGCCATTCAGGACCAGCACCCGTTCGAGGCCCTGCCGGTCCCGCGCTGCCAGCAGCCGTTGCGCCTGGCTCTGGTCACAGCCGTAGTAGGCCACATAGAGGAAAAAGCCACCGAAGAGCATCGGCCAAAAGCCGTAGTCGTTGCCCGTGGTCAGCCCCCAGTCGTTCACCAGGGGCCCGAGCCGGGGCGCAAGTCCGTCGAGGTCCGCGAGCAGCGGCTCGGCCAGCCAGGCGAGGGCAAACAGCACGGCCGCCACCAGCAGGACCATCTGCATCATGTCGGAGATGACCACCGCGCGCATGCCGCCGAGCACGTCGTAGGCGATCGTGATACCCATGAGCAGGCAAACGGCCACGGGGTAGCTGAGCTCCGTGATAAGCCCCAGTACCGAGGCGACGCCGTAGACCGTGACCCCGGTGGCGACCCCCCGGAAAACGAGGAAGCAGCCGCTGGCCAGCAGACGGGCCGCCGGCCCGAGGCGCTTTTCCAGAAACGCATAGATCGAGATCACACCGCTCGCGTGGACCGGCGCAAACAGGAAGCAGAGCGCAAGCATCGCCAGCGGCACCGCGAGTTCGTACTGCAGCCAGAGCAGCCCGCCGGCCGCGGCAAAGCCGACGAAGGCGGGCGCGCCGAGCAGGCTGTTGGTAGAGCACTGAGTGGCAATGATCGATGTAGCCAAGGCCCAGTTCGGCAGGCCGCGGCCCGCCAGATAATAGTCCTCCCGGGAATGCTGGTGCCGACCGAGACCGAGGGCAAGGAGCAGCATGCCAGCGAGGTAGGAGCCGATGACCCACCAGTCGAGCGTTGCCATCAGCTTTCTACCACCGGTGCTTTCGGTGGCCGCCCGGCGCTGCGCCGGCTCGTGTTCACGGCGTGATCAGTCGCGGCGAGGTATCGTGCCATGGTTCGCATGCTGCCCCTGTTCTGTCGCTCCTTGCACCGATGCTTCACGCTGCGGACGAAAACAGCGTCCACCACATTGCCGGCGAGCCCCTGAAGGGTACTTCGCGGCAGCAGAGGAGGCCAAGGCCCTGGTATTTTCGCTCCAGGACGAGAACGGGCGCCGAGCCTATATGGTAGAGGGACCGGCGGCACCCTCCCGCAGCCGGCCCGGAATGCTGCGATGCATGAATCTCGAGCAGCGCCCGGCCAGCTAAAGCTGCCCCCCGGAAGGCTACGAAGAACCAAAAAAAAGCCCCGGCTCAGGGCCGGGGCGATAACGGAGCCGAAGCTTAGAGGCTCTTCTGACAGAAGTAGAAGTCCGTGCACTCGTACTCACCGCTCGCCATGCGCTCGGCGGCTTCCGCTGCCGTCTTCGCCGGCGGCACGATGACCTTGTCGCCCGGCTGCCAGTTTTCCGGCGTGGCGACGCCGTGCTCATCGGAGGTCTTCAGCGCATCGAGGAGGCGCAGGAACTCGTCGATGGAGCGGCCGTTGCTCATGGGGTAGTAGACCATGGCGCGCAGGATCCCCTCGGGGTCTATGATGAACGTCGCGCGCACCGCGGAGGTGTCGGCGGCGCCGGGGTGGATCATCCCGTAGGCGCGGGCGACATCCATCTTCAGGTCCGCGATGATCGGGAAGGGGATCTCGACCCCGAACTTCTCCTCGATGTTGCGCATCCAGGCGATGTGCGAGTGCGTGCTGTCGATGGACAGGCCGAGGAGTTCCGCGCCGCGCTGGCGGAAGTCATCCGCGCGGCGGGCAAAGGCGATGAACTCCGTCGTGCACACCGGGGTGAAGTCGGCGGGGTGGGAGAACAGCACCAGCCACTTGCCCTTGTAATCGTCGAGGCTGCGGGGCCCGTCCGTGGTCGGGGCGTTGAAGGCCGGCGCCGGCTCGTTGAGGCGGGGGAGGCCGATCGTTTCGTTGCTTGCTTCCATGGTCTTGCTCCTTGCTCGGGTTGTGTGCGCCTGCGGGCGCGGGTTAAGGGGCGGCTTGCGCCGCTGGCTTACAGCGTGTTCAGGGGGACGCGCAGGTAGCGCGTGCCGTTGTCGTCCTCGTTCGGCAGCTCGCCGGCTTTCATGTTGACCTGCAGCGAGGGAATGATGAGCCGCGGCATGGCCAGGCTGCGGTCACGCTCCTCGCGCAGGCGGGTGAAGGTCTCTTCGTCGATGCCGTCGCGGGCGTGAATGTTCTCCGCGCGCTGCTCGGCAACGGTGCTCAGGTGCTTGAGCTCACGGCCGCCGGGGGCGTAGTCGTGGCACATGAAGAGCCGGGTCTCCCCGGGCAGGCTCAGTACCCTGCGGATGGACCGGTACAGCGTGGCCGCGTCGCCGCCGGGGAAGTCGGCGCGGGCGGAGCCGGCATCCGGCATGAAAATCGTGTCGCCGACAAAGGCGGCATCGCCGATCACGTGGGTGGTGCAGGCCGGCGTGTGGCCGGGCGTATGCAGCACTTCTGCCTCCAGCGCACCGATGCGGTAGCGGTCGCCGTCCTTGAACAGCCGGTCGAACTGCGAACCGTCGCGCTGGAATTCCGTGCCCTCGTTGAAAATCTTGCCGAAAGTTTCCTGAACGACATCGATGTGTTCGCCGATGCCCGTGCGGCCGCCCAGGGCAGCCTGCAGATAGGGCGCAGCGGAAAGATGGTCGGCGTGGACGTGGGTCTCGACGATCCACTCCACGGTCAGCCCGCGTTCGCGAACAAAGGCGATGATGCGGTCAGCGCCGGCGTAGCCGATCCGCCCCGCGGCGTAATCGAAGTCGAGCACGGAATCGACGATGGCGCAGGCGCTGCTGGACGGGTCCTCGACCACGTAGCTGAAAGTATTGGTCGGCTCGTCGAAAAAATGGGTGACGACGGGTTTCAGGGTGTTTGCGTCGGCGGCGGTCATTGGCGTTCTCCCTTGGCCTGTTGTGTTGCAGTGAACCCAGCATAGGGCGAGGCCAGAAAAAGGTGAAACCGTTAAAAAAGTTAATAAAGATCGGTTTTTCAGATATAGCATCGTGCTGGCCAGGGAAGCAGGCCGACCGCGCGGGATTCCGGTAGACTGCCGAGCTTTCTGATCCTACCGGAGCGAACCCGCCATGCATCGACGCCGCCGTCTCCCGCTTTTCGTAATCCTGTTGCTGGCCAGCGCCGTTCCCCTGACCGGGGTGCGGGCCGAGGACACACCGCTGCGCATCCTCGTGCGCGCCGATGACGCGAAATTCATCGGCACGGGCGTGGGCGGGCTCTACGCGACGGTGCGCGACGCGGACACGGGGGAGCTCCTCGGCGGCGGCGCCGTGGCCGGGGGGACGGGCGACACGGCGGCGCTCATGAGCGAGCCGCGGCCTCGCGGCGCTACCGCCGTTAGCGACGATGCAGCCAGTCTGGCACTGACCCTGGACCTCGAGCAGCCCAGGCGCATCGAGGTCAGTGTGACGGGGCCTCAGGCGGTGGCCCAGGGGCGGCAACGGGTGACGACGACCACCTGGCTCCTGCCCGGTCAGGACCGCTCCACGTATCCACTGGTGCTGCACCTGAACGGGTTGCTGGTGGACCTTGTCGGCTACGACAGCACGCGGGCGGGGCTGAGCATCGAGGCTGATGTCTCCATGCTCTGCGGCTGCACGATCACCGACGACGGCCCCTGGCGGGCCGGGGACTACCGGGTGGAAGCGCTGCTTTATCGCGAGGGCGAGATCCTTCACCGCGCCCCGCTGGCGTTCACCGGTGAGACAGGTCGCTTCGCCGGTACGCTGCCTCCAGCGAAGGGCGAGGCACGGGTTCTCGAAATCCGGGCACTGCAGGTTTCCACCGGTAACGCAGGCGTTTTTCGCGAAGATATCGTCAACTGATTGATCTGGTCTCCGGGCAGGCTTCTGCGCCGGCCCTGGTCGGTTGGTTCACGCTATGGCTGCCAGCGCCAGTCGATCGCGAAGGGCGGTCTCGTCTGTTACGAGATCAGCGAGGGTGCTGCCGTTCAGCTCGCGGTAGAAGCCTTCGAGGCCCCGCCGCAGCAACCCCGTGAGTTTGCAGGTGCCGGCGATACGGCACCGGTTGCGCGCTGGATTGAAGCACTCCACGAAGTCGCCGGTGTCTTCGAGGTCGCGGACCGCCTGGCCGACCGGGATAGCCTCCGGTGCGCGGGCGAGTGCAATGCCGCCGTTGCGCCCTCGGACCGTCCGCAGATAGCCCAGCTGGCCGAGGTGCCGCGCCGATTTCAGCAAGTGCGCCCGGGAGATGCCGTAGGCCTCCGCCACTTCCGGGATCGTTACGAGCCGGTCCCGGTGGAGCGCGCAGTACATGAGGATGCGCAGCGAGTAATTTGTGTAGCTGGTCAATCGCATCGTTCAGTCTCCCGGGCTTTCCCGTGCTTGCCTTGCATTAGAACATTAAACTATTATAACAAATAACACTTATTGACCGGCGAGGAAAGTTCCCCCCGCCTGACTGGAGTTCGCGATGACAAGACAGAACTGCTTCAATACCCGCCGTGTGCCGGGGGCGCTACTGGCAACAGCGCTCGCCGCAACGCTCGGGGTCGCTGTCGCCAACGCTGAAGAGACGCTGGACGAGAGCGCCATGGCCACGGGCTTCCAGACGCTCGAGAGCGCCTGCTTTACCTGCCATAGCCCCGATGCGGCGCCGGCTGACCGGATCGCCCCGCCCATGGCGGCTATCCGCCACCGCTACCTCATGGGCAATGGTTCCTTCGAGGCCTTCCGCCGCGACCTCGTGAATTTCGTCAACGATCCGTCCGCCACCAACGCCCGCATGCGCGGTGCGGTGAACCGCTTCGGTCTCATGCCGAAGCTGTCCTTCGACGAGGCCACGCTCGATGCGGTCGCTTATTACCTTTATTACACGCCCCTGGACAGGCCGGGTTGGTCCTATGCCCGCGACCGGGCGCGCTACGCAGCGAGGGGAGCGGGGCCCGTTACCACGCAGGACTACCTTCGCTACGGGCAGCAGGTAGCCATGCAGACCAAGACCGAGCTCGGCAGTAACCTGAAGAAGGCCTTGAAGGAGGGCGGTCCCGAGCATGCCGTCACGTTCTGCAAGGCGCGGGCTCAGCCGATCGCGGCCGAGATGTCGGCCAAGCTCGATGCGTCTATCCGTCGGGTGAGCGACCGGCCGCGCAACCCGGCCAATGCGGCCGATGCGGAGGAGCTCGCTATCATTCGTGAGCTCCAGGGAGCGCTCGCTGCTGGAGAGAAGCCTGCGCCTGCGCTGCGCGAGCGCGATGACGAGGTGGTGGCCTACTATCCGATCGTCACCAACGGCATGTGCCTGCAGTGCCACGGCAAGGCGGGTTCAGAGATCAGCCCGGCAACGCTTGCCCTGATCAAGCAGGAATATCCCGACGACAAGGCGACCGGCTACGGCCCCGACGAACTGCGCGGCCTGTTCGTGGTCGCTATGCACAGAGCGAAGCACGAGGATTGAGCCTCATGAAGATTGCAATCACCAGCCAGAACCGCCGTACCGTGACAGCCCACGCGGGACGCTGCCGGCGCTTCTGGGTCTATGACGTCGAGGACGGCCGGGTGACGGGTAAGGCGCTCCTCGAGCTGGCGAAGACGGATACGCTGCATGAGGTCTCGCCGGGTATACCCCATGAGCTCACGGCCATCGACGCGCTGGTTTCCACGGGTATGTGCGACAACCTGGTTGCGCGGCTGAAGCGCAACGGAATCGAGGCGCGCCAGACCGCCTGCGAAGAGCCGGACGAGGCGCTGCAGCGACTGCTGGCAGAGGGCGTCTCCTAGCCGCTGCCTGATCACGGCGAAGAGGCAGGGTATACTTTCGGCCTTTCTGCCATACCTCCTCTGCCCATGAAGCAACAGCCCGATGTCATTGTCGTCGGCGGCGGCGCCAGCGGCCTGATGTGTGCCATCAGCGCCGGCTACCGCGGCCTTTCCGTGCAGGTGCTGGAGCTAGGGCCCAAGGTGGGGCTCAAGATCCTGGTCTCCGGCGGTGGGCGCTGCAATTTCACCAATCGCCTCGCGGACCCTCGCGAGCACTTCCTCTCCGACAATCCGCACTTCTGTATCTCTGCCATGAAGCGCTACACGCCTGAAGACTTCATCGCCATGGTGGAAGCGGCGGGTATCGACTACCACGAGAAAAAGCTCGGGCAGCTGTTCTGCGATCACAGTGCCCGGGATATTGTGGCTATGCTGCTGCAACACTGCGAATGGGCGGGCGTTGAGATTGCCGTCCGGCAACGGGTCACCGCGATCCGGCCTGCCGCCGGGGGCGGCTATGCCGTGGAAACCGAGTCTGACCGCCATGAGGCGCCCCGTGTGGTGCTTGCCTCCGGTGGGCTGTCGATGCCGAAAATCGCCAGCGACCTTGCCTTTCGCTTCGCCCAGGGCCAGGCGCTGGACGTGGTTCCGCCGCGGGCGGCCCTGGTGCCACTCACCTGGAAAGCCGCCGACAAGACCCGCTTTGCGCCGCTTTCCGGTATCTCCCTGGAGGCCCTTGTCACGGTCAACGGCATGAGTTTCCTGGAGAACATCCTGTTTACTCACCGCGGTCTCAGCGGGCCGGCGATGTTACAGGTCTCATCATACTGGCGGGACGGTGATCCCGTGGTGATAAATCTGCTGCCGGGCCGGGATGCTGCAGCGTGGCTCCGCGATGCGCAGCAGCGCAATCCGCGGCAGCAGCTTTCCTCGCTGCTGAGGGGTGTGTTGCCGCGACGCCTTGTCGAGCAGCTGTGCATGATGTGGTTTGAGGACGGGCGGCTCGGCAGTGTGCCAGGCGCTGTACTGCAGGCGGTAGGTGAACGGCTGAACGCCTGGGAGTTCCTTCCGAATGGCACCGAGGGCTACCGTACCGCGGAGGTTACCCTGGGCGGTATCGCAACCAGCGAGGTCTCCTCCAGAACCTTTGAACTGAAGAAAATGCCCGGCGTACACGTTGTCGGTGAGGCCCTGGATGTGGCGGGCTGGCTGGGCGGTTATAATTTCCAGTGGGCCTGGGCCTCCGGGTGGTGTTGCGGTCAGCACCTTTAGCTAGCAACGCTTCGAACTTCAGCCCCCACATGAACTGCTGACCGAGGGCGCCGCAGCGCTGAAGTGAAAGAGACGGTTGCAAAAGGGATTCATTCGCATAACAATCTGCGGCCGTCGTGGGCCGCACGCCGGCGCCGCCGCTGCTGCCTACTCTAACCGTTTGAGCTTCACGCCCTGATGCACAAGCTTCGCCAGACCCTTCGCACCTTCGGGACTCTGCCAGCCGCCATGCTGCTGGTGTTCCTTGCTGCGCAGGTTGAACTGGCCGGCCACCTCCATGGGGCTGACGATCCCATCGTCGATTGCGCACAGTGCCAGCATTACAATGGCGACGCCGCCGTTTCGGGCACCGGCGCAGCTCCGCTCTTAATTCCGCAGCCAGCCAGCCCCGACCAGCCGCTGGTCGCGGCGCCCCTTAGCACCCCTTACCGTCTCCAGGCGCGAGGTCCGCCAGCCCTTTCCTGATAGTCATACACCCTCGTTTACTATTAGGAGAAAGTCATGAAGCGCACTCTTCTTGCGGTCTGTGTTGGCGCCGCCAGCCAGGCTATGGCAGAAATTCCGGAATCACGGATCGAGCACGTGCTTGTCACAGTGCCCATTCACAAGAAGGCAGCGGAAACCGCGCTGCCTGTCACCATCCTCACCGGCGACGAACTACGGCGCCTCACCGCCAGCAGCCTCGGTGAAACTCTCGGCGATCGCCCGGGCATTTCCAACTCGTCCTTCGGCCCCGGCGTCGGCAGGCCGGTGATTCGTGGCCAGGCCGGACCCCGCACGATCAATCTGACCAACGGCATCGCCGCGGCAGATGTGTCCAGCCTCAGCCCCGACCACGCTGTCAGCATTGAACCGATGCTGGCTGAAACGGTAGAGGTACTCCGCGGGCCGGCGACGCTGCTCTACGGTGGCGGCGCCATCGGCGGCGTGATCAACACCCTTGACAACCGGATTCCGGGCCAGCGTATTGATGGCGTGCAGGGTGCCGTGGAGTATCGCTACGACGAGGCGGCGGACATGGATACCGGCGTGCTCAAGCTCGAAGGAGGCACAGGCAATTTCGCCTTCCATTTGAGTGGCACCTTCAGAGAGTTCGACGATCTGGAGATTCCCGGCCTGGCGATCGATGAGGCAGCCGTGGAGCGGCAGGAGGAACTCCTGGGTCTTGAGCATGCTGACCACGATCACGAAGAGCATGACCACGAGGAGCACGACGAGGAAGAACTGGAGAACTCCGATGGCTTCATCGCCAACACGGACGGTGAATCGGACGTCTTCACCATCGGCGGCAGCTACCATTTCGGGGAGCGCAACTTCGTCGGTTTTGCCTACAACAGCTTCGAGACCAACTATGGTATTCCGCCCGGGGCTCACGAGCACGACCATGGCGACGAGCACGGTGACGAGCACGAGGAGGAAGGTCACGAGGAGGAAGGTCACGAGGAGGAAGGTCACGAGGATCACGCGCACGGTGAGGAAGATGAGAACATCCGCATCGACCTCAAGCAGGAGCGCTACGACGCGCAGCTGCACATGCATGACCTTATGCCCGGGCTGATTGATGTGGCCCGGGCCTACCTGACCTACACGGACTACGAGCATGTGGAACTCGAAGGCATGGAGATCGGTACGCAGTTCGATCGCCAGACCTACGAGGGCCGCCTGGAACTCGTCCGCGAAGGGGCGAACCACGGTGTCCTGGGCCTTCAGTGGCGCGCCGACGAGTTCGAGGCGATCGGTGACGAGGCCTACGTGCCGGCAACGGACTCTTCCGAGTGGGGCCTGTTCTATGTCCAGGACTTCCACACGGCCGACTGGCTGTTCGAGCTTGGCGGGCGTGCGGATTACGTGGAGCGCGATCCGGCCACGGGGTTCGAGGAGGATTTCACCAGCTTCAGCCTGTCGGGAACGGCGCTCTACACGATCAGCCCGCATTGGAACATCGGCCTCTCCCTGGCGCGTTCGGCGCGGGCGCCGTCTACGGAGGAGCTCTTTTCCAACTTGAATAACGCGGAACAGCAGCTGGTCACCCATGCAGCCACGGGCATCATCGAGATCGGCGATCCCGACCTCGATGAAGAAGTCTCCCTTAACGCAGACCTCTCTCTCACCTGGCAGGGGGAGCGTTCTTTCGCGGAGCTGACGGTGTTCTACAACACCTTCAACGACTACATCTTCCTGCTCAACACAGGGGGAGCTGTAGGCGAGACGCCGGTCTTCGTTTATGAGCAGGATGATGCGGACTTCTACGGTGTGGAGTTCGAGTCAAGCGTGGACCTGGCCAGTCTGGGCGGCGGCGACCTCACGCTCGGTGTCTTCGGTGACATGGTCAATGGCGAGTTTGACGATGCCGGCGACGTACCTCGGCTGCCACCGCTGCGCGTTGGCAGTGAGCTGTCCTGGCGCAGTGACAATCTGGGCATCTACGTCAGCGTTCTCAGCGCTGAGGAGCAGGACAGCCCGGGCGATTTCGAGACCGAGACCGACGGTTACACCCGCTGGGACGCCGGCATCGACTACAACGTACAGTTTGCCGGTGATACGCGGCTTCTGGCCTTCCTCAAGCTGAAGAATATCGGCGACGAGGAAATCCGCCTCAGCACCTCCTTCCTGCGGAATTACGCACCGCAGCCGGGGGAGAGCATTGAGGCGGGTGTGCGCCTTACATTCTAGAAAGCTTCTGGAAACGGAAACGGCACCGCGAAGGTGCCGTTTCTCCTCATGTTATGGCGGTGGGCCAGGGATTCGAACCCCGGGAGGGTTGCCCCTCAACGGTTTTCAAGACCGCCGCTTTCGACCACTCAGCCAGCCCACCGTGAATACGGGATTATACGGCACTGCCGGCGGCTAACAACCGCCGGTAGTGCCTTTTAGTATCAGGCCTGCTGGCCTGCAGCGTCTTTGTTGCCGCGGGGGCCGCGGGGATCGTTGCTGGCACGCGGTACATTGCGTGCCGGGGGCGCCACGGCCGGCGCCGGCGTGTCACTGAACAGGGTAATGTGCGCCGTCTCGATGCGCAGCTCGTTGACCGGTGCCGGTGCGATACGAGGGTCGTTCGGCGCGCGGCTCCCGGCGTCGGTTCCCCTCGCGGGCGTCGGGGTCGCGTCCTGCGCGGGCTGCTGCTCGTTGGCAGCGGCCTGGCTGCGCACAGGCTCCGGGTGGGCCTGCTCGAGGATGGGCTCCTCTTCTGTTTCGGCGAGGGGCGCCGTGCTCGTGCTTTCCCCCGTAGCTTCATCACCGATGGACGCGGTCGGGCCCGGTGTTTCCTCATCGGTCCACGCGGTGGGGGAGGTGGCGTCAGCCGCGGCAGCCCGTGGTGTGTCTTCGACCGGGGCGGGTGCATCTTCCTGCCCGGTTGCCGGCTGCTCCGGGTCTACGCCGGTCTCGGACGACGCCGTAGTAGCCGCATCGTCGGAGGCCGTGTCGGCTGCGCTGTCTCTGGCAACCTTGTCGGCGATGGCCTTGGGCAGTTCGACATTGGCGCCGTCTCCGCCGGTGATGTTCTCCGGCAGGTCCAGGGCCTCCGTCTCCCGGCGGCGGCGCTGGGGGCGGGCACGCTTCATGTCGCTCGGGCGACGGCGCAGGTCAGCGTCGTCCTGACCCTGCTCGGCGCTTTCCTTGGGATCCAGGTCACTGTCCTGAGCTTCAAGGGAGTCGTCCTCATCCGGGTTGTAACCGGTCTCGTAGTGGTCCGACCGGCTGTCGGCCTGACTCTCTGCCTGGCTGTTGCCGCTCGTGTCGCCGCTGCGCCGTGGCTTGCGCCGGCGCCGACGGCGGCTGCTACTCGACCGCTGCTCGCCATTGCTCTGATCGGTCTGGGAACTGTCGTCGGCAACATTGTCAGCGCTCTGGGTTTCAGCGCCGGCAGCTTCGACTGCTTCCTTCGGCGCGTCCTCCCGCGGCCGGCGCGGCTTACGGCGACGGCGACTGGAACCTTCCTTCCGCTCCTCGCGCTCTTCACTGTTATCCTCGCGTGGCTTGCGGGCCGTCGGTGGCGGTTCGGGGGTGGGTACGGTTTCCGCAGGCACCACAGGCTCAGCCGGGCCGAAGAGCGTCACGGCGAGGCGGCGCAGAAGGCCTTCCCGGGGAGCAGCCGGTACGGCCTGCGGTGCAGCGGGCGTCGCCGCCCTGGCTTCGGCGGGCGGCGTCGCGGGTTCCGCCGCGGGGGTCTGCGCCTCGACAGCTTCACGGCTCACCGGGGCGGGCTGCGTGGGCCGCGGCGCCTCGACAATAGCTTTCGGCGGGGCAGCCACGGGGCTGTGGGCATCGCTGATCTGATCTGCCTCCGGCACCTCTACGTCAATTTTGTAGCTGGTTTCGTGGTCGCCGTTCACTTCGTCGTCACGCAGGCGCTGCACGTCGAAGTGCGGGGTCTCCAGGTTCGGGTTGGGGACCACAAGGACCCGGGCGCGGGTGATACGCTCGATATCGGTGAGAGCGTTTCGCTTCTCGTTGAGCAGGTAGGCGGCCACATCGACGGGCACAATGGCGCGGACTTCGGCGCTGCGCTCTTTGATGGCCTCTTCCTCCATGAGCCGGAGGATGGACAGGGCAAGGGACTTGGTGTCGCGGATAGCGCCCTGGCCGGTGCAGCGCGGGCAGACGATGGCACTGGTCTCGCCGAGCGATGGGCGCAGCCGCTGCCGCGACATTTCCAGCAGGCCGAAGCGGGAGATGCGGCCCACCTGCACCCGGGCGCGGTCCAGCTCGAGCGCGTCGCGCATGCGATTCTCAACCTGGCGCTGGTTGCGCGCAGCAGACATGTCGATGAAGTCAATAACGATCAATCCGCCCATGTCCCGCAGGCGCAGCTGGCGGGCTATCTCGTCGGCCGCTTCGAGATTGGTCTGCAGCGCTGTGTCCTCGATGTTCGCGCCTTTGGTGGCCCGCGCCGAGTTGATATCGATGGACACCAGGGCTTCCGTCGGGTCGATGACGATGGAGCCGCCGGAGGGCAGGCGCACTTCGCGCTGGAAAGCCGTCTCGATCTGGCTTTCGATCTGAAAGCGGTTAAAGAGAGGAGTGCTGTCCTCGTAGAGTTTGATGCGGTTCAGGTACTTCGGCATGACCATGCCGACAAAGTCCGTGGCCTGGCGGAAGGCCTCCGGAGAGTCGATGAGCACCTGGTCGACATCGTCCCGAAGGTAGTCGCGCACGGCGCGAATGATGACGTTGCTTTCCTGGTAAAGCAGCACCGGTTTGGCGTTCTCCTGGCCTGCGGTACTGATCGACTCCCAGAGCTGGAGCAGGTAGGCCAGGTCCCATTGCAGTTCTTCGGCGCTTCGGCCGACGCCGGCAGTGCGGATGATCACGCCCATGCCGTCGGGGATATCGAGAACGCTTAATGCTTCGCGCAGCTCTGCGCGATCGTCACCCTCAATGCGACGGGAGATGCCGCCGGCCCGGGGGTTGTTCGGCATGAGCACCATGTAGCGCCCGGCGAGGCTGATAAAGGTCGTGAGCGCGGCGCCTTTCGTGCCGCGCTCTTCCTTGTCGACCTGGACGATGATCTTGGTGCCTTCCTTGACCACGTCCTTGATCTTCGTCTTGCCGTCTGCGTCGGCAGGCTTGCGATAAAAGTACTCGCGGGCAATTTCCTTGAGGGGGAGGAAGCCGTGGCGGTCGGCGCCGAAGTCCACGAAAGCGGCTTCGAGGCTGGGTTCCACGCGGGTGATCTTGCCGACGTAGATGTTGGCTTTTTTCTGCAGACGGGTGCGGTTCTCGATGTCAAGATCGTACAGGCGCTGCCCGTCCACGAGGGCCACGCGCAGCTCTTCTGGCTGCGTGGCGTTGATAAGCATTTTCTTCATGCTGCGACTCACCTTGTGAAAGGTTCGCCGGAAAGGCACCTGTGCGTGACCCACGCGCGGTGGGACCGCGCTGCTGGCGTTTCGTTTACCCGGGTAGGGCCCAGGGGAACACGACGCTTCGGATACTCCTGCTTGCACAAGTGAATGACATGCGCCGGCGCGGCGGCGTGCCGCTGGCCGGGGACCACCACCCGGTGATCGAGCCCGGCAGCCTGTGGGCGCCGGGCGATGCTGTCCTGTCTGCTTTCCGGATAACCTTGCTATATCGGTTTTCCCGGGGGCAGGGGGCTGGTGTCATGTTCCTGGGTGGCGTTGCGCGCGGCTCTGGCGGGGCTTTGTCTGTACTGCAGAAACTGCACTATAGAGCAAAGGCGTCGCCGGCTCTTGGTCTCGCGCCGCTGCCCGTGCCTCCTGCACCGGGTCCTGGCGTGCGTCGGCTGCCGCGATCCCGGCCTTGGCGGGTTACAGCGGCGTCGATTTGCCAGCCCGGCACAGGGTGTTTACAGTAGCCGGGCTTCGCACCGGGCGCAGCATAGCAACTATTCCTACGCTACTCAAATATAAGAGGAAAGAACGGGCGCACCATGGGTGAGCAGTACGCCGGCCGCGATGCCGACAGGAATCTCCCCGCGGAGCGCAGTGGCGTACGCTTTCTTATTGTGACGGCCCGCAGTGAGGGGCAGCGCCTCGACAACTTTCTGCTCCGGGAGCTGCCGGGCGTTCCCAAAACCCGTCTTTACAAGGCGCTTCGCAAGGGCGAGGTCCGCGTCAACAGGGGACGCGCCAAGCCCGGGCAGCGGTTGACCGAGGGCGACAGCGTGCGCCTGCCGCCGCTGCACCAACCCGCAAGGCGCAAGCCGCCACCGGTACCCTGGCACTGGGCTGAGCGCCTCGCCGGCCGTGTTGTCCTTGAGGACGAGAATCTTCTGGTCATCAACAAGCCTTCGGGGCTGGCCGTGCACGGGGGCAGTGGAGTGAACCTGGGCCTGATTGAATGTCTACGCCAGCTCAGACCCGAGGACCGGGATCTGGAACTTGTACACCGCCTCGATCGCGATACCTCCGGTCTTATTCTCGTAGCCCGGCGGCCAAGGGCGCTCAAGGCACTGCACGAGAAGCTGCGCGGCGACGGTGTGGAGAAGGTCTACCTGGCGTTGGTGGCAGGCCGCTGGCCACGCGGCTTGCATGAAGTCGACGCCCCGCTCGAGAAGCAGGCCCGGGCCTCCGGGGAGCGGGTGGTGCGGGCCTCGGCCGCAGGCCGTCGCTCCCTCACGCGTTTTCGGGTGGTGGAGCGCTTTCCGACGGCCACGCTCGTGGAGGCGCGGCCCGTCACCGGGCGCACGCACCAGATCCGCGTACACGCCTTGCACGCTGGCCACCCCCTGGTAGGTGACGTGAAGTACCAGGGGGAACGGGAAGCCACCCTGGCCGAACAGGGCGGGCTTGAGCGTCTTTTCCTGCACGCCTGGCGGCTGTGCTTTTCTCTCGGCGATCCACTGCGGGCTTATGACCTTGTGGCGCCGCTCGATCCAGACTTGGAAGACTTTCTCGAAAAGCTTCGTAACACCATGAAAAAAAAATAAATATTATTTTTACGCAGTCGATTGCGGCCAGCGCCTACCGGGGCGGCTCCGTCCTCGCATTGTTGAAGCCATTGTTCTGTAAAGATTTTTTTGACAACGCCGGGGGCCGGCCCTATAGTGCGCGCCTATGTCGACTGGCCCCCTCCCGCGAGCGCTCGATTTTCGCAGGGCGGCGTCCCGGGAGGTGCGCGTCAGCGGAAGCCTGCGGCCCGCGGATCTGCCGCGTCTGTTGCCGCTGCTCGCGGGGACGCGGGGTACGATCGCGGTAGCTATCGATTTTCACCGCGACGATGAAGGACGCTTCCTGGCCAGCCTTGCCGTCGACGCAGTGCTGCCGGTTGAGTGCCAGCGTTGCCTGGAAACGGTTGACGAAGTGCTGGCACCGCGGAGCGAGCTGGCCGCGGTGTACACCGACGAGCAGGCCCGGCAGTTGCCGGCACAGCTGGAACCGGTGCTGACCAGCGACGAGGAGGTGGATCTCTGGGAGTTGGTGGAGGAGGAGCTGGTGCTGGCTCTGCCGCCTTTCTCCTATCACAGCGATCCGGCCTGCATCGACAGGCTGGCCCCGGACGGGGTGCAGCAGGAGGCACCGGCGGAGGCGCCGGCGAGAGACAACCCATTTGAGGTCCTGGCGACATTGAAGCGGGACCGGGATTCAGGAGAGTAGCACCATGGCTGTTCAGCAGAACAAGAAGACCCGTTCGCGTCGCGGCATGCGCCGCTCCCACGACGCCCTCGGTGGCAACACCCTGTCGGTGGATCCGGTATCCGGCGAAACCCATCGTCGTCACCACGTGACGGCTGACGGTTTCTACCGTGGCAAGAAGGTCGTCGAGACCCGGAACGACGACTGACCCAACCCGCGCCGGCTGCTGCCGGCGACGGCGTCCCCGGGGCGCCGGCCACCGATGCATGGGCCCGCCCCCAGGAGCGCACCGATGACCGACAGCACCCTCGCGTTCGTCTTTCCCGGCCAGGGATCGCAGCGGACAGGGATGCTCTGCGACGCACATGCTCGATTCGAGTGCGTGCGTGAGACCTTCCAGGAAGCCTCCGATGCCCTTGGCTATGATGTCTGGGGCCTCGTCAGTGGCGATGATCAGGACGCGCTCAATCTCACTGCTATTACCCAGCCCGTGCTGCTCACCTGCAGCGTGGCGCTGTGGCGCGCCTGGCAGGCGGCCGGCGGCGCCCCGCCGGCGATGATGGCAGGGCATAGCCTCGGTGAATTCTCTGCGCTCACCTGTGCCGGCAGCTTTGCGTTTGATGATGCTGTGCGCCTTGTGCGCCTGCGTGGTGAGGCCATGCAGACGGCGGTGCCGGTAGGCGAGGGCGCTATGGCCGCAGTGCTCGGGCTTGATGATGCAGTGATTGAGCGCATCTGTGCTGAGGTGACCGCTGCCGGCAGCGGCATTGTAGAGGCCGTCAACTACAATGCGCCGGGGCAGGTCGTGATCGCCGGCGGGCGGGCCGCCCTGGACTCGGCGGTCGTGGCGCTGAAGGGAGCCGGAGCGCGCCGGGCTGTGTCCCTGCCGGTGAGCGCACCCTTTCATACCACCCTGATGGTTCCCGCCGGCGAGCGCCTTCACGACGCCCTGGCGGACCTGCCGGTGGCGGCTCCGGCGATCCCGGTTGTGCATAATGTCAACGCCGGGACGGCGAGCGATCCTGATGTTATCCGCGCGCTGTTGGTCAAGCAGATCTCCAGCCCGGTACGCTGGACCGATTGCATTCGCGCCATGGCAGCGAGCGGTGTACAGCGTGTGGCTGAGTGCGGGCCGGGCAAGGTTCTCGGCGGCCTCAACCGTCGCATCGACCGCACCCTTGAAAGCTGGTATCTCGAAGCGCCAGCTGACCTGGACGCATTGCAGGACGCGCTGGCGGCCTGAGGGAGAACACGATGAGTGAAGCGAATGCAGAAGCCCGCGTCGCCCTGGTAACCGGCGCCAGCCGCGGCATCGGCCGGGCTATAGCCCATGCACTTGCCGCTGCGGGGCATACGGTGGTCGGCACAGCCACGAGCGAGGCCGGCGCAGCGCGTATCGACGAGGACCTTGGTGACCGCGGTGCGGGGCGGGTGCTCGACGTCGGCGACGCGGCCTCCGTCGACGCGCTTGTCAAAGCGGTGACAGACGAGTTCGGCGCGCCGCTGGTGCTGGTTAACAACGCCGGCATCACCCGCGACAACCTGCTTATGCGCATGAAGGCAGAAGAGTGGGACGCGGTGATCGACACCAACCTCGGAGCTCTTTATCGCGTGAGTAAGGCCTGCGCCCGGGCCATGACCCGCGCGCGGTGGGGTCGCATCGTGAACATCACCTCCGTGGTCGGCGCCATGGGCAACGCCGGTCAGAGTAACTACGCCGCCAGCAAAGCGGGCGCCGGCGGTTTTACCCGCGCGCTGGCGCGGGAACTCGGTGGGCGCAATATCACCGTGAACTGCGTCGCGCCGGGCTTCATCGACACAGACATGACCCGGGAGCTCGGCGACGACCAGCGCCAGGCCATGCTGGCGCAGATCCCCCTGGGCCGTCTTGGTGAACCGGAGGAAGTCGCCGCTGTGGTCGCGTTTCTCTGCTCTGAGCAGGCCGCCTACGTGACCGGTGAAACGCTCCATATCAATGGCGGGATGTACATGACCTAGGCTGTTTTTCGAGCCGGAAAAGTCCTATTACTGCCCCGTAAAAACTTGTAAACTTCGCCCCCTGAGAGGGCGTCTCAATCGGGTACACCCCTTATAGCAGCAGGAGACAACAACAGTCATGAGCAGCATTGAAGAACGCGTAAAGAAGATCGTCGCCGAGCAGCTCGGCGTGAAAGAGGAAGAGGTGAACACCGAGGCGTCTTTTGTTGAGGACCTCGGCGCCGACTCTCTCGACACGGTCGAACTGGTGATGGCCCTCGAAGAGGAATTCGAGACGGAGATTCCCGACGAGGAAGCCGAGAAGATCACCACGGTCAAACTGGCCATCGATTACATCAACGAACATCTCGCCTGATTGTTGTAGCTGCCCGCCCCGAGGCCGCCTCTATTGCGCGATAGGGCGGCTTTTTTTGTGGCGGACCGGGCAGGTGGGTCATGCGCCGCTACGGTAGACTAGGGGAGCGGAAGCCTTGAAGGGCAGAAGAGTTGTCATCACGGGTATGGGCGCGGTGACTTCCGTGGGTCACACCGTCGCCGACAGCTGGGCAGCACTCCTGGCTGGTCGCAGCGGCGCGGCGCCGATCACCGCCTTCGACGTCAGCGATTACAGCACGCGTTTTGCCGCCAGCGTACGCGATTTCGATGTCTCGCCCTACCTGAGCAGCAAGGAAGCACGCAAGCTCGATACCTTTGTACAATATGGTGCTGCTGCCGGCATCCAGGCCATGGAAGACGCCGGCCTGGTGATCACCGAGGCCAACGCCGCGCGCGTGGGCTGCGCCATCGGCTCGGGGATCGGCGGTATCGGCCAGATCGAGAAAAATACGGAGATCGTGCGCACGGCCGGTCCGCGACGCATCTCGCCGTTCTTCGTACCCGGCTCTATCATCAACATGATCGCCGGCACGCTGTCCGTGCGCTACGGTATGCAGGGCCCCAACCTGGCCCTGGTCACCGCCTGCACCACGGGGACGCATAACATCGGTCTTGGCGGGCGCCTGATTGCGCAGGGCGATGCAGACGCCATGCTGGTCGGCGGCGCAGAGATGGCGACTACGCCCGTTGGGCTCGGTGGCTTTGCCGCCGCGCGGGCCCTCTCTACCCGAAACGATGATCCGGAAGCAGCATCCAGGCCCTGGGACCGCGATCGCGACGGCTTTGTGCTCGGTGACGGTGCCGGCGTGCTCCTCCTCGAGGAGTACGAAAGCGCCCGGGCGCGAGGCGCAAACATCTATGCGGAGCTCACCGGTTTCGGCATGAGTGGTGATGCCTACCACATGACCCTGCCGCCGGAAGATGGCCACGGGGCCGCCCTTGCCATGCGCAACGCCATTACCGATGCGGGGTTGCCGGCGGACGCCATCGACTATATCAATGCTCACGGTACCTCCACCCAGGCTGGCGACCGCGCCGAGAGCCGGGCCATTGAGGAGGTGCTCGGCCCAGCGGCGTCGAAGGTCGCTGTGAGCTCCACCAAGTCGATGATCGGCCACCTCCTCGGTGCGGCCGGTGCGGTGGAGGCGATCATCTCGATCCTGGCGCTGCGCGACCAGGTCGCCCCGCCGACCATCAACCTCCACAACGTGGACGAGGGCTGCAATCTCGATTACGTCCCGCATGCGGCGCAGGAGCGTTCCCTGCGCCACGTGCTCAGCAATTCCTTCGGCTTTGGCGGCACCAACGGCACCCTCGTCTTCAGCCAGCTCGCCTGAGGGCGTCATGACGACCGGCCTCTTCGTTGACGGCCGCCGGGCGTCTTCACTCCCCCTGCCGGATCGCGGTTTCGCCTATGGCGACGGTATCTTCGAGACGCTGCTCTTTCGTGGCCGCGAGGCGGCCTGGCTGGAGCTTCATGGGCAGCGCCTCGGTGCCGGCCTCGAGCGGCTGGGCATCCCCGAACCCCCCTGGCGGACTCACCTCGTTACGAGCCTGGAGGCGGCAGATCCGGCGCCGGACCGCTGGCTTGCGGTGCGCCTCACGGTCACCCGGGGAGGCGGGCCCCGGGGTTACGGCCCTCCGGCGGAGCCGATACCGCGCACGGTCATCGAGCTGTCGCCCGCGCCCCGGGACCCCCTCGCCGCTGCGGCCCCGCTGCACACGGCCCTGGCTGCCCTGCGCTGGGCCTGTCAGCCGGCGCTTGCCGGGCTCAAGCACCTCAATCGCCTTGAGCAGGTACTTGCCGCCCGGGAGTGCCGGGCGCGGGGGCTCGATGAACTTCTGGTCTGTGACACCGGCGGCGCGGTTATTGCCGCGACCAGTGCCAACCTGTTTGCGCTTCATGGGGACGTGCTCACCACGCCGGATCTCACGGCCTGCGGCATCGCCGGGACGCGCCGCCGATTGCTCCTTGAAACGCTGGCTCCCGCGCTGGGCCTCACCTGCCGGGTACAGACGCTGGGCCCCGATGCCATCGAGACTGCGGATGGGCTTTTCTGCTGCAACAGCCTGCGCGGTATCGTAGCCGTGGGCCGTTATGAACAGCGACAGTGGCGGGATGATCCGATGATTGAGCGGCTGCAGGTGGCGTACCGGGAGGCACTGTGCGCAAGCGTCGCCTAGCGCTGGGGCTTCTGGGCCTGTGCCTGGTCGCTGCGCTGGGCGCGCTCTGGATCGTTAATCGCTGGCAGCAGCCGGCGACGCTGCCCACCGGCGGTTATCGGCTTGTGGTGGGCGCCGGCGAGTCCCTGGCCGGTGTCAGCCGCCGCCTGCAGGCCGAAGGCATTATCGAGAACGCGCTGCTGCTGGAACTTTACGGCCGCTATACAGGTCTCGACGGACGGCTCCATCGCGGCGAGTATCTGCTGAGCGGGGCGCCGACGGCCGCAGAGATTCTCGATCAGCTGGTGGCGGGCGCGGTCATCGAGTACCAGGTGACGCTGCCCGAGGGTATTACCCTCGCACAGGCCCTCGCGATCCTCGCCCGGGAGGATCCCCTGGAGAGTGTGCTCGACGGCCCCCGGGACCCGCGGCTTCTCGGCCTCGCTCCGGAGCGCGCCTCTGCCGAGGGTCTGTTCCTACCAGAGACCTATCGTTATCGTCGTGGTGAAAGCGACTGGGCGCTGCTGCAGCGCGCGCACGCCGCGCTTGTGGCCGCGCTCGGGGTGGCCTGGGAAGAGCGGGCACCGGAGCTGCCGCTGGGTGAGCCCTACGAAGCACTGGTGCTGGCGTCTATTGTCGAGCGGGAAACGGGCGTGCCGGCAGAGCGCGACCGCATTGCCGGCGTCTTTGTTCGCCGCCTGCTCCGCGGCATGCGCCTGCAGACCGATCCAACAGTCATCTATGGCCTTGGAGAAAGGTATGATGGCAACCTCCGCCGGGAACACCTCAAGGATGACAGCAATCCCTACAACACCTACCGTCACAACGGCCTGCCGCCCACGCCCATCGCGCTGCCCGGACGGGCCTCACTGCTTGCCGCGGTGCAGCCAGCCCGGGGCAGCGCCCTTTACTTCGTCGCCCGGGGCGACGGCAGCCATGTGTTCAGCGACACGCTCGAAGAACACCGGCGCGCAGTCCGCGACTACCAGCTGCGCCGACGCGCCGATTACCGCTCTGCACCGGGACCCGGGTAGGTGAGCGGCCGGGGTCTTTTTATAACCCTCGAAGGCGGAGAGGGGGTCGGCAAGTCCACGGCGCTTGCGCATGTCGCTTCCCGGCTCGGTGACGCCGGTGTTCCCCTGGTGACGACCCGCGAGCCGGGGGGCAGCGCGCTTGCCGAGGACATCCGGGAGGTGTTGCTGGCCGTGCGCGAAGAGCCAGTGGACGATCTTGCCGAACTCCTGCTCATGTTTGCGGCCCGCGCCCAGCACCTGGCCCGGCGCATCCGACCGGCACTGGAAGCGGGGCAATGGGTGCTCTGTGACCGGTTCACGGACGCCACCTACGCCTACCAGTCCGGTGGCCGGGAGCTCCCAGCACGCTGGGTGCAGCAACTGGAGACTCTGGTGCAGGGCGAGCTGCGGCCGGACTGCACGCTGCTTCTCGACGCCCCCGTGACCCTCGGCATCGAGCGCGCGCGCGGCCGCGGCGACCTGGACCGCTTCGAGCGGGAGCAGGTCGCTTTCTTCGAGCGTGTGCGCGCCACTTACCTGCGTCTGGCCCGGGAGAGCAGCGGCCGCTATCGGGTGATCGATGCGGGCCAGCCCTTGTCTGCAGTGCGGGCGCAGCTCGATGTAATCTGCTCAGAGCTGCTGGCCTGCGAGAACGGGGACCGGCAGTGAGCGACGAGTTGGAAACGCTGTCGCCGGTCACGCCGCCACTGCCCTGGCAGCACGCTGCCTGGGAGCGGCTCCTGACCAGCCATCGGGACGGCAGCCTCCCCCATGCACTGCTCCTGGCTGGTCTCCCGGGGCTCGGCTGCGAACGCTTCGCCCAGGCTCTCGCCCGCTATCTGCTCTGTGAGGCGCCGGTGGAGGGCATGAATTGTGGACACTGCAAGGCCTGCCGCCTCTCGGCGAGCGGTGCTCACGGCGACTTCCTCGTCCTTGAGCCTACGGGCAAGGGTCTGGTCATTTCTGTCGGGCAGGTGCGTGAGGCCATAGCCTTCGGTACGCAAACAGCGAGCCTCGGGCGTTGCAAGGTGCTGCTCATCGCGCCGGCGGAACGTATGAACGCCGCGGCGGCCAATGCGCTTCTGAAGACCCTGGAAGAACCGCCGGCGGAGACCTACCTGCTCCTGGTCACCGGTGCGGAGAGCCGGTTGCCAGCGACGGTACGGTCCCGCTGCCAGGTATTGCGGTTCCCGGTGCCGGTCGAGGCGGAGTGCCTGCCGTGGCTTGCGGAGGGCGGCGACCCGGAAACCGCGCGGCAGGCGCTGGCCCTGGCGGCGCGACGGCCGCTGCGGGCGGCCGCGCTGCTTCGCGAGGGGGAGCTTGCAGCCGCGAGCAGGCAGCGGGCGGCGCTGGAGGCCCTGCTTGCGGGGCGCACGACAGCACCGGCGGTCGAGGTAGCGCTGGCAGAGCTTTCGCTGGAGGGGTTTCTTGAGCTCCTGGCCCGCGGTCTGCAGGACGCCGTGCGGGCGCTCGAAGGTCCGGCGCTGCGTGGTCCCCGCGGCCACGGCCTCCTCGCCAGCCTGGACGAGGTGCTGGGCGCAGCGCGGGCGGTCGCCGCCGGTGCCAACCCGCAGCCGGAGCTGGTACGCACAACGTTACTGGGCGCCGTCGAGACGCGCTTGGGAGAGCGGGGCGGCAATGCTAAACTCCGTTCCGTATTTTCGCCGGTGACGCGCCCGTGAGCGACGACCACAGCAGCCGCCAGGGCATCTTGTCCCTCACCATCAAGGACAAGGCCGTCCTGTACTCGGCTTACATGCCGTTCGTGAAGAACGGCGGGCTCTTCGTACCCACGAACAAGTCCTACGAGGTGGGGGATGAGGTCTTCATGCTGCTTACCCTCATGGAGGAGCCGGAAAAGATACCCATTGCGGGGCGGGTCATCTGGGTTACACCGCGCGGTGCGCAGGGCAATCGCACTGCCGGCATCGGCGTACAGTTCTCCGAGCAGGATGCGGGCGCGAATGCGAAGATTGAGGAGTACCTGGCTGGTCTTCTCGCCTCGGAAAAACCTACCCACACCATGTGAAAAATAGTTAGAGTATTACTTTTGCCTCCACTCCTAACACAATGATATTCAATAAAAAAGTGGGCTCCAAAAAGGAGCCCAATAAGACCATTAGGAGTGAAACATAAAGGAATTTCTTCCTTCGAAGAGCAATTGGGTTTGCTCTTGCGACCACACATTCCTGCGAGGAAATGGGATCACGACTTAAGTATCGCTGAATCATGACAATTTTCCATGCCCCTTTAGGGGAATATTTAGTTCATTTTGCTATAAAAAAAGAGCCCTGAAATCTCCATGACTGCTAACGTCATCGCGACCTCCAGGCTCACCGGAGCCATTGAAGGGTTTTATGGCCGTCCCTGGTCAGCGGCTGAGCGGTGGCAGTTGGTGACCGATGTGGGCGACCTCGGACTCGACGCCTACCTGTACGCCCCGAAGGCCGATGCGCACCTTCGGCGGCGCTGGTCGCTACCCTGGCCTGCAGCCGAGACTGCCGCGCTGGAGCGGCTGGCAGGCCACGCCCGCTCCTCGGGCGTTATGCTGGGCCTGGGCCTGTCGCCCTTCAAGCTGTACGAGGATTACGGCCCGTCGGCCCGGCGCAAACTGCAGGTGCGCGTCCGTCAGCTCGATGATCTCGGTGCGGCGCTGCTGGCCATCCTCTTCGATGACATGCCCGGCGATACCCTGGACCTCGCTGCGCGCCAGGGGGAGATCGTTGCCGATGTCGCGGCCTGGAGCCGGGCCGAGCGCCTGTTGGTCTGCCCGACCTATTACAGTGACGACCCGGTTCTCGACCGCGTTTTCGGCCCCCGGCCCGACGCTTACCGGGAGGCCCTGGGCGCCGCGTTACCCCCGGGGGCGGGCATCTTCTGGACCGGCCCCGAGGTCTGTGCCCCGGCCATCAGTGGCGCGGACCTCGCCGCGGCGAGCTCAGCTTTCCGCCGCCCGCTGACCCTCTGGGACAACTGGCCGGTAAACGATGGTGCAAAGCGCTCCCTGCATCTCTACCTCGGTCCACCACCACAGCGTGGCGGCGCCCTGGGAGCACATTGTGCAGGCCACCTGTGCAACGCCATGAACCAGCCCGCGCTCTCACTACCCGCTCTGGCTGGCCTTGCTGAGCTGCATGGCCGGATTGCAAGCGCGGCGCAGTGGCTCGAGGAGCGTCTGGGGCCCTCGGTCGCCGCGGCACTGGCGGAGGACGCGCCCCTCTTCGAGGCGCGGCCCCGGGACCAGCTCGACCGGGGCGAGCGGCGGCGGCTGCGCGAGCGCTACGCAGCACTGCCGGGCTCGGCGCCGCGCGAACTGCTGGCCTGGCTCGACGGCGCCTGGGCCTTCGACCCGGACTGCCTTACAGACTGAGTGCGGGCCAGTGAGCGCAGGCCAGTTGAACGGGTAGGGGGCTTGTGGCAGAATCTCGCGCCTTGAAGCGAGCCCGCCAGCCTGCCAACAAGATTGAAATCCGCTTTATTTTCATGGACTTGGGTCCAGTTTAGACGCGATTGCCGTGGTGGCGGGCAGGTGCAGAGCGTGTTCAGGCGGAAGTGGCGGAACTGGTAGACGCGCTGGATTTAGGTTCCAGTGCCTTAAACGGCGTGAGAGTTCGAGTCTCTCCTTCCGCACCAGGTGCAAGCGGCCTTTGGGCCGGAGTATGACAGCGAGCGGCGCCCGGCGCCGCCGGCAACCACTGTGAGGATAGACCATGCAGGTTTCCATCGAAACGACCTCCGGCCTCGAGCGACGCCTGACCGTCGGGGTCCCCGCGGAGCGGGTTGACCAGGAGGTCGATAACCGGCTGCAGCAGGCCAAAAAGAATGTGCGGCTGCCAGGATTCCGGCCCGGCAAGGTACCCATGCGGGTGATGCGCCAGCGCTTTGGTGCAGGGGTCCGCCAGGAGGTGCTCGGTGAGGTCATGAGTCAGAGCTTCCAGGACGCGGTAATGCAGGAGAAGCTGCGCCCGGCCGGCCAGCCTACGATCGAGCCGCGCAATCTTGAGGCCGGTCAGGATCTCGAGTACGTCGCCACCTTTGAGGTGTTCCCTGAGGTTACCCTGAAGGACGTCTCCGGTTTCACCGTAGAGAAGCCCGCCGCCAGCGTCACCGATGAAGACGTCGACAACATCATCGACGTCTTCCGTCGCCAGCAAGGCAGCTGGGAGGAAGTCGAGCGCGCGGCCCAGGAGGGCGACAAGGTCAATATCGATTTCACGGGCACCCGTGACGGTGAGCCCTTTGAGGGCGGCAGCGGTGAGGGCACGGAGCTGGAGCTGGGCAGCGGTCGCATGGTGCCCGGTTTCGAGGACGGTATTACCGGCATGAGCCCCGGCGAGGAAAAGCGTCTCGCCCTGACCTTCCCCGAAGACTATCAGGAAGAGAGTCTGCAGGGCGCGGCGGTTGAATTTGCGGTCAAAGTCAACAGTGTCAGCGAGCTTCAGCTGGCACCGCTCGATGAAAAGCTCTTCGCTGCCTACGGTGTTGAGGGCGATGACGAGGCGAGTTTCCGTGCCGAAGTCGCTGCGAACATGGAGCGCGAGCTGCGCAATGCGACCCAGGCCCGGGTCAAGCAGCAGGTAATGGATTCGCTGCTCGAAGCCCATGATGATCTTGAGGTGCCGCAGGCCCTCATCGCCCAGGAAGTCGACGGCATGCGCCGGCAGATGTTCCAGCAGTTCGGCGGCGCCAGCGCCCAGAACCTCGATCTCAAGTCCCTGCTGCCGGATGAGATGTTCGCCGAGCGTGCCGGGCGCCGGGTCAAGCTGGGTCTGCTGCTCGCGGAGCTCATCAGCGAGCGCGAGCTCAAGGCGGACCCGGAGCGTGTACGCGGCGAGATCGAGGAGCTGGCTTCGACCTATCAGGAGCCGGAAGAGGTCATCAACTGGTACTACGGGAACCAGGAGCAGCTCCAGGCCGTAGAATCAAAAGTGCTGGAAGATCAGGCGGTCGAAGCTCTGCTCGAGCAGGCCTCGGTCTCCGAGGCGCCCTGCAGTTATCAGGAGGCAATCAGCCTCGGCCAGCAGGCGAACAACATCTGAACCCGAACCCGCGTCCACCCCGGGGTGGACGCAAACCAGCGCCCGCTTCCTGCGGGCCCCGCGCTAGAGGAAGTGAGCATATGGCCAACCAGCCCGGCGGTTACGAGCGGCAAACGGTACAGAACCTCGGCCTCGTGCCGATGGTGGTGGAGCAGACATCCCGGGGTGAGCGCTCCTACGATATCTTTTCCCGGCTGCTCAAGGAGCGCGTCATCTTTGTCGTGGGTCCGATCGAGGATCAAATGGCGAATCTCATTGTGGCGCAGCTCCTGTTCCTGGAGTCGGAGAACCCCGATAAGGATGTGCATCTCTACATCAACTCCCCCGGCGGTTCCGTGACCGCAGGTTTGTCGATTTACGACACGATGCAGTTCATCAAGCCCGACGTGAGCACCATGTGCGTCGGCCAGGCGGCCTCCATGGGCGCGTTCCTGCTCTGCGGCGGGGCAAAGGACAAGCGCTTCATCCTGCCCAATGCCCGCACGATGATCCACCAGCCCAGCGGCGGCGCCCAGGGCCAGGCGACTGACATCGATATCCAGGCCCGGGAGATCCTTATCATCCGTGAGCGTCTGAACCGCCTGATGGCGGAGCACACGGGCCAGCCGATTGAGGTGATCGAGCGCGACACGGAGCGCGACCGGTTCATGGACGCCAACCAGAGCTGTGACTACGGCCTGGTCGACACGGTCGTCAGCGCCCGTGGCACAGCGCCGGCAGGGGTCTGACAGCGGCCCCCGGGGCGGCGGTGACTTGCAAAGGCGCCGAAAAAACCTCACCCTTGGAGCGTAGAGAGTCGCGGCCGAGGCCGTGATCAGGGCGGCTTTTGAGCTGCCGGCAAGCAGGCAGAGAGACAGGCGGTTAGATGAGTAAGGAATCCTCCGGCAGCGGAGACGACAGCGGAAAGCTTCTGTACTGTTCGTTCTGCGGCAAGAGTCAGCACGAGGTGCGCAAGTTGATTGCGGGCCCCTCCGTGTTCATCTGCGACGAATGCGTGGATCTCTGCAACGATATCATCCGCGAGGAGGTTCAGGAGGCCGGCAGCGACGACAAGCAGGACCGGCTGCCGTCCCCGCGGGAAATCAATGACATCCTCGACGAGTATGTCATCGGCCAGCAGCGCGCCAAGAAAGTCCTCTCCGTCGCCGTGTACAACCATTACAAGCGCCTGCGCTACGGTAGCAGCGGTCGTGGTGAGGATGTGGAGCTGAGCAAGAGCAATATCCTGCTCGTGGGCCCCACGGGTTCCGGCAAGACCCTGCTCGCTGAAACCCTCGCGCGGCTCCTCGACGTGCCTTTCACTATCGCCGATGCCACGACGCTGACCGAGGCCGGATACGTCGGCGAGGACGTCGAGAACATTATTCAGAAGCTCCTGCAGAAGTGCGACTACGATGTGGAAAAGGCCCAGGTGGGCATTGTTTACATCGACGAGATCGACAAGATCTCCCGCAAGTCGGACAACCCCTCAATCACCCGTGACGTTTCCGGGGAGGGTGTACAGCAGGCACTGCTCAAGCTCATCGAAGGCACAGTAGCCTCGGTACCGCCCCAGGGGGGACGCAAGCACCCGCAGCAGGAGTTCCTGCAGGTGGATACCTCCAGCATCCTGTTCATCTGTGGCGGCGCCTTCGCCGGCCTCGACAAAGTCATCCGTAACCGTTCCGAGAAGGGCGGTATCGGTTTTTCGGCCGAGGTCAAAAGCAAGGATGAGAACCGGAACGTCGGTGAGCTGCTGTTCGAACTTGAGCCTGAAGACCTCGTGCAGTATGGCCTTATCCCCGAGTTTGTCGGTCGCCTGCCGGTAATCGCCACGCTCGAGGAACTGGACGTCACGGCCCTGGTGAAGATTCTCACCGAGCCGAAGAACTCCCTCACCAAGCAGTACGCCAAGCTGTTTGAGATGGAAGGTGTTGAGGTGGATTTCCGCGAGGACGGCCTGCGCGCTGTCGCCGAGCGGGCCATGGATCGCAAGACCGGCGCCCGGGGTCTGCGCTCCATCCTTGAGGGCGTGCTCCTCGACTCCATGTACAACATCCCGTCCCGGGACGATGTGGCCAAGGTCGTGATCGACGAATCGGTCATCCGTGGCGACTCGGAGCCCCTGCTCGTCTACCAGAACAGCGAACCGGCCCGCGCCGCGGCGCCGGAGGACTGACGGTCCCCGGCGAGCTCTCGCCGTTTCCGGCATCGGATCACTGGCAAGCGCCGGCGGGCGGCGGCGCTTGTAAAGTTGCCGTCGCGCCCCAACACTGATCATTACAGGTGACAGACCCGGAGAATTTTATGGGCGATGTATCCGCCTTGCAGCTACCCCTGCTTCCCCTGCGCGACGTCGTGGTGTACCCGCACATGGTACTGCCGCTCTTCGTGGGCCGGCAGAAATCCATCGACGCGCTCGAGACAGCCATGAGCGGCGACAAGCAGGTCCTCCTTGTGGCCCAGCGCAGTGCCGCCGAGGACAACCCCGGTGCCGACGACATTTACCAGGTGGGTACCGTTTCCAATATCCTGCAACTGCTCAGGCTTCCCGACGGCACCATCAAGGTGCTGGTGGAAGGGCTGTATCGAGCCGCAGTGGATTCCGTCGATGACGATGGCGCCTACGCGGTTGCCGGCGTACGTGAGATCGAAGGCGCCGAGCCTGACGAGAGCGAGGCCGAGGGCCTGGTCCGCTCCACGTCCAGTCAGTTTGAAAAGTATGTCAACCTGAGCAAGAAGGTGCCCGCAGAAGTGCTCACTTCCCTGTCCGGTATCGACGAGCCCGGTCGCCTGGCGGACACGATCGCCGCGCATATGGGCGTGGACCTGGAAGAAAAGCAGCGCATCCTCGAGATTGCTGATGTAAAGCCCCGCCTCGAGCACCTTATGGGCCTCATGGAAGCCGAAATCGACCTGTTTCAGGTGGAGAAGCGCATCCGCGGCCGCGTCAAGAAGCAGATGGAGAAGAGCCAGCGCGAGTATTACCTCAACGAGCAGATGAAGGCGATCCAGAAAGAGCTCGGGGAGATGGACGACGCGCCGAACGAGGCCGAGGAGCTGGAGGCCAGGATCAACGAGGCGCGCATGCCCGATGAGGCCCGGGAGAAAGCCCTGGGTGAGCTGTCGAAGCTGAAAATGATGTCGCCCATGTCAGCAGAGGCCTCCGTGGTACGCAGCTATCTGGACTGGATGGTCAGCGTGCCCTGGTCGAAGCGCAGTCGGGTCAAGCATGACCTCAAGCGCGCCCAGGACATCCTCGATGCCGATCACTACGGCCTCGAAGAGGTCAAGGAACGCATCGTCGAGTATCTGGCGGTGCAGAAGCGTGTGCGCAAGCTCAAGGGCCCGGTGCTCTGTCTGGTGGGCCCGCCGGGGGTCGGCAAGACCTCGCTCGGCGAGTCCCTGGCCCGGGCCACCAACCGGAAGTTTGTGCGCATGGCCCTGGGCGGGGTTCGCGACGAGGCGGAGATCCGCGGCCACCGCCGTACCTACATCGGTTCCATGCCCGGCAAGCTCCTCCAGAAAATGGCCAAGGCCGGTGTGCGCAACCCGCTGTTCCTGCTCGACGAGATCGACAAGATGGGCATGGACCACCGCGGTGATCCCGCCTCGGCCATGCTCGAGGTGCTGGATCCGGAGCAGAACCACGCTTTCAATGACCATTATCTGGAGGTGGACTACGACCTCTCGGACGTGATGTTCGTGTGCACCTCGAACACCATGAACATTCCGACGCCGCTTCTGGACCGGATGGAAGTGATCCGCATCCCCGGCTACACAGAGGATGAAAAACTCAACATTGCCCTCCGCTACCTGCTGCCAAAGCAGCTCAAGGTCAATGGCCTTAAGAAAGGGGAGATCGCCCTCAGCGACGCGGCAATCATCGATATCATCCGCTATTACACCCGCGAGGCCGGTGTGCGGGCGCTGGAGCGGGAGATCGCCAAGATCTGCCGCAAGATGGTCAAGCACATCGCGCTCAGTGAGGCCGAAGTGGGCACCGAGGTAGGGCCCGATGGCCTGGAGGATCTGCTCGGCGTGCGCAAGTTCAACTATGGCGTGGCCGAGGAAGAGAACAAGATCGGCCAGGTCACGGGCCTGGCCTGGACCTCCGTTGGCGGCGAACTGCTGACCATCGAGGCTGCGACAGTCGCCGGCAAGGGGCGCTACGTCAAGACCGGTTCCCTCGGCGACGTCATGCAGGAGTCCATCCAGGCGGCAAGCACGGTGGTGCGCAGCCGCTCCCAGCTTCTCGGCATCCCGGCGCGCTACCATGATACCCACGACCTGCATATCCACGTGCCGGAGGGGGCTACGCCGAAGGACGGTCCCAGCGCAGGTATCGCCATGTGCACGGCTCTGGTATCGGTCGCCACGGGCATTCCCGTGCGGGCCGATGTTGCCATGACGGGTGAGATCACCCTGCGTGGTGAGGTGCTGCCCATCGGCGGTCTCAAGGAAAAGCTCCTTGCGGCGCGCCGCGGCGGGATAAAAACGGTGATTATCCCCCGGGAAAACGAGCGCGACCTCAAGGAGGTACCCCTTAAGATCAAGGAAGATCTGGAGATCGTTGCCGTGAAGTGGATCGACGAGGTCCTGGCGCTTGCCCTGGAGAAGGCGCCGGAGCCGCTGAGTGACGACGACTACCTCGCGCCTGCCCCCGACCGGCAGCCGTCCGGAAGTGACGGCGAGGAGGGCGACGAGGCGCGCATGAACACTCACTGATGCAGTCAAGTTGACCGCGCGTCGGGCCGTGGTATAACCTGCCGTCCTTCCTGCGCGGGCCTTTCCAGCCTGATAAAACAAAGCTTGAACACGCCGGCACGGCGTCCATTACCGAAGGGGATCACAGTGAACAAATCCGAACTCATTGATGCAATCGCGGCCGATGCCGATATCAACAAGTCCGACGCGGGCCGCGCGCTTGACGCCGTTATCGACAACATCACCAAGGCACTCGTGAAGGGTGACCAGGTGTCCCTCGTGGGTTTTGGTACCTTCACCGTGAAGCCCCGGGCCGGCCGCGAGGGTCGCAACCCGCAGACCGGCGCCACGATCCAGATCGCGCCCTCCAACGTGCCGGGCTTCAAGGCCGGCAAGGCGCTCAAGGACGCGGTCAACAGCTGACCACGATCCACGGCCGGCACCGGGGCGAGCCAGGTAGCTCCGGCACAGGGAGCGCACTCAACGGGTGCGCTCTTTTTGTATCCGACACTGTCATTCCTGACTAACGCGACTGCGACTCACCATGCTCCAGAACATCCGCTCCAATATCCAGGGCACCCTGGCCAAGGTCATCATCGGCCTGATCGTTGTCTCCTTTGCGCTCTTCGGCATCGAGTCGATTCTGCTCGGTGGCGGCCAGAGCGGCGTGGCCGAGGTCAACGGCGAGGCGATCACGGCCTTCGAGGTTCAGCAGACCGTCAACCTGCAGCGCCGGCAACTCTTGTCGATGCTCGGCGACGATGCAGACCCGTCACTCCTCGACGATGACCGGCTCACCGGCCAGGCCATCGAAACGTTGATCCAGCGGGAGTTGCTTGTGCAGGCGGCGGGTGACCTCGGGCTGATGACCGCCGAACAGACCATCGGCGCCGTTGTCGGCGACATGGAGCAGTTTCAAGTGGCTGGCAGCTTTGATCAGGATCTGTTCCGCAGCGTTCTCGCGACCGCTGGCTTCACGCCGGCCCTGTTCAAGGAAAGCCTGCGGGAGGACCTGGTTACCAACCAGCTGCGCGCGGGGCTGGCCGCCAGCGACTTTGCCACCCCGGCGGAGCTGGCGCTGCAGGCACGCATAGCCGGCGAGCAGAGGGACCTGCGCTATCTGGCGATTCCCGTGGACCGCTTCGATAAAACGGATACCGTCGAGGCTGAAGCGGTTGCTGCGTGGTACGACGACCATCCCGAGCGTTTTATGACGCCTGAGAGTGTTGACGTAAGTTACATCGAGCTTACCCTGGAGGACTTCGAAGAGCCCGTCAGCGAGGAGACTCTGCGCGAGGAGTTCGACCTCACCCGCGACAGTTTCGACGTCCCCACGGAGGCGCGCGTTGCGCACATCCTGCTCATTCAGAGTGATGACGAGAGCGATGCGGCCTACGCGGCTCGCATCGCGGAGGCCCAGGCAGCAGCAACGGGTGACGAGGATTTTGCCGCCGTCGCCGGCCGTCTGTCCGATGACATCGGCTCCGCCTCGGTGGGGGGGGATCTTGGCTACACCGCCGGCGATACCTTCCCGGCCGCCATGGAGCAGGCGATCAGCGCACTCGCCGTTAATGCAGTGTCCGCGCCGGTGGAAACGGACGCCGGCACGCACATCATCAAGATTCTCGATCGGCGGGAGGGCAAGGCGGTAAGCTTCGAAGAGGTGCGGGGCCAGCTCGCCCAGCGCCTGCGCGAGAGTGCCGCGCGCGATGAGTTGCTGCGGATCGTGGAAGACCTGCGAGATCGCGCCTTCAATGCCGAGGACCTTTCGGCGCCTGCGGAGGCCCTCGGGCTGACCGTAGAGCGTGCGGAAGGCATACCCCGGGAGGGCGCCGAAGGGCGCTTTGCCGATCCACGGGTGCAAAGTGCCTTGTTTTCCGAAGAAGTACTGGTCGAGCGCCACAACAGTCCTGTACTTGAGCTTGCCCCGCAGCGCTATCTTGTCTTGCACGCGGACGCACACCACCTGCCGGAGCGGCAGCCGCTTGATGCCGTGCGCGACGAGATCGCCACGCGCATAGCCGCCGAGCGGGCCCGGGCCGCGGCGCTGGAAGAAGGCGAACGGCTGCTGGCGGCACTGGCTGGAGGGGAAAGGCTGGATGCTCTGGCCAGTGCAGGGGAGTACGAATGGCAGGTTGAGCTCGGCGCCACGCGCTCGGCTAATGCGCTGCCAACTGCCCTGGGGCGCCGGGTCTTCACCTTGCCCCCGCCTGAAGGCGAGGCGCCGGTGCGTGAGCTGGTCAGCAGTCCGGCAGGGGATATCTTTCTGGTCGAACTCACCCGGGTCACCCCCGGGAGCCTGGAGAACCTGCCGGCGCAACGCGAAAATCAGCTGCGCCGGAGTATCGCCGGCGAGTACGGCAGCATCATCATCGGGGCCTACGAAGGCGCGCTACGCGCCAGCGCGGAAGTTGAGGTCTACTGAGCGCCCCTGGCGGCGCTTACACCGTCGCCACGTCGCGTAGCATAGACCGTCGCGGCCGGGAGACCCGGTTGCGGCAGCTATTCTGCCTGCAGGCATGCAACATCACCTGGCGGAAAGGGACGGCCCCTATCGTGGAGATCCCTGCATGAGTGACAGCCTCGACAACGTGCAGCGCCAGCTTGAAGCGGCGCGCAGCGGGCTCGGTGGGCCGCCCCTGGAGCAGTGGAACCCGCGACTCTCCGGCACCATCGACATTCGCATTCTCGCAGACGGCAGCTGGCTCCACGAAGGTACACCGATCCGCCGGGAAGCGCTGGTGCGTCTGTTTGCCAGTATCCTGCGCCGGGAAAACGACGGTGCTTACTATCTGGTGACACCGGTAGAGAAGTGGCGGATTGCCGTGGATCTGCACCCGCTGGTCGTGGAAGACGTCGAGGCTGTCATGGAGGCCGGCCAGGCAACCCTGCTGGCCACCTGCAACACGGGGCGCCAGGTGGCCATCGACGCTGATCACCCGCTGTTCACCGAGCCTGCTGCCGCGGGGGCGGCGGTGGTGAGCCTTGAGCACGGTTTGACGGCTTTATTCAGCCGCAAGGCCTGGCCGCGCCTCGTCAACCTGGCGGTCGATGAGGACGGCGAAACAGTCATCTACAGCGCAGGCCAGCGTTTCCCCCTCGCCTGAAGCCCCGCCAGGGCGTGGCCTCCGCCGCTACATATTCGGGTAGTTGGGGCCGCCGAAACCTTCCGGTGTGACCCAGACGATATTCTGCGAGGGATCCTTGATATCGCAGGTCTTGCAGTGCACGCAGTTCTGCGCGTTTATCTGGAAGCGCTTATCGCCGTTCGCCTCTTCCACCACCTCGTAAACACCGGCCGGGCAGTAGCGCTGGGCGGGCTCATGGTAGAGCGGCAGGTTTGTCCCGATGGGGATCTCAGGGTCCTTCAGCGTCAGATGACAGGGCTGGTCTTCTTCGTGATTGGTGTTGGAGAGGAACACCGAGGAGAGCTTGTCGAAGCTGATAACGTTGTCCGGCTTCGGGTAGTCGATCTTCGGACACTGGTCCGCCGGTTTCATGGTGGCGTGGTCCGGCTTGCTGTCGTTCAGCGTGAAGGGCAGCTTGCCGCCGAAGATGTTCTGGTCAAGCCAGACCATGCCCGAGCCGACCATGAAGCCGAACTTGTGCATGAAACCGGAGAAGTTCCGCGTCCGGTAAAGCTCGTCGTAGAGCCAGGATTCCTTGAGTTTCGTTTCGAACCCGCTCAGCTCTGCGGGCGCGTCGTCGCCCTGAAGCAGGCCCTCGACCACCGCCTCGGCGGCGATCAGTCCACTCTTCATAGCCGTGTGATTACCCTTGATCTTGACGGCATTGAGGGTCCCCGCGTCACAGCCCAGGAGCAGGCCGCCGGGAAACTGCATGCGCGGCAGGGAATTGAGGCCGCCCTTGGCAATGGCTCGCGCGCCGTAGCTGAGCCGTGAGCCGCCTTCGAGATACTTGAGCGTCTCCGGGTGATGCTTCCAGCGCTGGAACTCGTCGTAGGGCGAGACGTGCGGATTGCTGTAATTCAGATCGGTAATGAATCCCAGGTACACCTGATTGTTCTCGGCGTGGTACATGAACGCGCCGCCGGAGGTGCCGCTTTCCTTGAGCGGCCAGCCAAGGCCGTGAACCACAAGGCCTTCCCGATGCTGGTCTGCAGGGATTTCCCAGATCTCCTTGATGCCGATGCCATAGTGCTGAGGGTCGCGATCGGCGGCGAGGTTGAAGCGCTCCATGAGCTGCTTGCCAAGGTGACCGCGGCAGCCCTCGCAGAACAGCGTATAGCGGGCGTGGAGTTCCATGCCCGGCATGTAGCTGTCTTTCTGTTCGCCGCTGGCGCTGATGCCCATGTCGCCGGTAGCGATGCCTTTCACACGGCCGTCTTCGTGGTAGAGAACCTCAGCGGCGGCAAAGCCCGGGTAGACTTCAACGCCAAGATTTTCCGCCTGTTGCGCGAGCCAGCGGCAGACATTGCCCATGGAGACGATGTAATTGCCTTCGTTGTGCGTGGGCTTTGGAATGAGAAAGTTCGGCAACTTCACGGCGCCCTTAGCGCTGGTGTAAAAGAAGAAGTTGTCTTCCGTCACCTGCGTCTGGATCGGGGCATCCATGTCCTGCCAGTCCGGGAAAAGCTCGGCGAGGGCGCGGGGCTCGAGCACAGCACCGGACAGGATATGTGCACCGACCTCCGAGCCCTTCTCCACCACGCAGACCGTGAGTTCGTGCTCATGGGCCTGGGCGAGCTGCATGATGCGGCAGGCGGCGGAGAGGCCGGCCGGCCCGGCGCCCACGATAACCACATCGAATTCCATTGACTCGCGTTCCACGGCTGTCTCCTGCATGTTCGCTGCGTCCTTCCGGGAGTGGGGATAAGAGATTGAAAAGCAAAGGGATTATAAGCGGGCTGGGAGCCAAAAACTAGTTCAGCCCGGCACCATAGAGAGCGCGCAGTTCCTCCCCGAGGAGGCGCAGGCCGCGGGCGACAACTGCCGGGTCCTGGGCGTAGGACAGGCGCAGGCACTGGCGCGCGTGAGCCCAGGCCGGATCGAGGCTGATGAAAAACCGTTCTCCCGGGATGGCCAGGAGCCCGCGCGCCTTGAGGCGCCGGTAGAGTTCCTGCGAAGGCACCGGGAGGTCGTCGAACCAGAGCCAGAGAAAAAAGGCACCATCGGGCCGGTGCACGCGCCAGGGCAGGCCCTCAAGCTCCCGGTGCAATCCGGCAAGGGTCTCCTCGCAGCGCGCCCGGTAGAAGGGACGCAGCAGCTCGCCGCTGACCCGGTCCATGGTGCCGTCTTCGAGCATACGCGTCGCCAGCACCGGCCCGAGGTTGCCGGCGGCCAGGCTGATGATGGTGCTGGCGCTTGCGAAGGCGCGGACGATGGGCTCGGCGGCGATCACGATGCCGGTGCGTGCCCCGGGGAGTCCGAGCTTGGACAGGCTCAGGGTAAGTATCGTTTGCTCGTCCCAGGCGGGTGCGGCTTCGGTAAACGTGATCGCCGGGAAGGGGTCGCCATAGGCGCCGTCGACGATCAGCGGGATGTCCGCTGAGCGCGCCAGGGTACCGAGGCGCTCGAGCTCGGCAGCCCCGAGCACGTTGCCCGTGGGATTGGTGGGTCGGGAAACGCACAGCGCCCCAACGCCGTCGTCGATGACCAACTGGTCAAAGGCCACGTGGTAGCGGAATTGCCGGTCTGGCAGCAGCTCAATGGCCGGCGCTGTGGCGGAGAAAAAATCAGCTGAAAGGCCCGCATCAGCATAGCCGATGTACTCCGGGACCAGCGGCAGGTGGATGCGTCGCTGGCTGCCGTCGGGCATGGCGCCGGCGAAGAGGTTGTAAAGGATAAAGTAGGCCGACTGGCTGCCATTGGAGACAGCAATGTGCTCCGCCCCCACCTCCCAGCCGTAACGGTCGCGGAGGTAGCGGGCGAGAGCCTCACGAAAGGACGGGTTACCCTGGGGCGACTGATAGGCCCCGACCAGGCGCTGCCACTCCCCGGGCTCGGCGAGCAGCGCCTCGAGGGTCTTGCGGAAAGTCTCTTCCGCTGCCGGAACGCGTGCGGGGTTGCCGCCGCCCATGAATACCAGCTCCGGATCGGCGCGCAGCGCCTCGCCGAGGTCGCTCATAAGGTCCACGACCCCGGAGCGTCCCGCGAACTTCTCGCCGAAGCGGCTCAGGCGCACAGCGCGACAGCACCCTGCACCGGGCACAGAGCGGCGTAGGTAAGCGGTGTCCAGCCAAGGCCCAGTACGGCCCGCAGCTGCTGGCCCAGCAACAGCTCGGGATCTCTCGGATGCACGGCAATGCGCAAGGGACGGCCACGACGCCGCGCCTGGCGCAGCTGCAGTCGGTTCCACTTGCCTAGAAACTCGGCGCGCAGCCTCGTATCCGCCTCGAAACCAGCCAGGGGCAGGGATACAAAGCGGAAAGTTCCCGCTGCGTCGCGCAGGTGCACCCCGCGGAGGGACTCGAGAACGGCGAAGGGTTGCTCCTCCCGGGCGCTACCCCGCAGCCGCCCCAGGGCCCAGGCTGGTGGAATATAGGTGTGTGGCGCGGGCAGATCGCGCTCTAGAAACCAGTCCCGGGAGCGGTACGTAAGGGCAATGGCACCGCCGCGGTCGAGGGCCAGGTGCTCGGCCACATTCCTCGACAGCAGTGCCGCGTGCGTGCGGTGATAAGCGGTGCGCGGCACCGTGTGGTGGGTCCAGCCGTGGGCCACGAGCTCGTGGCCGGCGCCCGCCAGCTCCCGCAGCACCGCCACGCCGGTGTCGTTCCAGCCGGCGCCGGGAACAACCAGCAGCGCCGTGCGGCTGATGCCGAACTGGGCGAGGAGGGCGAGGCAGCCCTGCACCGCCGGCAGAGTGTCCGGCATCACGTCGTGAACGGATACGAGGGCCGTTGGTTTCATCGCGTCTCCCTGCCGTTGTCAGCGACCACTGTGCGGAGGAGACCCTGCCACTCATCGATGGTGGCGTTGTTAAGGATCACCGCGGAGGTCCTGCACTGGCGCTCAATCCTTTCCCAGCGCCCCGGGCCATAAGCCTGAAGCGAATGCAGGCACTCTGCAAGGCTGTCGCCCGGCGCAAAAGGTATAAGCCCGGGGCGCAACAAGGGCCAGTCGTGGATCCCCGCCGCCGTCGAGACCAGCGCCGGGCGGCCCCGGGCCATGGCCTCGAGGGCGATAGAGCCGAAGGTCTCGAAGCGCGATGGAAGCAGCAGCAGGCTCGCACTGTCGATGAGGTCGATAAGTGCCGGACGGTCGAGCCAGCCGGTGAAGCGCACATTGGCGAGCCCCGCTGCCCGCTGCTCGAGGGCTTCGCGCAGCGGGCCCTCGCCGCCGATGACGAACTCCACGTCGGGCAGTACCCGGGCCGCATCGATCACGAGCTCGACATTTTTTTCCGGCGCCAGGCGGCCGGCAAAGCAGACCCGGGACAGGCGCCCGGCTATGGGCCGGCCCGGCTGTTCGAGGAACACCCGGGGCAGCGGGGTACCGACGACCTGAACGTGGCCGGCGCCATAGCCGCGTACGGCTTCCGTGAGTCCAGTGTTGTTGATCAGGACCAGCCTGGCGCGGCGGCAGATCAGACGGTTGGCAGTACCGACGACGACGTTGACCAGCCAGCGCGCCAAGGGCGGCCAGTACAGGCGGGCGAGGCGCTCGAAGTCTGTGTGGAAGGCGGCAACCAGCGGCAGGCCCCGCCGCCGTGCGTACCAGCAGCCGAGAAGGCCGTAGAGACCGGGCGTGACCACAACGACTACGTCCGGCCTCAGTGCTTTCAGGGCCCGGTTGGTACGTCGCAGCGGCGGCGCCTCGAGGCGCTGGCTCGGGTCCCCGGGCATGGGGATTGACAGGAGCGGCCCCGGCGGCTGAGCGCTGGGCTGGAACATGACCAGCCCCGCCAGGTGCGGGCCGAGCTGAGGAAGCAGATCGTGATAATAGGCGCCCGTGCCGTTGCGCTCTGGCAGAGCGTCGGAGAAAAAGGCTACCCGCAGGGGACGGCCGGGCAGATCGCCTCCGGCAGTGGTCCTCTGCATGCTCACGGCGCGATCGCCAGACGCGCCGGGCTGGCCAGGAGAGCGCTGTAGGCAGCGCCCAGCTCCCGGTCCACGCTTTCCGCCGACAGGCGGAAGGCGGCCAGGCTGTAGCGATGGCCTCCGGGCGCCTCAGCGGGTGGGAGCGCTCCGCTGCGTGCTCCAAGCCAGTCGGCGAGGGCGGCGGCCACCGGCGCCGGTGCGGCGCGCAGGTCGCGCTGCGCCAGGATTTTTACGCGCCCGGGGGCAGCGGCGGCAAAGGCCACCAGATCGTCCAGAAAAGCGCCGTAGAGGCGCCGGAAACGCGCTGTGGTCCGGGTGCCATCCGGATCCGTGCCGAAGAGGCGGCGGGCCGGGCGCAGGGCGCTGAGCTGCGAGGCCAGCGCCGTGCTCGGCTGGCGTACACAAAGAACAAACATCGCGTCCGGATAGCGTTCGGCGAGGTAGGGGAGCCAGCTGGCGAAGGCCGCGTTTTTCGACAGGAAACGCTCGCCCGGGTGGCAGTAGCAGTGGCGCTGCAGGATGCGGTGGTAGAAGGCCATCAACGCACGGCGTCGGCGTGCGGGCAGGGTCGACAGGGTGCCCAGCTGCTCGAGGTTCCGGTCGAAGGGAAACGCCATGAGCAGCAGAAAGCAACCGGCCACCGGCAGCAGGCAGAGGTAGTCTTCCTCCGCGTCCTGGAGCCCGACGGCGTGGACGCTGGCAAAGTCGCCACTGCCCCGGGCAATGAGCCAGTCCAGGGCCCGCGCGAGAGGGGCGCCCAGCCGCCGGTCCAGGCGGGCGAGGGCCCGCAGAGCCCGGCGCTGGCAGATCGCAGGGGCGAGCAGCGCCTCCCAGGTGCGCACGGTGGTGAAGCCCTCTCCGCTGGCGAGTAGCCGGTGCAGATAGGTGGTGCCGCTGCGCGGGATGCCTGCGATGAAGACCGGGCGCTGAAGGGCTTGCTGGCGATAGTCCGGAAACAACAGCTCGTCCAGCGCCAGAGCCAGCCAGTGCAGTAGCTGCAGGAGGAGGAAGAGCGGGAAGAGAAGCAGGAACAGGAGCCTTCGCGGGCCGAGGGGCGCCGCCGGATGCCGCCCCGGCAGAACACTGCGCAGGTAGCAGCGACCGTAAATGGCCATGGCGACCAGAAAGCTCTGCAGCATGGTTTCCCGCCCCGTGGCCCGAAAAAGGCACCTAGTCTACAGGTAACGCCGGCACGGGCGAACCGCCGCTTTGCGCCACCGCCGGGCGGGACACTCCTATTGACCCCCCCGCACAAACTCGGCAACATGTGTCGCCGATTCCGCCCCCCGGGGCGCAGCCCGGGTCCCGCTGTGACAGTTCGCTGTGTGATCCCACCCCCTTTCAACCACACGACACTGGAGTTTTCATGAAGGTTTTGGTCGCTGTGAAGCGCGTGGTCGACTATAACGTCAAGGTCCGCGCCAAGGCCGACGGATCCGACGTCGACCTCAATAACGTCAAGATGTCTATTAACCCGTTCTGCGAAATCGCGGTCGAGGAAGCCGTGCGCCTCAAGGAAGCCGGTGTTGCGACCGAGGTCATTGCCGTCTCGATCGGCGACAAGGCCTGCCAGGAACAGATCCGCACGGCTCTGGCTCTCGGCGCCGACCGGGGTATCCAGGTCGAGACCGAAGGCGCCGTGGAGCCGCTGGTTGTCGCCAAGCTCCTCAAGGGAGTGGTTGAGAAGGAAGAGCCGCAGCTCGTCATCCTGGGCAAACAATCGATCGATGGCGACAACAATCAGACTGGACAGATGCTGGGCGCTCTTGCCGGCATGCCCCAGGGTACCTTTGCTTCCGTGGTCAAGGTTGACGGTGACCGGGTGCAGGTGACCCGGGAGGTTGACGGTGGCCTGCAGACGGTGAGCCTCACGCTCCCGGCCATTGTCACTACGGATCTGCGCCTGAACGAGCCCCGCTATGCGTCGCTCCCGAACATCATGAAGGCCAAGAAGAAGCAACTGGACGTCTATACCCCTGCAGACCTCGGCGTGGAGGTGACAAAGCACCTGACGCTGGTGAAGGTCGAGCCGCCGGCGGAGCGCCAGGCCGGGATCAAGGTTGAAAGCGTCGACGAGCTCGTGGACAAACTGAAGAACGAAGCGAAGGTGATCTGATGGGAACCCTGGTAGTAGCCGAACACGACAACGCGACCCTCAACCCGGCCACCCTGAATGCCGTCGCGGCCGCCCAGGCACTTGGCGCCGACATTGACGTGCTGGTGGCCGGCAACGGCTGCGGTGCTGCAGGCGAAGCCGCCGCCAAGGTGCCGGGCGTCGGCAAGGTTCTGGTCGCCGATAACGCCGTCTACGAGCATGCGCTTGCCGAGAACACCAGCCTCCTGATTGCCGAGCTTGCCGCCGGCTACGACAACGTTGTTGCCGCCGCCACGACCAGTGGCAAGAACATCATGCCGCGCGTGGCAGCGCTGCTGGACGTCGCGCAGATCTCCGATGTCATTGCCGTCGAGGCTGCGGACACCTTCAAGCGGCCGATCTATGCCGGCAACGTTATCGCCACGGTGCAGACGGCCGACGCCAAGAAGGTGATCACGGTGCGGGCAACGGCCTTCGATCCGGTCGCGGCCGAGGGGGGCTCTGCCGCCATCGAGGTTGTGGACGCGGTGCACGATGCCGGGCTCTCCAGCTTCGTCGGTGAGGAACTGGCCCAGTCTGATCGCCCGGAACTGACCGCGGCACCGGTGGTTATCTCCGGTGGCCGGGGCATGCAGAACGGCGATAACTTCAAGCTTCTCGACGGTATCGCCGACAAGCTCGGGGCGGCCATTGGCGCATCCCGGGCGGCTGTGGATGCTGGCTTTGTGCCGAACGATATGCAGGTTGGCCAGACCGGCAAGATCGTGGCGCCTGACCTCTACGTTGCTGTGGGCATTTCCGGTGCCATCCAGCACCTGGCAGGCATGAAGGACTCGAAGGTCATCGTCGCCATCAACAAGGACGAGGACGCACCGATCTTCCAGGTCGCCGACTACGGCCTGGTGGCGGACCTCTTTGAGGCCTTGCCGGAGCTGGAAGGCAAACTCTGACAGCTGCCCCCGCCCGCCGGGCAACTACCCTGAAAGCCGGCCCTGTGCCGGCTTTTTTTGTCCTGGGCCTGGTTTCTTCTTAATACCCGATTTCTTGCTGTGCCTAGTCCCGCCGAAGCCGGTCCGAGATGGCGATCGGGGTGGGGTAGTTGAGCACCACGATATAGGACGAGGCCAGAAGTGTCAGGATCGTGGTGGCCTGGATAAGCAGGGAGGCATCCTGGCTGATGAGCGCCCGATCAAAAGCGATATAGGCGATGAGCAGAGAGAACTCGCTGGCCTGGCCCAGGCGGAAGCCCAGATCCCAGGCGAGGCTGCGACTCTCGCTCATGCCGCCGAGGAGATAGCGGTAAGTGACCGGCTTCAGCGCCAGCACCAGCGCAGACAGCAACAGCGCCGGCAGCAGGATGCGGTCCAGCTGACCGAGGTCGAAGCGGGCGCCGACGCTGAAAAAGAACAGGATCAGGAAGAAATCGCGAAGCGGCCGCAGGCTGCCGGCGATGTACTGGGCGATGGGGCTGGTAGCAATGGTTACGCCGGCGATGAAGGCGCCGATCTCCTCACTGAGGCCGAGGAGCTGGGCCACTTCCGCCACGCCCAGGCACCAGCCGATAGCGACCAGAAAAATGTACTCGTGGAAGCGATCGAAGCGGGCGATGAGCGGCAGCAATACGAAGCGCACGGCGACCCAGGCCCCGGCACCAAGGAGCGGCAGGCTGAGCAGCGACAGGGCGGCCGCGCTGCCGCCGCCGTCGCCGCCCATGAGCAGCATGAGCACAACAATCGCAAGCAGGTCCTGGAGCAGCAGCATCCCTACCATCAACTCACCGGTATGCCGGTGATGCAGCACTGTGGTCGGCAACAGCTTGATGCCGATGATGGTCGATGAAAACATCATCGCGGCCCCCACCACGAGCGCATCAAGGCGCGTTGGCAGAAAGGGGAGGGCCAGGGCATAGCCGGCCAGGAGAAACAGAGTCGAACTGATCACCATCACCACCGTGGCATTACGCAAGGTGGCGAAAAGCGCCCGGGGCTGCATATCAAGGCCAAGCAGAAACAACAGGAAGATGATTCCGATGTGACCGATGTCCGATAACAGCTTGAGGTCCGGCACCAGGCTGAGGCCGTAGGGCCCGATGCAGGCGCCGAGGGCGATATAGGCGATGATCAGGGGTTGCCGCGTATAGAGGGCAACCGAAGCGAAGACTGCCGCACCGGAAAAGATCAGGAAGAAAGAGAAGGTGATGGACGCGCCTTCCACGGGGCCCCCGGCATGACGTAAAGAGCCAGTCTAGCCCCTCGGTGGGGCTCGGTGCACGTCAGGCGCGGCGCCGGAACAAGGGCAGAGGCTGGTCTGCAGCACCCTGATAACCGTTGCTGAACACCGAAAGCCGTTCCTGCGCCTGGGCCAGGCGCTCTGGATCTGTGAATTCCAGCGCATTGAAACCGCAGCGCTGCAGGTACTGTGCCTGGTCCGGAAGCAGCTGGCCCCGGGCGCGAAGCTCGCCGATAAAACCCGCCTCCCGGAGCCTGCGGGCGAGGGAGAAGCCCCGGCCGTCGGTAAAGCTGGCGAAGTGCACGGCCACCAGCGGCAGCCCTGCCAGGGCCGCGAGCAGTGGCTCTAGGTCATCCCCGGCTTCGAGCTGCACGGCGGCATCGCCGGGGCAGGCGGCCCCTTGCCACTGGGTGAGGGTTAGAATGCGGGCCTCGCCGTCGTTCGGGCTTTGCTCTGCCGGGGGCAGCCAGTCGTCAGCGACGATGGCACCGTCGCGCAGGAGAGCTACCCGCACAGGCGAGCCGTTAGCGGGCGTTACCGTTGTCATAGACGCGGTCCTTGAAGGGTTGCATGCCGATGCGGCGGAGGGCCTCGAGAAAACTCTCGTCTTCCAGGCGGTGGTCGAGGTAGACCCGAAGCAGGGTCTCGATAACGTCGGGCATGTCCTCGCGGCGGAAAGAGGGGCCAAGAATCTGGCCCAGGCTCGCTTCCTTACTCTGGCTGCCGCCGAGGGACACCTGAAAAAACTCTTCGCCCTTTTTGTCTACCCCGAGGATGCCGATGTGGCCGATATGATGGTGGCCGCAGGCGTTCATACAGCCGCTGATGTTGAGCTCGAGGGGGCCAAGGTCATAGAGGTAGTCAAGGTCCTCGAAGCGGGCCTGGATGGCCTCGGCAACGGGAATCGACTTGGCGTTGGCGAGGGAGCAGAAGTCGCCGCCGGGGCAGCAGATTATGTCCGTGAGATAACCGGCATTGGGGCAGGCGAGCCCTACGGCCTGCAGGCCCCGCCAGAGCGCAAGCAGGTCGCTTTCGCGCACATCGGCCAACACGATGTTCTGCTGGTGAGTGGTGCGAAGCTGGCCGAAGCTGTAGGCCTCGCAGAGGTCCGCAAGGCAGTCGAGCTGAGCGTCGGAGACATCGCCGGGCGGGTTGCCCGTTGCCTTGAGAGACACCGTAACGGCCCGGTAGCCCGGTTCCTGATGGTCGTGGCTGTTGCGCTGCACCCAGTTGGCAAAAATCGGTTCGCTGGCGCAGTGTGCCTCAAGCACAGCAGCCTCCGCGGCAGGGTCAAGAGCCGCATAGGCGGGTCCGCGGAAAAAACCAGCAATGCGTTCGATTTCCTCTTCGGGCAGGGTCGTTGGACCGTCCCGCAGGCGCTCCCACTCGCTCTCGACGGCTGCGGTGAAGGCCTCGACGCCCATGGCCTTGACGAGGATCTTGATTCGCGCCTTGTACTTGTTGTCGCGGCGCCCGTGCTGGTTGTACACGCGCAGAATTGCCTCGAGGTAGGAAAGCAGATGGCGCCGCTCGAGAAAGGGACGGATTTCGCTGCCGATCACCGGTGTCCGGCCCAGGCCCCCGCCCGCAAGCACGCGGAAGCCGTTCTCACCGGCAGGCCCGGGCACAATTTCGAGGCCGATATCGTGGCTGTGGATGGCCGCCCGGTCCTCGGCGCTGCCACACACGGCGATCTTGAACTTGCGCGGCAGAAAGGCGAACTCCGGGTGCAGTGTGGACCATTGGCGGATGAGCTCGCACCACGGTCGTGGATCCTCGAGCTCGTCGGCAGCCACCCCGGCGAGGGGGTCTGTGGTTGTATTTCGGATGCAGTTGCCGCTGGTCTGGATCGCGTGCATCTGTACGCTGGCAAGGTCCTCGAGAATGTCCGGGACGTCTTCAACCCGCGGCCAGTTGATCTGCACGTTCTGCCGTGTACTGATGTGTGCATAGCCCTTGTCGTAATGGCGCGTGATGTAGGCAAGCTTACGCAGCTGGCGAGCCTCAAGGAGGCCGTAAGGGACGGCGATGCGCAACATGGGCGCCAGGCGCTGAACGTAGAGGCCGTTCTGCAGCCGCAGGGGCAGGAACTCCGCCTCGAGGAGATCGCCGCGCAGATAGCGCGCCGTCTGGTCACGGAACTGGTCAACGCGCTCGTCGACAAGGCGCTGATCGTAGTCGTCGTAGCGATACATGGGAGTCAGGATCTATGGCTTCGGGCGCACTCTAGCAGAATAACCACGCCGCTAGATATTCGATTTCTGCGTAAGCTTAGAACGTGAAGGCCGCCGGCTCCGGGGGGCTTGGGAAAGGCGCTGGCCCTGTTATAATGCGCCGGCTCGGGCTTCCGGGCACGCTCGCAACTTCCCTCGCTCGGCGAACAACAAAGAAGGATCTGCAACTCCATGGCAACCCGGCACAACGGCAGCAGCGACGGCGCGGCAGACGCGCTAGCGGTCACGGCGATCATCGCCATCGCGGTTTTCGGCCTCTACCTGTGGCTTTCTGGAATGCCGGGGTAGCGCGCTCAGTCGGCGCCGGCGAGCACCAGCTTCACCACCGTCAATACGGCGCCGATAAACAGCGCCGTGAAAGCCAGCCCCGCCACGATAAAGCTACCGGCGCGCCCCTGACTGAAATCCCTCTCGCGGTTACGGCTGCTCTGCACACCGAGGCCCGCGGCGAACACGCTGCTTACCACCTGAAGAACGCCTAGACCCTTCCGCGCTTCCGGCGCCGCAGGCGACTCCGTGTTTTTTCCGGCGTCCCCGTCCGGCGTGGCGCTGGCGTTGTCGTCGCGGTCTTGCATATGCTCCCTCAGGGTCCTGTGCTAGTCGAGAATGGGTGCCAGCCAGCGGGCGAGATCCTCGATGGACATGCCCTTGCGCAAGGCAAGGTCCTCCAGCTGGTCCCGGCCGATTTTGCCGACATTGAAATAGCGCGAATCCGGGTGGGCGAAATACCACCCGCTCACAGAGGCGGCGGGGCTCATGGCGAAGCTCTCGGAAAGGCTGACACCACAGCGTGCAGTTGCATCGAGCAGCTCAAAGAGAGCCGCTTTCTCTGTATGGTCCGGACAGGCCGGGTACCCGGGCGCCGGGCGTATACCCCGGTACCGCTCGCGGATGAGCGAGCTGTTATCGAGCTCTTCCTCCGGCGCGTAGCCCCAGAGCTCGCGGCGGACCTGTCGATGCAGGTGCTCGGCAAGCGATTCCGCGAGGCGGTCAGCCAGGGCCTTCAGGAGAATGCTGTTGTAATCGTCATGCTCCGCTTCATAAGCGCTGGCACGCTCCCCGACGCCGTGGCCCGTGGTCACACAGAACCCCCCCAGGTAGTCAGCTGTGCCGGCAGGGGCAACGAAGTCCGCAAGACTGTAGTTCGGCTCGTCGTTACCCTTCTGCGCCTGTTGGCGCAGCTGGTGGAGGCGGGCCAGCGGGGCGCCCCGGTCATCGTCCTCGTAAAGTACGATGTCATCGCCGTCGGCGTTTGCAGGCCAGAAACCGACGGCGGCCCGGGCACTCAGCCAGCCCTCGGTGATAATGCGCTCGAGCATGGCCCGGGCGTCGGCGTAGAGTTCCCGCGCCTGCTCACCGACTACCGCGTCGTCAAGGATCGCCGGGAACTTCCCCGAGAGCTCCCAGGTGAGGAAGAAGGGTGTCCAGTCGATGGTATCGACGAGATCGCCGAGGGGAATGTCCTTCCAGCTGCGCACGCCGAGGAAACTCGGTCGCGGCGGACTGTAGGCCGACCAGTCCGGCGCGAAGCGATTGCCCAGGGCGGCCCGGTAGGTGAGCCGCGGCGCTCGGGGTTTCCGGTTGGCGACGCGCTCGCGTACCTCGGCATATTCATTGCGGCGCTCGGCAACGAATTTGCTCTTGCCCTGACCGGCAAGCTGCGTCGCTACGGACACGCTGCGTGAGGCATCGGGCACATAGATCACCGCGTCGTTCTCGTAGGCCGGCTCGATCTTTACCGCCGTGTGGGCCTTGGAGGTCGTCGCCCCTCCGATCATGAGCGGCACCTGGAAGCCCTGCCGCTGCATTTCCGAGGCAACATGCACCATCTCATCGAGGGAGGGCGTGATCAGTCCTGAGAGACCGATGATATCGACGTTTTCTTCCTGTGCTACACGGAGGATCTTTTCGCAGTGAACCATCACGCCGAGGTCGATCACCTGGAAGTTGTTGCACTGGAGGACCACGCCGACAATGTTCTTGCCGATATCGTGCACGTCACCCTTCACGGTGGCCATGAGGATCCGGCCGTTCGGCTTGGCGCCCTCGCGCTTTTCAGCCTCGATATAGGGCTGCAGGTAGGCAACGGCCTGTTTCATGACCCTGGCGCTTTTCACTACCTGGGGCAGGAACATCTTGCCCTCGCCAAAGAGATCACCGACAACATTCATGCCGTCCATCAGGGGGCCTTCGATCACCTCGATAGGGTGATCGAAGCTTTGCCGTGCGGCTTCCGCGTCCTCTTCAATAAAACCATTGATGCCCTTGACCAGTGAATGCTCCAGGCGCTTCGCCACCGGCCATTCGCGCCAGGCGAGATCCTCTTTGCGTTCACTGCCGCTGCCGTCGCCGCGGTAGCGCTCAGCCAGGGCCAGGAGTCGCTCCGTACCGTCCTCGCGCCGGTTGAGTATGACGTCCTCAACGCCCTCGCGCAGTTCCTTCGGCAGTTCATCGTAGACGGCGAGCTGGCCGGCGTTGACGATGCCCATGTCCATGCCCGCGCGGATGGCATGGTAGAGGAAGACGGAGTGGATCGCCTCGCGCACCATATTATTGCCGCGGAAGGAAAAGGACACATTCGATACACCGCCGGAGACCAGAGCCCCGGGCAGTTCGGCCTTGATAAAGCGCGTTGCTTCTATGAAGTCGACCGCGTAGTTGTTGTGCTCTTCGATGCCCGTGGCCACGGCGAAGATATTCGGGTCGAAAATGATGTCCTGCGGATTGAAGTCCAGGCGGTCCAGCAGCAGATCGTAGCTGCGTCGGCAGATCGTTTTGCGTCGCTCCAGGCTATCGGCCTGGCCGTCTTCATCGAAGGCCATGACCACCACGGCAGCGCCGTAACGCTGGCAGAGCCTGGCCTGCTCCAGGAATTCGGCTTCGCCGGCCTTGAGGCTTATGGAATTCACCACCGCCTTGCCCTGCACGCACTTGAGGCCCGCCTCGATCACGGACCAGCGCGAGGAATCGATCATCAGCGGCACACGGGAGATATCCGGCTCCGACGCCACCAGTCGGAGAAAGGTGACCATGGCCGCCTCGGCATCGAGCATGCCTTCGTCCATGTTGACGTCAATGATCTGCGCCCCGTCCTCAACCTGCGTGCGCGCTACGTCCAGGGCCGTGGCGTAATCACCGTCGAGCACCAGGCGCTTGAAGCGCGCCGAGCCGGTCACATTGCAGCGCTCGCCCACGTTGACGAAGAGTGTATCCGCGCCGATGTCAAAGGGCTCCAGGCCGCTCAGGCGACAGGCCGGGGGCCGGCTCGGCAGCGGCCGCGGGGACACGCCGTCCACGGCCGCAGCAATGGCAGCGATATGGGCAGGCCCGGTCCCGCAGCAGCCGCCCGCGGCGTTAAGGAAACCGCGACGGGCGAAGTCGCGGAATTCCGCTTCCATATCCTCCGGCTGCTCATCATATTCACCGAAGGCATTGGGCAGCCCCGCGTTCAGGTGGGCGGAGAAATAGCAGTCCACAGCCTTCGACAGTTCCTCGAGGAACGGACGCACCTCGGCGAAGCGACGGCCGCAGTTGCTCCCCACGATAAGCGGGCGGGCGTGCGCAATAGCGTTCCAGAACGCCTCCGGGCGCTGCCCGGAGAGGTTGCGGCCGCTGGTATCCGGGAAGGTCACGGAAATCATCAGCGGCAGGGCCTCGCCGCGAGCTTCGAAGACATCCTGGGCGGCAAAGATCGCGGCCTTGGCATTCAAGGTATCAAACACCGTCTCGATCATGAGCAGGTCGACACCGCCGTCCATAAGACCCTCCGTGGCCTCACGGTAATCGGTGATCAGCGCGTCGAAGTCGATGTTCCGCGCCCCGGGATCGTTTACGTCCGGGGAGATCGAGGCCGTGCGCGGCGTCGGCCCCAGGACTCCGGCGACGTAGCAGCGGCGATCGGGTTCCGCTGCCATGGCCGCATCAGCGGCAGCCCGAGCGAGGCGAGCGCCCGCCACGTTCAGCTCCCGCGCCAGCGCCTGCAGACCGTAGTCGCCCTGGGCGACGGCGGTGCTGTTGAAGGTGTTGGTTTCGATGATGTCGGCGCCCGCAGCGAGATAGGCGTCGTGAATGCGGCGCACCACGTCGGGACGGGTCAGCGAGAGGAGGTCGTTGTTGCCCTTGAGGTCACCGGCAAAATCGGCGAAGCGCTCCCCGCGGTAGTCGGCCTCGGCCAGTCCTTCGTTCTGGATCATGGTACCCATGGCGCCATCGATCACGAGGATACGGGCGTCCAGCTGCGCGCGCAGCTCACTGTCGATGGGGCTTGTCCTGGGCGTTCGGTAGGCTGCCACGGATACCTCTGGCTGGTTGTTAAGGGGTGTGCAGGCACCCGTCGAAAGCGGCGTAGTCTAGCAGAAGGCGACGCCTTCCGTGGGACACCTGCGCTTGCACTCGCCCCGGCCGGGGCTGCTATAATACCTGAGTAAATCACTCAGGAAGAAGCGCCCAGCATGATTACTATCACCGAAGCTGCCCAGGATTATCTCGCGGAACTGCTCGCCAAGCAGGAGGATGCGCTCGGCGTCAGGGTCTTCATCAATCAGCCGGGCACCCCTCGCGCGGAGACCTGCATCGCCTACTGCCGGCAGGGCGATCTGTGCGAGGAGGATATCGAGCATGCCTTCGACAAGTTGACCGCCTGGTTCGAGCCGCGGAGTGTCCCCTTTCTGGAAGACGCGCTGGTGGACTACGCCAAGGACCGTATGGGCGGGCAGCTGACCATCAAGGCACCGAACGCCAAGATGCCGCGGGTGGGCGACGACAGTCCCCTGGAGGACCGCGTCAACTACATCCTTTATAACGAGATCAACCCGTCACTCGCCGCTCATGGTGGAGAGGTCAGCCTGGTGGAAATTACCGGGGACCAGTTTGCCGTGCTCCAGTTCGGCGGTGGCTGCCAGGGCTGCAGCGCCGTGGACATAACCCTCAAGAACGGCGTTGAGCGGACGCTGCTGGACCAGGTACCGCAGCTGGCTGGAGTCCGCGACGTGACCGACCACACGGATCGCAGCCAGGCCTTCTACTGATCGGTGGCCGGGGCGGCCGCCCCCCGGCGGCGCCCGGGCAGTCTCCCCCGCAGCGCAGCCCGCGCCTCACGCAGGCATTGCTCCGTCTCGCTCCAGCCGATGCAGCCATCCGTGACAGACACGCCGTAGGCCAGTTCCGCCGGCGGCGCGAGAGGCTGGCTGCCGGCCTCCAGGTGGCTCTCGATCATAAGGCCGACGATGGACGCGTTACCCTCCAGAATCTGGTTGACGACGTTTTCCACCACCAGTGGCTGCAGCTCCGGCCGCTTGTTCGAGTTGGCGTGGCTGCAGTCCACCATGATGTTCGTCGACAGACCCGCTTCAGCCAGGGCCGTCTCGGCAAGTTTCACATGCACCGAGTCGTAGTTTGGCCCCTGGCTTCCGCCGCGGAGCACGATGTGCCCGTAACGATTGCCCCGGGTGGTGTAGACGGCGACGCGGCCCTCATGATTGATACCGAGGAAGCGGTGGGGGCGGGCGGCGGACTTGAGCGCGTTGGTGGCGACGGTGAGGCTGCCATCCGTACCGTTCTTGAAGCCCACGGCGGAGGACAGGCCGCTGGCCATCTCCCGATGGGTCTGGGACTCGGTGGTCCGCGCGCCGATCGCCGACCACGCGATGAGATCCTGGAGGTACTGGGGTGATATCGGGTCCAGGGCCTCCGTCGCCGTGGGCAGCCCCAGCTCGAGGAGGTCCAGCAGGAGTCTACGGCCAAGGCGGAGGCCATCCTCGATGCGGAAGGTATCATCCATGTAGGGGTCGTTGATCAACCCCTTCCAGCCGACGGTCGTCCGCGGCTTCTCGAAGTAGGCCCGCATAACGATGAACAGCGTGTCGCTGACCTCGTCGGCCAGCGCCTTGAGGCGCCGCGCATAGTCCCGGGCGGCCTCCGGGTCGTGGATGGAGCAGGGTCCCACGACCACGAACAGGCGCGGGTCCCGGCCGTCGAGGATGTCCTCGATGACCTGGCGGCTGCGGGTCAAGGTCCCGAGGGCCGTTTCGCCGAGGGGCAGCTCGGCCTTCAGCGCCGCCGGCGGAATGAGAACCTTCTGGCCCGCGACATTGACATTGTGCACCGACTGCTTGAGTTCGCGCTCGCTCATGGCGGTTTTCCTCGCCTTCCTGCTAAAGTCCCTCTCAAATGGAGGGCGCAGCATTCTAGACCAGCAGCGCCCGCTTTGACAGGAAGGCCATGGCCGGCAAACTTCTTTATGACCTGGCGCCGCTGGCGCCCTGCCTCGAGCGTGGCGACAGCGTGCTTACCGCGAACCACCGCCTGGCGCGCTATATTCAGCGCGCCTGGGATGAGCGCCAGCGGACCACCGGCGCCCGCGCCTGGGTGACCGCCCCGGTGGCGGCGGTGGAGAGCTGGCTCCTCGGCCGCTGGGAGGAGGCTGTGGCGGCGGGGCGCCTGCCCCTGCGCTACTGCCTTGAGCCCGCTGCAATCCACTACCTCTGGCGACGGGTGATCGCCGCCGACAGCGATGATGCCACAGGGTTTTCGCTGCTCCAGCCGGGCGAGGCCGCGCGCCTGGCACAGCGCGCCCGGGACGCGCTATTGCGCTGGCGGATCGATTGCGATGTCGAGGCAACGCGCCAGCAGTTCCGCCTCGGTGGCGACAGCGCCCATTTTCTGCGCTGGCGGCACCGCTTTGAGGAGGAGCTTCGCCGCCTCGGAGCCGCCACGCCGGCGGACTGTCTGCGCGACCTCCTCGATGATCCGGCGCCGGCACCCGTGCCTTTGACCCTTGTCGACTGCCATGATCTCCCCCCTCTGGTGTTCGCATGCCTGGAACGGTTCGGCCTGCCACTGGTCGACGCGCCGTCAAGCCCGCCCCGGGCGCAGCGCGAGCTTCGCTGCTTCGCGGAGCAGCATGACGAACTCCGGGCTATCGCTGACTGGGCTGCCGCGCGGGCAGCCGCGGATCCGGGTGCGCGCATCGGCGTGGTGCTCGACGCTGACCCGGTGCGCCGCGCTGCCCTCGATTACCAGCTGCGCCGCGCCTTCGGCTGTATCGACGCCAATTACGACCGCCTGCCCGTCAACTACAGTGCCGGACTGGCGCTCGACCGGGCGCCCCTCGTCCGCGACGCTCTCGGCTTGCTGGCTCTGCTCGAGGGCAGCGTGGACCTCGCGGAGGTCCTGGCTACTCTGCGCTCCCGCTTTGTGCCACTGCCCGATCGGGACCTCCCGGCCATGGTGACCCTGGTGGAGCGGTTGCGCGCCCTCGGCGCCCGGCGACTTGATGTCGGCCTGCTGCGCCATCACGCCGGTCGTCTGGAGACACAGCTCGGTGAACGGCTGATGGCCCTGCGCGACGCTACGGAGCGGCCCGGGCGTCGCGATGGCGACGGCTGGGTGGAGCTTTTTCGCGACGTCCTTGCAGTCTTCGGCTGGCCCGGACCCAGCCTGGACTCCCTGGAATACCAGCAACAGGGCCTCTGGGAGGAAACGCTTTGCAGCTTTGCGCAATGTGCAGCCCTCGGACCTGCGCTCGGTGCTGCGGAAGCGCTGCAGCTTCTGCGTGAGTGCTTGAGCCAGCGCGTGTTCCAGCCCAAGACCGCAGACGCGGACATCCAGGTGCTCGGTGCTCTTGAGGCAGCGGGGCTGGCCTTCGATGCGCTCTGGGTCTCCGGGATGCACGCGGGCGCCTGGCCGGCGCCGGCCAGACCGAGCCCGCTGATACCGCTGTCTCTGCAGCGGCGCGCAAGGATGGCCCAGTGTACGCCGGAAGGCGAACACGCCTTTGCCAGCCAGCTGCTGAGGCGCTATGAGGCGGCCGTCGGCACCCTGGTGATGAGCACAGCGCTAGCCGCCGACGGGGCACCGCTGCTGCCAAGTCCGTTCCTCGGCACGCTGCCTCCGGTCGAGGCCACGCCGACGGCAGGAGAGGAGGCATGGCTGGCACGCCGGGCAGAGGCGGTACTTGAACAGCTCGAGGACCCCCGGGCGCCGCCGGTGGGCGAGGAGGGCGTGCACGGGGGCGCTGGACTCCTCGAGGCGCAGGCGGCCTGTCCGTTCCGTGCCTTTGCCCGCCACCGGCTCCGGCTCAGGTCGCCGGCACAACCGGTCACAGGTCTGACCCCTCAGGAGCGGGGCGTGCTGCTGCACGCGGCGCTTTACCAGCTCTGGGGCGTCCTCGGAGACAGCGCAACACTTCTGTCCCTCGCCGCACCCGCTCGCCGCCGCCACTGCGAAGCTGCTGCCGGGAGCGCCATGGATGCCGTGCACAAAGACCGGCAGGAGGTGGTCGGCGGCGCCTGCCTGATCCTCGAGCGGACGCGTCTGGCCGACACCCTCGAAGCCTGGCTGGCGCTTGAGGCCGAGCGGCCCCGGCCTTTTACCGTAATCGCCCGGGAAGACCCGGTGACGCTCAAGCTGGCCGGCCTTGAGCTCTGCCTGAAGCTGGACCGGGTAGACAAGCTCGCCGACGGAAGCGAGCTTGTCATCGACTACAAGAGCGGCAGTGCTTCGCTCGCCGGCATTTTCCCGACCCGCATCACCAGTCCCCAGCTGCCGCTCTACAGTCTCGCCCGCGGCTCCGACCTCGCCGGTGTCGCCTATGCGCAGCTGCGCCCACGGCAGCTGCGCCTCCTGGCTGCGGGGGTCGGTGACGGACTTGACGATCTCGACAAGAAGCTTCGTGCGGGCATCGCCGACGACCCGGCCGTCGATGACTGGCTGGCGCTCCGCAGTGTCTGGGAGGATCGTCTCACTACTCTGGCCGCCGAAGTCATGGCCGGTGACGCGGGCGTGCAGCCGGCGCCGGGCGCCTGCCGTTACTGCGACCTCGCCAGCCTCTGCCGCATCGGCACTGCCGCTGCGCTGCCCGACGACAGCGCAGCGGCGGCGGGGCAACAGTGAGCCTCGCCGATGCAGACGCCCGCCTGGCGGCGATTGACCCGACCCGGAGCGTCTGCGTCAGTGCGCCGGCGGGGTCGGGCAAGACGGAGCTGCTGATCCAGCGTTTCCTCGGGCTTCTTGCCCGCGTCGAGCACCCGGAGGCGGTGCTGGCCATTACCTTTACGCGCAAGGCGGCCGCCGAAATGCGCGAGCGGATTCTCGGCGCACTCCTGGAGGCCGCCGCGGAGGCGCCGATCGCGAGCGAGCACGGCCGGCGCACCCGCGAGCTTGCCGAGCGGGCCCTGTTCCGGGACCGGGAAGCGGGCTGGGGGCTGCTCGAAAATGGCAATCGCCTGCGGGTGCGCACCATAGACAGTTTCTGCGCGGAGCTCGCCCGGCAGATGCCGCTCCTCAGCACCCTGGGCGGTGCCGTCAGCACCGTCGACGATGCCAGCGAACTCTACCGGGAGGCGGCGGAGGGGCTGCTCGGCGGCCTGGACCGGGATCCGCAGCAAAACCCGGCGCTCGCTGCGCTCCTGGCTCATCTCGACAACAACTGGGAGCGGCTGGCGAACCTGCTCGCCTCGCTCCTCGCCTGCCGGGATCAGTGGTACAGCTACCTGGGGGAGCACCGGGACGGGACCGCATCAGAAGCGTTCCTGCGCCGGGCGCTGCACGCGCTGGCCGCCGATGTGCTCGGCGATCTCAGCGAGCGTTTCCGCCTCCGGGCGGCAGCGCTTGGCCCGCTCCTCGGCTGGCGTCACGCGCAGGGGGCAGGTGGAGACCTTGAGGGCATGCCGGGGCCATCGCCGGCGGCGCTCCCGGCCTGGCGCGAGCTCGCCGCAGTGTTGCTCACCGGGGAGGGAGAGTGGCGTAAAAAGGTCACAAAGACCCAGGGCTTCCCCGGCGGCGCCAAGGTCGAGGCAGTTGCGGCCATGAATGCCTGGCTGGAAGAAGCCCGCGCCGACAGGGCACTGGCACAGGCGCTGGCGCGGGTGCGCATCCTGCCTTCTCCGGACGATGCCGGCGCCTGGCCGATCCTCCTCAGCCTGGCACGAGTGCTGCCCCGGGCCGTGGCGCAGTTGCTTCTGGTTTTCCAGCGCCGGGGGGCCGTGGACCACTCGCAGATGGCCCTGGCCGCCCTTGACGCCCTCGGCGAAGACGACACGCCAACGGACCTCGCGCTGCGCCTCGACTACCGCATCGAGCACATCCTGGTCGACGAATTCCAGGACACTTCCCACATGCAGTTCGAACTGGTGCGCCGGCTCACCCGGGGCTGGGCAGAACATAACGCCGCCAACACCGGTGCGCCGCGCACGGTGCTCGTCGTCGGTGACGGCATGCAGTCTATCTACGGGTTCCGTGATGCCAACGTCAGCCTCTTTCTGAAGGCCCGGGATGAGGGCTTCGACGGCCTGCGCCTGGTGCCGCTGCAGCTGGCGAGTAATTTCCGCTCCGTGGCTCCGGTGGTGGAATGGGTCAACGATCACTTTGCCGCAGCGTTCCCGCCGCAGGACGACGTGGTCGCCGGGCGCGTCCGCTATACGCCGGCGGTGCCCACCCGCCAGGGCAGCGGCGGCGTCGCCGTGCATTGCTTTCGGGGCGAGGACGGTGCCGACCTGGCCGCCGCGGAGGCGGATTTCGTCGCGGCGGGGGTCCTGGCCGCCCTGCGGCAGGCACCGGAAGAGCCATGCGCTGTGCTCGGTCGTACCCGCCGGCAGCTGCAGCCGGTATTGTCCCGGCTGCGGACTGCCGGGGTCAGCGTTGCCGCTCAGGACGTGGATGCACTGGCGAGTCGGCCGGTGATTGCGGACCTGCTGGTGCTCTGCCGGGCCCTTGCGGACCGCTATGACCGGCTCGCCTGGTTTTCCCTGCTGCGCGCCCCCTGGTGCGGGCTGTGCCTCGCGGACCTGCTCGCTGTGCACCGGGCAGTCGGGGCGGGAACGGTAGCCGGCTGGCTGACCGGTGAACGTGCAGCCGTCGGCCTCAGCAGGGACGGTGGGGCGCGTCTGGCCGCGCTCGCGGCGGTTCTCGGACGCGCTGAAGCAACCAGGGACCGCCGCGGCTTGCGGGGCTGGCTCGAGACGGCCTGGCTCGGCCTCGGCGGTCCGGCCTGCTACGACCCCGATAGCGACAGCGCCGCAGCCCAATTCTTCACCCTGGTCGAGCGCGCCGAGGCCGAGGCCCGGGGGTTGGCTGTGCCCTGGCTCGAACGCGAGGTAAGCCGTCTTTACGCCGCGCCCGGGGACCCGCGGGCACCGGTTCAGGTCATGACTCTGCACAAGGCAAAGGGGCTGCAGTTCGACCGCGTCTGGCTCCTCGACATCGCTGCGTCCACCCGCGGCGACGAGCGCGAGCTCCTGGCCTGGGACGAGCATGTGACCCGGGCCGGAGAGCGCTTCTTTCTGCTTGCCGCGGAGGACCATAGTGACCGGCGCTCACCAAGCCTCTATCAGTATCTGCGCGAGGAGGCGGCCATGAAGCGGAGCCTGGAAGCCACCCGCCTGCTGTACGTCGGCGCCACGCGGGCGGTCCGCGAGCTAGTGCTTTGCGTCCGCCCGCGCTGGGATGAGCAACGGGAGAGCTACCGGGAGCCGGCTTCAGCGGCGCTGGCGGCAGCGCTCTGGCCCCGGTTACTCGAGGGAGCCGCAGAGCATAGCGTGGAGCCCGGCCCGACGCCCTCCGGGCCGGCCCCGCTGGCCCTTGAGCGCCTCGCCATCCCCGGAGGGGCACCGGAAGCGCCGAGTCCAGAGTCCCCGGGGCCGCAAACCCCGCGGGAGTTCATGGGCTTTCAGGAGCGCTGCATCGGCACCGCGGTGCACCGGGTTCTTGAGGCGCTCACCGGCCGCGAGCCACTGCCGGCCTGCTGCGGCGAGGTCGAACAACAGATGGCTGCGCTGGTGCTGGCACAGGCGGGGCTGCCCGCCGGCAGCCGGAGCGGGGCCCTTGCCGAGGTGATCGCCCACGTAGATCGCACCCTTGCCGAGCCTCAAGGCCGCTGGGTGCTCGCCCCGCACCCGGAGGGCGCTACCGAATGGTCGCTCACGGCCCTCGATGAGGCGGGGGACCCGAGACAGCTGGTCCTCGACCGCTACTTCCGCGACGGAACGACCGGTGAGCACTGGATCATCGACTACAAGACCAGCCGCCCTCTGCCTGAGGAGACCGCCGAGGCTTTTGAAGCCCGGGAGGCCGCGGCTCACGGCGGACAGCTGGCACGCTACCGGGAGGCGCTGGAGGCCATCCTGGCTGCACCCGTGCGCTGCGGGCTCTACTTCACGGCCCTCGGCCGCCTGCTGCCCTTCCCCTGACGGCAGGCACCGCTATACTGAGATTGTCTCCCGCGCCCAAGGAGCGCCCCATGCTTTTCGTCCCCCGTGCGCCGCTTGTACTGCTCGCGGCTACGCTCGCGCTGAGCGCCTGCGGTCAGCGCAAGGAGGGCGCACCGGCGGAGCCCGCAGTGCGCCCGGTCCGCACTAACGTCGTTGCCGAGGGCGCCGGCAGCGAGTTGCGGCGCTTCCCCGGCCGGGTCGAGGCAACCCAGCAGGCGGAGCTGTCCTTCCGGGTCGCCGGCCTGCTGCGCGACATACCCGTGCGCGAAGGCGACCGGGTGGAGACGGGCGTACTTCTTGCCCGCCTTGATCCCACGGACTTCGAGACGACCCTTGCTGACCGGCAGGCCACCTTCGATAATGCCGAGCGCAATTTCCGCCGCGCCAGCGAGCTCGTGGAGAGCGGCAGCATCTCCCGCCTCGACTATGACCGCATGGAGGCGCAGTTCCGTAGCGCCGAGGCGGCGCTGAAGCAGGCGCGCAACAACCTCGCCTACACCGAACTGCGGGCGCCCTTCGCAGGCCGCGTTGCCCAGAGGCTGGTGGAGAACTTTGAAGAGGTCCAGGCGAAGCAGCCGGTGCTCTACCTGCAGGGTTCGCGGCAGCTGGACGTGGTGATCGATCTTCCCGAGGGGATCATCCGGACCGTGCGTCGCGAAACCGCGGTTAACGCTGAGGAGGACGTGCGCAGTTCCGACGCCGCGCGGGTGCGTGCCTGGGCCAGCTTCGACGATCACCCCGCCCTGCGGCTTCCGCTGACGCTGCGTGAAGTGGCTACCCGCGCCGATCCCGCGGCGCAGACCTACCGGGTTACCTTCAGTATGGAGCCGCCGGCCGAGTTCACCGTGCTGCCGGGCATGAGCGCCGAGGTCGCCGTGGACTTCTCGCCGCTTTACGGCGGCGACCAGGCATTCTGGGTGCCGGCTTCGGCGGTACAGGCCGATGCGGAGCTCGAGCCGCGGGTCTGGCTCTACGACCCGGCGACGGGCACCGTCAGCGGCCGCCCGGTATCAGTCGGCCGCCTTGCGGAAGACCGTATCGAGGTGCTGGCGGGGCTCGCGGGAGGAGAAGAAATCATCACCGCCGGCGCTCCCTACCTGGCCGAGGGCATGCGGGTAAAACCGCTGCCGCAGCTCGAGCAGGCAGAACCCCGCCCGGGCGATCGTTAAGTCCCTGCCCATGAATAATATTGCCACCTGGTCCGTCGACAACAAGGTGAGCGCCTGGCTGCTCGTGCTTGTGCTGCTCGGAGGGGGGTTCTGGGGCTTCGCCAAGATGGGCAAGCTTGAGGATCCTGCCTTTACCATCAAGATGGCCAAGATTCTAACGCCCTATCCCGGAGCCACGGCCCGTGAGGTGCAGGAAGAACTCACCTATCACCTCGAGGATGCGCTGCAGCGCCTACCACAACTAAAGCGCATCAAGATGTCCGTGTCCCGGCCAGGGCTCTCGGATATCACCATCGAATTCAAGGACCGCTACGGCGCTGCCGAAATGCCGAATATTTTCGACGAGCTCCGGCGCAAGATTGCGGATGTCCGCCGGGAACTGCCACCGGGGGCCGGCGAACCCTTGGTCATCGATGATTTCGGTGACGTCTACGGCGTCTATCTCATGCTTACCGGGGTGGGCTACAGCTGGCGCGACCTTTACGACACCGCCGATGCCCTCAAGCGCGAACTTGTACTGGTCCCCGGTGTTCGCAAGGTAACCATCGATGGTGTGCAGGAAGAGGTGGTCTATGTCGACATCAGCCGCGCCCGGCTCGGGGAACTCGGTATCTCGCCGAAGCAGATCGCTGCGGTGCTCGGCGCCCAGAACAGCGTGGTCGACGCGGGGAACATGCCCCTCGGGGACGAGTACCTGCGCCTGAGTCCCACGGGCACCTACGCTTCCGTGCAGGCCATGGGGAACACGCTGATCAGTTCCGAGGAGGGTCGCCTGGTCCGCCTCCGGGACGTGGCAGACATCACCCGCGCCTACCGGGCGGTGCCGCGCAAGCTCTACTACGTCAATGGCGAGCCCGGTCTCAGTATCGGCATCTCCATGGCTGCCGGCAGGAACGTCGTTGAAGTCGGCCGGGCGCTTGCAGCCCGCTTCGAGGCGCTGCGCGGCAGCGTTCCCATCGGCATGCGCCTTGATCCCGTCTACAGCCAGCCCACGGAGGTGGAGAACTCTGTCGCCGGCTTTGTGCTGAGCGTCGCCCAGGCGATTGCCATCGTTATCGTGGTGCTCCTGCTGTTCATGGGCCTGCGCGTGGGGATCATCATCGGCTCGGTGTTGCTCCTGACGGTCGCCGGAACGCTGCTGTTCATGCATCTTGGCGGCATCGAGCTGCAGCGCGTATCCCTTGGCGCCCTCGTCATTGCGCTCGGTATGCTCGTGGACAACGCGATTGTTGTTGCTGAGGGCATACAGGTGCGGATGCAGGCCGGTGCCAGCGCGCGCAGCGCAGCGGGGGAAGCCGTGGGCAAAACCATGATACCGCTCCTTGGCGGCACGGCCATCGGCATTCTTGCGTTCTCTCCCATCGCCTTGTCCACAGACAATACCGGTGAGTTCGCCGGCTCCCTGTTCTGGGTAATCCTGATTTCCCTGGCTCTGTCCTGGCTCACGGCGGTCAGCTCTACGCCGCTGCTTTTCTCCCTGCTGATGAAGACCGTGCCGGCAGCAGACGCCGGCGCCTACGAGGGCCGCCTGTTCCGCGGCTATAGAGTGCTGCTGGGCCAGGCGCTACAGCACCGCCGGATGACTCTGGGTGCGGTGTTGCTGATGTTTGTTGCGGCGGTCATGGGTTTCGGGCAGGTCAAGGCCGGCTTTTTCCCCGCGTCGAGCACGCCGCTGATGTTTGTCGACCTGTGGGAGCCTGAGGGCACCGACATCCGCCAGACCCGGGACGACGCGCGAGCGGTGAGCGGCTGGCTGGCCGGGCAGCCTGAGGTCACCCAGGCCGCGGCAGTCGTCGGCGGGCCACACCAGCGGTTCACGCTGGTCTACGATGCAAAGGAATCCACGCCCGCATATGCCCAGATCGTCGTGCGCACGGAAACGCTGGCACAGCAGGCACCGCTCCGGCGGCGCCTAGAGAAGATGCTGGCGGAGCACAAGCCCTGGCTGGACCCGCTGGTCAAACCGCTGCGCATGGGGCCCGGCCGGGACGCCAAGATCGAAGCCCGCTTCTCGGGCCCGGATCCGGTAGAGCTGCGCCGTCTCGCGGACCGGGCAAAGCAGCTTATGCGCGACGACCCGGACGCCCGGGATGTCCGTGATGATTGGCGTTCGCCGGTAAAGGTGCTGCGCCCGCAGTTCAGCGAGCAACTTGCACGGCGGCTGGGGATCAGCCGGGAAGATCTCGGCGATGCCCTCAAGTACGGCCACGACGGTGCCGCAGCCGGTACCTTCCGCGATGGCAACCGTGTGCTGCCTGTTTTTATCCGGGCAACCGGGGGCGACCGCTCCGACATCGGCGGCCTCCGCGACCTGCAGGTCTGGAGCCCCGCTCTTGGCCGCTCGGTGCCTATTTCGCAGGTGGTCAGCGGTTTCGAGACGCGCTGGGAGAACGGCGTCATCCGCGGCCGCAACCGGCAGCAGACAATCATCGCCTCCTGCAACCCCGTCGGCGAACTGACGGCCCCGCTCTTCGAGCGCCTGCGACCGCGTATCGAAGCGCTTGAGCTGCCCCAGGGCTACAGCCTGAGCTGGGGCGGAGAATTCGAGGACGCCAGGAACGCCCAGGGTGGCCTGCTGAGCGTCTTTCCGGCGGGTATCCTGTTCATGGTGCTGACTACCGTGTTTCTTTTCGGCAAGGTGCGCCAGCCGCTGATTATCTGGCTTACCGTACCCCTGGCCATTGTCGGTATCACCGCCGGCCTGCTGGCAGCGGACGGCGCCTTCGATTTCATGTCTTTACTAGGGGCGCTGTCGCTTATCGGCCTGCTGATCAAGAACGCGATCGTACTGATCGAGGAAATGGATCAGCAGCTGGCGGCGGGCAAAGGGCTGGAGGAGGGCATTCTCGACGCCGGCGTGAGCCGTCTACGGCCGGTGATACTTGCGGCAGCGACGACTATCCTGGGCCTGATACCACTGCTCGGCGACGTTTTCTTCGTCAACATGGCCGTGACCATCATGGCGGGCCTTGGTTTTGCGTCGCTGCTGACGCTGTTCGTCGTGCCCACGCTCTACCTGCTGTTCTTTCGGCAGCGTGCGGCGACTTAGCGGCCGTCAGGAAACAGGCGCAGCTGCTGCCCGGGCTGCAGGTACTGGCCCGGATCCAGGGCGTTCCAGCTCACGAGGTCGTTCACCGTTACGTTGAAGCGGCTGGCGATGCGATAAAGCGAATCCCCCGGGCGTACCCGGTAACCCCGCGGCTTGCGTGGGCCGGCCGCATCCGCCAGAGCCAGGCTGTCGGGCCAGGCGGAGCCTCGGGGAATCAACAGCGTAGCACCAGCACGGATCAGGTGTCCCTCGATGTTATTGACCTCTCTCAGCAGCGCAACCTGTGTGTCGAAGCGCCGGGCGATACGCACGAGGCTGTCGCCGGGCTCAATACGGTAGTGGGCCCAGGAAACGCGATCCTCCGGTGCCAGCAGGGCCACCGCGCTGCGAAAGCGCCCGGCACGGTTCACCGGTAACAGCAGCTCGTCCTGGCCCGGGGCACTGGCCCAGCGCAGGTGGCCGGGGTTGAGGGCGCGCAGCGTGCGCAGCTCGACCCCAGCAAGCTGGGCGGCCCGCTGCAGCTCGATCTGTCCGCCCGTGGGCACGGCAACAAAGGCGGGGGCGTTGGGCACGGGAGACAGCTCTGCTCCCAGGGTATCTGCGTAGCGCACGATCGCGGAGAGGGCGAGTAGCCTCGGCACGTAATGGCGCGTTTCCCGCGGCAGCTGAAGGGACCAGTAGTCCGTCGGCCTGCCAGCACGCTCGTTGCGCGCAATGGCCCGGGCGACGCGCCCTTTGCCTGCGTTGTAAGCCGCCAGCGCGAGGAGCCAGTCGCCATCGAACTGATCATGCAGGGACTGCAGGTAATCCAGGGCGACCTCCGTAGCCACGCGTACGTCCAGGCGACCGTCGTACCACCAATCCCGGGGCATGCCGAGGTAGTCAGCCGTGGCCGGCATGATCTGCCAGAGCCCCGCCGCGCGCTGCGGTGAGACGGCGTAGGGATTGAGGGTGCTCTCCACCAGCGGTAGCAGGGCGATTTCCGCCGGCATACCCCGGGCTTCCACTGCCTCCACGATGTGGAAGAGGTAATAGCCGGCGCGTTCACTGACGACTGAAAGGTAGCGGGGCTGGGACAGAAAATGATCCCTCGCATGAGCGACCTGAGCGTTGTGGATGTCGTACCAGCGCAGCTCCAGCCGCAGCCGCTCCCAGAGATCTTCCGGCGGGGGCAGCGAAGGTATCGCCGGCGCCGGCGCCGGCGCGGCGACGAGCAGGCCTTCGCCGGAGGGGCCGAGCCCGGCACCAGCGCCTGAAGTTGCGGGCCCCGCTCCCTGGCAGGCAGCGAGGAGCAGGATTGCGAGGCCGCCAAGGCAGAGCCTGATGATCGCTGTCGCCATGGTCAGAAATTATCCTTCCAGGCGCGCAGCTGGGCGAAGCGGCCGATGCTGTCTTCCGCGGGCGTCTGACCGGCCGCACACAGCCCGGCAAGAATGCCCTCGGCATCGGGCCGCAGGAAGGGGTTCGTGCGCCGCTCCAGGGCAAGGGAGGAGGGTAGCGTAGGCTCGTCGCGTTCGCGCAGGCTGCGCACCTGCTCGACCCGCGTTGCCAGCGCTTCATTGCCGGGCTCGGCGGCGCTGGCAAAGGCGAGATTCGCCTCGGTGTACTCGTGAGCGCAGTAGACGGCGGTATCCTCCGGCAGGGCCGCCAGCCGCTGCAGCGAGGCATGCATCATGGCCGGCGTTCCCTCAAAGAGTCTGCCGCAGCCGCCGGCGAAAAGCGTATCACCGCAAAAGAGCACCGGTGTGGGCGCCGGAGAAAAATAGGCGATGTGGTCCAGGGTATGGCCGGGCACGGCCAGCACCTCGAAGGCGAGGCCGAGCACCGTGAGCCGGTCGCCGTCGCCGAGGCGTCGATCGGTGAAAGGCAGCGCGGTATTGTCGGGGCCGTAGACCGTGCAGCCGGTCTCGGCCTTCAGGGCGTCGACGCCGCCGACGTGGTCAAAATGGTGATGGGTAACGAGGATCGCGTCCAGGACAAGACCGCGGCTGTCGAGGGCGGCGCGCACCGGCCCCGGATCTCCCGGGTCCACTACGAAGCCCCTGCCGGCGCCGTTGTCGTAAAGCCAGATGTAGTTGTCATTAAAAGCGCGCAGGGGCTCAAGCGTTGTCATAGGATCCCTCGCGGAGAAAGCGGTTGCCAAAGGTGTCCCGCGCTGGCTACCCTTTGGATCTGGCCAGCACGTGGTACCCGGATGACCCGCGAGTTTAGCGAGATTTCCCAGCAACTGGAAACCTGGTACGCGCGCGACGGCGGAGCGTTTCTTTACGCTGCGCTGCGCGAACGGCTGCGACCTCTCCTGGATGTCGCCTTCGGCTATCACACGCTGCAGCTCGGCCCCTTGCCCTTCCGCAGCCTGCTCGGCCCGAGCCCCATCAACCACCGCATCCTTGCCGGCGAGGAACGTGCCGACGGGGTCGATCTGGTCTGCCACTGCGGCGAGCTGCCCCTGGAGAGTGATAGTGTCGATATGGTCGTGGCGCTGCACACGCTCGACTTCTGCGCTACACCGCACCAGTGTCTCCGGGAGATGCAGCGCGTGCTCACCCCGCACGGGCACCTCCTTGTCGTCGGTTTCAACCCGGCCAGCCTCCTCGGCGTCTCCCAGCGCGCTCGCGGGCTCTTGCGCCGTGGTCCCTGGCGTGCGCTGCGCCCGGTCAGCCAGGGACGTCTCACGGACTGGCTCCATCTGGTGGGCTGCGAACTGGAGCAGTTCCACCACATCTGCCCGTTGCCGCTCTGGGGCGGCGAAAAACTCCGCCCCACCGTGGGCAGGCTGGATGGCTGGGCGATGCGGCGGAATCTTCCCGGCGGCTCGCTGTACATCGCTCACGCGATCAAGGAAGTACCGAATATCCGCCGGACCGCGGAACGCAGGGGTGTCCCGCGGCGCCTCATCGGCCTGGTACCGAAACCGGCGGCATCGCCCGGGGGTATGCCGCGGCAACCTCGGCGCCAGGGCAGTGACATCGCCGCGTGAAGCGCGTCGCACTATTCACCGACGGGGCCTGCCGCGGCAACCCGGGGCCCGGCGGCTGGGGTGTGCTGCTGCGCTACGGGGACCGCGAGCTCGAGCTCTGCGGCGGTGAGCCCGCCACCACCAACAACCGCATGGAGCTGCGCGCAGCAATTGAGGGGCTCAAGGCCCTGCGGGAGCCCTGCGAAGTGACCCTCACCACCGATTCCACTTATGTCATGAAGGGGCTCACAGAGTGGCTGCCGGCCTGGAAGGCCCGGGGCTGGCGGACAGCGGGCAGGAAACCCGTCAAGAACGCCGAGCTCTGGCAGGCCCTTGACGCTGAGGCCCGGCGACATCGGGTGCATTGGGAGTGGGTAAAAGGCCACAGCGGCCACGAAGGCAACGAGCGTGCCGACGCGCTCGCCAATCGCGGTATCGACCAGTTGAAGAAGGATGCGCCATGAGACAGGTGGTACTGGACACGGAGACTACGGGGCTGGAAGTGAGCCAGGGTCACCGGGTGATCGAGATCGGATGCGTCGAGGTGCTCAACCGCCGACTCACGGGTCGCCATTTTCACCAGTACGTCAATCCGGAGCGGGAGGTCGATCCGGGCGCCATCGAAGTACACGGCATCACCAACGAATTCCTGGCCGACAAACCGGTCTTCTCCCGCGTTGCCGAGGCCTTTCTAGCCTTCATTGAGGGCGCGGAGCTGGTGATACATAACGCGCCCTTCGATGTTGGTTTCCTCGACAGCGAGCTGCGCCGCGTGGACGGCGGGGAAGCCGGGCTTGCCGCGCGCTGCCGTATCGTAGACACGTTGCTTATGGCCAGGGACAGACATCCCGGGCAGCGCAACAATCTCGACAGCCTGTGTCAACGCTACGATGTCGACAACGCTTCCCGGGAGCTGCATGGCGCTCTGCTTGATGCCGAGATTCTCGCCGACGTCTACCTGGCCATGACCGGTGGCCAGACGACCTTCGAGCTCGAGGCGTCGAGCCGCGGCGGGGAAGGGCAGCGCAGTGGCGCCGAGCCGCGCCGGCTGCCGGCTGACCGGCCGCGGCTGCCGGTCATCGGACCGAGCGCAGCTGAGCTTGCCGCGCATGAAGCAACCCTTGACGTGATAGCACACGCCAGCGGTGGCCAGGTAGCCTGGCGCCGGGCCTGAGGCCCGTCGTCGGCGTCTCTGTGGTACTCCCGCGACAGGACGTCTGGACTCCTCGCGAAAAATCGCTACCATTGCACCCCTTTCGGATGAGAGGCACTTCAGTCATGCACTCGCGGCCCTCCCTGCAAGATCGGCTGGATCACTGATGCGCGCCCTGGGCCTGTTCCTTGTCTTTGCTCTGGTCTGGCTGTTGTTGTCCGGACTGATGAAGCCGCTCGTGCTCGGCCTCGGCGTCGTGTCCTGCCTGCTCTGTGTCTGGCTCGCCAGCCGCATGCACCGCGTGGAGGAAGATGCAGGCCCCGCGCTGCGCCCTCTGCACCTGCTCGCCTATCTTCCCTGGCTGCTCAAGGAAGTCGTGCTCGCCAATCTACAGGTGATGCGGGTAGTCCTGAGCCCGCGCATGGCCCTGGATCCGGTGCTCTTTCGCCTCCGGGCCACCCAGCGTTCCCAGCTGTGCAAAGTCATCTACGGCAATTCGATCACCCTGACGCCGGGGACGCTGACGCTGGACGTGGACGGTGAGACGATGCTCGTGCACGCTCTGGAGCGGGCCGGTGCCGAGGCTTTGCGCAGCGGAGAGATGGATCGTCGCGCAAGCGCCCTGGAGGCCAGCGCATGATTTTCTATCCGGTGCTCTTTGCACTCATTGCCACCATGGCTCTCGCGCTCGCGCGGGCGCTGCTGGGCCCGTCACTCTACGACCGGGTGCTGGCCGTCAACATGTTCGGGACCAAGACCGTACTCTTTCTGGCGGTAACGGCTTTCATGCTCGGGCGCCCGGACTTCCTCGATCTCGCGCTCGCTTATGCGGCCATCAACTTTATCGGGGTGCTTGCCGTGCTGCAGTTTTTCCAATCCCGCGAAATCCGCCAGCGCTACGAGCGTCAGGGACGTTAGCGCCATGGCCAGCGTGATCGACATGATCAGTTTCGCCCTGCTTGCTGCGGGCGGTTTTTGTGTCTTCGTCGGTGGTGTCGGTGTGCTGCGTCTGCCGGACCTGTACACGCGCATGCATGCGGCGAGCATCACCGACACTGCGGGGCCGCTGCTGGTGCTCGCGGGGCTGGCGCTGCAGGCCGGCTGGAGTCTGGCCCTGTTCAAGCTTGCCGTGATTCTCGTTTTTCTTGCCGTCACAGCGCCGACGGCGGCCTACGCACTGGGCAATGCGGCGCTTGTTTCCGGCTACCGTCCCGCGGTCGTCAGCGACGAAAGCGGCGCTACGGACAGCGAAGGGGAGGGGCACGCGTGACGCTGATCTTCGGAGTGTTCCTGCTTATCCTGCTGGTCATTGTGGCGCTGGCCATCGTGCGCAGCGAGGATCTGTTCGCGGCGGTCATGTTATCGGGGATTTTTTCCCTGCTCATGGCTGTCAATTTCTTCCTCCTCGATGCCGCGGACGTCGCTCTTACCGAGGCCGCCGTCGGTGCCGGGGTGGCAACAGTGCTTTTCCTGGGCGCGCTGGCCCTGACGGGCAAGGAGGAAGCGCGACACACCGTAAGCCCGGGCGGCCGCTGGCTGGCGCTAGGGGTCTCCTTCGCCACCGCCAGCCTGCTGTTTTACGCCAGCCTTGAGAACCCGCACATCGGCGATGGCAGCGCTCCCGTTCACCAGCACGTTGCGCCCTGGTACCTCGCCAATACGCTGCCACTCATCGACATCCCCAACGTCGTCACTGCGGTTCTCGGCTCCTTCCGGGGCTTTGATACCCTCGGCGAGGTTTTCGTCGTATTCACTGCAGGTATCGGGGTCATGTCCATTCTAGGTGTGCGCCATTCGCTGGTAGAGCTTTCCGGCGCGGAGCTCGACGCGCGGCAGCGCTCCCTGCGTCATCATCTGATACCCCGCATCGTCGGCCGGGGTATGGTGCCTCTTATCATGCTCTTCGCCCTCTACGTGCAGTTCCATGGTGAGTACAGCCCCGGGGGGGGGTTCCAGGCGGGCGCCATAGCGGCCGCGGCAATTATTCTCTATTCACTGCTCGAGGGTGACGATCGCGGCCGTGAACTCCTGCCGGAGTGGCTTTTGCGCCTTATGGTTGCCGGCGGGGCGCTCCTCTATGGGGGTGTTGGCCTCGCCTGTGTCCTGCTCGGGGGTAACTTTCTCGACTACTCCGTGCTCGCCACCGTCCCCTCCGCGGGCCAGCACCTGGGCCTGCTGCTCATCGAGTTGGGGGTCGGCATTACCGTGACCGGCGTGCTCATATCCGTATTCCATGCCTTTGCCCGTCGCGCCAGTCGCTGAGATCCGATCATGGCTATCCTTGCTTACTTCAATTACTGGGTATTCGCTGTGCTGCTGGTTATCGGGCTTTACGCCGTGATTGCCAAGACCAACCTCGTCAAGCAGCTCATCGGTCTGTCGATCTTCCAGGGCGCGGTCTTCCTGCTCTACATCTCCATGAACAAGGTCGAAGGTGGTACGGCGCCGATTTTCCTCAACGGCAACACGGAACGGATCTTCTCCAACCCCTTGCCCCAGGTGCTCATTCTCACAGCCATTGTCGTCGGCATTGCCACCACGGCCCTCGGCCTGGCGGTGGTTGTGCGCATCCGTGAGGAGTACGGCAGCGTAGAAGAGGACGACATCAAGGCCCAGGACGTCGGCTCATGAGCATTGAGGACCATCTGCCGGCGCTACAGATCGTGGTGCCACTTCTGCTGGCACCGGTGGTGACGCTTCTGCGCGTGCGTTCGCTCCCCTGGGCCGCAAGCACGGCGACCAGTGCCCTGACCTTTGTTCTGGCGATCGCCCTTGCGGGACAGGTGGCCACCGACGGGGCCCTGAGCTACGCCGTGGGCGGCTGGCAGCCGCCCTATGGCATCGAGCTGGCCATTGATCAGTTTTCGGTGCTCCTGCTCCTGATCATCAGCGGCGCCTCTACCGTTGCCCTGGTGTTCGGCAAAGCCAGCCTCGATCGGGAGATCGGTGAGGAGCGGGCGCCGCTGTTCTTTGCCGCCTGGCTGCTTGTGTTGGCCGCGCTTTGCGGCATGGTCACGACCGGCGATGCCTTCAACCTGTTTGTATTCCTCGAGATCTCGTCGCTGGCCAGCTACGTGCTTATCGCCGCAGGGCCCGACCGGCGGGCCCTCATGGCCACCCATCGCTACATCATCCTCGGCACCCTGGGCGCCACTTTCTACCTCATCGGGGTCGGCCTCATCTACATGATGACCGGCACCCTGAATCTCGCCGACATGGCCCTGCGCATTGGAGAGGTCTCTGAGCTCCGCCCGGTCCTGGTTGCCGCCGGCTTTATTACCATGGGGCTGGCATTGAAGGCCGCCATGTTCCCGGTGCATGCCTGGATGCCCAACGCCTATGCCTTTGCACCGCACGCGGTAAGTGTGTTCCTGGCCGCCTGCGCGACCAAGGCAGCCCTCTATGTGCTGATCCGCTTTGATTTCGTCGTGTTCCTGCCGCACCTGGCCGAGCACGCCGCCCAGGTAAGCGCCTTCTTCATCCCCCTGGCGGTGGTGGCGTTCCTGGTCGGCTCCACCGTTGCCGTTTTCGAGCGGAACCTGAAGCGGATGCTCGGCTACTCGTCGGTGGCCCAGATAGGCTACATTCTTCTCGGCGTGGCACTGCTGACGCCGCTGGCGCTAACGGGCGCCATTGTCCATCTGTTCAACCATGCCCTTATCAAAGGGGCATTGTTTATGGCCGTGGTCTGCATCGCTCATCGCACAGGCAGTGTGCAGCTTCCGGCTATTGCCGGCTGCGCCCGGGCCATGCCGCTGACCATGGCCGCCTTCGTGGTGGCAGGTCTTTCCATGATCGGAGTGCCGCTCACCGTGGGCTTTGTCTCCAAGTGGTACCTCATCCAGGCCTGCCTCGAGTTCGGCGTGCCTGGATATTTCCTCGCCGCGGCACTGCTCCTGTCATCGCTGCTCGCTGTTGTCTATGTGTGGAAGGTGGTCGAAGCGGCCTACTTCAAACCGCGCCCTGAGGAAGCCCCGGAGCTTTGCGAGGCGCCACCGATGATCCTGGCCAGTTTGTGGCTGGTGACCCTGGCCAATCTCTGGTTCGGTATCGACAGCAGCCTGCCGCTCGGCCTGGCCCGGGCCGCAAGCATGACACTGCTCGGTGAAGCGCCATGAATCTCGAATCGCTGATGCTTGTCGCTCTGTTGCTGCCGCTGGTCGGCGCCGCCGGTATCTCGCTGGCGGGCAGCAAGCCGAATCTCCGTGAAACCGTCACGCTGACCACAGCCGGTGTGCTGGCGTTTACCGTATGGAGCCTCGTGCCGCCGGTGCTCGCTGGCGCCCGGCCACGGCTTGAGGTGACAACACTCTTTGATGGCCTTGCCATCACATTCCAGGTGGAACCACTGGGAATGCTCTTCGCCGCGCTTGCGTCATCGCTGTGGATTGTCAATTCCATTTATTCGATCGGCTACATGCGCGGTAACGGCGAGAAGCATCAGACCCGTTTCTATATAGCCTTCGCTGTCGCGATCTTTGCGGCCCTCGGCGTGGCTTTCGCTGGCAACCTGCTAACGCTGTTTATCTTCTACGAGATCCTCACGATCTCCACCTATCCGCTCGTCAGCCATAAAGGTGATGCGGCTACGGTGCGTTCCGCGCGAGTCTATCTGGGCCTTCTCCTCGCCACCTCCATCGGGCTGCTGCTGCCGGCGGTTATCTGGACCTATGTTCAGGCCGGGACTCTGGACTTCACCCCGGGGGGAATCCTCGATGGCACCGGGCCGCTTGCGCTGGGCGTGCTGCTTGCATGCTTTGCCTTCGGCACGGCGAAAGCCGGGCTGATGCCCGTGCACCGCTGGCTGCCGGCGGCCATGGTGGCACCGACGCCCGTTTCCGCCCTGTTGCACGCAGTAGCCGTCGTAAAGGCCGGTGTCTTTACCATCCTCAAAGTGGTGATTTATATCTTTGGCGTGGAAACGCTGGCCGAATCCGGGGCCCAGCAGTGGCTGGTCTGGATTGCCAGCGGTACGATTGTGCTGGCATCGCTCATCGCCATGACCAAGGATAACCTGAAGGCGAGGCTCGCCTATTCCACAGTGAGCCAGCTTTCCTATATTGTTCTGGGTGCCGCCCTTGCCACGGCCTCCGGCGTCATCGGTGCGACCATGCATATCGTGACTCATGCTGCCGGCAAGATCACGCTCTTCTTCTGCGCCGGAGCAATCTACACGGCGCTGCACAAGACGCTGGTCAGCGAACTTAGCGGCGTCGGCCGCACAATGCCTTTTACCTTCGCCGCTTTTACCATCGCTGCCCTCAGTATTATCGGCCTGCCGCCCTTCGCCGGCGCCTGGAGCAAGTGGTTCCTGGTGCTCGGCGCCCTGGAGGCCGGCGAACTGCTTGCGGTGGCGGTGCTGATGCTGTCGTCGCTGCTGAACATCATCTATCTGCTGCAGATCCCACTGCTGGCTTTTTTCCGCGAGCCGGCGCCCGGGGACGAGTTCCGGGGTGTGCGCGAGGCGCCGCTGCCCAGCCTGCTTGCCATCGGCATCACGTCCCTGCTGTGTCTCGTGCTTTTCTTCGCCGCAGAACCGCTTTATCAGTGGGCCCGCCTGCTGCCATCGGGATGAGGACCGCGCCATGACCGAACCGGAAAAGAAACACCTCTTCGATGATCCGCGCAACGTACGCCGCCTCATGTACGCCCTTTATGCGCTTTGTGGCCTGAGCCTGCTGCTGGATTTCGTCATACACCGGCATGTGGATCACCCCTGGGAAGCCCTCTGGGGTTTTTATTGCCTTTATGGCTTCGTCGCCTGCGTGCTGCTTGTGCTGGTGGCCAAGGAGATGCGCAAGCTGCTGATGCGCGGAGAAGACTACTACGATGAATAGCGTCGCGCCGTTTCTCATCTTCTATGCCGGCGGTCTGCTCATGGCGCTGCTGCCCGATGCCCAGCGTCGGCTGCTCGCGCTCGCTATACCGCTCATCGGCGCGTGGAATCTCTACGGCCTGGAGGCAGGCGCCAGCGCCACGCTGACGCTGTTCGACCACACCCTGGTGCTGGTGCAGCTCGACCGGCTCAGTGAACTCTTCGGCTACCTGTTCCACCTGGCAGCGTTCATCGGTTTCATTTATGCCTTCACCCTGCGCGATCGCATGCAACAGGTGGCGGCAATGCTCTATGCGGGCAGCGCCCTGGGCGCGGTGTTTGCCGGCGATCTGCTTACCCTGTTCGTGTTCTGGGAGCTGCTTGCGCTGACCTCCGTTTTCCTGGTGTTGGCACGGCGTACGGCGCGGGCTTTCGGCGCGGCCATGCGCTACCTGGTGATCCAGATCGGCTCCGGCGTGCTGCTCCTGGCAGGCGCGCTGCTGGTGATCGCCGAAACCGGCGATGTAACGTTCACGGCGATGACGCTCGAAGGCCTTGGGCCCTGGCTCATTTTTCTCGCTATCGGGATCAAATGCTGCTTCCCGGGGCTGCACAACTGGCTGACCGATGCTTACCCGGAATCGACACCGGCGGGCACCGTGTTTTTGTCGGCGTTTACGACCAAGGTCGCGGTCTATGCGCTGGCGCGGGCCTTCCCCGGTACGGAGCTCCTTGTATACATCGGCGCCACCATGGCCATGTTTCCCATCTTCTTCGCGGTCATCGAAAATGACCTGCGCCGGGTACTGGCCTACAGCCTCATCAACCAGGTGGGGTTCATGGTTGTCGGTATTGGCATCGGCACGGAGCTTGCGATCAACGGTGCGGTCGCGCACGCCTTCAACGACGTGATTTTCAAGGGCCTGCTCTTCATGACCATGGGCGCCGTGCTCCTGCGCACCGGCCGCATGAACGGCTCGGATCTCGGCGGTCTGTACAAGTCCATGCCCTGGACTACGGGTTTCTGTATCGTCGGCGCCGCCTCCATCTCCGCCTTCCCGCTGTTTTCGGGCTTCGTCTCGAAGTCCATGGTCATGGTGGCGGCGCTGGAGGCGCACCACGAGATCGTCTGGCTGGCACTGCTGTTTGCCTCCGCCGGCGTCTTCCACCACGCCGGAATCAAAATCCCTTATTTTGCTTTCTATGCCCATGATTCAGGCTTGCGCTGCCGAGAGGCGCCGCGGAGCATGTTGGTCGCCATGGGACTGGCCGCGGCCTTGTGCCTGTTTATCGGCAGCTACCCCTGGCTCCTCTATGACCGTCTGCCGTTCCCGGTCAACTACGAGCCCTATACGGCAGCGCACATCCTCACCCAGAGCCAGCTGCTCTTCTTCTCAGCCCTGGCTTTTGTCTGGCTCAACCTCAAGGGGCTCTACCCGCCGGAGCTGCCGAGCACCAACCTGGATGTGGAGTGGAGCTACCGTCGGCTGCTGCCCGCCGCTGCCGGTGCCGTGCGCCGGGTCGCCGGCAGCGGTTTCGGTGCCCTTGGTGAGGGCGGCCAGCGCCTGGTCACAGGCGGCGTCAATGGCGCCGAGGGATTGCTGCTGCGGGTGGGTCTCCTGGGGCGGGTCTGGTCAACGCGGACTATCGCCCTTTGGGTGCTCCTGCTGCTAGTCGTCTATGTGTTCCTGGAGTATCTCTAGCGCCCCGCATGCATAGCCCCGGCCACGATGGTCTGCCACCGGCAGGCCTTGCGACCACCTTGTCGTGCTGCGTACCATGACGGGCTCTCAGCCGCCGTTTCTCCCGGGAATAGCCTAACCATGTTCGAGTTCGAAGCGCCGCCGCCCGACAACCGGGACGACGCCCTACATTTCGTTTTCCAGGAAGGACAGCTCGTCAGTGAGCTTCGGGGCGGCGGGAACCCGGCGTGGAGTCTGCGTCAGCTCGAACTCAATGGTTGGGCCGTGCGCCGGGAACAGTTTATCGGTCGTTGGCAGGGGCGACCATGTTTTGCGGTGGAGCTTGAGACCGCTCAGCTGGACCCCATGCAGCACCATTGCGGCAGCCTTTATCAGCTTCTGGGGCGCGTGGACGAACCACTCTTTGCCCTTGCCGGCCGTGCCGCTCAGTTGCTGGCATGGGAGCGTGACCATCGCTTCTGCGGCCGCTGCGGCGCCCCCATGGTGCTGGATGCCAGGGAACGTGCCATGCGCTGCGACGGCTGTGCCCGAAGCGTCTACCCGCGCATTTCACCCTGTGTAATCGTGCTCGTTACCCGCGGCGACTATCTTCTGCTGGCGCGCAATGCACGGACCCGGCGCCCGTTCTATAGCACCCTCGCCGGCTTTGTGGAGGCGGGCGAGAGCCTCGAACATTGCGTCGCACGGGAAGTACGTGAGGAGGTCGCAGTGGAAGTGGAGACGCCGCGATACTTCAGCTCGCAGCCCTGGCCTTTTCCCGATCAGCTCATGGTGGGTTTCCATGCCCGCTACGCCAGTGGTGCTATTTGCTGTCAGCCGGAAGAGATTGCCCACGCCGACTGGTTCCACTACCGGGACCTGCCGCCGATCCCGCCGGCCGGTTCCATCGCCGGTCAGCTGATCCAGTCCTACCTTGACGAAATCGCCTGACGGCGGGGAGTGCAGCACGTGGAATTCCTGAGTGAGGTCGGCCTGTTCCTGGCCCAGGCGATCAGCGTGGTGCTGGCGGCGCTGCTCCTGGTGCTCGGCATTGCTGTGATCGCCCAGCGGCAGAAGAAAGGGGACAGCGGCGGTCACCTTGAGGTGCACAAGCTGCACGAGCGCTACCGTCAGCAGGCAGCGACGCTCGCTGAGGCGCTGGACCCGATAGCCGCCAAGGCTTCCGCCAAAGCACGCCGCAAGGCGGAAAAGGCTGCGGCGAAAGCACGCAAAAAGGCTTCCAGGGACGGGGAAGGGGGCCGGGAGCGCCCGGTGAGCTTCGTGCTGGACTTCGATGGCGATCTCCGCGCCACCGCCGCCGGGCAGCTGCGGGAGGAAGTGAGCGCGGTACTCGCCGCGCGCCGGGACGGAGATGACGTGATCCTGCGCCTCGAGAGCCCCGGCGGCATTGTGCATGGCTACGGGCTGGCGGCCAGCCAGCTCCAACGGCTGCGTGACGCCGGCATGCCGCTGACGGTCTGTGTCGACAAGGTCGCCGCGAGTGGCGGTTACATGATGGCCTGCGTTGCCGAGCGTATCGTCGCGGCACCCTTCGCAGTGCTCGGCTCCATCGGTGTGGTTGCGCAGCTGCCGAACTTTCATCGCCTCCTGAAAAAGCACGAGGTAGATGTGGAGCTGCTCACTGCCGGCGAATACAAACGCACGTTGACACTGTTCGGGGAAAACACCGACAAGGGCCGGCAGAAGTTCCAGCAGGAGCTCGAGGACACCCATGAGCTGTTCAAGCTCTTCGTGCGCGAGAACCGTCCGGCCCTCGACGTAGACGCGGTAGCAACCGGCGAGATCTGGTACGGGCGCCGGGCACTCGAAGCCGGGCTTGTCGATGAACTCAGCACCTCGGATGCCCTGCTTACGGCGCTGGCCACTGATCGGGACCTCATCGCCGTACACTTCGTAGAGCGCCGCAGCTGGCAGGACCGGCTGGGGATCGCTGCGGAAGCTGCCGTCACCCGCGCGATCCTCAGGCTCTGGCAGCGCGGACTCGACCGACGCCAGGTCTGAGCCCGGTGCTGTCCGTCAGTCCTGGCGGTCGCGCAGTGCTTCCACAGCCTGGTGGTGGCTGAGGAAAACGTCACCGCTCAGGTGTTCGAGAAAGTCCGTGCGCTTCAGGCCGTCCATCACTGGCCCTTTTACCTCAGATAGGTGAAGCTGCATACCGCGTTCACGCAGACGGTGGTCGATGTTCTCCAGCGCCTCCAGAGCCGAGAGGTCGATTTCATTCACCGCGGCACACTGCAGCACAACATGCTGCACCTCCGGGCGCGCCGCCACAATGGCGTAGATTGCACTCTCGAGGTAGGCGGCGTTGACGAAGTAAAGGCTCTCATCGACGCGGATGGACACGATTCCGGGGTAGGTCACTACCTCGTGGCGCTCGACATTCCGATAGTGCTCGGTGCCCGGTACGGTGCCGACCACGGCGATGTGCGGCCGTGAGGTCTTGTGCAGGTGCAGGGCGATGGAGGCGATGATACCGGCGAGCACGCCGAGCTCCACGCCGAGGGCGAGGGTGACCACGATCGTCGCCGTCACCGCGATGAAGTCCGAGCGCGAGTAACGCCAGGCCAGCCGAACCGTTCCCCAGTCAATGAGTGAAGTCACCGCAACGATGATCGTCGCCGCGAGTGTGGCCTGCGGTAGAAAATAAAGCACCGGCGTCAGAAAAAGTGCTGCCAGCGCGATGCCCGCGGCGGTGAATACGCTGGCCAGCTGGGTCTCTGCCCCGGCATCGAAGTTCACCACGGACCGGGAGAAGCCCCCCGTGACCGGGAAGCCGCTCGAGACCCCGGAGGCTATATTCGCGGCACCCAGAGCAAGCAGCTCCTGGTTTGCGTCGATGGTCTGGCGCCGCTTGGCGGCGAGCGTCCGACCCACGGATACGGATTCCACGAAACCGATGATGCTTACCAGCAGGGCGGACACGGCGAGCTCGGACCACAGCTCGGCATCGAAGACGGGCGTGCTGAAGGCGGGGAGGCCGCTGGGTACCGTGCCGACGACGGCTACGTCCTGCGCCTCGAAACCACCGAGATAGCTGGCCAGCGTGGTCAGCACGATGATCAGCACCGGACCGGCCTTTGCCACCATACCCGCAGTAGCCGCGGGGAGGCCGGCGCGGGTAAGGAGCGGGGCCAGGCCCCGGCGCACCCAGAACAGGAAGAGGAGGGCGGCCATGCCCGTGGCGAGCGTGAGGCTGTTGAAGGCTGCGACGTGTGCCAGCAGCGAGTGCCCCAGGTCCAGGAGTGTCTCGCCGTGTGCCTCGATGCCGAGGATATGGCGCAGCTGCGACAGGGCGATAATGATCCCCGATGCGGTTATGAATCCCGACACCACCGGGTGTGACAGCAGGTTGGCAAGGGCCCCGAAGCGCAGCAGACCCATGGCGGCGAGCATGAGGCCGGACATCAGGGCCATGGCCACCGCAGCACTGGCGTAATCGGCGGTGCCCGCCTCAGCCACCTTGCCCACTGCCGTGGCGGTCATGAGCGAGGCCACGGCCACTGGCCCCACGGACAGCGTGCGACTGGTGCCGAAAAGCGCGTAGGCGATCAGTGGCAGGATGCTCGCATAGAGGCCCATCTCCGGCGGCAGTCCGGCGAGGAGCGCGTAGGCGAGAGATTGCGGAATCAGCATGATCGTTACGATCACCGCCGCCAGCAGGTCGCTCGCCAGGGTCGCGCCACCGTAACCCCGCAGCCACTGGAGGGGTGGCAGAAAGCGGGCCGGCCCCCCGTTCATGCAGCGTTGGCGCCGGGCTTGCTTCGCTCGGGCTCAACCATCCACTCACGGCCCCGCAGCATGGCCTTCCAGTAGACCGGCGGCAGGATTTTTTCCTTGAGGATCCAGGCCAGTCGCGAAGGCTTTTCGCCGTTGATGAGCCAGCGCGGGAAGCTCGGCAGCAGCTTGCCTCCGTAACCGAACTCGGCGAGCACGATCTTGCCGCGTTCGACGGTGAGCGGGCAGGAGCCATAGCCGTTGTAGTGGGCCACACCCCGGGCCTTGCCGAGATCCTGCAGCAGGTTGTTGGCGACGATCGGCGCCTGCATGCGTGCCGCAGCCGCCGTCTTGGCATTCGGCGCGTTCATGGCATCACCGAGGCCCCAGACATTCGCGTAGCGCCGGTGCTGCAGCGTGTTCTGGTCGACATCGATCCAACCGGCCTCGTCGGCCAGGGGGCTGCCGCGGACGAAATCCGGAGCTGTCTGAGGCGGCACCACATGGATCATGTCGAAAGCGGTGCTTTCCTCAATGATCCCGCCGTCGGCGTTCTGCGTCTCGAACCAGGCCGTCTGGCCCGGGCCATCGATGCGCACCAGGCGCTTGCCGAAGTTGAGGTCAACGCCGTAGCCCTCCATATAGGCCATGAGCGCCGGAACATATTCCTTGACGCCGAAGAGCACCTGGCCGGCGTTGTAGAAGGCGATGTCGATAGCCCCCAGGGAGCCGCTGCGCTTCCAGTGGTCTGCAGACATGTACACGGCTTTCTGTGGCGCACCGGCGCACTTGATCGGCATCGGCGGTTGCGTGAAGACCGCACGGCCCGAGCGCAGTTGGCTCACCAGTTCCCAGGTGTAGGGTGCCAGGTCGAAGCGGTAGTTGGAGGTCACGCCGTTGTCACCGAGGGTGTCCACCAGCCCCTCGATGCCGTTCCAGTCGAGCTTGATACCCGGGGCGACGATGAGCCGGTCGTAGTACACCGGCCGCGCGTCCTCCAGAAGCACCCGGTTCTCATCGGGCTCCAGGTCGCCGACGGCCGCCTGGATCCAGGTGACACCGCGGGGGATAAGAGATGCTGTGGTCTTGACCGTTTCCTGCTGGGTGAATACGCCAGCGCCCACCATGGTCCAGCCGGGCTGATAATAGTGGACGGCGGCAGGATCGATGATGGCGATGGCCAGATCCTGAGTGCGCGCCATGAGGCTCGAAGCCACCGCGATCCCCGCTGCACCGGCGCCGACGATAACAATATCGTAGTGATCCCGGCGGTGCCCCGGACCTGCGGCGGCGCGGGTTTTCTGCTTTGCTGCCAGGACTTCCGACAGATCGTAACCGCAGGCGCTGGCGCGCGTGAGCAGTTCCTCGTCCGGCACGCCGAGGCGGCGCTGGTAAAGGGTCCACAGGGTCATCGAGCGCGTGCCCGTGCGACAGTAGGCGTGGATGGGCTTTTCCAGCCGTTCTACCACCGCCAGAAAATCGTCCACGTTCTTTTCGTTTACCTTGCCGGAGATAACCGGCACGTGGGCGACCTCGAGGCCCGCTTCCCGGGCGACGGCCTCAAGCTCCGCAAAGGTCGGCTGGTCATTGGCCTCGCCATCGGGTCGGCTGCAGAGCAGCGACTTCGCCCCGGAGGCGACAATTGCCTCGATGTCGGCAGCGCTGATCTGGGCGGAGACGGCGTATTCGTCACTGACTCTTATGATATCGACGCTCATGACCTTACTCTCCCTTCGCTGCGAGGCGGCCGAGATCGGGGCCGCCAAAGGCATTGAGCGGCAGCTTGAGGAAAAAGCGTTCGCCCTCGGCCGGTGGCATATGGCCGGCACGCATATTGACCTGTAGCGAGGGCAGGATCAGCGTCGGCATGCCCAGGGTGGCGTCGCGCTTCTCTCGCATGGCCACGAAGGCCTCTTCAGAGATGCCCTCATGCACGTGAATATTGTCCTGCCGCTCGGCGCCCACGGTGGTCTCGAACTCAAGCTCTCGACCGTTCGGCAGGTAATCATGGCAGACAAAGAGGCGCATGTCCGCCGGCAGGGAAAGGATGCGCTGGATTGACCGGAAGAGGGTGGCTGCATCGCCGCCGGGAAAGTCACAGCGGGCCGTGCCATAGTCGGGCATGAACAGCGTATCGCCGACAAAAATAGCGTCACCGAGTACATAGGTCATGCAGGCAGGCGTATGTCCCGGGGTGTGCATGGCGTAGCCGGCAAGGCCGCCGATATTGATTGCGTCTCCTTCGCAAAGGAGCACATCGAACTGTGAGCCGTCGCGGGCAAAACCTTGGCCGGTTGAAAACACTTCTCCGAAGGTCTCCTGCACGGTGGTGATATGGTCGCCGATGGCGATCCTGCCGCCGAGTTCCTGTTGCAGGTACGGGGCGGCGGAGAGGTGGTCCGCGTGGACATGGGTTTCGAGAATCCATTCAAGCTCGAGCGTGTTGTCGCGGATGAAGCTGATGATCTGGTCCGCACTCGTGTAGCTGATGGTCCCTGATGCATAGTCCAGGTCCAGCACGGAGTCGACTACGGCGCAGGCCTGGCTGCCCGGGTCCCGGACGACATAGCTGAGTGTGTTCGTCGCCTCGTCGAAGAAGGGCGTTACCAGGGCCTTGTGGGCACTGTTTGCGGCTTGGGCTGTTTCCATGGTGATCTCTCCGGGCGTTATCGCTGTCGAATAAGGCGTTGTCCGCAGACCGACGGCCGATGCGGTGTTGTGTGAGTTAGAGCACAAGGCGTGCCAGTTGTCCGCCGGTTCTGCCTCGGTGCCTGCCAAGAGCCTGAATTAACGAAACTTTACAGATAAAGCGGCGTAAACCCGGGGGGCTGAGAGATCGCCAGCCCTCGCCGCACCGTGCCAATTATGACACTATTGGCAGGAAGCTCTGACAAAAATGGCAGCCATGAACCTTATTGCCCGCGATACTCATCCCACCGTCGCGCGGATGCTCGACAGCTATGATAGTCCGGCAATCCTTGTCAGCCGGGACTACGAGATCCTCGCCACAAACGATCTTTATCGGGACAAGTTTGGGGAACTTGACCAGAGCGACGAGCACCCCCGGTGCTACGCGGTCTCCCACGGCTACGATCGTCCCTGCGACGAGGCTGGTGAAACCTGTCCGCTGCGGGCCGCCACGGCCTCGGGCAACCGCGAGCGCGTACTGCATATCCATCAGACGCCACGGGGTGAGGAGCACGTCGACGTCGAGATGCTCCCGGTCTTTGACGAGGCCGGTGAGCTTGAGTTCTTCATCGAGCTGCTCAGGCCTCTGCGCACGGGAAGCGCAAGGGAGCCCGAGCTGGCCATGACCGGAAGCTCACCCGCCTTCAATGAGATGATGGGGCTCATAGCCCGTGTCGCGCCCTCCGATGTTGCGGTCCTCCTGTCCGGTGAATCCGGCGCCGGTAAGGAGCTGGCGGCCCACGGCATTCACCGGCACAGTCGCCGCGCAAAGCGTCACATGGTCACCCTGGAGTGCGCCGGCCTGACCGAGACGCTGTTCGAAAGCGAGCTTTTCGGTCACGTCCGCGGGGCCTTCACCGGCGCCAACTTCCACAAGCCCGGCCTGGTGGAGGCGGCAAACGGCGGCACCCTGTTCCTTGACGAAATCGGCGACGTGCCGCTATCGCTGCAGGTCAAGCTCCTGCGATTGATCGAGACAGGCACTTATCGCCAGGTGGGGAGTACCGAGGTGCGTCACTCGGACTTCCGCCTCGTCTGCGCCACCCATAAAAATCTCGGGCAGCTGGTAGAGCAGGGCCTGTTCCGGGAGGACCTTTACTACCGCATCAATGTCTTCCCCATTCGCGTGCCGCCGCTCCGGGAGCGTCCCGAGGATCTGCAGGGTATTGCCCGGCGCGTTCTGGAGGAACTGGGGGAGGGGAGACACCATCATCTGACCCAATCCGCTGCGGACCGGCTCCGGGAATACCGCTTTCCGGGAAATGTCCGCGAACTGCGCAACATCCTTGCCCGGGCCATGCTGCTGGCCAATACCAACGTGCTTGACCGGGACGTTATCGAGCGCGCTCTCACGCCCTCGCGTCCGCAGTTCGATCGGGCCGGGCGCCCCGCGGAGGCGGCGTCAGCCGTCGATGCTATCCCGGAAGATCTGAGCCTGCGGGGCGCAGAGCAGCGCTACCTGCTTTGGCTTCTCGACCACTTCGGCGGCAGTAAAACGCAGGCAGCGCAGGCGGCAGGCATCAGCGTGCGCAGTCTCTATCGAAAGCTCGCCTGGTGAGCGCCGTTGCAAGGAGCTACCGGCCATAGCAGGCGCGGCAGGAGGGGGGGGCTTTGCCGCCGCCCGTACATTTAACATAAAACATTTATTGACGGCGCGATGCCGCGGTCAGCGCCTGAGGCGGCTGTGAAAGTTGTTGCAAAAAAGCTAGAAGATTTCTTCCCTTTCGCCGCCAGGTGACTGTTTCCCCACTGTTTTTTGCTGTGCCGCTGGATTGACGGGCCGGCGCCTCGCGCTCGCCGCCTGTACAGTTGAAGGAGGATCGTGCTCGCCGGCCCAGGCGGCCGGTTGTCCACACGCCGGGAGCGACGTGGCGCCCGTGATGCCGTCACGGGCCAGCCGTTTGACGTCGGGCGCGCCGCATGCGCCCGGGCAGGAAGAAAAGCGCGCAGCAGGGTAAACGGGGCATGCAGGGGTGCATGCGGCACGGTGCGGACTGAAAAAGACGATTTATAGCTTTCCGGCAGCCTGGCATCGCAGTCGCCACGCTTATCCACAAGTGCGCATAATATATATTATGTTAAATTATGTATTTGACCACCAGGTCATCCACAGCCCTCGATTACTTCTTCAGCGAGTAACGCGCCAGTAGCGCCTCGCAGCGGGCTCTGGCACTCTCTGCCCCTGCCGGCCATCCGGCCTGCTTTGCGAACCCGCTAATGATAAAGGTACTTCCATGCGCGCCTGGCAACTTCCTGCTTTTGGTCTCGACAAACTCACCCTCCACGATCTGCCCGAACCCGTTCCGGGACCAGGCGAGGTTCTGGTGCGCATCGAGGCCGCGAGTGTTAACCCGAGGGACAGTCAGATCATCGCCGGCCATTTCACCCCGCATGTCGACTTTCCGCTGGTGCCTCTCTCTGACGGTGCGGGCACCGTGACCGCCGTCGGCGCGGGGGTTACCCGGGTAGCCGTCGGCGATCTCGTTGCCCCGGGATTTTTCCCCCATTGGCTCGAGGGCGAGGCCCTGGGCGACGAACGCAAGGTGTCCGGGGGCCTGGAGACAGCAGGCGTGCTGCGTGAATACGGTGTCTATGCGGAGCACGCGCTGGTGAAGGCGCCAGCCGGCCTCACCGCTGCCGAACTCGCCTGCTTCCCCTGTGCCGGCCTCACCGCCTGGACCGCCCTGGTGGAAAAGTCAGCCATCGGCGCCGGCAACTGGGTCCTCATTCAGGGCACCGGGGGCGTCGCGACCGCAGCCCTGCAGCTGGCCCATGCGCTGGGGGCGAACAGTATCGTGCTGTCCTCCAGCAACGAGCGCCTCGCCCGCGCCCGGGACCTGGGTGCGACCGAGACCATTAACTACCGGGAAACGCCCGACTGGGGCGAGCGCGCCTACGGTATTGCCGGCCATGGTGTTGATGCGGTGGTCGAGATTGGTGGTGCAGGCACCCTGCCCCAGTCGCTGGCGGCCATACGCCACGGGGGGCATGTGAACGTCATCGGCTACGTGGCCGGCGCGGCGCTGGACCTGACCGTTTTCCCGCTGATTATCCGCAACGCGAACATTCACGGTATCGGTACCGGGCACCGGGCTAATCTCGAGGCGCTGCTGGCCTTTGTCGGCGAAAAGGGCCTGCACCCGGTCATTGCCCGCCGCTACCCCTTCCATGACGCCCCGGCGGCGCTGCGGGACCTCGATGCCGGAGGCTTCCAGGGCAAGCTGGTCATTGACTTCGCTACCTGAGGCTGCCCGCGTCCGGCGCTGTGCCGTTCCTCGCGCAGATCGGGGCGCTGGATCCTGCCCGCCTCCTCCGGTACCGGAGGTGGGCCTACCCCGGGGCTTTGGCGTTATACTCCCGGGGCCCCATAACCCATAACTCAGCTAGGAGTATCTCATGAGTGTGTATCGTTTCCCCGAAGGCGCGGCGCTGGTATTCGGCGGTTCCGGCGGCCTCGGCGGTGGTGTTGTCCGTCTGCTGGCCCAGAGCGGGACCAACGTGGCCTTTACCTACCACAAGAACCGCGACGCCGCCGAGGAGAACCTCAAGGCTATCGAGGACGCCGGGCAGCAGGGTCATATCGGCAGCGTTGATCTGCTCGACCTGCCTGCCGTCGAGGCCTTCGCCAGTGATGTGAAAGGGAAGTTCGGACGCATTCACTCGGTGATCTTTGCCACCGGCCCCTTTCTGCACATCCTGCCGATTATGGATGCAGAGCCGCAGGTGTTCTACGACACCCTCGATGCCGACGTTAAAGGTTTCTACCATGTGCTGAAGGCCGTGGTGCCGCATCTGCGTGAGGGCGGCGGCGGTTCCATCACGGCGTTGACGACGGCGGCGATCCCCCGCTACATCGCCACAGACGGCCTGTCCTCCATCCCCAAGGCCGGCGTGCAGCACCTGTGCACGGCCATAGCCCGGGAAGAAGGCCCGAACAACATCCGCGCGAACTGCGTCGCCGTCGGCCTTATTGCCATCGGCCTGTCCCAGGAAATCGACTCGCCCCCCGGCGGCATCCTGGACCAGTGGACCAGGCAGGTCGCCCTCGGACGCCCCGGCGCCCCGGAGGAACTGTTCGACACCGTTGCGTTCCTCGCCTCCGAGAATGCCGGTTACATCAGCGGCCAGTCCGTCCCCGTGGACGGCGGCTACTCGGCCTAGCGGTCGCCATGTCATGCTGCAGCGCGGCCCGCCCCCGGCGGCCGCGCTGTTTTCCCGCGAGTGCCCTGCGGGCGCGCTGCCTGCGCGCCCGGGGCGCCCTCCTGGCCCTGCTGCTTCTCCCGCTAATGCCGGCGGTGGCGCAGCCCCCCAATCTGGTCCTGGTCGTGATCGACGACGCCGGCCTCCTGGACGTCGGGGCCTACGGCGGCGAGATCGCCACCCCGACCATCGACGCCCTGGCGCGCCGCGGCACGCGCTTCACCCAATACCGGACCTCGCCCCTCTGTGCGCCTTCCCGGGCCATGCTCCTGACCGGCCTCGACAGTCACCGCACCGGGATAGCATCCATCCCCGAGATTCTACCGCCGGAGCAGGCTGACGCCCCGGGCTACGGCATGCGCCTGGCCGACGGGGTGCAGACCGTGGCCACGCAGCTGCGCGGCGCCGGCTACCGTACGTTGATGACCGGCAAGTGGCATCTGGGCCACGGCGACGGCGACCTGCCCGACGCCCATGGCTTCGACCGGTCCTTTGCCCTCGACGCCTCCGGCGCGGACAACTGGACGCAGGCGCCTTACATGCCCTACTACGACAGCGCGCCCTGGTTTGAGGACGGCGAGCCGGCGACGCTGCCGCCAGACTTCTACTCCTCGCGTTTCATCGTCAACCAGATGGTCGATTACCTCGATGCTACGCCGGCGGAGCAGCCCTTCTTCGCTTACCTGGCCTTCCAGGCTATCCATATCCCGGTGCAGGCGCCGGCTGCCTTCATCGATCCCTATCGCGAACGCTATCGGCGGGGCTGGGAGGTACTGCGGGCCGAGCGGGCCGAGCGCGCCCGGGCCGCAGGCCTTATCCCCCGCGATGCGCCCACGGCGCCCCTCCCCCCGGCCGTGCCCGCCTGGGACGGCCTTACGGACGAGGAGCAGCAGCTGTGGGCTGCGCGCATGGCAGCAAACGCCGGGATGATGACGGCCATGGACCATGAGCTGGGCCGCTTCATCGACGCCCTGCGCCAGCGCGACCTCGCGGAAAACACCGTGTTTGTGATTGTTTCGGACAACGGCCCGGAGCCGACCCGGGCCGACGACGACTGGCGCATGCGCCTTTGGCTGGCCTCCCGGGGGTATCGCCTCGACGCGGCGAAGATCGGCGGGCCGGACAGCTATGCGTTTATCGGGCCCGGCTGGGCCGCCGCAGCGGCCTCGCCCCTGGATCGCTACAAATTCACCACCGCGGAGGGTGGCGTGCGCGTGCCCCTCGTGATTGCCGGCGCCAGCGAGACCGCGCCGAAAGTCACAGAAGCCTTCACGCTGGCGACGGACATCGCGCCGACCCTGCTTGAGCTTGCGGGGCTCGATGAGGCCCTGTCGGCTATGGACGGACGCAGCCTGCTGCCGGTTCTCCGCGGTGAAGCAGACCGCGTGTACGGTCTCGACGAGGCCGTTGGGCTCGAAGTGGCGGGGAACGCCGCGCTTTATCGCGGACGCTGGAAGCTGGTTCGCAACCTGCCGCCCTGGGGCGACGGACACTGGCAGCTCTATGACCTGGCGAAGGACCCGGGGGAAACGCGCGACCTCGCCGGGGCCCGCCCGGCGCTGCGTGACGAACTCGCCGCGGCCTATGCCCGCTACGCGGGTCACGTCGGGGTACAGCCCATGCCCGCGGGCTATTCCTCGCCGATGCAGCTCGACCGCAACGCGACGGAACGCATGCTCGCCGCCTACGCCCCCCGGTTGGGCGCGGTCGCGGCGCTACTGCTTATCGCAGCCGCTGTGCTCCTGGGCCGCCAGCGCCGCTCAAAGTAACTCCTCGAATACGATAGCATCGCTGCTTGCGGGCAGCGTCACGCGCAGGCCATCAACAGCTACCCGTAGCGGCCCATCGAAGTGGGCCCGCGCATCGCCGAGGAAGGCGTGGGAAAGATAGCCCCCGGGCAGCGGCGGTACCAGGTGGTAGAGCACGAGCGCGTCTACCCCCGCAGCCGCCGCGGCGCGGGCGGCGTCCGACGGTGAGGCGTGGTAGTCGAGGATGTCGTGCATGATGCGCGCGGTGTTGCCGATGCCCTCCCGGGATAGTGCGTCGCGCAGCGTTTTCACCATCGCCGGCGCGAGGGCCTCGTGGAGGAGCAGGTCCGCGCCACGGGCAGCGCGCACGAGATTATCGCTGTAGACCGTATCGCCGCTGATCACCGCAATACGGTCCCGGTACGTCACCCGGTAGCCGAAGGCCGGTGCCACTGGAGCGTGGTCTACCAGGAAAACACTGACCGTGAGCTCCCCGCGCTGGTAAACGGGCACAGCGCCCGCGCGCGACCCCGGCGGTGTAAGCACCCGGGCCTCCGCGCCGTAGCCCTCCGGATTGGCTATGGCCTCGCCGTGATGAGCGAGACGGTAGTCACGGTCTGCGCGGTACGCCAGGTTGAAACCATCAACGACGGCCTCAACCCCCGGAGGGCCGGCAACCGGCAGCGGCGCCGCCCTTCCCTCTCCGCCGACCCAGTCCACCAGCACCAGCTCGCCGAGGCTGTCGATGTGGTCCGAATGCAGGTGCGTAAGAAAGACCTGGTCGAGTCCCCCGGCGGGAAAGCCCATGGCCGCCAGCTTGCGCGGCCCGCCGGCGCCAGCGTCAATAACCAGCCGATGTGGGCCGGCGAGGATGCCCACACAGGGACCGGCGCGCGCCGCGTCGGGCATCGGTGAGCCGCTGCCGCACAGATAAACCTGTAAGCCGTCGACCGGCGCGGTGCTCGCGGCCGCAGCGGCGATCCGCGCTGACGCGGCGCGTTCAAAGAGCGCCTCACCGATCGGCCGGCGCAAGGCGAGCAACAGCACCAGCGCCAGGACCAGCAGGAGGACAGCAGCGAGCAGGAGGCGGCGTTGCGGGCGCACGGGTCAGTTCGGCCAGTACACGATGCTGTCGGCTGCACTCACCGGTTCAGCGAGGGTCTTGTCGAGCGCCACCGGGGCCTCGAGCGTCGGCAGATAAAGCGGTGGCCGCCGGTCGGCAAGGTGCGCGTCGAGGAGTGCGTCGAGTTCGCTGGTGATAAGCGGGTGGTCGGCGGCAACGTTCACCTCCTCGGTAGGATCCGTCACCAGATCGTAGAGACGCCGGAAAGCCGGCCGCTCACTGCGCTGCAGCTTCCAGTCCCCGCGCCGCACCGCGGCGTAGTGAGCGCTGTGCCAGTAAAGCGCCTCGTGGGGCTCCTCGGTGCTTGCGCCCGAGGCGATCGGCAGCAGGTCGCGGCCATCGATAATCCGGTCGGTGGGCAGCGGCGCCCCTGCGGCAGCAGCCAGCGTTGGCAGGAGGTCAATGTGTGCTACAGGCGGCTCCACCACCGTACCGGCGGGCACCCTGCCCGGCCAGCGCAGGAACAGGGGCACGCGCAGCCCGCCCTCGTAGAGGGTCAGCTTCCAGCCCCGGTAGGGCGCGTTGATCTCCGCGAGTCCCAGGTAGCCGGCACCGCCGTTATCACTGGAGAGAACAACCAGCGTGTCCTCGGCGAGCCCTTCTTCATCAAGGACCGCGAGGATGCGGCCGACACTGCGATCGAGCGCGCGGACCATGGCTGCATATACGCGCAGCCGGTGCGGCTGGATAGTGCCGACCGCGTCGTAGTCGCTGCGCGTCGCCTGCAGCGGCGTATGCACGCCCCAGTGCGCCAGATAGAGAAAGAACGGTTCGTCGCGGTGCTCGCGAATGATGCTCACGGCCTCGTCGGTCCAGTAGTCCGTCAGGTAACCACCCGGCTCGAACCAGGGACCGTTGTTGAAGCTGGCGGCAAAGCGCATACGCGCCCAGAGGAAACGATCGACGGGGTCGAAGGGCAGTCGGGCATTGACCACATCGGGGTGGTCTTCGGGCAGGAACAGGCCGCTGGCCATAAGCAGGCTGTCGTCGAAGCCCTGATCCGTCGGGCGCGAACCGGTGCTTCGTCCCAGGTGCCACTTGCCGATGTGCGCCGTGTAGTAGCCGCTTGCCTTCAGGACCTCGGCGAGGGTGACCTCCGACGACGGCAGCCCCATGGCCTCGTAGGGGGGCTGCCGGTCCGCGGCCTCCCGGTCGTAGCGCACCGGCGGCAGGCCGCTGTCTGTGCTGTTGGCGATCATGCTCACGGCGCGTCCCATGCCATCGGGCGTGGGGGTGAACTCAAAGCCCGTGCGCGTGGGGTAGCGGCCCGTGAGCAGCATGGCGCGGGAAGGCGCGCAACTCGCGGTGCCGGCATAGGCCTGGCGGAATACCGCGCCCTCGGCGGCGAGCCGGTCGATATGTGGCGTCTGGACCCGACCACCGGCCACGCCACCGCCGAAGGTGGACAAGTCGTTGATCCCGAGATCATCGAGGAGGATGAACACGATATTGGGCCGGCCGTCGCGGGGCTGGGGCGCAGCCTTCTGCCAGGCTACGGACTGGGCGGGCGCGACCTCATCGGCTGCGGCCCGCCGCTCCGCGATCGCCAGGAGCAGGTCTATCCGGAAAGTCCAGCCAAGCACGCCGGCGATCACCAGCAGCCCGAAGGTCGCGACCAGTATTCTTATTTTCATTGTGCCGTCCGGCGCAGTCGGTGCCTCAAGCGTCGCATAGCGGCCCCCGGTGGACAAGCGCGGGAGCGGCGCAAAGGTCGAAGGATAGGCAGCTGCGCTCCTCTTACAGGCTGGCGGTTAACAAAGCCAACGCTATCGCGAGCGGGAGCCGGACGCTATAATCACCGCCTTTCCCTATGTGCCTCCGCCCCTTCAGAGTGTTCGCCAAGCCCATGATCTATAAGTTCTTTCCTGCCTATTCCGCCACGGTTTTAATGTGCTTTGCCGGCTTTGCCGGCTTTGGCGGCCTTGCCAGCGCCGCCGGCGACCCTGCGGCGCGCAGCGGCGCAGACGCCTTTGCCCAGCTCGATTACCTCCTCGCCACACCGACGGATACGCGCCTGGCAACCGGCGCGCCGGGGCCAGGCTACTGGCAGCAGCGGGCGGACTACCGCATCGAGGTCACCCTCGACGACAAGGCACAGCGCATCGAGGGGCGGGAGACCATCACCTACCACAACGAGAGCCCCCATGATCTCCCCTACCTGTGGCTGCAGCTGGACCAGAACCGCTTCCGCCGCGGCTCCGACGACATGCTGACCCGGACCGCCCCGGACTTCAGCCAGCTATCCTACGGGGCCCTCGCCTCGCTGCTGGAGCGCCGGCGCTTCGAAGGTGGCGTCAGCATCGAGGCGGTCACCGGTGCAGATGGTGACCCCCTGCCCTATACCGTCAATCGCACCATGATGCGCATTGACCTCGCCGAGCCTCTGGCCGCCGGCGACAGCCTGAGCTTTTCCGTCGCCTGGTCCCACAACATCATCGATGCCACCGTAGTGAGCGCCCGGGGCGGCTACGAGTATTTCCCGGAGGACGGCAACTATCTCTACGAGATCGCCCAGTGGTTTCCGCGCATGGCAGCCTACACGGACTATGCCGGCTGGCAGCACAAGCAGTTCCTGGGCCGGGGCGAGTTCACCCTGGAGCTGGGCGATTACGATGTGGCCATCACGGTGCCGGCAGACCACGTAGTCGCGGCTACGGGCGAGCTGCAGAATGCCGAAGCGGTACTGACAGAAGAGCAGCTGGCCCGCTTCCGCAAGGCTCGGACCAGCGATGAGCTGATCTTCGTCGTCACACCGGAGGAAGCCGCCGCCAATGCCCGCGAGGCGGATTCCGGTACACGCACCTGGCGCTTCCGCGCCGAGAACGTGCGTGATTTCGCCTTCGCCAGCTCGCGCAAGTTCATCTGGGACGCCCGCCGCGCCCGCGCCGGCGAACGCGATGTGCTGGCCATGTCCTTCTACCCGAACGAGGCCGAGCCGCTCTGGAGCCAGTACTCCACCGCAGCCATCGCCCATACCATCGACGTCTACTCCCGCTACACCTTCGAGTACCCGTATCCGGTGGCCATCTCCGTGAATGGCCCTGTCGGTGGCATGGAGTACCCGATGATCAGCTTCAACAAGCCGCGACCTTATAAAGATCGCACCTACTGGGATGTAGCCCAGAAAGCCGGCGACAAGACCTGGGAGCGGAGCAAATACGGGCTGATCTCCGTGATCATCCACGAGGTGGGCCACAACTACTTCCCGATGGTGGTGAATTCGGACGAGCGCCAGTGGACCTGGATGGACGAGGGCCTGAACACCTTCCTGCAGTTCCTCACCGAGCAGGCCTGGGAGGAAGGCTACCCGTCCCGCCGCGGCGAGCCGGCGAAGATGACCGAGTACATGGCCAGCGCCCAGCAGGTGCCGATCATGACCAACTCCGAGTCCATTCACCAGTTCGGCAACAACGCCTACGGCAAGCCGGCCACGGCGCTGAATATTTTGCGCGAGAGCATCATGGGCCGGGAGCTTTTCGATCACGCCTTCCGCCAGTATGCCGAGCGCTGGAAGTTCCGTCGGCCGACGCCGGCAGATTTCTTCCGCACCATGGAGGATGCCTCGGCCACGGATCTCGACTGGTTCTGGCGCGGCTGGTTCTACGGCACGGGCCACGTGGACGTGGCGTTGAGCCAGGTGGAGCTTTTCCGCGTGGACAGCCTGAACCCCGAGCGGGAAAAGGCCTGGGAAGCCTCCCGGGAGGCGGCCGAGGAGCCTTCCCTCAGCGAGCAGCGCAACGTCACCCTGGAGCGGCTGCTGGGCGAGGAGCCCGGGCTCCGGGATTTCTACAACGAGAGCGACGAATACCGGGTAACGCCCTGGGACTACGCACAGTATGAAAAGGCCCTGGATCGGCTCACAGAGCGTGAACGCGCACTCCTCGATACCGCAGAGCACTTCTACGTTGTGACCTTCGACAATCTCGGCGGCCTGGTCACGCCTCTGCCGCTGCGCGTCAGCTACGCCGATGGCACCGTGGAAGAACTCACCGTGCCCGCGGAGGTGTGGCGACGCAATGCAGACCGGGCGAGGAAGCTCTTCATTACGGACAGGGAAATCACCGGCATCGAGTTCGACCCCTACCGCAGTACCGCTGACACGCAGCCCGCCAACAACGCCTGGCCGCGCAAGGTAGTACCGAGCCGCTTCCGGCTTTTCAAGGAAAGCGAGGAGCCGAATCCGATGCGCCGGGACGATGAGGAAACATGGTCTCAGCCCATCCGCTGAGGGCGGCCCCGGCCGCGGCCCGTCTTGCACTCGTGTTGCTGTCCGCCCTCACCTTCGCGGGCGGCGCCTTGGCACACCCCTTCCACGCCAGCTACGCGGAGCTCTCCTGGAGCGCGGCCGGTGATCAGCTGCAGGTCGCCCTGCGGGTGATCCCCGAAGACCTGGAAACCGCCCTGTCCCGGGAAGCCGGGGGGCCCGTGCTCCTTGACCCTGCCAGTCCGCCGGTAGCGCTTATGGAGGCCTATCTCGACCGCCACTTCGAAATCAGTGCCGACGGCGCCGAACCCGCTCCGGTGGCGTTCCTGGGCCTCGAAATCGCGTACGACGAGACCTGGCTGTACTTCACCCTGCCGGTATCCCGCGCCGCGGCGCCCCTGATGCTGTCGAACACCCTGCTGTTCGATGTCGCCGAGGCGCAGTCCAATCGGGTACGCTCGCTCTGGGCGCCGGAAGCCCCGGTGCTTGTCTTCACTGCCCGGGAACCCTCGCAGCCACTGCCGGTCCATAGGTAGTACCCGCCCCAGGAGAGCGATCGATGCGCACCTTTATCCCCATGGCCCTGGCCGCCGCCCTGCTCCTGCCCGCCGCCGCCACGGCAGAAGACAACGCGCGGCCCCGGGCCCTCAGCGTTCACGGTGAGGGCCGCGTCAGCGCCGCACCGGACGAGGCCCGCATCGGCCTCGGCGTGCAGGCGCGCTCGCCGGATCTCGCCACGGCCCGGGAAGACGTCAACGCCCGTACCGCGGCGGTGCTCGCCCACCTCGACAAGCTGGGCATCCCCGACAGTGACATCAGCGCCCCGGGGGTAACGCTGAGACCGGAATACCGCTGGGACAAGGCGCGGGAAGAGCGGGTATTGCAGGGCTACCTGGTGCAGCGGAACATCGCTGTGCGCCTGGCAGATCTGACCCGCCTGGGCGTGCTCATCGAGGACGCCGCCGATGCGGGGGCCAACGAGATAACACCGCCGGCCCTTGGCCACAGCAACGAGGCGCAGCTTCGTCGGGATGCGCTCGCAGCAGCGGCCCGGGACGCTCGCGCCAATGCCAGCGCCCTCGCCGGCAGCCTTGGCGTCACCGTCGGCCCCGTGCGCTCCCTGGACGCGCAGCGGGTTGATCCCGGGCCCCGCCCCGTGGCGAGTCACATGATGCTGCGCAGCGCCGAAGCAACACCGGCCTCTGAAAGCTATGTTACCGGGGACATCGTCTTCGAAAGCCGGGTGAATGCCGTCTTCGATCTGGTTCTCCCCGGTGAGTGAGCCCTGCGGCGATGGCCCCCGCAGGCTTTCCCACCTGGGGGCATCCCGCTACACTGGCGTGAATACCCGGGTAACAGGCAACCGCATGTCAGCGAATCGTTCCTGGCTCCGAACGGGGCTGGCCCTTGCCGCCCTCCTTGCCACCGCCCCCGTCGCGGCGAAACTGTGGTACACGGATTCCCAGTCCGAGACTGCAGCCGAACTGGTGGAGCAGCTCGAGGAGCGCCACTACGCCAAGCTCGAGTACGACGATGAAGTGTCCTCCTCGCACCTCGACAACTACATCGACAGTCTCGACGGCGGCAGGATGTACTTCACCCGGGATGATATCGAGGCCTTCGAGCAGTACCGCTATCTCATGGACGATGCCCTCCCCCGGGGCCGCCTCGATGCGGGCTTCGAGATCTTCAACCGCTTCGAGGAACGTTTGACTACCCGCCTCGAAGGGGTGGTTGAGTCCCTTCCGGAGCTGCACTCGGCCATGGACTTCAGCCGCGACGAGACCTACGCGATTGATCCCGAGCTGCGCGACTGGGCTGCCGACGAGGCAGCGCTGGACGAGCGCTGGCGCAAACACCTGAAGAACCAGGCGCTGAGTCTGCGCCTGGCCGACAAAGATGAAGACGATATCGTCGACACCCTCCTCAAACGCTACCGTACCCAGCTTACCCGGGTCCGCCAGTACAACGCCCAGGACGTGTTCCAGGTCTACGCCAATGCGCTGACCGAGCTCTATGATCCGCACACAAACTACTTCTCGCCGCGGCGAAAGGAAAACTTCGACATCAATATGAGCCTGTCCCTCGAGGGTATCGGCGCCGTGTTGCAGCTCGAGGATGAGTACACCAAGGTATCGCGACTGGTCGCCGCCGGTCCCGCCGACAAGCAGGGCGAGCTCAAGCCGGCCGATCGAATCATCGCGGTGGGCCAGGGCGACAGCGGAGCGCTGGTCGACGTTATCGGCTGGCGCCTGGACGAGGTTGTCGACCTGATCCGCGGCCCCAAGGGCAGCACCGTGCGGCTGAGCGTGATTCCGGCCGATGCGCCCTCCACGGAGGTGCACAAGGAAATCCAGATTGTGCGCAACACCGTGAAGCTCGAGGAGCAGTCGGCCCAGAGTCGCGTGCTGGAAGTGCCCGCCGGCGAGGACAGCACCATCAAGGTCGGGGTCATCAGCATTCCCGCCTTTTACATCGACTTCGAGGCCATGCGCCGGGGCGACGACAACTACAAGAGCACGACGCGCGACGTGCGGCGACTCCTCGGCGAGCTGGAGGCTGAAGGCGTCGAAGGCATCGTGGTCGACCTGCGCAACAACGGCGGCGGCTCCCTGCAGGAGGCCAATGAGCTCACGGGCCTGTTTATCGAGTACGGCCCCACGGTGCAGATCCGCCACTCCTCCCGGCGCGTCTGGCGGGACGGTAAGCGCTTGCGCTCGAGCTACTACGACGGCCCCCTTGTGGTACTCATCAACCGCCTGAGCGCTTCGGCCAGCGAGATCTTCGCCGGCGCGATCCAGGACTACGAGCGCGGAATCATCGTCGGGGATCGCTCGTTCGGCAAAGGCACGGTGCAGACGCTGGTACCGCTGACGGAAGGGCAACTCAAGATTACCGAGAGCAAATTCTATCGCATCTCCGGCGATAGCACGCAACACCGCGGTGTCGTTCCGGACATTACGTTCCCGTCTCTTTACGATCCCGAGGACATTGGCGAGAGCGCCCTCGAGCACGCGCTGTCCTGGGACCAGATCAACCCGGTGCGCCACCGGCGCTACGGCGACCTTGATCAACTCATACCGGAGCTCTCCGCCCTCTTCCAGGAGCGCAGCGCGGGAGACCCGGACTTCAACTTTCTGGTGGATCGGGTCGCACTGGCCGACGAGAATGACGATATCAAGGTGGTCTCCCTGAACGAGGAAACGCGCCGCGCGGAGCGCGAGGCGCGCAAGGCCCGGGCCCTGGCGATCGAGAACAAGCGCCGCGAAGCCCTGGGCGAGGAGCCGCTCACGTCCTTCGATGAAGAGCCGGATGATGAGGAGACGCTGGCGGAAGCCGGTGACACGGAGGATGGCGAGGAAGCCGAAGATGTGCTGCTTGACGAGGCCGGCAATATCCTCGTTGATGCACTGCTTATGCGCAAGCAGGCCTACGCCATCCGCAGCCCCGAAAAAGACTAGGCGCCGCGCCGCCGATCCCTCAGTGGACCGGCCGGCCCTCTACCTTGCTGTACCAGCCCAGCTCCGCCGCCAGACGGACCACATCGCCGACGATGATCAGCGTAGGCGGCTCGGGTTTCTCCAGCGCCACGATGGCCTTCATAGTGCCCAGCGTTCCGGTAATGACCCGCTGTTCCGCCGTGCTTGCTTTCTCCACCAGCGCCACCGGCGTAGCGGGGTCGCGGCCGTGGGCCACGAGTTGCTCACAGATGATCGGCAGGCCCACCAGCCCCATATAGAACACCAGCGTTTCCGTCGGTGACTGGAAGTCTTCCCACTGGTGCCGGAGCTGGCCGTCCCGGGTATGCCCGGTAACGAAGCGGACCGACTGAGCGTAATCCCGGTGCGTGAGGGGGATACCTGCATAACAGGCGGCGGCGTTGGCGGCCGTGATACCGGGTACGATCTGAAACGGTATGCCCGCCCGGGCCAGTTCATCCATTTCCTCGCCGCCGCGACCGAACACAAAGGGATCGCCGCCTTTCAGGCGCACAACACACTTGCCCTGGCGGGCAAGTTCCACAAGGGTGCGGTTGATCTCGTCCTGGGGCACGCTGTGCTCGGACCGGCGCTTGCCCACGTAGAGGCGCTCGGCGTCGCGCCGGGCAAGCTCCAGGATACCTTCTCCGACCAGCCGGTCGTAGAGGATGACATCGCCGCGCTGCAGGAGTCGCAGTGCGCGGAAGGTCAGAAGATCCGGATCGCCGGGGCCCGCGCCGATGAGAAAGACCTCCCCGCGCGGCTGCGCGCCACCGGCGAGGAGCGCCTCCAGAGAAGCCCCGGCGCCGGCCTCGTTGCCGGCGAGCACCTGCTCGGCGATCGGTCCCTCGGCCAGCGTCTCGAGCATTCTGCGCCGAGCGCTCTCGTCGCTGATCGCGGCGCGGAGCCGGTCGCGGCAAGTGCCGAGGAACCGCGCGAGACGGCCGAAGTTCACAGGGAGCTGCGTTTCCAGGCGTCGGCGCACCGCGCGGGCGAGTACCGGGCTGGCACCACCGGTACCGATAGCAATGAGGAGCGGGTCCCGGTCGACGATCGCGGGAAACGTGAAGCTGCACAGCGCCGGGGTGTCGACCACGTTCACGGGCAGTCGCCGGGCCCGGGCCTCGTCAGCCACGGCAGCGTTGACCGTACCGTCCGGGGTCGCCGCAATGACCAGGTCCTTGCCGGCAAGGTCGCCGCGGCGGTAGCAGCGGCACAGCCACACCCCGCCCCGGGTCTCGAGGAGCGACCGCAGCGCGGGATCGATGGTGGGCGCAATCACGGTCACCCGGGCCCCCGCCCGGCAGAGGAAGCGCGCCTTGCGCAGGGCGACGGTGCCGCCCCCTACCAGCAGCACCGGGCGCTCAGCCAGGCGCAGGAAGACCGGCAGCGAATGCATGCTCAGGCCACCAGGCGCTCCAGTCCGCCGAGGTAGGGACGCAGGGCCGCGGGGAGTATTACGCTGCCGTCTGCCTGCTGGCCATTTTCCAGCAGCGCCACAAGGGTCCGTCCCACGGCCAGCCCGGAGCCGTTCAGCGTGTGCAGCAACTCCGGCTTACCCGTGTCCGGATTGCGCCAGCGCGCCTGCATGCGGCGCGCCTGAAAATCACCGAAATTGCTGCAGGAGGAGATTTCCCGATAGGCCGCCTGCCCCGGCAGCCAGACTTCGAGATCGTAGGTCTTGCGCGCCGAGAAGCCCAGATCGCCACCGCAGAGCAGCACCTTGCGATAGGGTAATTCGAGGCGCCGCAGGACTTCTTCGGCATGCCCGGTGAGGCCCTCGAGGGCTTCGTCGGACGTGCCGGGGCGCACGAAGCGCACGAGCTCGACCTTTTCGAACTGGTGCTGGCGGATCATACCGCGGGTGTCGCGGCCGTAGCTGCCGGCTTCGCTGCGGAAGCAGGGGGTGTGACTGGCAAAGGCGAGGCCACCCTCCCCCAGCTCCGCAGCCTCGAAGATGCGGTCCCGACCGAGGTTGGTCACCGGCACCTCCGCCGTGGGGATCAGATAGTAATCATCGTCTCCCTCGAGGCGGAACAGGTCCTCGGCAAACTTCGGCAACTGCCCGGTGCCGCGTAGCGAGTCGGCATTGACAATGTAGGGCACGTAGACCTCACGGTAACCGTGCTCCCGGGTGTGCAGATCCAGCATGAACTGCACCAGGGCGCGGTGCACCCGTGCCAGCTGACCGTGCATGACGACGAAGCGCGAGCCGGTGATCTTCGTCGCCGCGTCCGTATCGAGAAGGCCCAGCCCCTCCCCCAGAGTTACGTGGTCCCGGGCATCGAAGGCAAAGACCGGAAGCTCGCCCCAGCGCAACACCTCGACGTTGTCGTCTTCGCTCTTTCCCGGCGGGACGCTGTCGTCGGGCAGATTGGGCACGGTGGCCAGCCAGGCCTCCAGTTCCCCCTGCGCTGCCCGGGCCGCTTCCGTGGCGCTGTCGATCCGCGCGCCGATGGCCTCGAGCGTTTCTTTCACCTTCGCCTTGGCATCGTCGACGGACATACCCCCGCCAACCAGCTTGCCGACCTGCTTGCTGGCAGCCTTGCGCTCAGCGAGCAGGTCCTGGCTGGCAATAGCCGCCTCCCGGCGACGACCATCCAGGGCCTGGAAGGCCTCGACATCAAAATGATGGCCCCGCCGGGCAAGAGCTGCGGCAGCCGTCTCCGGGTCCTTTCTGAGTTCGCGAACGTCGAGCATGTTCTGTCCTGTAATCGATCCTGTTACCGCGGCTCAGGAGAAAGCGCGCAGCAGGGTTAGGGTACCGGCGACAGCGAGCACACAGCTGAGGACGCTGACCAGCGCATAGGCCAGGGCCAGGCCAGCCTGCCCTCCCTGCCACAGCTCGACGGTCTCCAGGGAGAAGGTCGAGAAGGTCGTGAAGGCACCGAGAAAGCCGACCATAAGCACGCTGCGCCAATCCGGGTGCAGGCTGCCGCGCTCCAGCAGCACGAATACGACGCCGATACCCGCCGATCCCAGCACGTTGACCATAAAGGTACCCAGAGGCCAGGGGCCGGCCCAGAGCCCGTGTGCCCACAGGCCGAGCAGGTATCGGGTCACTGCCCCGCCGGCACCGCCGAGGGCTACAAAAAGCAGGTATTTCATGGCGGAGCCTTGCCTTGCCATCCTGCGCGGGGATTGTACGGCCTTTACCAGCGCACGGACACTCTCAACCCCTGTAGCGCCGCCGGGCGCTGCCGGCGTCAAGGGACCGGAAACGCGCCAGCCGCTCGGCAATACGCTGCTCCAGTCCGCGATCCACCGGGTGATAGAAGCGCAGACCCTGCAGGGCTTCAGGAAAGTAATTCTCGCCCGCTGCATAACCTTCCGGCTCGTCATGAGCATAGCGATAGTCCGAGCCATGGCCTTCCGCCTTCGCCAGCGCCGTGGGTGCGTTGCGCAGGTGGTTCGGCACCTCCTCGCTGCCGCCCGCCTGCACGGCCGCGCCCGCGGCCTTGAAGGCGCTGTATACGGCATTGCTCTTAGGCGCCACGGCGAGGTAGAGCACCGCCTGAGCCAGCGCCAGCTCTCCCTCGGGGCTGCCGAGGCGCTCGAGAACCTGCCAGGCATCCAGAGCCAGACCCAGCGCGCGGGGGTCGGCGTTGCCGATATCCTCGCTGGCCATACGCACAACGCGACGAGCGATATAGAGCGGGTCACAGCCGCCATCGAGCATGCGGCAGAGCCAATACACCGCAGCATCCGGCGCACTCCCCCGCACCGCCTTGTGCAGCGCACTGATCTGGTCATAGAAGGCATCGCCGCCCTTGTCGAAACGGCGCAGGGACTGCTGCAGTACCTCGTCCAGGAGCGTGTCGTCGAGGTAGCCGGGGGCGCCGTCGCCGGCGGCGGCCAGATCCGCGGCCAGCTCCAGCAGGTTCAGGGCCCGGCGGCCATCGCCGTCAGCCTGGGTCGCAATCCGTGCGAGTACCCCCGGGGCCGCCGGCAGCCCCTCTGGCAGCGCCGTCAGACCCCGCTCCAGGAGTGTCTCCAGCTCGGCGGGGGCAAGGGGGCGAAGCTTGTAGACGCGCGCCCGGGACAGTAGCGCACTGTTCAATTCGAAGGCCGGGTTCTCCGTGGTGGCGCCGATGAAGATCAGCGTGCCGTCTTCTACATAAGGCAGAAAGGCATCCTGCTGGGCCTTGTTGAAGCGGTGTACCTCGTCGACGAAAAGTACCGTGTCCCGCCCGCCCGCGCGGGCGGCGAGGGCCCGGTCAACGGCGCTGCGGATATCCCTGACCCCTGCCAGCACCGCAGACAGCTGCAGGAACTCGGCGTCGGCAGCCCCGGCGGCGAGGCGGGCCAGGGTGGTCTTGCCGACGCCCGGCGGTCCCCAGAAGAGCATGGAGTGGAGCTGACCCCGGGCCAATGCGCTGGCCAGGGGCTTACCGGGACCCAGAAGATGACGCTGCCCGACAAAGGCATCGAGGCTGGCCGGGCGCAGGCGCGCCGCCAGAGGCTGGTAGGCACCCGCTGAGCTGCCGGCGAAGAGATCGTCACTACTCAGCCCCGCCATGGCTCAATTGTCTTCCCGGTACACGTCCACTCCGGCGGGCGGGGTGAAGTCAAAGGTACCCGCGGGCAGCGGCGCCTGATCGAGCGCGAGAAAGCGGATGTCGATAGCCTGCCCGAGCCGGTCAGTGATGCGCATCGTGGCCGGCAGCGTAGCGGCGAAAGTGAGCTCGGCCTCGCGAAAGCCCGCGTTTTCCGCCCGCGGCACGATGCGGTAGCGGTCGGCAGCAAGGACCTCCACCGCGAACGCCCCGGCGAGGGCCGGCCCGTCGGCGGCCAGAAGCAGCAGTGGCGCCGACGCCGCGTCGTCGAAGCGGCGCCGGGTGGCTGTCGCCAGGTCCCGGTCGTAGTGCCAGAGCACGCCATTGCCGGCGACAAGGAGCTGGCGGTCCGGCTCGATGATTTCCCAGCGGAACTGGTCCGGCCGGCGCAGGCTGAAACGGCCGGCGCTTCGGGCTGGCGTCGCGCCGCCGCCGCCCTCCACGGTCTGCTCGAAGCGCCCGCTCAGCTGGGCCAGCGGCGCCAGCCTGGCGGCCAGCTCCGCAGCCGCCCCGTCCGCCCGGGCGACCACCGCCAGCCCAAGCAGGCCGACGAGCAAGAGACTGCGCAGAAACACGGCTCAGTCCCCCACCGGCGGCGGCGCGAGGACCTCGCGCTGACCGTTGCTGCCCATCTCCGAGACGACCCCGGCGGCCTCCATGGCCTCAATGAGCCGGGCGGCCCGGTTATAGCCGATGCGCAGCTTACGCTGGACGCTGGAAATTGAGGCCCGGCGGCTCTGAGTGACATAGTGCACGGCCTCGTCGTAGAGCGCGTCGTCCTCATCGTCGCCCTCCCCGGATTGCAGCTCACCGGCGGTCACAGCGACCCCGCTCCCTTCATCCAGGAGCCCTTCGATGTAGGCGGGCGCGCCGCGGCGTTTCCAGTCCGAGACCACCCGGTGCACTTCATCATCGGAGCAGAAGGCACCGTGCACGCGGTTCGGCAGCCCGGAGCCGGGCGGCAGGTAGAGCATGTCGCCATAGCCCAGCAGCTGCTCGGCGCCCCCCTGATCGAGGATGGTCCGCGAGTCGACCTTGGAACTGACCTGAAAGGCAATGCGCGTCGGAATATTGGCCTTGATGAGGCCGGTGATCACGTCCACGGAGGGACGCTGCGTGGCAAGGATCAGATGGATACCGGCCGCGCGTGCCTTCTGGGCGATGCGCGCGATCAACTCCTCCACCTTTTTGCCAACGATCATCATCATGTCGGCAAACTCGTCGATGACCACCACCACGAAGGGCAGGCGCTCGAGCTCCGGTGGCTGCTGCTCCTCGTCGGTCTCGGCGAAGATCGGATCCGGGGTCCAGAGCGGGTCGACCAGGGGTGTTCCCGCCCGCCGCGCCTCGTCCACCTTGCGATTAAACCCGGCGATGTTGCGCACACCGAGGGAAGCCATGAGCTTGTAGCGCCGTTCCATCTCGGCCACACACCAACGCAGCCCGTTAGCCGCATCCTTCATATCGGTGATCACCGGTGTCAGCAGGTGCGGGATGCCGTCATAAACTGACAGCTCGAGCATCTTCGGATCGACCAGAATCAGGCGCACCTCGTCCGGTGTCGCCTTGTAGAGCAGCGACAGCAGCATGGAGTTGACGCCCACGGACTTGCCCGAGCCGGTGGTGCCGGCGACCAGCAGGTGCGGCATCCTGGCCAGGTCCGCGACCACCGGCTGTCCGGAGATATCGTTGCCGAGGGCCAGGGTCAGCGCCGACTTCGACTGGTCAAAGGCCCGGGAGGACAGAACCTGGCGGAAGTTAACGACCTCCCGGTCCTCGTTGGGGATCTCGATGCCGACCACGCTCTTGCCGGGGATGACCTCGACCACGCGGACGGAAATCACCGCCAGGGACCGGGCCAGGTCCTTGGCGAGGTTGGAAATGCGTGAGACTTTGACCCCCGCGGCCGGCTGCAGCTCGAAGCGGGTAATCACCGGCCCGGGGTAGACGGCGGTGACCTCCGCAGAGACGCCGAAGTCTGCGAGCTTCAGCTCCAGCAGCTTGGAGAGCTTCTCCAGGGCCTCAGCGGAAAACCCCTTGCTGGGGTCCTTGACCTCGGCATCCAGCAGCTCCAGCGGTGGCAACTCGCCGGTGACCGGTGCATCGAAGAGCGGTTTCTGCTTCTCGCGCTCCGCTCGTTCGCTGGTCTCCACCTTCATTTCAAGCGGCTTTATCTTTGGCGGCTTGCGCTTCTTTTCCTTTTCAACATGCTGCGTAATCACGGCCTTGCGAGCCTCGAGCTGCCGCTCCCGGGCGCGGCGGTCGCGGATACCGTCGAGCCGTGTCACCAGGCCGCTGCGCAGTCGTGACGCAGCGCCTAAGGCGGCGGCGCCGACCCGGTCCATGAGCCGCAGCCAGGACAGGTCCGTGAAAATCGTTACGCCGAAGAGAAACACAGCAACCAGAATCAACCGGCTACCGACGGCGCTGAAGGCGCCGGCAAAGGCACCACCGATCGCCTGGCCGAGAATGCCACCGGCACCCTGGGGCAGCCCTGACTGGCCGTTGTCGTTCAGGGCGGCCAACGCCGTGCCCGCGACCATGACCAGCACAAAGCCGAGGAGCCGGATGCTGGCATGCGTCCAGTCAAAGAAGCCCGGTTGATAGCGTTCGAGAAAGATCACGAGCGCCCGATAGCCGAGCATCACCGGAAACAGATAGGCGGCCCAGCCCACCAGCGACAGGAACACGTCGGCCAGCCAGGCGCCGGCGGGGCCGCCGAGATTGCGCACGGCGCCACCGCTCCCGGTGGCAGACCAACCGGGGTCGCCGGTCGCGTAGGTAACCAGCGCCAGCAGGAGATAGAGACAGGCCGCACTGATACCGATAAAGGCGCCCTCGCGCCAGCGCGGGCCCCAGGGGCTGTCCGTTGTTTTCGCGGTCCGCGCCACGTGCTCTCCTCCGAACGCTGCCAACCGGCAGCGAAGGATTTAGTTTAGCTATTTAAATCATAAAGTTATAGGGAAAAGCTCGATTGCTTTTGAAATCATGCGCAGCCTTTGCCGGCATCGCCCCGATACTTTACCATTAGCGCCCTTCCCGACTCCCGCCAGTTGCAGACAGGACCGGTCCATGAGCGAACCCCAGCACCATCCCCTGATCATCCTCGGCTCCGGCCCCGCCGGCTACACCGCGGCAGTTTACGCGGCTCGCGCCAACCTCCAGCCGGTGCTGATCACGGGCATGCAGCAGGGAGGCCAGCTCACCACCACAACAGAGGTGGAGAACTGGCCGGGCGGCCCGGCGGACCTGCAGGGCCCCCAGCTGATGCAGGAGATGCTGGAGCACGCCGAACGCTTTGACACCTCGGTGATCTTCGACCACATCGACGCCGTGGATCTGTCCCGCCGACCCTTCCTCCTTGAGGGCAGCGGTCGCTTCAGCTGTGACGCTCTGATCATAGCCACCGGCGCCTCCGCCCAGTACCTCGGCCTGCCAAGCGAAGAAGCCTTCATGGGCAAGGGCGTGAGCGCCTGCGCCACCTGCGATGGTTTCTTTTATCGCAATCAGCGGGTGGCGGTGATCGGCGGTGGCAACACGGCCGTGGAGGAAGCCCTCTATCTGGCCAACATCGCCGAGGAAGTGGTGCTGGTACACCGCCGGGACGCCCTGCGGGCTGAAAAGGTGCTGCAGGACCGGCTGTTCGCCCGCGAACGAGAAGGCAAAGTCCGCATCCTCTGGAATCATGTGCTCGACGAGGTCCTGGGCGACGACAGCGGCGTCACCGGTATGCGCCTGCGCTCCACCATCGACAATGCGCCGCAGGAGGTGGAACTCGCCGGGGTCTTCATCGCCATCGGTCACAAGCCGAATACGGATATCTTTGCCGGCCAGCTCGCCATGCGCGAAGGCTACCTTACGGTAACCAGCGGCACCGACGGCAACGCCACGGCGACCAGCGTGCCCGGGGTCTTCGCCGCCGGCGACGTGGCTGATCATGTCTATCGCCAGGCTATCACCTCTGCCGGCTTCGGCTGCATGGCCGCGCTGGATGCCGAGAAGTATCTGGACGCGCTGAAGGCCTAGGCTTCGCGCGCCGTGCCGCTGCTTCCCTTCCTGGCACCGGACGACCCCTTTCCGCCGTCGAGGGAGGCCCTGAGCTATCCCAACGGCCTCCTTGCCGTGAGCGAGGACCTTTCCCCCGGACGGCTCCTTGCCGCCTACCGGCGTGGCATCTTTCCCTGGTTCGAGGAGCCGCAGCCCGTGCTCTGGTGGACCCCGGACCCCCGCCTGGTGCTTTTCCCGAGCGAGTTCCACTGCGCTCGCAGCCTGCGCCGCACCCTCCGCCGGCAGCGCTTCCAGCTTTCCGTCAATCGCTGCTTTCGCGAGGTCATGACGGCCTGCGCCGCGCCACGGCCTCACCAGGACGGAACCTGGATCTCGCCGCGCATGGAGACCGCCTATGCCGCCCTCCACGATGCCGGCTACGCCCACAGCATCGAGGCCTGGGATCGCGAAGGCCGCCTCGCCGGCGGCCTCTACGGGGTCTGCCTTGGCGGTGCTTTCTTCGGTGAGAGTATGTTCAGCCGCTCTCCGGATGCGTCCAAGGTAGCCCTGGCGGGCCTCGCCCACCTGCTCTGCGAGGGCGGCGGCCGCGTCATCGACTGCCAGGTTGAAACGGAGCATCTTCTTTCCCTGGGGGCCCGCCTCATCCCCCGAGTGGACTTCGAGGCTATGCTTGCCCAAACTGTGACCGACGAGATGGCGGCGGGCGCCTGGCGCCTGCCGGAAGACACGGGAGCATTGGCGTGACGTCTTCACTGCGGGATCTCAAGGTCTACACCACCTACCCCCATCGCTGCAGTTACCTGGAGCAGGAGGAGGCAACGACTCTGTTCATCGACCCGCGGCAGCCGGTCGACCAGAGCCTCTACACCAACCTGTCGCTCCTCGGTTTCCGGCGCTCCGGCAATCACATCTATCGGCCCCACTGTGCGCACTGCAACGCCTGTATCCCGGCCCGCATCCCCGTGGACCAGTTCCAGCCGAACCGGAGCCAGCGCCGGAGCTGGCGCCGCAACAGCGATCTTGCCGTGCACGAAGCGGGCCATATCCGCGACGACGAATGCTACGGGCTCTATGAGCGCTACATCCGCGAGCGCCATGCCGACGGCGACATGTATCCCCCGGACCGGGAACAGTACGAGTCGTTTCTAAGCAACGCCTGGGACTGCACCCGCTACTATCAGTTCCGGGAAAACGATCGGCTGCTGGCCGTGGCGGTGGTGGATGAAATGCTCGACGGCCTATCGGCCATCTACACCTTCTTCGATCCCGATGCCGCCGACCGGGGTCTCGGACGCTTCGCCATCCTCTGGCAGCTGGAGACGGCCCGGGCACGGGAACTGCCCCACGTGTATCTGGGCTACTGGATTCGCAACTGCCGCAAGATGACCTACAAAGCAGAATACCGGCCCCTGGAGCTATTCCGGGAGAACCGCTGGCAGGCAGTGGATCCTAGCAAGGACGACGGGCTTTTCTGAGCGCCCGATCTGTCGTTGTCGGGCTGGTGGAACTCCGGCGAGCTTTGCGGCAAAATGCGCGCTCGTCGTTTCAGGACCCCGGGGTCATATGGCAAAGGAAGACCAGATCGAGATGGAAGGGGAAGTCATCGACACCCTTCCCAACACGACCTTTCGCGTCAAGCTGGAGAATGGCCACGTCGTCACGGCCCATATCTCCGGCAAGATGCGCAAGAACTACATCCGTATCCTCACCGGTGACAAGGTCCGCGTGGAGCTGACGCCTTATGACCTCACCAAGGGGCGTATCACCTACCGCGAGCGCTGAGGCGCCCCGGGCAGGCGCTCAACCCTCCTCGGCGAGCGCGGCCTCTTCTTCTTCCACCCGCACTTCCAGTTTATCACCGGCTTGGTTCAGGCGTACGAAAGCGGTTCCGCCCGTGGCCAGCGGCCCGAAGAGTACGAGGTCTGCCAGGGGCTTCTTGATGTATTCCTGGATCACCCGCTCCATGGGCCGTGCGCCCATGTGTCGGTCATAACCCTTCTCCAGCAGCCAGAGGCGGGCGTCCTCGTCGACGTCCAGCAATACCCGCTTCTCGTCCAGTTGACCCTGCAGCTCCGACAGGAACTTGTCGACTACCGTAAGGATCACGTCCTCACCGAGCGCTTCGAACTGCACGACACTGTCGAGGCGGTTACGGAACTCCGGCGTAAACAACTTGCTGATCGCCTCCATGGCGTCCGTACTGTGATCCTGCGTAGTAAAGCCGATGGTGCGCCGGCTGATGTTCTCGGCACCGGCGTTGGTGGTCATGACCAGAATGACGTTGCGGAAATCAGCCTTGCGACCGTTGTTGTCCGTCAGCGTGCCATGGTCCATGACCTGCAGCAGCAGATTGAACACTTCCGGATGCGCCTTCTCGATCTCGTCGAGGAGCACCACCGCGTGCGGATGCCTGGTGACAGCCTCCGTGAGCAGACCGCCCTGGTCGAAGCCGACGTAGCCGGGGGGTGCACCGATGAGCCGGGAGACCGTGTGCCGCTCCATGTACTCTGACATGTCGAAGCGGATGAGCTCGAGGCCGAGAATGTTGGCAAGCTGTCGGGTCACCTCGGTCTTGCCGACGCCCGTGGGCCCGGCAAGGAGGAAGGAACCGATGGGCTTGTCGCCACCGCGGAGCCCGGCCCGGGCCATTTTGATGGAGGTAGCCAGCGCGCCCACAGCCTTGTCCTGGCCGAAGACCACCATGCGCAGGTTGCTCTCGAGCTTGGCGAGCACTTCCTTGTCGTTGCTGCTCACGGTCTTTGGCGGGATGCGGGCAATCTTCGCCACGACCGCCTCAACGTCGCTTTTGCCAACAACCTTTTTGCGCCTGGACGGCGGCTGCAGCTGCTGGAAGGCGCCGGCTTCATCGATTACATCGATGGCCTTGTCCGGGAGAAAGCGGTCCGTGATGTAGCGCGCCGACAGGTCTGTGGCAACGCGCAGGGCCTTGTCTGTGTAGCGCAGGCCGTGGTGCTCCTCAAAGCGCGACTTGAGGCCCTTGAGAATCTTGTAGGCATCGTCCGGGCTGGGCTCGAGCACATCGACTTTCTGGAAGCGCCGGGACAACGCCCGGTCCTTGTCGAAAATGCCGCGGTACTCGCTGAAGGTGGTAGATCCGATGCAGCGCAGTTTGCCGGAGGTGAGCAGGGGTTTGAGCAGGTTGCTGGCGTCCATGACGCCCCCGGAGGCGGCACCGGCGCCGATGATGGTATGAATCTCATCGATGAACAGAATGGCCCCCTCGCGACGCTTCAGCTCGGCAAGCAGGCCCTTGAAACGCTTCTCGAAATCACCCCGGTACTTGGTGCCGGCGAGGAGCGAGCCGAGGTCCAGCGCGTAGACGCTGGCGTCCTTGAGCAGCGTCGGCACCTCACCATCGACGATCATCTTGGCCAGGCCCTCGGCTATCGCCGTCTTGCCGACACCGGACTCGCCCACGAGCAGCGGGTTGTTCTTGCGCCGCCGGGCGAGCACCTGCACTACCCGCTCGACCTCGGCGATACGGCCGATAAGCGGATCAATGCGGCCCGCCTCGGCCTCGGCGTTCAGGTTGGTCGCATAGGTGTCGAGCGGGTTTGCCTCGGCCTCCTCGGCGCCCGCCTCTGCCGTCGCACCGGGAATCTGCTCGTCCTCGCCCTCTTCGTCGGAGACCTTGGAGATGCCGTGAGTGATGTAGTTGACCACATCCAGGCGGGTGACGCTCTGGGTCTTCAGGAAGTAGACGGCCTGGCTCTCCTGCTCGGAGAAGATTGCCACCAGCACGTTGGCGCCGGTGACCTCGCTTTTGCCCGAGGACTGGACGTGAAACACGGCCCGCTGCAGCACGCGCTGGAACCCCAGGGTGGGCTGGGTCTCCCGCTCGGCATCGTCCTCGGGGATAAGTGGCGTCGTCGAGTCAATGAATTCGACGAGGTCCCCGCGCAGGTTGCTGAGCGCCGCTCCGCAGGCCTTCAGCACGCGGATCGCATCATTGTTGTCAAGGAGGGCGAGGAGCAGGTGCTCCACGGTCATGAACTCGTGCCGGCGCGCCCTCGCTGCCCGAAACGCGTCGTTGAGCGTCTGCTCAAGATCTTTGCTCAGCATGGCCAGTGCTCCCCGGGGTTCAACCCTCCGATGCCTCGATTTCGCACAGCAGCGGATGCTGGTGCTCTCGTGCGTATTGATTGACCTGCGCCGCTTTGGTCTCGGCGATATCGCGGGTGTAGACGCCGCAGACGCCCTTACCCTGAGTGTGCACCGTGAGCATGACCTGGGTGGCCTGCTCGCGATTCATGAGGAAAAATTGCTCCAGAACTTCGACCACGAACTCCATCGGCGTGTAATCGTCATTGAGCAGAACGACCTTGAACAGCGGGGGCTTCTTGAGCTCGGGCTGCGCGTTTTCCAGCGCAAGACCACCATCGGCGTCGTCTTCCTGCGCCGACAGGCGCTCGGTGAAACGGCTGCGCATCATGCTCACGATACTGCTCTTCGGCTCCCTCGGATTCGTTACCAACGCAAGCATTATAAGACAAATCTCCTTGAATCCCAGCGGTGTCGGGGGAGCTGCTGGGAGTGGGAACCGTGCGTCGCACGATTCCGGGTTGAGGGCCGGATGCTTCTCTCAGTCGCTCCCCGATACACGCTTTGTGAGAGAAGCATCCGGCCCTCAACCCTGCCGCTGTGTGCAGCTCCCGGCGCGGCGTGGCCGGCTCCACGGCGGTAGGGGCGGCTGCTGGAGGGTGCGCCCACAAAGCGTGTATCGGGGAGCGACTGGGCGCACCCTCCAGCAGCTGCCCCGGCATGCTGCGGCAAGCGCGGACTAAACAGCGCCCCCCGGGAGTACCCCGTAGCAATCCCGGACACCTGCCAGAAAATTAAAAAAAAGGCCCGCACAAGCGGGCCTTTGACGCGGGGCAAGACCCTTACATGTGCTCGATGAGCGCGTCGCCGAAGCCGGAGCAGCTGACCAGGGTGGCGCCTTCCATCAGACGCTCGAAGTCGTAGGTCACCGTGCCGGCCTGAATGGCACCGTTCATGCCGTTGATGATCAGGTCCGCCGCCTCGTTCCAGCCGAGGTGGCGCAGCATCATCTCGGCGGAGAGGATCAGCGAGCCGGGATTCACCTTGTCCTGACCGGCGTACTTGGGTGCCGTGCCATGGGTGGCCTCAAACAGGGCTACCGTATCGGACAGGTTGGCGCCCGGCGCAATGCCGATACCACCGACCTGGGCCGCCAGGGCGTCAGACAGGTAGTCGCCGTTCAGGTTCAGGGTGGCGACGACGCTGTAATCCTTCGGCCGGGTCAGCACCTGCTGCAGCATGGCGTCGGCGATCACGTCCTTGATAATAATCTGCTTGCCGGTGTTCGGGTTCTTGATTTCAACCCAGGGACCGCCATCGAGGAGCTCGCCGCCGAACTCTTCCTGCGCAAGCTGGTAACCCCAGTCGCGGAAGGCGCCCTCGGTGAACTTCATGATGTTGCCCTTGTGCACGAGAGTCACCGAGGGCAGGTCCTGATCGATGGCATAGTGGATCGCTTTGCGGACCAGGCGCTGCGTGCCTTCTTTCGATACCGGCTTGATACCAATGCCGCAGTTCTCCGGAAAACGGATCTTGGTGGCGCCCATCTCGTTGATGATGAAATCAATGACCTTTTTCGCTTCGTCGGTATCCGCCTGGTACTCGATACCGGCATAGATATCCTCAGAGTTCTCGCGGAAAATGACCATGTTGCAGTCACCGGGATTCTTCACCGGCGACGGCACACCCTCGAACCAGCGCACCGGGCGCAGGCAGGTGTAGAGGTCCAGCTCCTGGCGCAGAGCCACGTTCAGGGAGCGGAAGCCGCCACCGACCGGTGTGGTCAGCGGACCCTTGATAGCCACGGAGTAGGTCTTGATGGCTTCCAGGGTCTCGCCGGGGAACCAGTCGCCTTCGTAGAGTTCCGCGGCCTTCTCGCCGGTATAGATCTCCATCCAGGAGATCTTCTTGCTGCCGCCATAGGCCTTCTCGACAGCGGCGTCGACCACCTTGATCATGACCGGGCTGATATCCACGCCGATGCCGTCCCCCTCGATGTAAGGGATGATCGGGTTGTCCGGGACGCTGAGACTGTGGTCGTCATTGACCGTGATGCGTTCACCCGTCTCGGGCACCTGGATGTGCTGATAGCCCATTGAATATCTCCAATACAGTATGGTTGGATGTCGAGCGCGGAGCGCCGTGCAGGGGCCCTGCTCAAGCGGTACGGAGTGTACCAGAATAACCCCCGGGACTCTCCTTCCGAGGCGCGCCGAGGCCGCCCTAGTCGCCGTAGCGGGAGAGCCCTGTGGCCGAGATCATCCTGTTCAACAAGCCTTTCCGGGTCCTCAGCCAGTTTACCGACGGCGAGGGTCGCAGCACCCTGGCCGACTACCTCGACGCACCGGGCTTCCGCCCCGCCGGCCGCCTCGACTACGACTCCGAGGGTCTGCTGCTGCTCACCGACGACGGGGCATTGCAGCAGCGCATCGCCAATCCACGGTACCGGCACTGGAAAACCTACCTGGCCCAGGTTGAGGGTGCAGCCAGCGAGGCACAGCTTGACGCGCTGCGCGCCGGACCGCTGCTCAAGGACGGCCCGACGCTGCCTGCGCGCGTCCGCCGGGTACCCGCACCGCCGCTCTGGCCCCGACAGCCGCCGGTGCGCAGCCGTCCAACGTTGCCGGACTGCTGGCTGGAGCTCTCCCTCCGCGAGGGGCGTAACCGTCAGGTGCGGCGCATGACCGCCGCCGTCGGCCTGCCAACGCTGCGCCTGGTGCGCATCGCCGTTGCCGACTGGATCCTCGGTGACCTCGCCCCGGGCCAGGGGCGGCAGACACGGGTACACCTGCCGGCCTCCGCGCCCCGGAGGCGCCGATGAAACGCTGGACGCCGCGTGCCACCGTGGCCACAGTGGTCTTTGATGGCAGCCGCTACCTGCTCGTGGAAGAGCGCGACAAGGCGACCGGCGAACTCGTGTTCAACCAGCCTGCCGGACACCTGGAGCCGGGCGAGGGGCTGGCCGCCGCGGCCCGGCGAGAGGTGCGCGAGGAGACCGCCTGGGAGGTAGTCCTCACCGGGGTGATCGGTGTATCTCTTTATACGCCGCCCGCCGGGGCGCCCAGCTTCCTGCGCACAACCTTCCTCGCAAGCCCCGTAACGCACCGCGCATCGGACGAGATCGACGCGGACATCACCGCAGTGCACTGGCTCCGCTACGAGGAAATCCTCGAGCGTTCTGCTAAACTGCGCAGCCCGCTGGTGCTCGCCGCCTTAGAGCGTCATCGTGCCGGCGCCATCCACCCTCTGGACCTGCTCTTCGACTCATGACCGGGAACGCCTCCAAGACCGTCATCGTCGGCATGTCCGGCGGCGTCGATTCATCGGTAAGCGCCCTCCTGCTTCTGGAGGCCGGCTACCGGGTCGAGGGTCTGTTCATGAAAAACTGGGACGAGGATGACGGCACCGAGTACTGCACCGCGAAGGCCGACTACGCCGACGCCCAGGCTGTCGCCGACCGGCTGGGTATCCCCCTGCACGGCGCCAACTTCGCCGCCGAGTACTGGGACAACGTCTTCGAACACTTCCTCGCCGAGTACCGGGCCGGCCGCACACCGAACCCGGACATACTCTGCAATCGAGAGATCAAATTCCGCGCCTTCCTGGACTATGCCCTGCAGCTTGGCGCCGACTGCATCGCCACCGGCCACTACGCACGTCGGGGGGTGGACGAAGCCGGGCGGGCCACCCTGTGCAAGGGGCTCGATGCGGCCAAGGATCAGAGCTACTTCCTCCACGCCGTCGGCCACGGCGAGCTGGCGCGCACCCTCTTCCCCCTGGGCGACCTGCCGAAGTCGCGGGTACGGGAACTGGCTGCGGCCGCGGGCTTCGTCACCCATGACAAGAAAGACTCCACGGGCATCTGCTTCATCGGCGAGCGCCGCTTCAGCGACTTCCTCAAGCAGTACCTGCCGGCACAGCCCGGGGCTATCGTCAGCGTCGACGGTGAGCAGCTCGGTCGGCACCAGGGCCTCATGTACCACACTATCGGCCAGCGCCAGGGGCTCGGCATCGGCGGCCTGGCCGGACGCGACGAAGCGCCCTGGTACGTCGTCGGCAAGAACCTGGACACCAATGAGCTGCTGGTCGCCCAGGGCAACGATCATCCGGCGCTCTTCAAGCAATCCCTGTGGACCGGTGCACCGACCTGGGTCAGCGACGAGACGCCGTCCCTGCCCCTGCGCTGCGCGGCCAAGATCCGCTACCGCCAGCAGGATCAGGCCTGTACCGTGCACAGCGAGGGCGAGGGCCTCCGGGTTGTTTTCGATGCGCCGCAGCGGGCGGTGACCCCCGGACAATCGGCGGTCTTCTACCGGGACGATCGCTGCCTCGGTGGCGCCATCATCGAGCGCGGGGCGTAGCTGTGACTGCACTGCGAGACCAGGCCATCGCGCTGGCCGGCGTCGCCCAGGCGGCCCGCCTGGTCGACCAGGTAGCGCGCACGGGCAGCTACCCGGACCATTTTCTGGCGGCCTCGATCCACAGCCTGTTTCAGTTTGATGCCCCCGACACCGCGGCGGTCTTCGACGGCCTCCCGGGAGTCAGGCTCGGTCTCGATACCCTGGCAGCTGTCCTCGCCAACCGGCAGGCTCCGGAGCATCGGGAAGTGGTCCGCTACCTTTTCGCCCTGCTCTATCTGGAACGACGTTTCGCCGCAGATCCCGAACGGATGGCGGTGGTCCACTCTCGCCTGGAGCACGCAAGCTTCAAAGCCGAGCACTTCAGCAGCCATGTCGGTCCGGTGTGCCAGAGCATTGCCGGGATCTACCAGGACACCCTGAGCACGCTCCGCTTCCGCATCAAGGTCACCGGGAGTGCCCAGCACCTGCAGGATCCGCGCATGGCCGACACCGTTCGCGCCCTGCTCCTGGCGGGCGTGCGCTCAGCCTATCTATGGCGCCAGCTCGGCGGCCGCCGCTGGCGCCTGGTCCTTGAGCGCCGCCGGCTTCTGGCCACCTGCCAGGCGCTGTCCCGGGAACTTGGGGTGGTGTAACATCCCGGCTTTTTCCGGGGAGGCACCCATGGAGCTTTCGGCCTTAAGCGCGGTCTCGCCGATCGACGGTCGCTACGGCGACAAAACCCGCGCCCTTCGCGACATCTTCAGCGAATATGGACTGATCAAGCGCCGCGTGCTTGTGGAGGTGCGCTGGCTGCAGCAGCTCGCTGCCCATCCAAGAATCGCCGAGGTGCCGCCCCTGTCGGGCGATGCAACGGCGCGACTGGAACAACTGCTCAAGGCGTTCGGTCCCGAGGCCGCCGCCCGGGTCAAGGCCATTGAGGCGACGACCAACCACGACGTCAAGGCGGTAGAATACTTCCTCAAGGAAAGCATCGCCGACAGCCCGGAACTCGCGGCAATCAGCGAATTCGTGCACTTCGCATGCACTTCCGAAGACATCAACAACCTGTGCCACGCATTGATGCTGCGCGATGGGATCGGCGGCGTGTTGCGCCCGGCACTGGCGCGAATCGAAGACACGCTGGCGGCCTTCGCCCGGGAGCACGCGGGGCTGCCCATGCTCTCGCGCACCCACGGGCAGACCGCCAGCCCAACCACCGTGGGCAAGGAATTCGCCAACGTGGTGGCCCGCCTGCGCAGGCAGCTCGCCACCTTGGACCGCTGCGAGTACCTCGGCAAGATCAACGGCGCCGTGGGCAACTACAACGCCCACCTGGCCGCCTATGCGGACGTCGACTGGCCCGGCCACGCCCGCGCCTTTGTTGAGTCTCTGGGGCTGTCCTTCAACGCCTACACCACGCAGATCGAGCCCCACGACTACATGGCAGAGCTGTTTGATACGCTCGCACGCATCAACACCATCCTCATCGATTTCAGCCGTGACGCCTGGGGCTACATTTCCCTTGGCTATTTCCGCCAGCGGGCCGTCGCCGGCGAAGTCGGCTCCTCGACCATGCCGCACAAGGTCAATCCCATCGACTTCGAGAACGCCGAGGGCAATCTGGGCCTCGCCAACGCGCTCTTCGGGCATCTCGCCGGCAAGCTGCCGGTGAGCCGCTGGCAGCGGGACCTCACGGACTCCACGGTGCTGCGCAACATGGGCGTGGCGATCGGCTACAGCCTTATCGCCTATGCCAGCCTCGAAAAGGGCCTGGGCAAGCTGGGGCTGGACGAGGCCCGCCTGGCCGCGGACCTCGACGGCGCCTGGGAAGTGCTGGCAGAGGCCGTGCAGACCGTGATGCGCCGCCACGGTATCGAGCAGCCCTATGAAAAGCTCAAGGAGCTGACTCGCGGCCAGGGCATTACCGCGGAGCGCCTCGCCGCTTTCATTGACGGCCTTGAGCTGCCGGAAGCCGCCCGCGCCGAGCTCTGCGCCCTGACCCCCGGCAGCTACACCGGCAACGCGGCCTATCAGGCCCGCGCCCTGGACTGAAGCCGTGGCCCCTGAGCCGCTCGCCATCGACTGGGAGGCCTTTCTCGCCCGGGACTGGCAGCAGCGGCCGCGGCTTTTTCGCGGCGCGCTGCCGGCCTTTGCCCCGCCCCTGGACGGCGATGACCTTGCGGGGCTCGCCATGGAGCCCGACGCTGAGGCCCGTATCGTAGAGCGCGCGCCCGATGGCTGGAGGCAGACCGACGGGCCCTTCGCCCCGGAAGACTTCCATCGCGATCATCCCTGGACACTGCTCGTTCAGGGCGTCGACCGCTGGTCACCGGCGGTTGCCGCCCTCCTCGACACCCTCGCCCCGATTCCACGCTGGCGCATCGAGGACGTGATGGTGTCCTGGGCTACCGACGGCGGCAGCGTAGGGCCGCACTACGACAACTACGACGTCTTCCTGCTTCAGGGCAGTGGCCGCCGCCGCTGGCACCTCGGCGGCTACTGTGACCGTGACTGTGCGCTGCTGCCGCACCCCACGCTGCGCCTTCTTGCCGATTTCGAGACTCGCCAGGAGTACCTCCTCGAGTGCGGCGACATTCTCTACCTGCCGCCCCGCATCGCCCACTGGGGAATCGCCGAGGGTCCCTGCACTACCTACTCCCTTGGGCTGCGTGCACCGCGCCTCAACGACATGGTCTCTCGCTGGGCGGATCGGGCTCTCGAATCCCTGGACAACGAGCTTTTCTATCAGGACCGGCACCTCGAGCCCGCCCGACGGGCCGGAGAAATCCGCAGCCGGGACCTGGAGCGGGCCCGGCTGCAGCTGCAGGCCGCCCTCGACCAGCTGGAGGATAATGACTGGTTCGGCGAGCTGGTCACGGAGAATCCACACGTGGAGGCCCCCGGGGAGGAGGAAATCGACGCGGCGCTGCGGCGCCTGGCTGACGCGGAGGCCGTGGTCTCCCCCCGTCCCGGCGCCCGCATCGCCTGGCAGGCCGATGGCGACGATCTGCTCGTGTTCACTAACGGCTGCGCCCTGCGGGTCGCGGGCGGGCTTCGCGATGGTGTGCTTGAGCTGGCGGCGGGCAAAGCCCTCGCCGGCAACCAACTCGCCACCTTGCTCGCCACGGCGGACGGCGAGCGGCTGCTCGCGCACTGCCTCGAAGAGGGGGCCATCGATGTCGACTGAGCTGACGCTGACGCGCGCCCGCTGGGCGCAGGACGAAGCCACGCTGCAGCGCCTTCGGGAAACGGTCTTCGTCCACGAACAGCAGGTACCGCCGGAGATCGAATGGGACGGCCGCGACCGCGACGCACTGCACGTAATTGCCCGGGACCGGGGCGAAGCCGTCGCCTGCGGACGGCTGCTCGCTGATGGCAAGATCGGCCGCATGGCCGTGCTGCCGGCCTGGCGCGGCCGGGGTGTCGGCGCAGCGGTACTCGCCGCCCTGATCGAGGAAGCCCGGCAGCGCGGTCTGCGCCGGGTCTATCTCCACGCCCAGGCTCACGCCGAAGGTTTCTACGCGAGCCGGGGCTTTGCCGCCGAGGGGGAGCGCTTCGAGGAAGCAGGCATACCGCACGTGGCCATGGCACTGACCATAGACTTCCTTGACTGCCCGGTTCCTGTGGCGCCGGTGTACCAGCCGGAGCCCTTCGCCACGCTCGTGCTGTCGCTGGCGCGCAGCGCCCGGCGACAGCTGGCCTTGCTCAGCCCCGCTCTGGACCCGGCGCTGTTTGAGCCCCCCGGTCTCAGGGAGGCGATTACAGCCCTCTGCCGGGAGACCCGGGAGGCGGAGGTGCGCATCCTCGTTGCCGACGGGCGCGCTCTGACAACCCGCGGCAGTGCCCTCCTCGTCCTGGCCCGCCGCCTGCCCAGTAAGCTGTCCCTGCGCGAACTGCCGGAGCACCCGCAGTGGCCCGGCGATAGCTGCGTGATCCGCGACCGGGATGGTCTGCTCGCTCTGCCTGCCGACCCACTGAGCGGCGGCAGCTACCAGCCCGACGACCGCCCCCGGGCAGCGCAGGCCCTGGAGCGTTTCGACGTGCTGTGGCGCCAGGGGCAGGAAACGCCGGAACTGCGCGCCCTGCATATCTGAAGAGGCCTCGGGGACGCCTCAGACGAGCTCGACGATCTGCCGGGCAGCATTGTAGGGCGTCGTACGCTGGGCCTCGACGTCGGCCTCCAGCCGGGGTAGCAGGCCCTTCAGTTCAGGCTGCGCCTGCAGGCGGGCGAGGAGCATCTCGCGCACGAGCTGGTGCATCCAGTCCCGATACTGGCGCGCGCGGCGGGCATCGAAGGCCCCGAGCTTCTTTGCTTCCAGGTAATAATCCACAACCATGCCCCAGACCGCATCGATATGCAGCCCCTTCAGCGCCGAGCAGGTCATCACCCGCGGCGTCCAGAAAGTGGTGTGGCGAAGCAGCCCCATAGCGTTAACGTAGTGCTGACGGGACTGTCGCGCGAGCTCTTCACTGGCGCCGTCGGCCTTGTTGATCACCAACGCGTCGGCGAGTTCGAGAATGCCCTTCTTGATTCCCTGCAGTTCATCACCACCGCCCGGGAGCATAAGCACCATGAAGAAGTCGACCATGGCCGCAACCTGATATTCGGACTGGCCGACGCCCACGGTCTCGACAAGAATCACGTCGTAGCCGGCGGCCTCGCAGAGCAGCATGGTCTCGCGGGTTTTCTGGGCCACGCCGCCGAGCGTGCCTTCCGAGGGCGAAGGCCGGATGAAGGCCTCGTCCCGGCGGGAGAGCTGTTCCATGCGCGTCTTGTCGCCCAGGATAGAACCGCCGCCCAGCGGTGAGCTCGGGTCCACGGCGAGGACGGCCACGCGCTTGCCCTTGCCGATGAGGTGAAGGCCAAAGGCCTCGATGAAGGTCGACTTGCCAACCCCCGGCACGCCGGTAATACCAACGCGGACGCTGTTGCCAGTGGCCGGCAGTACGCTCTCGAGGAGACCCTGGGCCGCATCCCGATGTGCCGGGAGGCGGCTTTCTACCAGGGTGATCGCCTTGGCCAGGGCCCGGCGCTCGCCGCGCTTCAGCGCCTCGACATCGACGGCCGCCATTCAGTCGCAAACAGCGTCGTTGATGGCCGTGAGCACTTCGCGAGCGGCTTTGGGGATGGGCGTCCCGGGGCCGAAGATGCATTTGACACCGGCCTCGCGCAGCATGTCGTAGTCACCGCGCGGGATGACCCCGCCGGCAATGACCACGATCTCCCCGGCGCCCTGCTTGCGCAGTTCCTCAAGGAGAGCCGGCACCAGGGTCTTGTGGCCGGCGGCCAGGGAAGAGGCACCGACCACGTGCACGTCGTTTTCGACCGCCTGCCGGGCAACCTCCTCCGGGGTGGAGAACATGGGCGACAGATCGATATCGAAGCCGACGTCCGCGAAGGCCGTGGCCACTACTTTCGCACCACGGTCGTGGCCATCCTGGCCCATTTTGCAAACCAGCATGCGCGGCCGCCGCCCGTGGCGCTCGACAAAAGCCTCAATGTCGCCGGCGATCTCCTGCCAGTCGCCGTCTTCCTTGAAGGCGGACCCGTAAACCCCGGACACGGTCTGCGCATGAGCCGTATAACGACCGAACTCACGCTCCAGGGCAAAGGATATCTCGCCTACGGTGGCGCGGCGCCGGGTCGCCTCGATAGACAGCTCCAGAAGATTACCTTCCCCAGAGACAGCGGCTTGATAAAGCTGTTCGAGGATGTCCTCGATTGCCTGCTCGTCGCGCTCACTGCGCAGCTTCTCGAGGCGGGCGAGCTGCGCCTTGCGCACGGCCTCCGTCTCGATTTCCAGGACCTCCACCGCATCGTCGTTACCGGAACGGTATTTGTTTACCCCGACGATGACGTCGTCGCCCCGATCAATGCGTGCCTGCTTGCGCGCTGCCGCTTCCTCAATGCGCAACTTGGGCATACCGCTCTCGATGGCCTTGGCCATGCCGCCGGCCGCCTCCACTTCCTCGATGAGCTCCCAGGCCCGATCTGCCATGTCCTGGGTAAGCTTCTCCATGAAATAGCTGCCGCCCCAGGGGTCCACAACATCGGTAATGTGGGTCTCTTCCTGGATGATGAGCTGAGTGTTGCGGGCAATGCGTGCGGCGAACTCCGACGGCAGTGCGATGGCCTCGTCGAGAGCATTCGTATGCAGAGACTGGGTGCCGCCGAATACCGCCGCCATCGCCTCGATGGTGGTGCGCACCACATTGCTATAGGGATCCTGCTCCGTGAGCGACCAGCCACTGGTCTGGCTGTGGGTGCGCAACATGGCGCTTTTCGGGTTCTCGGGCTCGAACTCGGACACGATTTTCGCCCAGAGCAGCCGCGCCGCACGCAACTTGGCGATTTCCAGGTAGAAGTTCATGCCGATGCCCCAGAAAAAGGACAGGCGCGGCGCGAAGTCGTCGATATGCAGGCCCGCCGCGAGCGCCGTGCGGATGTACTCCTTGCCGTCGGCGAGTGTATAGGCCAGTTCGAGGGCCGCATCGGCGCCGGCTTCCTGGATGTGGTAGCCGGAGATGGAGATCGTGTTAAAGCGCGGCATGTGCCGCGAGCAGTAGGCAATGATATCGCCGATGATCTTCATGCTCGGCGCCGGTGGGTAGATGTAGGTATTGCGGACCATGAACTCCTTGAGGATATCGTTCTGGATGGTCCCGGCGAGTTGCTCCTGGGAAACGCCCTGTTCCTCTGCGGCTACGATATAGCCCGCAAGAACCGGCAGCACGGCACCGTTCATGGTCATGGATACCGACACTTTGTCCAGGGGAATACCGTTGAAGAGAACCTTCATGTCCTCGACCGAATCCACGGCCACACCGGCTTTGCCAACGTCGCCGGTCACCCGGGGGTGGTCGGAGTCATAGCCGCGGTGCGTCGCAAGGTCAAAAGCCACAGAGATGCCCTGGCCACCGGCGGCAAGGGCCTTGCGGTAAAAGGCGTTGGACTCCTCGGCGGTACTGAAGCCGGCGTACTGACGGATGGTCCACGGGCGGCCGGCGTACATGGTCGCCTGCGGGCCCCGCAGGTACGGTGACAACCCGGGCATCGTGTCCGTGTAGGCGAGGCCCTCGAGGTCAGCCGCGGTGTACAGCGGCTTCACGTCGATACCCTCCGGCGTGTGCCAGGTGAGCTCCGCGGGGTCGCCGCCCTTCATCTGCTTCGTGGCCAGCGCGCGCCAGGCCTCAGGCGTCGCCTGCTCGGGGTCGTAGATCTTCTTGCTCATGTCAGTGTCCTTCGCCCGGCTGGTTCAGCTCGATAAGAACACCGTCACAGCTCTTCGGGTGGATGAAAATAGTCAGGGCGCCGTGTGCGCCGGGTGCGGGTTCGTCGGCCAGGAACTGATAACCCTTATCACGCAGTCGCGCCACGTCGGCATGGATGTCGTCCGAGCGGAAACACAAATGATGAATACCGCCACCGCGCTTCTCCAGGTAGCGGGCGATAGGCCCCTCACCGCGCAGCGGGTGCACCAGCTCGATGCTGGTCTCGGGAAGCGGGAAAAAAGCCGTCGCGGTCTTCGCGTCCTCGACATCCTCGGTGCCCTCGAAGGGCAGGCCGAAATCCTCCAGAAAGCGTTTGATGGCCGCATCCAGGTCAGGCACGGCGATGGCGATATGGTCCAGGGCAGTGATCATGGCTTCTCCTCAGACTAGCTGGGCCAGGAATTCATCGGTAGCGGCCCGGCGACGCGCTGCGACCTCCGCCGGCGACTCGATGACAATTTTCTCATCGGGGGTGATCTTGAACAGCGGCTGGCCCTTGCTGATGATCACCCCGTCCTCTTCCACCAGCACCTCGTCCACAGTGCCCGCAAAGGGCGCGTATACCTTGTTGAACATCTTCATGACCTCGACGATATACAGCGGGTCGCCGGCCTCAAAATGATCGCCGACGCTGACGTAGGGCTCGTGCGTCGGTGTTTCGCGGCCGTAAAACATACCGCCGCTTTCGGCGAGAATCTCGTCAGCCTTTGCCCGCGGCGGCGGCACAAGGACCTTGGCCATGGCCGCCTGGTGCTCGGCATCGAGAAGACGCTCAGGGATATGGATGCTGAGGTCGGCGTTCACCGACAGCTCGAAGAAACCGGACGCCTCCGCGAGCCTCGGCAGCACGGATAGCAGTTCCATTCCGGCCTGGAAGCCCCGATGAGCTGCCCGGACCGCAGCCCAGCGGTCCGCCGCCATACCGTCGGGGGCGCGCTCCTCCGCCAGGCGGGAACTGAGCGCCAGCCAGTCGTCCTCCCCGAGCACAGCATGCAGCTCGCCATAGAAGGCAAGGCCCGCCTGAAGAAGCTCGTGATCGTGGTCCCAGACCACCGAGGCCGCGGGGGCATCGGGATCGTAGTCCATGTCCAGGTAATGATAGGTCTCGTCAAGAAGCAGCAGCGGGTTGCCGTTCCAGCTGCTGTGGCCATCGAGCATCGTGTAGCTGTCGCGGTGGATGCTGAGCCAGCCGGCGAGCATGTGCGGCTGGGCAAGGAGAAGCTCCAGGGGACGAAGAATCAGCGTCTGCTTGCGATCCAGGGCAGCAGCGAGCTCCTTTGCCGCTGCGCCCTCATGCGCTGCCAGCAGGTGCCGGCGCAGACCTTCCCAGGCGTGATGCAGGTCGATGTTGTTGGCCCGGGCCCTGAGCTCACCCACGGCGGTGAGGTACGGGACAATAAAACGTGTCGTCGGCCGGGCGTTGATGTTGTTGCCGATGAACCAATTGACCAACCCGTAGTGGAACTCGAGGTTGGTGGCCAGCTCCTTGCCGCGCATCTGCGCCTGGCGGATCGTCTCGGCCAGACGCTGGTACGTTTCCAGGCGGGTATCCCCTACCGTGAGCAGAAGCGCGATGTTCGAGTCATAGGCCCCGGCCAGCGTGTACTTCATGAAGCTGTCGGTGTCCGGGTTGTGCAGACTGATGCCCTGGTCGTCGCGGATCTCGCCGTCGACGGCGTCGGACCAGTATTCAATAACGCCGCCGGCGGCCGGTTTCAACGCCTGGTTGGTGGCGTTCAGGCGCGCCTCAACGCTGTCATTGTGGCGCACCTCCCGGGTCGGCTGCGGCAGCGCGGGACCGTGCGCAGCAAGCAGCACCATGGCCTCCACCAGCGACTCGACCACAAAGGAATCGGCCGGATCCTCCGGATTCGTGAAGCGGAGCGCATAACAGAGCTCCGTCACCCGGTGCTCTACCTGGATACGCGTGTTCATTTCCATGAAGAAATGCTTGTCCCGGTCGACGATGCACTCGAAGGTCGATACAGAATCCAGGCCGACGGCCTTGCCGAAGCGCGCCGCCTCGTCTTCCATCTCCTCGAGGGTTCGGATTTCCTGCGTGAGGATACGGATCTCTTCCGCGTTGTCTTCCGCCTCGGCCTGGGCGAGCGCTGTGCGCAGGCTCTCATCGGTCACGGAAACTTCGAGCAGCTTCTGCTCATGCATCTGCAGGGAGCAATCCCGCCCGCCGAGGGTGATGCACCACTGCCCGTTGCCGAGCACCTGAATTTCCTGGTGCCGGGTCGTTTCAATGTTCAGCTCCACCAGCACGTTCTTGTTGTCGCCCACACCGGTGGTTTTCACCTCGTTGAGGATCTCGCGGGTCAATTCCGGAGAGCGCGCGACTTCGCCGATGCCCAGGATGCGCTGGCCTTTGCCGCCACCACCGCTGATGGCCTTGAGGCGCACGCGGTTCTCCGGGTATTGGGCCGTCATCTGCTCTACGACCTCCGTGAGGGTCTCGCAGAGTTCGTCGACGGTATAGAGATCAATGCCTTTGCCGTAGGAGGCGGCGAGAACGCGGTCAGCGAGGTCCGGCAGTTCCAGCGCGCCTGCCTCGAAAATCGCCGGATCAAGTGCAAGATCATGCTCCTCCGCAAGGGCCTTCAGTGCCGTAGCGTCCGGGCACTTCTTGAGCAAAGTGAGCGCGGTGGCGTTGTCCACCCCCGGCGTGACCGAGACGCCCGCCTTGAGGGCCGTGCGCTTGGCTTCGTCTTTCAGGCCGGCATCGTGGACGGTACGCGAGCAGGGACCGATAAAGTTCAGACCGGCGGCCTCCATGGCAGCAACCATGGCCTCATCCTCCGCCATGAAACCATAGCCGGCGAAGATGGCGTTGTAGCCGTTGTCGTGGGCAATATTGATGATCTGCCGGATGCGCTGCTCCCGCTCCTCCTTGTTGGCGCCCGTGTAATCCGGCACGCGGTGGATGCGGTCCGGGTCGGTCATGGCACGCAGCTCGGGAGCGAGGGCATTCTGGTAAGTGATCGAGTCCTTCTCGGAGAGCAGAATGCCAAAACGGGTAATGCCCATTTCCCGGAACACGTCCATGGCTTCCTTGCGGATCGGCCCCCGGCAGATAATCAGCGGCGCGATGTGCGTGCAGTCGAACTGGCGCACCCAGGGTGAACGGTGGCGGCCGAGGCGACGGTCGGCGTGAATAAGCGGATTGTGCAGATAATGTTCGTTGGACACGGGATTTCCTTATCGTAGCTGGGGCGCCGGGTCAGTGGAATTCGCGCTGCACGGAAGCCAGCGGCGCGGGCGTGTAGTGACGGAGGCAGAAGTCCATGTGTTCCGCCAGCACCTGGCGCAGCTCCGAGGGCATGACGATCTGGGAGATGGAGCCGAGGCTCAGTGCCTCGTTAGGATTCATGAGCTCGCGCTCGTAGCGCTGTGCCAGCGCGGCCTCCTCGGCTTTGACCCAGGCATCGACCAGGGCCCGGGCAGCGTCTTCTGCCTCAGCCGGCGACAGGCCGGCGCTCTCCTGGGCACGCGTTTCCGCAGCCAGGCGCTCCGGCACAGCGCTGCGGAGTTTGCGCAACTCATCCTTGTAGACGTACTCGACGCCGGCGGGGCCCATGACGGCCACCCGCGTAGTGGGCAGAGCAACGACGAAGTCGGCCCCCGTGGGATAGTTGTTATAAGACGCGTAGGCCCCGCCGAAGGCATTGCGCACCAGCACCAGGAAACGCGGCGTGCGCAGATCGACGATGGCGTCGAGCATGGCACGGCCGGCCTGGACGATACCGCGGCTTTCCTGTTCCTTTCCGGGCAGGAAGCCCGTGGTGTCCTCGAGGAAGATAATCGGAATGTTGTACAGATTGCAGAACCGAATAAAGCGCGCGTTCTTGTAGGCGGCGTCGATATCGATCTGCCCCGAGGCCACCGCGGAGTTGTTGGCGACGAATCCGATCACATGACCGCCCATACGGCCGAGGGCAGTGATGGTGTTGCGGGCGCGCTCGCTCTGGAGCTCGAGAAAATCACCGTGATCGCAAAGCTGCTGGATAAGAACGCTGATATCGATCGGCGTATTGAAACCCGTCGGCGAGTTGAAGGCCTTCTTCAGGAGAATATCGATATCCCAGGTCTTGCGGCTCACCGGGTCCGAGGATGGCTGGTGCGGGGCCAGCTCGTTGTTACAGCCGGGAAGGTACTTGAGCAGTTCCCGTACCTTGCGCAGCGCGGCGACTTCATCGGGCACAACGAAGTCGGTCACGCCGCTCTGGCTGTGCACACCGGGGCCACCGAGTTCATCCGGCGTGACGTCCTCGCCCAGCACGGACTTCACGACCCCGGGACCGGTAAGCCCGAAGAACGTGTCATTGGGCTGGATGAGGAAACTACCTTGGCGCGGGAGATAGGAGCCACCACCGGCATTGAAGCCGAACATGCACATAATGCTGGGTACCACGCCGCTGATCTTTCGCAGCGCAGTGAAGGCGTCGGCATAACCGTCGAGGCCGCCGACACCCGCCGGGATGTAGGCGCCGGCAGAATCGTTAAGACCGACCAGGGGAATGCGCCGCTTGGCGGCGAGCTCGAACAGGCGGGCGAGCTTCTTGCCGTTGGTGGCGTCCATGGAGCCGGCGCGCACGGTGAAATCATGACCGTAGATGGCGACGTCCCGGCCGCTGACGCGAATCAGCGCCGTTACCAACGAGGCGCCATCCAGGTTCGGGCCCCAGTTCTGGTATAACACCGTCGGCGACTCGTCGGCGATGAACTTGATCCGCTCCCAGACCGTCATCCGTTTTTTGAGGTGCTGTCGCTGCACATTGCGAACGCCGGCGGCTTCAAAGGGGCGGGCCTGCAGCGCTGCGCCCGCGCGCAGCGCCTCCTCGTAAGGTCCGGGCTCCGAAGCGATCTGCCCCGGCACTTCGAAGGTGCGTTCCACCTGTGGTGCGAACGGGTTCTCGAGGCTGGCGTAGGGCGTCTGCTTGGCTTGACTCATGGCGTGCTCCACCGTGGCTGCGGGGTTATTGTTACTTGCAGGCGCCCGCGGGGTACGCCGCGCGGTCAGGGGGCACGCAGCGCGGCACGGGGACACCCGGATTTCGGGGCCAAGACGATAGCCCCCGGGGGCCGGGAAGTCAATGCAAAACAAGAGCTTATGAAGATAACCAGAGTTTCAGTCCAGCCATCGGGTCAATCCCGGCCATGCTGACGGTGAGTACATCTTGCGGTGCCATTGAGACGGTTCCCTACCGCAGCGACCCCCTGCACCACTACCGGTGCGTCGCGGACCTCCCAGACCCGGTTCTCCTGGACAGTGGCGGCCCCCATGGCTTCGATATCATCGCCGCCGCCCCGTTGGCCGATTGTTGTCTGCATCTGCCCGCAGCGCCGGACGCGGCGGCCGTCGCGGCCTTCTTCGCCGGGCTTGAAGCGCGGCACGGCGCGCGGCCACCGGTGGACGACGCCCGGGCCGCCCTGCCCTTCGCCGGCGGTCTCATCGGGTTCATCGGCTATGACGCCACTCTGCCGCTGCACGGGCTGACCGGCCGCGCTGGCCCCGGAAGCACGCCAGCGGCGGTGGTGAACGAGTACCCCTGGGCAGTCGTGCAGGATCGGAGCCGCCGGGAAGCCTGGCTCGTCGCCCGGCCAGGACTGCCCGCAGGCTGGCGCAGAGAGCTGCTGACGCGCCTCAGAGACCCGTCACCGCCCCCCACGGCAGCGTTTCAACTGGCGGCCCCCTTCGAGGCTGACATGGATGCGGAGGCTTACCGCGAGGCCTTCGACCAGGTGCAGAGGTTCATCGGGGCCGGCGACTGCTACCAGGTCAATCTCGCGCTACGCTTCAGCGCGCCGTTCAGCGGCAACCCCCTCGGCGCCTACGCCCTGCTGCAGCAAAGCGGCAGCGCGCACTTCGGGGCCTATTTCCCCCTGGGCCCGGGGCGCGCCCTGCTCTCCCGTTCGCCGGAGCGCTTCCTCGCCGTTCGCCGCGGCGTGGTGACCACCGAACCCATCAAAGGCACCCGTCCCCGCTCGGCCGACGCCGCCGCCGATCGCGCCACGGCTCAGGAGTTGATGTCATCCGACAAGGACCGGGCAGAAAACCTGATGATCGTCGATCTGCTGCGCAACGACCTCGGTCGCAATTGCCGCCCGGGGAGCATCCGTGTCGAGGAGCTCTTCGCCCTGCGTAGTTTTCCAGCGGTACACCATCTGGTGAGCACCGTCCGCGGCGAACTGGCCCCCGGTCAGACCCCCGTTGCGCTACTCCGCGACAGCCTGCCCGGCGGCTCGATCACCGGAGCGCCCAAACGCCGCGCCATGGAAATCATCCATAGCCTCGAGCGGGCTCCGCGTCAGGCCTACTGCGGAAGCCTGTTCTATCTCGATGACGCTGCCCGCATGGACAGCAGCATCCTCATCCGCAGCCTGCTCGCGGAAGACGGGCAGCTTCACTGCTGGGGCGGCGGCGGAGTGGTCGCGGACTCCGTCTGCGAGGCGGAGCATCGGGAAATTTACGACAAGGTGGGCGGCTACCTGCGTACGCTGGAGACAACGGCTCAGTAGCTGGGCAGATCAACGTGCTCAAAAAGGGCATCGAGCTCGCCACGACTACGGGTGGTAAACGCTTCCTGCACCAGTTCGCGGGTCAGGTGCGGCGCAAAGTCCTCAATAAAGTCATACATGTAGCCACGCAGGAAGGTTCCCCTGCGGCAGGCGATTCGGGTCACGCTCGGGGCAAAAAGGTGACCGGCATCGAGGGCGACCAGGTCCTGGTCGTTATTCGGGTCATACGCCATACTGGCGATAATGCCGATGCCCAGGCCGAGGCGAACGTAGGTCTTGATGACGTCCGCATCGGCGGCCGTGAACACGACCCGGGGGGTGAGCCCTGCCACCGAGAAGGCCTCGTCGAGGCGCGAGCGGCCGGTAAAGCCGAACACGTAGGTCACCAGCGGGTGCGCAGCAACGTCGGCGAGGGTCAGCGCACCGCCCTGGGCCAGCGGGTGATTCCGAGGAACAATCACGCTGCGGTTCCAGCGGTAGCATGGCAGCATCACCAGGTCGCCGAAAAGCTCCATGGCTTCCGTGGCGATCGCGAAATCGGCGGTGCCATCGGAGGCCAGTTCGGCGATCTGCATCGGTGTGCCCTGATGCATATGCAGGGAAACATCCGGGTAGCGCTCGATGAAGCCCCGGATCACCGGTGGCAGCACATAGCGCGCCTGCGTGTGCGTGGTGGCAATGGACAAGGCGCCCTTCTTCTCGTCGCAGAACTCCTGCGCCACCTGCTTGATGCTCTCGACCTTGCGCAGAATGTCGCCGGCGGTCTCGAGGATGACCTCTCCCGCGGGGGTGACACGGGTCAGGTGCTTGCCGCTGCGGGCAAAGACCTCCACGCCCAGCTCGTCTTCAAGGAGGCGGATCTGCTTGCTGATGCCGGGTTGGGAAGTGAACAGGCTCTGCGCCGTGGCAGAGACGTTGAGGTCGTGGTGTGCAACCTCCCAAATGTAGCGCAGTTGCTGCAGTTTCACGCAAGCCCTCCCTGAACCGAACGGCGTAGGACGCCCCCGCTTTATAAAGAATAGCCATCAAACGAGTGTCAGGCCAGCACCTCGCGTAATAAGACTCAGCGAGGGTCGTTGGCAACACCGTGCGGGACATGCCCCGTCGCCACATGGGAACCGGCGGAGCGGCAATAGGTTTCCTGATCGTCGAAGAACACGTCGGCCTGATAGGCGCGAAGAAAATCCGCCTTATCGAGGCCACCGAGAAAAATGGATTCGTCGATGCGGATGTTCCAGGCCCGGAGCGTATGGATCACCCGCTCGTGCGCCGGCGCAGAGCGCGCCGTGACCAGGGCCGTGCGGATCGGCGCTTCTGCCGGCGGGAAAGCCTGCTGCAGCTCGTGCAGCGCCGCCAGGAAAGGTTTGAAGGGCCCGCCCTCCAGAGGCTTACGCGCCGAAGCCCGTTCACTCGCGGTGAAGGCCTCGAGCCCCTCGAGCTTGAAGACGCGCTCCGCCTCGTCGGAAAAGATGACCGCGTCACCGTCAAAGGCGAAGCGTAGCTGGTCGTCGGCGCCGCTGGCAGCGCGCGAGGAAACAAGGGTGGCGGCGGCAACTCCGCACTCCAGCGCGTTGCGGACATCTTCCGGCTCCGTCGACAGGAAGAGATGACAACCGAAGGCGTTTACGTAGCGCCAGGGACTGGCGCCACCGCAAAACGCTGCGCGACTTATCGCCAGCTCGTAGTGCTGGATCGAGTTGAACACCCGCAGGCCCGTGTCGGCACTGTTGCGTGACAGCAGCACGACCTCAACCCGGGCATCTCCCTCAAGACGCTGATTGATGCGCAGGAGTTTTTCCACCAGGGGAAAGGCCTCACCGGGCGCCAGTGGCTCCTCTTCGTGGGCGACCTGGTATTCCGAGTACGCCGCAAGGCCCTGATCCTCGAACACCTGGTGGCTCTCGCCAAGATCGAAGAGCGCCCGCGAGGAGATGGCGATGACGAGCTTGTTGTCCAGAGTCACAGGCATGCGGCAAGGATAGCGCGCCCATGCATCAACGTGGAAGGCTCGGCATAGAAACGCCCGCTCAGCCCACGCGCAGGAAACCCCGCTCCTCAAGGTCCAGCAGCAGCAGCTGCTGGAGCAGAAATTCGCGACTGGTCTCGGGATGGTCGAGGTGAATACGCTCGAGGTAGTGCCGGGCCTCCTCGTGTTGCGGGTGGTGCAGGAGCGCGCGGACGCAGCGCACCAGGAACTGTGCGGGTTCCTCGCTCAGGGCTTTGATCCGGCGCAGGCTCGCCGCCAGAGTAAGCTCCTCCTCCGTCAGCTCCGTGCCAAAGGGGTAGTCCGGCAGGAGCCCTCCCTGGCAGTAGCCGGCCAGGGCCTGCTCGAGGCGGTCAGGCAGGTTGTGCCGTCGGTCTGCAGGTACCCGGTAGTGCTCCGGCAGCTTGCCGGCGGCCTTGGCTGCCTGCGCCAGCTCGTCCTGGAAGCGGCTGTCGGCGACGGCGATGAGCCGCCGGATGACCTCCGCATCCTCCTGCCCGCGCAGATCCGCCACACCGTACTCGGTGACGATGATATCGCGGAGATGCCGGGGGATCGTGGTGTGTCCGTAGTGCGGAACAATATTGGAAGACAGGCCTTTACCTGTGCCACGGGTAGCCCGGATACAAAGAATGGAACGCGCGCCGGGCAGGTCGTGGGCCATCGCGACGAAGTTGTACTGGCCACCCACGCCGCTGATCACAGTCCCGTCCTCAAGGGCATCGGAGGTGACCGCCCCGCTCAGGCTCACCATCATCCCCGTATTGATAAAACGCGCATCCCGGCGCTGGGCGCAGTACAGGGGGTAATCTCTGAGGAGCTGGTTGGTGCGCAGCACGCTGGTCATAGCGATAGCGTCGCGGGCCTCGTCGTCCAGCTTGCAAAGTTTTGCATAGAAATCCCGCGGCCCGAGGAAGAAGCCTCCGTGGATAACCCGGCCATGCCGTAGCAGGCGCCCGCCGACGCGGTCGAGGAGCTGCGCCCGGGTGACGGCATCATCGAGATCGTTGGCGAGCATGACACCGCCAAGGGAGAGCGCTTCGCCGGCCAGGGCGAGCTCCTCCGGGAGCAGCCCCCAATGCTGTCCCTGAACCAGGGCCCCGGCGTCCAGCACCCGCGGCAGCAGCCCATGATCCCGGGCGTAGCCGTAAAGGGTCTCGTCAATGGTGTCAGTGATAACACCGGCATTCAGCCCTTCCTGCAGCGCGAGATTATCGTAAACGCGACGACGTACGATGCCCGCCTCCATAAGCCGGAGCATGCCGTTCACGAACATCTCTGTGGAGACGTACAGCCCTTGTTCAAAACGGCCTTCGCTGGCAGTGCCCCCGAGCGCACGGAGCACCGCACGGTAGTCGGCACTGCGTTGGTGCCGGAGCAGAAGCGCATGGGCCACCGCGTCGCCCAGGGCGCCGATACCGATCTGCAGCGTGCCGCCGTCTACCACCAGGCTGCTGGCATGCAGCGCCGTAGCATAGTCAGTCAACGGAATCGCCGGGTTGGGTACGGCAAAAAGCTGCCGATCGAGCTCCGGGTTCTCGAGCACAAGGTCGAAGGTCTCCGGGGACACCTCCGCGTCGTTGGTCATGAAAGGCAGCTGCGGATGGACCTGAGCAATGCTCAGGTAGCTGCCCGGCCGTTCCCGGCGCAGGCACGCGAGGAGGTCCATGGCGGTATCGGGATTGCACGACAGGCTGAGGCGTCGCTCGCTGCCGCTGCCCCGGGCCGCCACGAGCTGCAGAAGGACGTTGACTCCGGCGGCGCAGAGATCGCGGGCAATATGCGTGTAGTTGCTCGAGATATAGTGCTGCTGGGCGCTGGCCAGCCCCTTCATGGAACCGGCTTTGAAGTACAGCTCGCTGACCGTGATGTTCTCCGGCAGCCCATCGCCTCGAAGCGCCTCCAGATAGGCCAGCCCCTCGTAATCGCCGAACAGTCGCTCGATGATCGGTCCGGCAAGCTCCTTTTCGACCGGATCTTTCGGGACCGGCACCTCCAGCGACAGCGCCGTATAGATGTGCAGCCGCAGGCTGCGGTCCGCCGCGGCGCGACGGTAGAAAGCATTGAGCAACTGGACGGGCTTGCCGAGGCCCAGCGGTGCGGCAAGGCGGATGTCCTTGCCTACGGCCGCGATCGCGGCATCCACACAGGCATCAGGAGAAGTCTGCAGCTCGGTCATGGCGAGTGTCCCCTTTTTTATCGCTATGCATGCAAGGCCCGGAGTGGTCTTTCCGGGGCGGCTGCGAACGGGGAGCGACTGAGCGGCGCACCCCGTACTCGACCCGGCAAAGCTGCCGCAGGCCTAAAGCTGCCGCACGCCTAAAGAAAGCACAGGATATGAAGGGCGGCGTTGCGCAGGATCAACACCGGCGACGATCGCTCTCAGCGCACCCCGGCGAAGTAGTCCCAAGAGATACGGAAGACCAGCGGCCCCAGGAGCAGGAGCGCGATGAGGTTGGGGATTGCCATGAAGGCATTGAGCGTATCGGCGAGGAGCCAGACGAGATCGAGCTGCAGCATCGTACCGACCGGCAGGGCCAGGACCCAGAGCAGGCGGAACGGCAGGACGCCGCGGACCCCGACCAGAAACACCACGCAGCGCTCGCCGTAGAAAGACCAGCCGATGGTGGTCGTAAAGCCGAAGAGACAAAGCCCAAGGGTGACGATGATCTCCCCGCCCGGGAAGGCCCCGCCGAAAGCCAGGGACGTCAGGCTCGCACCGCTCACACCGGTCGGCAGCACGTCCATGATAACGATGACCAGGCCGGTCATGGTGCAAACGACCAACGTGTCGATAAAGGTCCCGAGCATGGCGATCATGCCCTGCTCCACCGGCGAGTCGGTGCGCGCAGCCGCGTGGGCGATCGGCGCGCTGCCGAGCCCCGCCTCATTGGAGAAGATACCGCGAGCCACCCCGAAACGCAGCGCGGCCCAGACCGTGGCCCCGGCAAAGCCGCCGGTGGCCGCAGAACCCGTGAAGGCCGACGCAACGATCTCCACCAACGCCCCGGGCACTGCATCGATATGAAATACCACCACCAGCACGCTCATAAGCAAGTAGCTCGAGGCCATGATCGGCACGAGGTAACTGGCCACCTGGGCAATGCGCTGGATACCCCCGAGCACCACGGCCCCCACCAGCACCATGAGCACGAGCCCGGTGAACAGCGGAGGCACCGCGTAGCTGTCGTTCAGCACCTGGGCAATGGAGTTCGACTGCACCGTGTTGGCGATCCCGAAACCCGCAAGGCTGCCGAAGATAGCAAACGCATAGGCGAGAAAATGCCAGCGCCGGCCGAGACCGTTGCGGATGTAGTACATGGGGCCGCCGCTGTAGTTACCGTTGGCATCCTGCTCCCGGAAGCGCACTGCGCAGACGGCTTCCGCGTACTTGGTGGCCATGCCGAACAAAGCCGTGAGCCACATCCAGAACAGAGCGCCGGGCCCGCCGAGGGCGAGGGCCGTCGCGACGCCGGCGATGTTCCCGGTGCCGATGGTCGCCGACAGGGACGTCATCAGCGCGCTGAAGGGCGAGATGTCTCCCTGCCCTGTGCCCGTGCGCCCGCGCAGCAGCAAGCCGATGGCCCGGGGCAGGCGGCGCAGCGTTGCGAAGCGCAGGCCGAGGGTCAGGAAGATGCCCGTGCCGAGGAGGAGCAGGAGCATGACCGGCCCCCAGGCCAGGCCATTGACGGTGACGATCAGATCGCGCACAGACGTTCCGGTGTACGGTGAGGAGGCAGCGTTGTCAGTCGCCGATCGCCTTCAGCGTGCCCTTAGGCAGCTTGGCGTGCACGTGAAGGCGCTGGAACTTGAGCGTCGTGTTTTCGCCCACGTTGAGCACCATGTAATTGTCGTCCAGGGCGGTGATACGGCCAAGGATGCCCGCGCTGGTGACGACCTCGTCGCCCTTGGTAAGGCTGCCCACCAGTTCCTGGTGCTCCTTCTGACGCTTGCGCTGAGGCCGGATCGCGATGAAATAGAAGATAGCAAACAGACCGACCAGAAAGACGATCTGAAACAGGCCGCCACCGGGCGGCTGCTCTGCGCCCTGGGCGTGGGCGGCTGCGATGAAAGGGATCATGGCTGTCCTTCTTACACTGGAAACAAAGGGTGAATTCCCGCCGCGGCAATGTAACGGGTTTGGCCTCCCCGGGCAAACGAAGCGGGCTCAGGACGCGAGCGCCAGATCGAAAACCATGGTCTGCGGCGCATGGTCCGAGAAGCGTTCCTCCCGGTAGATGGATGCAGCACGGACCCGATCCGCGAGACCGGGGGTAATCACCTGGTAGTCCAGGCGCCAGCCGACGTTTTTTGCCCAGGCCTGGCCGCGATTCGACCACCAGGTGTACTGATCCGGGCCGGGCTCCACGATGCGAAAGCTGTCGCGGTAGCCCAGTTCGCTGTAAACCCGATCCAGCCAGGCGCGCTCCTCGGGCAGGAAACCGGAGTTCTTCTGGTTGGCTTTCCAGTTGCGCAGGTCGATTTCCCTGTGACAGATGTTCCAGTCCGCACAGATCACGAACTCCCGGCGCTTGCGGCGCAGGCCACGAAGATGTTCATAAAAGCGATCCATGAAGGCGTATTTCTTGTCCAGCGCGGCCTCGCTGCTGGAACCCGAGGGCAGGTAGAGAGACACCACCGACAGGCCGTCGTAGTCCGCCTGAAGGTAGCGCCCTTCGCTGTCTGCCGGATCCCAGCCGAGCCGGTCGATGACCTTGCGCGGCTGCACCCGCGAGTAGAGCGCGGTGCCGCTGTAGCCCTTGCGCTCGGCGTCATTGTAGAAGCAGTGGTAGCCCGACGGGTAGAACGGGCTCTCATCCAGCTGGTGCTCCTGGGCCTTGGTCTCCTGGATGCAGACGATATCCGGCTGTTCCTGCTCGAGCCACGCAAAGAAACCCTTTCGGGCAGCGGCACGTATGCCATTCGCGTTGAGAGTGACGATGGAAAGCACGGTGTGCTACAGACCCAGCTCTTCGATCAGAGCGAGCACATCGTCGTGGTGGGACTTGGTCTTGACCTTGTCCATGATGTATTTCAGACGCCCGTCCCTGCCGATGATAAAGGTCGTACGCAGGATGCCCATGAACTCGCGGCCCATGAACTTCTTCAGGCCCCAGGCGCCGTACTTCTCGGCGATGGCGTGATCCTCGTCGGAGAGCAGCGTGAAGTTCAGCTGTTCCTTGTCGATGAACTTGCAAAGGCGTGCCACCGGGTCCGGGCTGATCCCGAGCACGACCGTATCCTTCTTCGCCAGCGCCTTGCTGCTATCGCGCAGGCCGCAGGCCTGGACCGTACAGCCCGGCGTCATGGCCTTCGGGTAAAAATAGAGAACGACATTCTTATCGTCACGAAACTGCTTCAGGCTGACCTTGCTGCCATCCTGGTCGGGCAGCGTAAAGGCCGGAGCCAGGTTACCGATCTTGGGGAATGCCATGGCGATCTCCTCGTTGGCTGGCTGTCATGCTGGCGTGTTTCAGCCGCCGGCATCACGACGGCGAAAGATGGTTTCCACGGCGTGCGGATAGTCACGGCCCGCCTCGCGATCATCGAAGAAGGCGCGCAGCGCCCGATAAATACTCGGGAACGCAAGGTCGTCCCAGGGCACCTCGTCGCGGCGGTAGAGGCGGGTTTCTGTGCTCTCCGGTCCGGGCGCGTGGCTGCCGTCAATCAGGCTGCAGCGGTAGAACAAATACACCTGATTGATATACGGCACGTCATAAACGCGGTAGAGGGCGAGGTCCCGGACCCGCGCCCGGGCCTCCTCCCAGGTTTCCCGGGCGGCCCCCTCCTCCGTGGTCTCGCCGTTCTCCATGAACCCGGCGGGCAGTGTCCAGTAATCGCGGCGCGGCTCAATGGCCCGGCGGCAAAGCAGGACCTGGTCGCCCCAGGTCGGCAGGCAGCCCACGATAACCCTCGGGTTGATGTAATGAATCGTCTCGCACGCATCACAGACAAAACGCTCCCGGTCATCCCCCGGGGGGATACGGAAGGTAACGGCAGCGCCGCAATCGCTACAGAACTTCATGGGCTCAGGATACCGCGAGCGCGCGGTAGCCGCCGCGGTAGAAGACCAGCGGTTCGCGGGTGGTATCCGCCGCAAAGCGGGCGACCCGACCCACGATGATGGTGTGGTCCCCGCCCTCATGCGTCGCCGCCAGCTGGCATTCGAAGACTGCCAGCGCGCCGGTAATCACCGGTGCGCCGTTCTCCCCGGGCGTGAAATGGGCCGGGTCGAGCAGATGAGCCCCGGACTGCGCGTAGCGTGTGGACAAAAGTTCCTGCTCCGCCGCCAGCACGTTGATGGCATAGTGCTGCGGCGTTGCAAAGATATCGTAAGCTTCGGAGTTGTTCTGCAGGCTCCACAGAACCAGCGGGGGGTCCAGGGACACGGATGAAAAGGAATTCACCGTGAGGGCCTGCGGCTGCAGCTCGCCGTCCAAAGCCGTGACCAGACAGACCCCTGTCGCGAAATTGCCCAGAGTATTGCGCAGCGCCCGAGGATCCAGTGCCATAATTGCTAGTCTTCCGTCCTTGCCGTGGTCATTGGCGCCGCGCGCTGCCAGCGCGCCGCGCGCTCATCATCTCCGCGGCGCGCCTCCACCCAGCGCGCTCCGGAACCCCGATATTCCTTCTTCCAGAACGGGGCGCGGGTTTTCAGGTAGTCCATGGTGAACTCGCAGGCCGCGAAGGCATCGCCGCGGTGGGCGGCCGCCGCACCGACCCAGACGATGCTGGCACCCGGGGCCAGCTCGCCAATGCGATGCACCACACCGATAGCGAGGAGCGGCCAGCGCTCCCCTGCCTCGTCGAGAATCGCCGCGATGGCGCGTTCCGTCATGCCCGGGTAGTGCTCCAGGGTGAGACCGCTGAAGCTGTCGTCACCGACGGGCCGCCGCACCTGCCCGGTAAAAGTCACCACTGCCCCCGCACTATCTCCTGTCGCCACCGCCGCCTGCAGCGCGGCCGGGTCGAAGTCCTCCCGCTGGATACGACAGAAACGCGGGCCCATGTCAGCCGCCGGTGACCGGTGGAAAGAAAGCCACCTCGTCATCGGGCCCGAGGGCAACATTGCCGTGCACCACAATCTGGTTCACGGCGCAGAGCAGATTCGGCTGTGCAAGCACTTCCCGATACACGTCGCTGCGTGCCGCCAGAGCACCGCGCAGCGTGTCCAGGTCCGGCGGCAGCGCTGCGCCGGTGAACTCGCACTCACCGCTGCCGAGACGCTCCCTCACGCTGGCGAAGAACAATACCTTCACGCCGGTGCGTTCTCTCGCCGGTAGTCGCCGGAGCGGCCGCCGCGCTTCGTCAGGAGCCGCGTGGCGGCGATGGTCATGTCGCGGTCAACAGCCTTGAGCATGTCATAGACCGTAAGCGCGGCCACGGCCGCCGCGGTCAGCGCCTCCATCTCGACCCCCGTGCGCCCTGCAACCGCGCAGCGGGCCACAATCCGAACCCCGGGCAGCTCATCACAGGCTGTCACTTCCACGTCGATCCGATCCAGCGGCAACGGATGGCAAAGGGGGATGAGCTCCGCCGTGCGCTTGGCCGCCTGAATACCGGCAATGCGCGCCACAGCAAAAACATCGCCCTTGGCCGCGTTACCGGCCCGGAGCAGAGCCAGGGTCGAAACGTCCATGATGACGTCACTGGCCGCAGACGCTTCCCGGCGGGTCACGGGCTTATCGCCCACGTCCACCATGTGGGCCTCGCCCTCACTATCAAGGTGTGTCAGCTCCGCCATCGCTCCGGCCTTGCGTTCATCGGCCCGGCAGTCTAGCCAAAGGCCGTGCCTGAAGCCAGAAATACCAAATCCGCCGCGCCTGTGGCACAGTCTTCCGCACTCTGCAGCAGTGGTGCCGCCGTGACAACTCAGAACAATAATGTCCGCGACGACAACTTCAGCTCCCGTTACCGACGCTTCGTGCTGGTGATGCTGACCATCGTCTACGCCTTCAACTTCATCGACCGGCAGATCCTGGTGATCCTGCAGGAGCCGATCAAGGCCGATATGGGCCTGACCGACGCGCAGCTCGGGCTGCTCTCGGGCTTCACCTTCGCAGTCATCTACGTGACCGCAGGCATCCCCATTGCCTACCTTGCCGATCGGGGCAACCGCCGCAACATTGTCGCAGCGGCCCTCGCCGTCTGGAGCGGCATGACGGCTCTCTCGGGCCTCGTGCAGAGCTATGGACAGCTGCTGCTGGCGCGGGTCGGCGTGGGCCTCGGAGAGGCTGGCGGCAGCCCCCCGGCTCACTCCATGATCAGCGACTATTACCCGCCGGAACAGCGCGGCACGGCGCTGTCTTTCTACTCCTCGGGTATCTATATTGGCATCCTCCTGGGCTACGCCTTCGGCGGCATCCTCGCCGACACCTTCGGCTGGCGCGCAGCCTTCATGGTCGTGGGCCTTCCGGGCATTCTCTTCGCCATCGTGCTGGCGCTCACCGTTCGCGAGCCACCCCGCGGACGCTGGGATGCTGCGGGCAGCAACGACCATCGCCCCAGCATCGGCGAGACCCTGCGCCTGCTCCGCGAGCGGCGATCCTTCTGGTACGTCGCGATGGGCTGCGCACTCACTTCCTACGTCTCCTATGGCAACGGCAATTTCCTACCCTCGCTGCTGATCCGCAACCACGGCATGAGCGTCGGCGACGTCGGGCTGGTGCTGTCCCTGGTCGCGGGCCTTTCCGGCGCGATTGGCACTTTCCTCGGCGGCTACCTCGGTGACCGGCTCGCGGTGGGCGACCGACGCTGGTACGTGTGGGTGCCCGCCATCGGTGGGGGCCTTGCTTTTTTCCCCTACTTCTACGTAATCCTCAGCAACCATACGACGTCAGTGCTGGCGGTCCTCGCGGTGGTCTCCGTGGTGAACTCCCTTTACCTCGGGCCCAGCATCGCCATTGCCCACGCCCTCGTGCCACCCCGCATGCGCGCGCTCACGTCCGCAGTGCTGTTCTTCGTACTCAACATGATCGGGCTTGGGCTCGGGCCCTTTTTTACGGGTCTGGCCAGCGATCTGCTTGCGCCGATGGCCGGCGACCAGAACCTGCGCTGGGCCATGGTGATAACCGCCTGCGTTGGCCTGCTGGCCATCGGCAGCTTCCTCCTCGCGGCCCGCAACCTGCCTGCTGATCTCGCCCGCGACGGCACGCCGGCTGCGGCGCAAGACTGAGGCACGGGACGAGTCTGCTATGCTGGGCACATGTTTACGCTTCCCGCGGTAACACACACACGCCGGGATGCCTGGCGCCGGGCCGGCTTGGAGATCGAGTTCACCGGCCTGTCCCTCGACGATGCAGCGAACGTGGTGCAAAAGGCCATCGGCGGTGAGCGCCGGCAAGCGGACGCGGCCCATTGCGTGCTCGCCGTTCCCGGAGCCGGCGACTTTACGATCGAGATCGACTGGGACTTCCTCAAGCGCCAGGCCGCCGAGCAGAACGGCAGCAGCGGCGAGGGCTGGGTAGAACTCCTCAGCCTTGCCGCTGAGCGCATTGTGCCGCTGGAGGTGGTCTGTCCGCCGATCCCTCTTGATAAACTCGCCCTATTGCTTGACCCGCTCGTAGACGCGCTCCGCAATGCCGGGGCTGCCGGTACCCGCGACTCGGTGATCGCAGCCTACGGCGTCCACATCAATACCGAGGCGCCCGACCTCGAAGCCGGGACGCTCTGGCGCTACCTGGTTGCCTTCGCCCTGCTCCAGTGGTGGCTGGTGGACGCCCATGCCGTAGACCTCGCCCGACGCGTAAGCCCCTATGTGGACCTTTACCCGGAAGCCTATACCCGGACGCTGTGCGAGCGGGGACCGCCAGCTACCGGCAAGGCACTCCTGGCCACCTATCTTGAGCACAACTCCACCCGCAACCGGGCCCTGGACATGCTGCCGCTACTCAGCGTCCTCGATGCCGCGGCCGTGCAGGCAGCGGTTCAGGACGACCGCGTCAAGGCGCGGCCGGCCTTCCACTACCGCCTGCCGAACTGTCTCATCGACGACCCGGACTGGTCCCTCGGAAACGCCTGGGAGGGTTGGCGGATCATCGATGATCTCGCCCAGCGGCCGCAGGACCTTGCGCACCTCGCCACAGCTTTTCTTGAACGCGGAAGGCCGCTCGTCGGAGTCGACCGGGCCGCCTGGAGCACGGAACTCACCCCATGGCTGCGCGACCGCGAATTGGCGTGACCGGCACTGCCCGCCGCTACGCATCCGCCTGGTGGTGTACGCGAGTGGCGCTGGCTCTCTGCGGCGCCCGGGCAGTCCGCATCAGCCTGCGCCATCAGCAGTCCCTTGAGGACATCGACGGTCTGGTGATCGGCGGCGGCAACGACATCGCGCCGGAGCACTATGGCGGCGTTCTGGAAGGAGCGGTACGCATCGATGCGGCTCGCGATGCGCTGGAGCTCCGCTGGGTTCGGCGTGCACTGGAGCACAGACTGCCGCTTCTCGGCATCTGCCGCGGCGCCCAGCTCATCAACGTCGTCCTCGGCGGCAATCTCCACGGCGATATCCGCGCCCTGCGCCGGCGCACCCGCAACCGCGGAAGCCTGCTACCCACCAAGCGCGTAGATCTCGAACACGGCTCGCAGCTGGCAGCGGTCACCCACCGCAAACGGCTCCGGGTAAACAGCCTTCACCATCAGGCCGTCGACCGACCAGGCGAGGAACTGGCTATCACCGGCCGCGACCTTGATGGACTTGTGCAGGGTGTGGAGCACCGCGAGCGCGCGATACTCGGCGTACAGTGGCACCCGGAATACCTGCTCTATCTGTCTGCGCAGCGCGCCCTCTTCCGCTGGCTGGTACGGGCAGCCCTCGAACGCCGTGGCTGAGCTCACGGTACTCTTTGCCAGCGCCTTCCTCGCGGCGACCTTTCTCCCTTTCTACTCCGAGGTGGTCTTCCTTGGCCTGCTTGCCAGCGGCAGCGATCCTGCGCTACTCGTAGCGGTCGCCACCCTGGGTAATACGCTCGGGGGACTGGTGAACTGGGTCCTTGGTCTCGCCCTGCTTCGTTTCCGGGAACGCCGCTGGTGGCCTGTGAGCGAGCGACAGCTCGCCCGCGCTACAGCCTGGTACAGCCGCTACGGTTACTGGAGCCTGCTCTTCGCCTGGCTGCCCCTCGGCGGTGATGCCCTTCCCCTGGTCGCCGGCACCTTGCAGGCACCGCTATGGAAGGTGGCTCCGTTGCTTGCTGTCGGCAAAGGCCTCCGCTACGCCGCCCTCTCGCTCCTGGTGGGGACGCCTCAGCCAGGCTGAAAGGCGCATTTGCCTGGACCGGCAAAGCGAGCTAGCGTAGCGCTTTCGTTGAACCGGGAACACCGCGATGCGCCAGCTTGCCCTCTCCCTGCTTCTTTTTGCCTGCGGCACGCTGACGGCCGCCCCGGACCCGGCGGCAACCGGCTTTTCCGCCGAGCGCCTGGCCCGGATCGACCGGCACATGGACGCCGCCGTAGCCGCGGGGATCATGGTTGGCGGTGAGGGGCTCATCGCCAGAGGTGGTGACGTCGTCTACCACGCCACCTGGGGCGACCGCGACCGGGAGGCGGGCCGGCCCGCGACAACCGACACGCTCTACCGCATCTACTCCATGACCAAGCCGGTCACCACGGTGGCGGTCCTCATGCTTTATGAGGAGGGTCATTTCCTGCTCGGAGATCCGGTGGCAGAGTACCTTCCGGAGCTGGCGGACCTCGCCGTCGCCGAAGACCTTGACCCCAACACCCCCCTGACCACGCGGACGGCGGCACGGCAACCGACGATCCGGGACCTGCTGCGGCACAGTGCCGGCTTCAGCTACGGCCTCTTCGGCGATAGCAGTGTGGATCGAAGATACCGGGAAGCCGGGCTGTTCCAGAAGGCAGACCTGCCGGCATTTACAGAGACTCTGGGCACCCTGCCCCTGCAATATGAACCGGGCACGCGCTGGCATTACAGTGTCGCCGTGGACGTTCAGGGGCGGCTGGTGGAGGCTGTCAGCGGCATGAGCCTTGGCGACTTCTTCCGCGAGCGGATCTTCGAGCCCCTGGGTATGACGGACACACACTTCCTGGTGCCCGCAGCGAAGCGGGACCGCCTTGCCCAGCTCTACTCACCCCGGGGAACGACCATGGCCCCGGACGCGCCCTGGCAATTCAGCGACGAACAGGCGCTTCAGGTTGCCGACCCGGAACTCACCCGGAGTTATGTCGAGGGCAACGTGTTTGAGAGCGGCGGCGGCGGCCTTGTCAGCACCGCCAGAGATTATCTGCGCTTCGCGCGGATGCTCGCGGGGGATGGTGCCGTGGACGGCGTGCGGCTACTCGCACCCCTTACCGTGCGTCATCTGCGCCGCAATCACGTCGCGGGCCTCGCCACGGACAACCTCTATTCCATCGACGGCTTCGGTCTGGGGGTCGGCGTGAGCGTCGACCCGGGGGCCACCGGCGAATTGGGTGCGGACGGCAGCTACGGCTGGGGTGGCGCGGCCGGGACACGCTTCTGGGTGGACCCGGTGGACGACATCGTCGGCATTTTCATGACCCAGAGCGTGCCGCACCAGACCAAACTGGCAGATACCTTCCGGGTGCTGACTTACGGGGCCCTGCTGGAAACAAATCGTGACCGGGTGGGTGCTAACAGCGCCGCCTGGTAGGACGGCGCGAAGGGACAGTGCGCCTCAGCTGAGGCTGCCGAGGAAAGCGAGCAGCTCCTCGAGGTAGCGCTCCCGCTCTTCGATGAACGGTGCGTGGCCACAATCGGGAAGCTCCACGGCGCGGGCATTCGGGTTGTTATCGGCCACCCAACGGCAGATCGGCGGCGCAACAAAACCATCCTGGCCACCGACGTAGCTGAGTATAGGCATGCTGAGCCCGGCGAGCACAGCGCGCTGATCCAGCGGGCCGAGCTCGGCGAGGGTCGCAATCGCCCGGGGGGAGGCCTCCGTGAACACCCGCCACATCCAATGCTCCAGCGCCTCGCCGACGGGCTTCGCGCAGACGGCCCGGGACAAACCATGGAGGAAAGTGATGCGATCCTCACTCAGACCCTGCACCGTAGCGGCCATATCCTCCGGCGTGCCACCCAGGGCAAGATCAGGCTTCTGCACGTAAATCGGTGACGCTGCGCAAGTCAGCACCAGCCCCTCACAGCGCTCGCCTAGCTGCGCGGCTGCCGCAACCGCCACGGCCCCACCGAGAGACCAGCCATTGAGCACAACGCGATTCAAGGCGAGCTGCCCGACCAGGGCGACCACGTCGCCGGCAATGGCCTCGATGCTCATGTCGGCGAAATCCTTATCGGACCCGCCGCAGCCCCGATGGTCCATGAGCACCACCCGATAGCCCTTGTCGAGAAGCGCCAGCAGTGTCGCATCCCAGACGCGGAGGCTCATGCCCCAGCCGTGCAGCAGCAGCATGGTCCGCTCACCGCTGCCGTGATCCTCAAAGTAAACATTGCCGTCGTCGCGTTGCAGGTAAGCCATGGCGGTTACACTCCAGTTCTCAGGATAGTCATGATCTGCTTTTCGTAATCGGCGAAGAGCCCGTCGATGTCCAGCGCATCAGCATCCACCAGCCACTGATAGATGGTGCCGAACATGAAGGAGCAGTAGCGCACGGCGAACTGCTCCGGGTCGATGGTCGAGGAGATATCGCCGTCGGCGATTCCCGCCTCGGCCCACTGCCGGGCATCCTTGCGGTAGATCGCATGATGGTCCGAGAGGGCACTGCGGATATCCGACTCGTGGCCGAGGGATTCGTACCAGAGCAGGTACATGGCCCGCAGATAGTTGGGCTCGCGGCGGAAGAAATCGCGCTGGGCGTGGATGCCGGCGCGAATCGCCTCGATACCGCGCTTCCCCTGGAGCCGCTCGCCGAGGTGCTCCTTCCAGCGCATGTCGAAGCGCCCGAAAAGTTCCCGCAGCAGACCGTCCTTGGAACCGAAGCGATAGCTCGCGAGCCCCCGGCTGTAACCGGCGCGCTCCCCGATCTCCTTCAGGGTCATCTTGCGCGTACCGAACTCGTTGATAAGTTCGATGGCCGCCTCGAACATGCGTCGGTCAGACAGCGCGGTCCTCTCGGCCTGGGTAAGCGGCCCTTCTTCGGCCCTGGATGGCTGTGGCTGTGGCATGAGTGGCTCCTCGTCAGGCTGCAGCGTCAGGACACGCGCAGGACCTCAAACTCACCCGCATCGCGTCGTTCCCGCAGACGTTTTTTGTCGATCTTACCGACGCTGGTCTTCTCGAGAGCATCGACAAAAACCCAGCGCTCAGGAATCCAGAACCGCGCCACGCGTTCGCGCAAAAAGCTGCGAAGCTCTTCGGCACCGAGGTCGGGACGGTGACTGACCACAATTGCCAGGGGCCGCTCCTGCCAGCGCTCATCCGGCACAGCGATCACGGCGGCCTCGGTTACGTCCGGGTGGGCCGACAGGGCATTTTCCAGGTCCACGGACGAGATCCATTCGCCTCCGGACTTTATCACGTCCTTGGTACGGTCAGTCAGCTGCACGAAGTACTTGCTATCGATGTGACCAACATCGCCGGTGCGCAGCCAGCCGTCCGCCGTAAAGCTGTCGCTGGCGTCGATGCCGTGGTAAGCGCCGGTCACCCAGGGCCCCCGCAACTGCAGTTCACCCACGGTTTCCCCGTCGCAGGGAACCGGCTCACCGCTATCGTCTATTGCTCGCACTTCAATGCCCGGCACCGGGCGACCGCTCTTGGCCCGCCATTGCGACTCGGCCTGGCCCTCGAGTTCCCGCGGCGGATGCGACAGCACGCACATGGGGCTGGTCTCAGTCATACCCCAGCCCTGCAGGAGGGGCACCCCCCAGCGTTCACGCACCGCTTCGATCATGGCCGGCGGCACCGCGGAGCCGCCGGACACCAGCAGCCGGAAGCAGCGCATGTCGAGCTCTTCTTCCGGCACGCGCAGAAGGTCTCCAAGCACCGTGGGTACCATCGCGCTGAACGTGGGTCGTTCACTGCCGATCAGGCGAATGAGCTTGTCCGGCTGCACGTGGGGCCCCGGCATGATCAGATCGCTGCCGGAGAACCAACCGCTGTAGGGCATGCCCCAGGAATTGGCGTGGAACATGGGCGGCAGCAGCAGCAGCCGGTCCGCCTCGCAGATGCCGAAGGTATCGGTGGCGCGGGAAGCGAGCGCATGCAGATAGGTGGTCTTGTGGCTGTAGACCACGCCCTTTGGATTGCCCGTGGTACCGCTCGTATAGCAGATCGCGGCCGCCGCATTTTCGTCCAGCGTTGGCCAGGGATAGTCATCCGGCTGCTGGCTCACCGCCTTGTGATAGTCGTGGCTGTGAACAGCGCCACTGACGGGCTCGGCCCCGGCTCCGACAACAAGCAGGTGCTGGACCGTATCAAGGAGCGGCAGCGCCGGCGCGAGCACCTCAAAAAGCTGCGCATCGACGATCAGCACGCGGTCTTCGGCGTGATTGATCACGAAGGCGATCTGCTCCGTGGACAGGCGCACGTTGATCGTGTGCATGATCGCGCCCATGGCAGGGATAGCCAGATAGGCTTCCTGATGCTCGCGGTTGTTCCAGCTGAAGGTTCCCACGCGATCGCCGAGACGGACCCCCAGGTCGCGGAGCAGGTTGGCGAGGCGCACAGCGTTCCGGGCGATCTCACCATAGCGGGTGTGCGTTACCCGGTCGCCATCGAAATCTGCAACGACGCTGTCGGGGAACACGCTCGCCCCGTGACGCATAATCATCTGCACAGTCATCGGCATGTGCATCATGGTGGCGGGCATAGGCGCGTAATCGGCCATCTACCAATCTCCTCTTGCTGCAGCAGCCGCCTCGGCCAGGAGCGCGGGTACGTCCTGTTCGATACCGCGGGCATAGGCCGTATCGACCTTGCCCCGGCGGTACAGCACGTAGGCGCCCTCGACAATGGCCGCCAGGCGCCAGAAGGCAAAACACAGGTAATAATCAAGGTTGTCCAGGGTGATGCCGGTCTGACCGGACCAACGCTCGGCGAGATCCCGGCGGCTGTGGACGCCGGCGCGCCGGCTCACCTCCTGGATGTGCGGGAAGCCGGGGGGGGCCGAGCGCCGCTGGTCGCCCCAGAACATAAGCAGCAGCGCCAGATCTGACAGCGGGTCGCCGATCGTCGCCAGTTCCCAATCGATGATCGCCGCGAGGCCCGGCCGGTCCGGCAGGGAGAGCGTATTGTCCAGGTGGTAGTCGCCATGGGTCAGGGCACCGGGATGATCTGCCGGCTTCTCTGCCAACAGCCAGGCAGCCAGCGTCTCCAGCTCGGGCAGTTCCCGCACCTGGTCGGCCCGTCGGACCTCCCGCCAGCGCGTCACCTGCCGCTCCAGAAAACCCTCCGGGCGCCCGAAGTCCTCCAGACCCAGCGATGCCCACGGCAGCGTGTGCACGAGCGCCAGTTCGTCCACGAGGTCCTCGCCGAGGCGGTTGACACTCTCTGCTGTAGCGTCGTAGCTCGCCGGGAGCGTCGAGGTGATCGCGACGCCGTCGACGTGGCGCGCAACAAGAAAGGGCCGGCCCAGGACCGTCGGATCTTCACACCAGGCGACGAAACCGGGAACCCGCGCCCGCCCGGACAGGGCACGGAGTACCCGCCCCTCGCGTTCAATACCCCGGTGCGCCTTGGCGGATACGGCGTTTTCCGGCGGCGTGCGCAGCACCAGGCGTCCGTCGTCACTGTCGAGTTGAAGCGTGACATTGGCATTCCCGCCGCCCAGAACGCCGGACACCCGGGCGCCGGTTACGCCGGCGTGGGTTGCCAGCCAGTTGGCCAGGGCCGTTTCCTGTGCGGGATTCATTGTCCGGGGACTCCGAAGCTCGACAGCAGGCCGCCGTCCACGGGCACGAAGGCGCCGGTCATATAATCGCTGGAGCCAACCCAGTGAATTACCCGGGCGATGTCCTCAGCCTCGCCGTAACGACCCAGGGGAATGGTCTGGCGCATGGCCTCGAGGGCCTTCGGTGAGACCCCGCCGGTCATCTCCGTGAGGACGAGACCGGGAATAACAAGGTTCACCCGGATGCCCCGGGGGGCCAGCTCGATCGCCAGGGCGCGGGTCAGGCCGGAGAGTCCGGCCTTCGACGCTGCGTAGGCGACATCGCCGGGAAAGCCCCGAAAACCGACAACAGCGCCGACGTTAACGATAGCACCGCCGTCAGTGAAGTGCGGCTCCACCGCCCGTATCGCCTGGAGCGCGCCGGTAAGGTTCACATCCAGCACGGCCTGCCAGTCTTCGAGCTTGAGGCGTCCGACGCGGCCCCCGCGATGGAGGCCTGCGTTGTTGACCAGCACATCGATGCGACCCCATTCGCCGAGCACACGCTCGGCGACGGCGGCCAGTTCTTCCGGCCGCGAGACATCCGCGCGACAGGCAATACAGTTGTCACCGCGAGCTTCTGCGAGCGCTTCCAGGCCCTCGCCGCGAGCCACAAGGGCGACGCGGCCGCCCTGCTCGAGGATACGATCGGCAGCTGCCAGCCCGATCCCTCGGGAGGCTCCGGTTACAATCCAGGTAGTCGTGTCTTTGTCCATGGCATCCTGCGCTTGGGAGTTATAAATATTTGCTTGTTTGCGACTAGCAAGTTTAAACTTGCAGCCTACCAAGTCAAGGCACAGCGCCCCGCAAGGCGCGCCGGGACCAACCCCAGAGGCCCTAAAATCAAACGGGAGGCTGCGTGAGCTGGAGTTTCGAGACTGACCCTGAGTTTCAGCGGAAGCTGGATTGGATTGATACTTTTACACGAGAGGAAATCGAGCCCCTTGATCTCGTCTTCCGTGGCGCCGGGGACCCCTGGGATCCGGAATCTCCCGCAGCGAAGGCCATGGCCCCGCTCCGGGATATCGTGAAGAAAGAAAAGCTTTGGGCCTGCCACCTGGGCCCCGAGCTGGGCGGCGAGGGTTACGGGCAGGTCAAGCTCGGGCTGATGAACGAGATCCTCGGACGCAGTCGCTTCGGACCGAGCGTATTCGGCTGTCAGGCGCCTGACTCCGGCAATGCAGAGATCCTCGCGCACTTCGGCACGCCGGAGCAGAAGGCAAAGTTCCTGCAGCCTCTCCTCGACGGCAAAATTGCCTCCTGTTACTCCATGACCGAACCCCACGCAGGCGCCGACCCGGCACAGTTCACCTGCACGGCGGAGCGCGACGGTGACGAGTGGGTCATTAATGGTGAAAAGTGGTTTGCCTCGCACGCCAGCTTCTCCGAGTTCCTCCTCGTCATGGTGGTGACCAATAAAGATGTGCCGATTCATGAGGGCGCCTCCATCGTGCTCGTCGAGAAAGGCACGCCGGGGCTGGAGATCCTGCGCAATACCGCGGTCGGACCCTATGTTGAACAGGGCGGCGGCGTGCATGGCTACCTGCGCTTTACGAACTGCCGCGTGCCGGCAGAGAACCTCCTCGGCGAAGAAGGCGGCGGTTTCCTGGTGGCGCAGACGCGCCTCGGCGGCGGCCGCGTGCATCACGCCATGCGCAGCGTCGGCGTACTGAAGAAAGCCATGGACATGATGTGCGAGCGAGTCAAGAGCCGTCACACCAAGGGCGAGCTGCTGGCGGACAAGCAGCTGACCCAGGAAAAAATCGCCGACACCTACACGCAGATTCTCCAGTACCGCCTGCACGTGCTCTACACAGCCTGGTTGATCGACAAGTACAAGGAATACAACCGGGAGGTCCGCAAGGAAATTGCCGCCATCAAGGCCGCGACGCCCAAGGTGCTGCAGGAAGTTATCTACCGCGTCATGCATCTTCACGGCAGCTGGGGTATGTCGGATGAGACGCCCCTGATGACCATGTGGGCGAACATTCCGGAGCTTGGTGTGGTCGACGGCCCCTCAGAGGTGCACAAGATCACGGTGGCGCGCACGGTATTACGTGACTACGAGCCTTCGCCGGGCTTGTTCCCGACTTACCACACGCCCACGCTGCGCGAAGCGGCCCTCAAGAAGTACGGCCACTATCTGGAGGATTGAGCGCTAGCCGCCGGCGCGTCCCCGGGAGCCCAGCTCCCGGCTCGCCGGCGCATCAGGAGAAGGCACAGGGGATGGACCAGCGTACGGTAGCCGTGGTGGGTGGCAGCGGCGGTCTCGGGGCCGCCAGCTGCCGTCGTCTAGCCGCAGATGGCTACGGACTGCACATCGGTTATCACCGCAATAGCGACCGTGCCCGCGCACTCAGCGAAGAACTCGGCGCCCTGGGCGTGCCCGTGACCAGCAGCGCCGTTGACCTGCGGGACCCGGACGCGGTGGATAATTTTCTCAGCGAAGCCGGCAGTAGTGACTGGCCGCTGACGGCGGTCGTCAACGCGACCGGTCCCGCCATTCCTCTCTGCCCCCTCGTGAATGTCACGCCCGAGCAGTTCCGCGAGATCATGGAAACCGACGTCTTCGGCGCCTTTCATCTACTTACGGCAGCGGCCCGGCGCCTCCCCCCCGGCGGCGCCCTTGTGCAGCTGCTGACCACGGCCGTGCTGCGCACCCTCGAAAACGACGGCATGTCAGGCATACCGAAGACGGCCATCGCCGGCATCGTGCGTCAGCTCGCCCGGGAGATCGCAGGCGATGGCAAGCGCATCAACGCCGTGGCTCCGGGGGTGATTGATGTGGGTATCGTCCACTCTTCCTTTACCGCCGACCAGACCGCTCAAGACGTGATACGCCTGTGCCTGGACCGCACTCCGGCGCCGCGCCTGGGCGATCCCGGGGAGGTTGCCGCGACCGTCGCTTTCCTATTAAGCCCGGGGGCGGCCTATATCAACGGGCAGATCATTGGCGTCGACGGCGGCTACAGCGCCTGACGCCGCATATCATGAAGGAGAAAAGCCCATGCCCAAGGCCCTGTCCCCTGCCCTTCTCGCCACCACGCTCCTTGCCGGCGTCTCCGGTGCCGCTGCGAAGCCGCCAACGCCAGCGGAGCTGGCCAGCGCGGGCGAGGCCGTCTACCTTCGGCACTGTTCCAATTGCCACGGTATGTCCCTGCGCGGATCGCCGCACGGCAATGCTCTCCTCGGGCCTGTCTTCCTCGACAAGTGGGGCCAGGCCTCACCGGTAGACCTGCTGCGCTACACCGCAGCGAACATGCCCCCGGGCGGCACCTCGGTGCTGCGCAATCGCGACCTCGCAGCAGCCGTCGCCTACCTGCTGGAGCGCAACCGGGAGTCCGCAGCCGGTGACCTGCCCCTGCTCGACCTCGCGGCGCTGGCTCCCGTGGGGGAAGGTGCCGAAGAGGCAAGCGGCGACGAGGGCTGGTTCAATTTCACTGAGGCAGGGACAATCGATCAAGCCGCTCGCAGCCGGGGTGGCTTCCGCGGACAAGGACTTGACAGCTATACCCCGGTAAGCGAAGCCATGTTGGCCAATCCGCCACCGGGGGACTGGCTGAGTTGGCGTCGGACCCGGGACGGACATGGCTACAGCCCCCTCGCCCAGGTCAACCGGGACAATGTCGGCGACCTCAAGCTGGCCTGGGTTCTCGCCATGCGCGACGGCAGCAATCAAGTCACGCCGCTGGCCCACGACGGCATCCTCTACGTCACCCACCCGGGGAACATTATCCAGGCCGTGGATGGCGCCAGTGGGGAGGTCCTCTGGGAGTTCGTCTACACCTTCCCACCGGAGGCCAAGACCCTCGGCGGTCCGGTGCGCAACATTGCCATCTATGAGGACAAGCTGTTCCTGAGCACCTACGATGCGGCGCTGATCGCCATCGATGCACGCACCGGAGAGCAGCTCTGGCGTACGGCGAAGGCCGACTACCGTGAAGCCTATACGCACACAGCCGGCCCCATCGTCGGCGGCGGCGTGGTCCTGTCGGGCATAAACGGCTGTGAGCTGTATACAAAAGCGGGCTGTTTTATCACCGGACACGACCCGGACACGGGCGAGGAGCTGTGGCGAACCTCTACGATCGCCCTCCCCGGTACCCCCGAAGGTGACACCTGGGGCGGGCAACCGCAGGCGCTGCGGGCCGGCGGCGACGCCTGGATCGCCGGTTCCTACGACGCGGAGCTCGACCTGTTTTTCATCGGCACCTCCCAGGCAAAGCCCTGGGTGGCGGCAAGCCGCGGCATGAGCGCAACGGACCAGGCCTTATACACAAATTCCACCCTCGCCCTGAACCCGAAAACCGGTGACATCGTCTGGCATTTTCAACATGTGCCCGGCGAGACCATCGACATGGATATCGGCTTCGAGCGCGTCCTGGTGGATATCGACGGTAGACAGGTTCTGTTTACCGTCGGGAAAGACGGGCTGCTTTGGAAACTTGATCGGCGCAACGGCGACTTCATCGCGGTCAAGGAAACGCTGCCGCAGAACGTTTTTGCCGGGATCGATCGGGAAACAGGCCGGGTGAGCTACCGGGAGGACATCCTCGAAGCAAAGATAGGCGATACCATCCAGGCCTGCCCGGGGATCTACGGCGGCCATAATTGGCAGGCTTCGACCTATAACCCCGAAGCGGGCAGTCTCGTCATCCCCCTGCACCAGCTCTGCTCCGACATGGTCGGGCGGGAGGTACCCCTCGAGGTTGGTGGCGGCGGCTACGGCGGTGACTCACGCACCTACGAAATGCCAGGTGCCGGCGGTAAGCTGGGCAAGCTGGCCGCCTACGATGTCCGCACCCTGGAAGAGCGCTGGTCCCACGAGCAGCGCGCCCTGTTCCTCAGCGGCGCCCTCGGCACGGCCGGTGGGCTCGTGTTCATCGGCGATCTGGATCGCTATTTCAAGGCCTTCGACGTGGACAGCGGCACTGTGCTGTGGGAAACGCGCCTGGGCGCACCGCTACACGGCTACCCGATCACCTACACGGCCGGCGGCAAGCAGTACATCGCCGTACCGACCGGTATCGGTGTGTTCCGCGCACTCACCGCAGTGCTCTCGCCGGAAATCTACCAGCCGACGAACGGCCAGGCCCTTTACGTCTTCGAGCTGCCCGACTAGCTCTCGTCCAGCGTAAAAAAACCCCGGCCGTCTCCGGCCGGGGTTTTTTCATTTTAGCGGGGTAACGCTAGTCGACGTCGAGCCCGGTGCGCCCAGCCTCACGGATGATCGGCTGGTACTCAGCAAAAGCCGGCCCCTCGGCAGTCGCACCGATGGTGATGCCGGCGTCGGTGGTGAGAGTGTGCCCGGTGGTATAGCCCGAGTCGTCACTGGCGAGCCACAGCGCCGCATTCGCCACATCCATGGCCAAACCTGGCCGGCCTTGCAGCGGAGAGGCCTCGGCGAGAGCCCGCTCAGCGCCGGCGATATCGTTGGGATCACCGGTGAGAACGTTGGCTACCATGGGTGTAGCCATGCTTGCGGCGGCGATCGTATTAACACGGACACCACTGCGAGCGAGCTCTGTCGCCACGCTTTTGGTAAGGCCGACCACGCCGTGCTTGGCAGCCGTATAGGCGTGGGGGCCAAGGCCACCAAGGATACCGGCGGTGCTTGCCATGGTGATGATGGAGCCGCTGCGCTGGCCGACCATGACCCGCGCAGCGTGTTTCATGGCGTAGAAGGTACCGTTCAGCAGCACGTCGATGCTGAAGCGCCACTCCTTGCCCGGGGTAGTCGCAAGGGGTCCTACAGAGCCGACGATACCCGCGCAGTGGAACAATGCATCCAGGCTGCCAAAGCGCTCCACGGTGGCATCCACTGCGGCCACCAGATCACTTTCTTCCGTTACATCACAGTCACGGTAGAACGCGCCTGCCCCCAGCCGTTCAGCGAGCGCTTCACCGGCCTCTCGCTGGATATCGACTATGGCCACCTTCGCGCCCTCGCGGACGAACAGTTCGGCGGCCGCGGCGCCGATGCCGCTGGCACCGCCGGTGATCAGCGCGGTCTTGCCTTCAAGGCGCATTGCTATCTCCCTTTTCCTGTTGTTGCCTGGCGGCTAGGGGCCCGCGCGTGGGCGCTCAGGTGCCCTGGTTGATGAAATCGTGCGGTGCCCGCTGCCCCACCGTCGCCGCGGGCAGGTCACCCATGCCCTGGCTGCAGGACGGCTCGAGGCGCATCCAGTCGGTCAGACCGGTGCGGTGCACGATCTTCCACTCGCCATCGCGACACTCGAAGCGGTCCACGTAGCGCCCGCCTACCAGGTAGTCCATCTCGCTGTCATAGGCCGTCGGCCCGGCGAGCGGATCGCCCTTCGGGCGCATGAGATGGTAGGCAGTGAAATAGGTCTCGACCCGGGCCGCGTCGTCACCGTCAAACTCGATCAGCGTATTGCCGAGCTGGTGGTGCGTGCGGGCACAGGTCGAGAGGAAGCCGAACGCGAAGGCAATAAAGTCTCCCGGTTCCTCCGGCGACGACGGCGCCGACGGATCCGAGGAGGGGCCCTCGTAAAAATGGTTGTGCCGTGAGCCGGGGTGGAACACGCTGCGCAGAAGCGCCTCTTCCATGCGGTCGATGGCGCGTACGTAGCGGTGAATGACGTCTCTGATGGCCTCCCTGGCCGCGAGTTCTTCCATGGTCATCATCCAGGTCTCCTCCCCGGTTCCCGAGGTCTCAGTTGTTGTTGAAGTTATAGACCACTTCCAGGCCGTAGGTCCGCGGCCGGCGCACCGACGCATAAGACCAGAGGCCCGCAACTTCATAACCGTGGGTGAAGGTATCCTCATCCGTCAGGTTGCGGCCGAACAGGCTGAACTGGAGATCGCCGATCGCGTAGTTGACCGATGCATCCACCAGGCCCTGAGAACCGTTCTCCGACTCCACGTTGTTGGTGATCGAGGTGTAATGATCGTCGATATAACGGTAGGAACCCCGCACCCAGGCATTGCCGCTGCCAATCTCCCACTCGTAGGTGGCATCAAGGGTACCGGTCCACTCCGGCGCACGACGGAACTCAAGGTTGCTGAGATCCACAACGGCTCCCTCGACATCCGTGTACACGAAATCATCGTATTCCGAATCCAGGTAGCCCAGGTTGGCGCGAAGGCTGAGGCCCTGCGTGACGTAGGCCTGCACGTCTACCTCGAAGCCGCTGATCGTAGCCGACGACGGGTTGATGACGACGGTCTTCTGCCCGGTATCGGTCTCGTTCGACGGCAGCTGCAGTTCTTCCTGCTTGTCCTGGTAGTCCATGGTGAAGATCGTGGCGTTGATGCGCAGACGGTTATCGAACAGTTCCGACTTCACACCCAGCTCGTAGTTGTCCACAGTCTCCGGGTCGTAGGGCTGAATGGCTTCCTCAAGACTCGCCACGCGGCCATTGAAACCACCGGCACGGTAACCAACGGAATAGTTCGCGAAGAACATAACGTCTTCGTTATAGAAGTACTTCAAACCGACGCGCGGAGTAAACTCATCCCACTTCTCGCTTGGATGTTGCGTGCGTCCCTGCGATAGCGTGTTGACCTCGCCAAACTGCGCAGAGGTCTTTTCATCTTCCGTATAGCGGCCGCCAAAAGTCAGCGTCCACTTATCGCTAAGGCGCCAGTCGGCCTCCAGGAAGGCCGCGATAGATTCCGTCGTCTGATTCGTAGTCTGCGGGATATCCGCGATCAACGACGTAAACGCGGGATCGTTCGGTGCTCCATTTGCGAGGTCGAGGAAGCCGATGTAGCTGCGCATACGGCTTTCATACTCGGAGTCCCAGTAGAACAGGCCAGCCTGGGCCGTGAGCGGGCCGTTATTGTCCCAAGTGAAGCGAAGCTCATGGCTGTCTTGTTCCCATTCGCCGGGGCGCTGCGTGTGGTAAAGAAGATCCGGCGTTCCATCCCAGTCCTGCAGCGAATCCTCGTCTGACTCCCAACGGCCGTAGATGTAGTCCATGCGCAGCGAATCGGTGATATCCCAGCGCACCTCGAAGATATGGGTCTCCGTGTCGAAGAAGGCCTCCATCCACTCATTGCCGACCTGCGAACGCAGGGATACATTCGTGTCGAAGCCCGGCGGCGGAGTCGGTGCACCACCGCCACCGGCCGCACCGAGGCGATCGCCGGTGATCGTGTTGCCGATCGCGGTGCCGCAGTAGCCGTAGACGCCGCAGAAGGCCTGATCCGGACGGGTGACATTCACCAGCGGCGGCGTGTCCTGATCGAGTTCTTCCCTGTTGTAGGTGTACTCGAGTTCCAGCGTATCCGTGGCGTTCCAGAGGAAGTTTGCACCGAGGTTAGTGTACTCCTGGCGACCCTGGTCACCACGACGGGTGACGTTGTCGTAGTAACCTTCGTTCTGGTCGCGCATCGACGCCGTAAGCTTCACGGCGAGATCCTCCGTAAGGGCGAAATTGAAAATACCGTCCAGGTAAGCGGTGTCGTAGTTTTCAACACCGGCGCGGAAGCGGCCGCCGAGTTCACCGGTGGGCCGGGTACGCTCGATATTGATCATGCCGCCGACGGTATTCCGCCCGAACAGCGTCCCCTGGGGACCGCGAAGGACTTCCACCCGGGCCAGGTCAATGCTGCGCATCAAGGCACCGGCGGTGGAACCGATGAAAACACCGTCGACGCTGACACCGACAGCCGGGTCAAAGTTTTTCTCCAGATCGGCAACACCGACGCCGCGAATGAAGATCGCCGCAGTACCGCCCGGCCCCTGCCCCGTGTCATCAATAATGAGGTTGGGAGCGATGTTCGCCAGATCCTGAATATCGCGGGCAAACTGGCGCTGGATTTCCGTCTCGCTGAGTGCGCTGACAGAAAGGCCGACGTCCTGCATGCTTTCTTCGCGTTTCCGCGCGGTAACGGTGATTTCTTCCAGAACACCCTGCTGAGCCTGTACAACCGGTACGGAAGTGATCCCTACACCGGCGGCAGACAGCGCAATTACCAATTGCTTCTTACGATTCATCATGGGGCTTGCCTCCTCGGCGATACATCCTTGTGTTATTACTCTGGGTTTAACGTTTCTTTCTATTATTCTGTCGCGGCCGCGCGCGGCCGATCGCCGCTCAGCCGGGAGCTGTCAGCGGCGTGCCATTGACCGGGTTGAAATAGTGGATCGTCACATCACGCTGCTTGATGCGCCAGATCCCGTCGCGTCGCTCCACCAGATCTTCGTAGGTGGCACCGACGATCTGACAGACGCTCTCCCCGGCCAGGCGGCCGACGCAGTCGACGTCACAAACGGCGCGGGCGCGGTCGGGACCATCGAACTTGACCGTGTTGTTGGTGCTCAGGTGGTGACTTTCGTCCCAGGCCGGCCAAAGCACATTCTTTACTGCCTCGCGGATCCCGTCGTGCCCCTCGAAGGCGCCGAAGGGCGGGCCGATATTCCAGACACAGTCATCCCACCATATGGCGAGGAAGCGGTCGAAATCCCGCTTGTCAAAGCCATGGCAGTACTCGGAAGCCAGGTCGATGATCGCCTGGCGGCTTTCCAGCTGGTCGATGCGCCCCAGTAGGACCTCGATCGTCGCGGCGTCTGCGCTCATAGTCGTGCTCTCCTGCCCTGTTATGGCCCTTCGGGCTTATGTCAGGCTCGGTAAGACGAGTTGCTTGTTTGTGTCTAGCAAGTGTATCCGACGGACCCGCCGGGTCAAGCGTCTGCCTGTGAAAAAATGCCGTTTCAGCGGCCGCCGCAGTGGCATTCCGCCGGGGGTTGGCGAGAATACCGTGTCCTGAAACGCAGCGCACGAACTTAAAAAAACGTGGCGATCAGCAGTAAAAGCACCAGCACGATCGCCCCGGCGAGCGCAAAGCGCCAACTACCCAGCTCCCGCTCTGCGCCAGCGAGCCGGCCCGGCCATGCGCCGGCATCGAGTCCCTGCCACAGCAACAACCGCCAGGACACCCGTTCCCGCGCCTGAGTAAAGCGGGCTGCAAGCGGCGGCCACAGCCTCGACAGCGCCGCTGTCGCAGCCGCGCCGGCGGCTACCGCCAGGACAGCACTCAGGGCACCAGCGGCATCGCCGAGGCGCCAGCCCAGCGTGGGAACAACAAGCAGCACCAGGGTGGCAGTGGGCAACAGCTGCCCCGGTCGCCGCGCCACCAGGAGCAACAGGGCGCCACGGCTTGCAGCGGCGAGGGCAGCAAAGCCGGCGATGACCGTTGCCCCCGGCAGCACAGCGGCTGCGCCGGCAACAGAGGGAGTGACGGCATTGTCTGCGACCTTGGCAAAAAGCAGCGCAAGTTCAAACGCCGCCAGGTCGCCGGGAACCAGCAGCAGCACGATGGCCGGCAGCCGGCCCGGGGCCAGCGCACCGCTGCTCAGGCGGGCAGCGAGCAGCGCGTAACTCGCGACGGTGAAGCCAGCGAGCAGGAGCATCAGGTCTGTGGCGACGAGGGCAGCGATACACGCTGCCTGAGCCAGGAGCAGGCAAGCGCTGACGCGGGGCGATAGCCCGGCACCCTTCCCCCACGGCGCCAGCGCCAGCGCAAAGAACACGGAAACAAGCGAGACTACAGCGGCTCCCGGCCCACCCCCGGCCACACCGCTGCCGAGCAGAATCCAGGGTAACGCCAGGGGCTGGGCCGGCAGCAGCAGCGCGACAGGCAGAAGCGCGACCAGCGGCACCAGCCATTGACGAGGGCGGCCGCAGAGGAGCGGGAGCAACGGCAGCAGAAGCAGAGGCGCGAAGACGACCAGGGTAAGCAGACTCATGGCGCGTAGAACTCCCGCCGCACCACCAGCGTAGCCCACTCCTGGGGACTGTATTGGACGGATGCCAGCACGCCTGCGAGGAGCACCAGCAATGCGGTGATCACCGGGGGCAGCAGCAGCGCAAGGGCCGTCTCTGCCCGCACGCCTGCGGGCACCGGTGCCCAGGCGGCGGTGGGCGCGCGGAACCATGCGCGGTGGAGAATCGGCAGAAAGTAAGCGGCATTCAGCGCACTGCTGCCGGCCAGCACAAAGACAGCCCAGGTGGCGCCGGCCTCAATCGCACCGAGACCGAGGTACCACTTGCTGATAAACCCGGCCATCGGTGGCAGGCCGATCATGCCCAGCGCCGCCACAGTGAAAGCAGCGGTCGTCAGCGGCATACGCCGTCCTACGCCGTCCAGCTCGCTGACCTTGTGCAGGCCGAGGGTCTCGGCGTAGTTGCCCGCACAGAAGAACAGCGTGATCTTCATCAACCCCTGGTGGACGAGGTGGACGATACCGCCAATGCTGGCGAGCGGGCCGACGATAGCCACGCCAAGGGCGATGTAGGACACCTGCGACACCGTCGAGAAGGCCAGCCGCCGCTTGAGGTCGTCCTGCGCCAGGGCGCGGAGGGAGCCATAGATGATGGTGACCGCAGCGACCGCCGCCAGGGCGTCGGTCACACCGAGCTCTGCCGCGTATTCCACCCCGAAGACGTCGTAGACAATACGGATGATGCCGAAAGCGCCCGCCTTGACCACGGCCACCGCATGCAGGAGCGCACTCACCGGAGCCGGTGCCACCATGGCCCGGGGCAGCCACCCGTGCAACGGCACCAGTGCAGCTTTGACGCCGACGCCGGCTACGAGAAGGAAAAAAATCGCCGCCAGCACCGGTGACGATGCCCCGGAGCCATCGACGAAGCCCCGCGGCGTAAAAGTCAGAGTCCCGGTCTCGGCGTAAAGCCAGGCCGTACCGAGAAGCAGCGCCGCGCCACCGCCGATCGTATAGGCGAGGTAGCGGTTGCCCGCCGCCCGCGCCGCGGCTGTTTCCCGGTGTACCACCAGCGGGTAGGTCGATAGCGTCAGCAATTCGTAGAAAAGCAAAAAGGTGATCAGGTTCCCGGCCATGGCGACGCCCACGGTGGCGGTGACGCAGAGGCTGAAGAAACCGAAAAAGCGCGCCCGGTTCGGCGAACTCTCGAGATAACCGATGGCATAGATGGTGGTGAGAAACCAGAGCTGCGCTGACAGGGTCACAAAAAGCAAGGCGAGGGAGTCCGCTCGCAGGGAAAAGGTCAAGCCCGGCAGCAACGGATAGGACACGGCATAGTTCTCGCCCCTGGAGACCCCCCAGAGCATCACCGCCACCAGGACCAGCTTCACCGTGGCCCCGGCGAGATTGAGCACGCTTCGCACACGCACAGCCCCCTCGGGCAGGAAAAAGATCACCAGGCCCGGCAGGAGCGATGTCGCCAGCACCGCCAGCGGCAGCAGTTCGTGCTCGCTCATGGCACGCCCCCGAGGAGCCGCAGCAGAGGCTGACCCAGAAAGCCGACACCCACGGCGCTTGCGGCCAGTGTCAGAGCAGCCCATTCCATGCGCCGTGGCAGCGCCGTTGCGTCGGGGCGATCACTGCCGCCGAAGGTGTGCTCGATCAGTTTGAAGATATACACGGCCGCGAGCAGACCGCCGACGAGTATCACCGCTACCAGCCACCAGTCCCCGGTGGCGATAGCGGCCTGAAGCAGCAGCCACTTGCCGTTGAAACCACCACTGGGCGGCATACCCATCAGGCTGACTCCGGCCAGAGCGATGGCACTGGCGGACAACGGCAGGTGCTGCACTACCCGCTCGAAGCCGTCTAAGCGGTCATGGCCCGCACGTCGCGCGAGGTTGCCCACGGCAAGGAACAACCCCGCCTTGGCCAGCACATGGGAGACCAGCAGCAGCGTAAAGGCACCGTAGGCGGCCGCTCCCGCCGCGGGGACCAGGGCCAGGGCCAGGAGCAGATAGCCCAGCTGCGCGACGGTGGAATAGGCCACCAGCAGCTTGGCGCGCCGCTGCAGTACTGCCTGCAGGGAACACCAGAGCACACCGGCAGCACCGATAGCTGCGAGCAGTTCGGCAACGAGGGGCCAGGCGCCATCGTAGGTAGAAAGCCAGAGGCGCAGCAGGAGGTAGAGGGGAGCCTTTACGGCCAGAGCGGAGAGCGCCGCACTGACCGGCGGCGAGGCATTCGCGTGCGCCGGCGGCAGCCAGAAGTGCAGCGGGAACACCGCCGCTTTGAGCAGCAGCCCGGCGACCATAAGCGCAAAGGCCACGGCACCGCCCGGCAGGGCCGGACCCTGGCCCGAGAGCTGAAGAAGATCGAGGGTACCTGTCGCACGGTATAGCAGCGCCACGCCAAGGAGGTAGGCCAGGGAGCCCGTGATAGTCGCCAGCAGATAGCGCAGCGACGCAGCCAGCGCCGCCGCGCCGCCGCCGAGGGCAGCCAGGGCAACCGCGGACAAGCCGAGGAGCTCCAGGGTAACGTAGAGGTTGAACAGGTCGCCCGCGATGAACAGCCCGTTCAGGGCGCCGAGAAAGAGCAGGAAAAGACCGGCAAAATAGCGCAGCTCCCGGCCGGCATAGGCGGCACTGGCGTACAGCGCGAGGAGCGGCGCCACGGCGCCGGCTACCAGGATCAGAACCGCCGATAGGCCATCGGCGCGCAGGGCAATGCCCAGGGGCGTGCTCCAGCCGCCGACGCTGTGTGCCACCTTGCCCGCCCCTGCCAGCGCGTCCACCAGCGCCACAGCCAGCGCCAGGTTGCCGGTGCTGACGCCAAGCAGCAGCGGCCCGGCACCGCGCGGGAGGAGCAGCCCGAGCAGCCCCCCCGCCAGGGGCCAGAGCACGAGCAGGGGCAGCAGCGACGACGCGCTCACGAACCATCCTGCCCGGCCGAAGGCCGGTCGTCTTCCGCCGGCCCGGCAAGGCGCAAAAGCAGGTTGAGGCCCAGGGCCGTGGCAGCCACAGCCACAACGATACCGGTAATAACCAGCGCCTGCGGAAGCGGATCACGGGGGCCGGCGCCGGCGATGAAGACCAGAAACACGCTGCTGCCCATTACATTCACCGCCAGCAGGCGGCGCAAGGGATGGACCGCGATGATCAGCGCGTGGAAACTCAGGCAGAACAGCAGTGCACCCAGCACCGCGTAGCAGGCCTGCCCCGTCACGGGTCCCGGTCCTCAAGCTCACCGGTACCCAGGAAGAGAGCCACCAGAGTCACTGCGATAGACAAGAGCGCGAAGCTCTCGATCACCAGTATCAGGATCCCCGCCTGCTCCGGGGGCAACCCGAGAAGGGTGCCACCCCACACCAGCGTCCCCGCGGCGACGGCAAGGAACACGCCGACGCCAAGGCCGGCCAGAAGCCACAGCCGTTGCTCCAACACAGCAAGGAAGCGATCACGCCCTGCAAGGAGTGCCAGAATACCTGCCGCCCCGAGGAGCGCGCCACCCTGAAAGGCACCACCGGGCCTGGTAGCACCGGCCCACAGAAGGTAGAGCGCGACAAGTACGAGCACGGGCAGGAGAAGCGCGGCGAGTTCCCGCAACACGCCGCCGACAGCCCCCCCGCCGCTGGGCGGCGGCAGTGGGGCCAGGCAGCGCACGCCGGCCAGGGCTACCAGGAGTACCACCAGCTCCAGCAGCGTGTCATAGCCGCGGAAGTTCAGGAGCACGGCTGTAACCGGGTGGCTCACACCGCTGTCCGCAAGGGATCCGGCGATGTGCGCCGGGACGTCCTGCCCGGGGGCGACGGGCAGGCTCACGGCCCAGGCCAGCACTCCCGCCAGCATCAGCAGCAGGAGCCCCAGGACCGCATGACCGAGGCGCTTCACGGTTTATCCTCGTCGCGACCACGAAGCCGGGCCACGGCGGCCATGAGCAGCGCGCCGGTCAGCCCGGCACCGATCGCCGCCTCCGCCAGCGCTACATCCGGCGCCTCGAGGCGCATCCAGGCCAACGCCAGGAGCATGCCGAAGGCGACGAAGAAGACGACCGCCGGGAAAAGGGCGCGGGTATAAAGGGCCCGCCAGGCCGTCAACAGCAGTGCCACAGCGAGCAACAGGTCCAGCGCCGGCGGCAGAAGGCTCAGCGCTGCCATGGCTCAACTCCCCGCCGCAGCGCCGCCCGGGCAATAACGTGGGAAACGGAGGCGCTGGCGAGAAGCACCAGGCACCAGATCACAAACAGCTTCGCCCCCACCAGGGGCGAACCCACCTCCAGCGCAAGGCCGAAGAGCAGGAAACCGAGCCCCACGTTGTCCGCCTTGGTCAAGGCATGCAGCCGGCTGTGCACGTCGGGAAAGCGCAGCAGGCCGACGGTGCCGGCAAGAAAGAAAAACGCCCCGAGCGCCAGGGACGCAAGCGCCAGCCAGTTCATTTACTGCCCTCCCGCGGCTGCCACACCCGGCGCACGAAAGCGACCGCGGTGATTGCAGCAAGGAGCGCAAAGACCAGGGCAACGTCACGCAGCGCCGGCATCGCCCGCGTATCGGCCTCGATCGCAAGCAGGGCCACTGCGGTCGTACCGAAAAGCTGCGTGCTCAACATACGGTCGGCGGCCGTCGGCCCCGTCAGCACCCGCCAGAGACCCGCGAGCAGGTTCGCCAGGAGAAACAGCGCCAACCATGGGTGCACGGCGTCGATAGTCACTGCGGGAACACCCGCGCAAGACGACCCTCGAGCCCACTTAGAGCCTGCTCATGATCGCCATTTTCATCAAGCACATGTACCCAGACGGTATCGTCGCGTATATCCGCACTGAGCGTTCCCGGGGTGAGCGATATGCTGTTGAGAAACAGCACCCGAGGCAACCCCGCAGGCAGGGACGTTTGATAGACCACGAGCGCGGGCGCCAGGCGCAGTCGGGGCGCCAGCGCGCGCCTTGCCACATCCACAGCTCCGCTCACAGAGCGCCCGATAAAAAAAGCGACAAAGACCAGCACCGGCCAGGGCCTGAAGGGTACGGGGGACGCCAGCTGCAGACTCAGCCAGGCGGCCAGCAGGACCGCCGGCGCCCCCAGAAACCAGCTCCCGGGCTCGAAGCCGGCGAGGATGCCCCAGAGAAGCGCGTAAAGGGCGATCCGGAACGCGCCAGCGCGCAGGACTGCACTTGAGACAGCGGGCACGTCAGCTCATCGGCAACACAACATTGCCATGCAGCATAGACCGGGCAGCAGAGGCAGGTCAAAAAAAGGACCGCGAAGGGGATGGCGGTGGGGGAGGGATTCGAACCCTCGAACGGTTGCCCGTTACACACTTTCCAGGCGTGCGCCTTCGACCACTCGGCCACCCCACCGGAGGGCGCGGATCATAGCAGCTTACTGGCGGTGGAGTCGATACTGCGGGGCCTTTCCGGGCCCGCTACTGCGCCACGGGCTGATATCGAGGCCGCCCCGGCGCGTATAAAGGGCCTGCACGGCCAGGGTCTCGGGCGAGAGGACGGCGGCAAGGTCGAGAAAGATGCGCTCAACGCACTGCTCGTGGAAGTCCTGGTGTTCGCGGAAGGCGACGAGATAGGCCAGCAGCGCGCCGCGGTCCAGCCGCGAGCCCCGGTAGCTCACAATCACGGTCGCCCAGTCCGGCTGGGCCGTGACCGGGCAGAGGGAGCGCAGCAGGTGGGAGTGCAGCGTTTCCTCGACCCGCTCGTCGGACTCGACGCGCAGGAGGTCCCGCGCGGGGGCATCAACCGGGCCGGCAAAGGGCGCGTCATCGATGCACTCCCCGGGCGCGGCCACACCATGGAAGGCCGGATCGTCGAGGTGGGCAAGGCTGACCGCGACCGCGCCGCCGGTAGCCTCAGTGAGGTCCCTGGCAATGGTGTCGCGGACCGCCCCGGCACTGGCGAAGGTGCTGCCGTTGATGGCATTCAGATAGAGCTTGAGCGATTTCGACTCGACCATCCACGGCGAATCCGCCGGCACTTCGATGCGACCCAGCGCGACCCGGGGGCGCCCGTCAGGCTCAAGCCAGGACAGCTCGTACCCATGCCACACGTCGACGCCGTGGAACGGTGGGGCGCCCTCCCCCAGGCCCAGACGCGCCCGACCCTCGCTACGGGCAAGGGGAAAAAGCAGCGACGGGTCGTAGCTCGCGCTGCCGCTGACCTGGCGGCCCAGGGGAAGTTCGCGATCCATGCGTCCCTACTGCCTCAGTCGCTTGCCGCTGGACAGGAGGTGCATGCTGTAGAAAAACAGAAGCACCGTGAAGACGGCGATCATGGCAAAGGCAAAAGTGACATTGACATCGGATACCCCCAGCACGCCGTAGCGGAACGCGTTGACGACGTAGACCAACGGATTGAGCTTCGAGACGTTGGCCCAGAACTCAGGCAGAAGATCGAGCGAATAGAACACGCCGCCGAGGTAGGTAAGCGGGGTCAGTACAAAGGTCGGGATGATACTGATGTCGTCGAAGTTGTTCGCGTAAACCCCGTTGATGAAACCGGCCAGGGCGAACAGCGTTGAGGTGAACAGCACCACCAGCATAACGATGCCGATGTTGTAAATAGGCAGACGGGTGAAGAACAGGGACACGGCGGTGACGATAATAGCGACCAGAAGACCCCGGGCAATGCCGCCCAGCAAAAAGCCGAGGAGTATGACGTAGTTCGGCGTCGGCGACACGAGGAGTTCCTCAACACTGTGGTTGAACTTGGAGCCGAAAAAGGACGACACAACGTTCGAGTAGCTGTTGGTGACGATGGCCATCATGATCAACCCGGGCACCACAAACTCCATGTAGCGAAAGCCGCCCATCTCGCCGATGCGCGAGCCGATGAGCGAACCGAAGATCACGAAATACAGCGACATGGTGATCGCCGAGGGTAACAGCGTCTGCGGCCAGATCCGCAAAAAACGACGGATCTCCTTGCGCAGAAGGGTCATCAGGGCGATGTACTGTTCCCGCAGGCTCATGCCGCGCTCTCCACCAGCTTCACAAACATCTCCTCCAGTCGGTTCGCCCGATTGCGCATGCTGGTAACGCGGACGCCGGCGGCGCTCAGTCCCTCGAAGACCTCGTTAACATGCTGCCCCTTCTCGACTTCGACCTCGAAGCTGTGGTCGTCGACGCGGCGGACCTCAAAACCCCGCAAGGTGAGCGGCTCCGGCAGCTTGCCCGCACTATCGAAGATAAAGACCTCGCGATGAAGACGGCGGAGCAGATCACGGATCGAGCCGTACTCGACGATTTCGCCGTGGTTGATAATCGCGATATTGCGACACAGGGCCTCGGCTTCCTCGAGGTAGTGGGTGGTGAGTATGATCGTGGTGCCAGCCCGGTTGATCTCCTGCAGGAAGTCCCACATGGAGCGACGCATCTCGATGTCGACACCGGCGGTGGGCTCGTCGAGGATCAGCAGCCGCGGCTCGTGCACCAGGGCCCGGGCGATCATGAGCCGACGCTTCATGCCGCCGGAGAGCATACGCGAGGCGTTGTCGCGCTTTTCCCACAGGCCCAGGGCCCGCAGGTACTTTTCCGCCCGCTGCCGCGCAAGCGGCAGCGGCAGCCCATAGTAGCCGCCCTGGTTGACGACGATGTCGCCGACCTTCTCGAACATGTTGAAATTGAATTCCTGCGGCACGATGCCGATGTGTTTTTTGGCACCCGGGAAGTCGACATCGATATCGACACCGAAGACCTGGATACTGCCGCCGGTCTTTGCCACCAGCGAGCAGATGATGCCGATAGTGGTCGACTTGCCGGCGCCGTTGGGGCCAAGGAGCGCAAAGAAGTCGCCCTGCTGCACCTGCAGGCTGATACCCTTGAGGGCCTGGAAGCCGCCGGGGTACGTCTTGCTGAGCGCGTCGATTTTCAGAGCCGGAACCATGCACTACCCTTAACAGTTGAATCATTGAGCCACGCCCCCATTCTACCCGCAAAGGCGGGGGGCCTAGAACCGGAGTCACCATGGACGATCTGGAATACGCGGAACACTGCCGCCGGCTGCTGGAAACCTTTGCCCGGGAATTCCTGAACCGCACCCGCGAGCTCAGTCCTGCCGATGGGCTGCGGGAACTCGCCCTCGCCTTCGGCGAGATTTCAGCCGGAGGCCCCGATGTGTACGACCAGGGGCGCGAACTGGTTTCCCGGCTGTTTACCACCTACCCGGATTTCGCCCCCACCTTCCCGCGCGAATTGCTATGGTTTTTCGGCGGAGAATGCCTCCATTACATGGCAGACGACGAAATAGCCGAATTTGAGCAACGCCAAACAGATAGTGCTTGACGCTCAGGAACACCCTTCATACAATGCGCCGCTCTCGAAGAGAGGTCACAGCGTCCCCTTCGTCTAGTGGCCTAGGACACCGCCCTTTCACGGCGGGAACAGGGGTTCGAACCCCCTAGGGGACGCCATTTTTCCTGCGGGAATAGCTCAGTTGGTAGAGCGCAACCTTGCCAGGGTTGCAGGAGGGGCGCCCAGCCTCGCCGGTACCGGCGACCAACTCAGGGTCGGTACGGAAAGACGATTGCGGGAATAGCTCAGTTGGTAGAGCGCAACCTTGCCAGGGTTGCAGGGGGGGCGCCCAGCCTCGCCGGTACCGGCGACCAACTCAGGGTCGGTACGGAAAGACGATTGCGGGAATAGCTCAGTTGGTAGAGCGCAACCTTGCCAAGGTTGAGGTCGCCGGTTCGAACCCGGTTTCCCGCTCCAAACTTCCTATCACCCCCCCAATACTCACTAGCTGCCCGCGAGACAGGCCGCGGCGCTCGTTGCTATGCGCTTCAGGTCCACGCCCGTTACATCCCGTCAGCCAGTTACAGCACCTCACAGCCCAGCGCTGCTGCCAGCTCCCGCACCCTGGCGGAACCGCCGCTGACCGGGTTACCGGCCAGCTCCCTGCGCAGGGGGTAAGCGCGGCGCAGCCGGTCGAAGGCCGCCGCGCGCGCTCCCCCGGCAGCGGCCAGGGCCGCACGCAGCTGCCGATCGTCATCCCCGGGGGCATAGCGGCCGAGCAGCAGTTTGCGCAGCAGCGCCGGGCCGTCTCCCGTTGCCGGCAATGCAAGCACTGATGCCGGAGGTGGCGCCAGGGAGCCGGCATAGGCCGTGCCCAGCGCCTCGTCCATAGCCGACACCACGCAACGGGTCCCGGCGAGCCGCGCCTCGAGGGAGTAGCCGGCGATATGCGGTGTCCCCAGGGCGACCCGGGCCAGCAAGGGGGCCGGCACCTCAGGCTCCCGTTCCCAGACATCGAGCACCGCCCTCCCCCGGCCGTCGACCAGCCAGGCCTGGAGAGCGTCATTGTCGACCACCGGGCCACGACTCGCATTGATCAGTAGCGTACCGGCGGCGAGGCGCTCCAGGGCAGCGCGGTCGAGCAGGTGCCGGCTCGGCCAGGGAGAGAGCTCCGTAAGCGAACAATGCAGGGTCACCACATCGCAGGCGAAAATCTCGGCGAGCGTGCCCCGGCGCGCCACGGCGCTCTCCGCAAGCCAGGGATCCGTCGCAACCCAGGCAATGCCGAGCGCATCGAGGCGTGCGCCGAGGCTGCGACCGACGTTGCCATAGCCGACGATGCCCACTCGGCCGCCCGCGAGCAGGTGCTCAAGGGGTTCCCGGAGCGCCGCCAGCACAGCCAGCACGTATTCGGCGACGGCGTTGGCGTTGGCACCGGCGGCATCAGCGAAAGCGATGCCAAGCTCCCGGAGCGCCGCCCGGTCGATGTGATCCGTGCCGCTGGTAGCCGTGCCGACAAACCGCACCGGCGTACCGGTCAGCAGCGCTTGATTTACCGGGGTGACGGAACGCACCAGCAGCGCGTCGGCATCGACCAAGTGAAAACGCCGGATCGCCCGGCCCGGCAGACACCGCAGCCGGGCCCCCGCTGCCGCAAGCGCCTGAAGCCCCGGCATGTTCTCATCACAGACAATGCGCATGGTTCAGCAAAGCATCGCGACGGAAAAGTGCATCGTGGAGACCGGGCGCCCCTCCGGGAATCGCGCGCCGAGAGCAGCCAGAAAGCGTCCGGCCCGGCCCCCGGGGCCCCGGGCGCGCCAGGCTCGCGCCTCGTTGGCCACCGCGACAGCGAAGCGCGCCCGGACCGGTGCCACAAGCTCCCCGTTGAGGTTGTCGAGGCTGAGCCGGAACGGCATACCGCAGCGCTGGGAGAAGAGCCACTCGAGACCCTGGGGTTTGGCTTCAACGGCCTCGAAGGCGCGCTGGGCATCCGCGTCGCGACCGTCCGGGGCGTACCAGTAGCCATAGTCAGGGAGCAGACGCCGCGCCCGTCCGGCGATACACCAGTGCGCCACTTCGTGCAGAGCGCTAGCCGGATAATCCGCGCGGTAGTGGATCTCGTGCCACGCCCCGGGAGCCGCGGCCGGCAGGTAGAACGGCTCCTCCGCGCCGCCGCAGAGCCGGGTTCGCTCCCGAATACCGAAGCAATCAGCGAAAACCTGCTCGAGGACGACAGCAGCGACTGTCACAACGCCTTACGGACCAGAAAATGCAGCTCGCCGCCCTCCTCGCACTCGTCGACCAGCTCATGGCCGAGAAAGTGGCAGAATTGCGGAATATCGCGGCGGGTAGTCGGATCCGTGGCGCGCACGGCGATCAGGTCACCGGGGGCGGCGTCCCGGATGGCGTTATGCAGCAGCATGACAGGCTCGGGGCAGTAGAGCCCGCGTGCATCGAGCTCACGGGGAGGCGGAGGCGTCATGGCGAAGCACCGAGTAGATCCCGGGCCTGCTCCCGAGACACGATGTCCCAGCTGTCGCTATCGCTGTCGAAGAGCAGGTCCAGCTCACCTCGGGCGAGCCCGCGCGCGAGGTCTTCCCGTTTCTCGGCCAGGGGCACCTCGCGTTCTCCGTAATCGGTCCCGTCGCGGCTGGCATATTCCTCGAGCAGGGCCGCAAGCGTTTCCGGCGGCACCTGCTCCGGTGGAATGCGCAGGAACGTTGCCATGGCGTCTCAGTTGGCGGGCTTGACGAACTTCAGGGTCATACGGTCACTCTCACCGATGGCGAGGTAGCGCTCCCGGTCCTGATCACCGAGCGCCAGGATGGGCGGAAGGGTCCAGACGCCTTCTGGATGGTCGGCGCTGTCCTTCGGGTTGGCGTTGATCCCGGCACGACCGGCAAACTCGAACCCGGCCGCTTCGGCTGCGGCGATGACCAGCTGCTCGGTGACATAGCCGCTGCTCTTCATGGCCTCGACGGAGCGACCCTCGGGTGCGCGATGCTGGACGATGCCGAACACCCCACCCGGCTTCAGGGCCTCGAAGGCCGCAGCAAAAACATCGTCCAGGGCGCCTGCGCGCAGCCAGCTGTGCACGTTGCGAAAGGCAAGGACCATATCTGCAGACGCGGCCGGCGCAATATCGATGGTCGCCGGCGGCGCCAGCGTCGATACGATCACGTCGCCGTAAATTGCGTCATCGGCGCCGAGCTTGCCAAGGAAGCCACCGAGGGAACGGCGGCCATAGGCGCCGCCATTGACGTCCGCATGGGCGGCGTAGAGCGTTCCTTGCTCTTTGAGGAGCGACGCCAGCACTTCCGTGTACCAGCCGCCGCCAGGCGACAGCTCGACGACGGTCATCCCGGGTTCGAGGCCGAAAAAGGCGAGGGTCTCGCCGGGATGGCGCCAGGCATCGCGGGCGCGGTTGTTTTCGCTCCGGTGCTCGCCGGCGAGCGCGGCACTATAGTCAGGGCCGGCCTGGGCGGGCAGGATAAACAGGGCTACCAGCAGGGGAAGCAGGAATTTCATGGCTCGTCCTTAGCGTAGGGAGGATGACAAGGTACTATACGAAGTTCCCCCGCCAATGTGGAGACACGTCGTGCAGAAAGCCATCGTGGTCAGTTTTATTGCCGAAGACCGCCCCGGTATCGTCGAGCGGCTCGCCGCCGTTGTCGCCGAACATGGCGGCAACTGGGAGGATGCACGCCTTTCCCAGCTCGGCGGAAAGTTCGCGGGCCTGGCCCTGGTCAACTTGCCCATAGCGGCGGAGGCCGCGCTGCGCGACGCGATAGCCGGCCTTGCAGAGGAGGCCATCGACTGCACAGTGACGGATGCCGGCGAGATGCCGGCGCAGCAAGGCGAACTGCTGACCCTGGCGCTGGTCGGTCCCGACCGGCCCGGCATTATCCACGAGGTGACCCGCGCCCTGCGCGGCGCCGGCCTCAACCTTAGCCGGCTCGAAAGCACTGTAAAGAGTGCCCCCATGAGTGCGGAGCCGCTGTTCCACGCCACCCTGGAAGCCCGGGCGCCGGCAGCCACTGATCGAACGACGCTGGAGCAGGAGCTCGACCGCATCGCTGAGGCAATGGGCCTGGAAATCGACCTGCTTCAGAGGGACTGACGACGGCGCCAGAACCACCGGAGCCCGATAAACAGACCGACGGTCAACCCGGCCGCCAGCACCACCAGAAGCAGAGCAAGCAGCGCCCCCAGCACCAGCTCGAGGAACTGCTCCTTCGGCATGTCGAACTGTGTGACCGCCGCCCAGGGAAGCGCTGCCATGGCGCAGACGGCAAGAAAAATCGTGCGGGCATTGCGACGCCAGCGGCGCACAGCTCAAGGTCCTGCGGTCGCCGGCAGCACCGGTGTCGGGCTTTCGACACCGGCGTTCTGCGCTCGATGTCGAAGCAGGTGATCCATCAGTACCAGGGCCAGCATCGCCTCCGCAATGGGTGTGGCGCGAATACCCACGCAGGGGTCGTGCCGTCCCGTGGTGACTACCTCGACGGCCTCACCGGCGATGTTGACACTCGCACCCGGCTGGCGAATGGACGAGGTCGGCTTGAGCGCGAGGCTCACGGTGATGTCCTGGCCGCTGGAAATGCCGCCGAGCACACCGCCAGCGTTGTTACCCACGAAACCATTGGGAGTCAGGGCATCCCGATGCTCGCTGCCCTGCTGCGCCACGCAGGCGAAGCCGGCGCCGAGCTCGACACCCTTGACCGCGTTGATGCCCATCATGGCACTGGCGATGTCCGCGTCAAGGCGATCGAATACCGGCTCTCCAAGCCCCGGCGGAACGCCGGTGGCGACGACGTTGATGCGCGCACCGACCGAGTCACCCCGCTTGTTGAGGTCGGCCATGTAGGCCTCCATCGCGGGCACCTTGTCGGGGTCCGGGCAAAAGAAAGGATTGCTCTCCACCACAGACCAGTCAAGACGCTCGGCGGCAAGGGGCCCCAGCTGCTTAAGGTAGCCGCGCACGGTGATGCCCGCATACTCAGCCAGATACTTTTTGGCAATAGCGCCCGCGGCAACACGCATGGCTGTTTCCCGCGCCGAGGAGCGGCCGCCACCGCGGTAGTCCCGGCGGCCGTACTTCTGCTGGTAGGTGTAGTCCGCGTGTGCTGGACGGAAGACATCCTTGATCTTGCTGTAATCCTTGGAGCGCTGGTCGGTATTTTCGATAAGCAGGCCGATGGGGGTGCCCGTAGTCACACCCTCGAAGACCCCGGAAAGAATACGCACTTCATCGTCCTCGCGACGTTGGGTGGTGAAGCGCGAGGTACCGGGTTTACGGCGATCGAGGTCTGACTGCATGTCGGCGCTGCTGAGGGCCAGCCCGGGCGGGCAGCCGTCCACAATACAGCCAAGGGCCGGACCGTGGCTCTCGCCGAAGGTCGTCACTGTAAACAATGTCCCGAAAGTATTCCCTGCCATCTGTCAGTCCTGCCCTGTCGCCGCGCGGGGATTATACGCGAGCGCTGCGCTATGGTCGCGGAGCTCCCGGGCGGTAAGGGCTGCAACGCCGTGTCCCCCGCGCTCAAGCTCGACCCAGGTAAAGGGAAAACGCGGATAGGCGGCCTCAAGCGCAGGCCAGCTGTTGCCCACTTCGAGCAGCAGCAGCCCGTGCTCTTCGAGGTGCGCCGCCGCCGCGGGCAGCAGGCGCCGCACCAGGTCCAGGCCGTCATCTCCGGCGCCCAGGCCCGCCGCGGGCTCGTGATGAAACTCCGCGGGCATGGCGGCAAGGTCCTCGACATCGACATAGGGCGGGTTGCAGAGGATGATATCGAAGCGCTCGTCGGCGAGCTTGTCGAAGCCATCGGAGCGGCGCAGGCTTACGCGGCCGCCCACGTCGTGACGAGCGACGTTCTCGGCGGCGAGAGTCAGCGCCGCATCGTCAAGATCCGCCAGGACCACTGCCAGCCCCGGCATATGGACGGCGGCCGCAATCCCCAGGCAGCCACCGCCACAGCAGAGATCGAGCAGCCGCCGCGGTGGCGGGCCCCCGTACCAGGGCTGACAGGCATGTTCGATGAGTTCACCAAGGGGGGAACGCGGTACAAGAGCCCGCGGGTCACAGCGGAACCGCAGGCCGGCAAAGTGCGCCTCACCGAGAAGATAGGGCAAGGGGCTGCGCTCCCCGATGCGTCGGTCAAGCACGCCCCTTATCGCGGCCCAATCCCTGGCGGCGAGCACGCGCCCGGCGACATCGGGCCCATCGTCGAGGCCCAGCACACCGAGCACCAGCTGCACGGCCTCATCCCAGGGATTGTCGGTACCGTGGCCGAAGGCGACCCCGGCCTCGTCGAGACGCGCAGCACAACGCGCCACTGCAGCGGCGATGGTGTCCGGGACAGGCTGCCAGGGAGCGTGATCGTTCATGAGCTGCATGGTACCATCGCGCCGCGTCAACAGCGGGAAGCAGGCATATGAAGGCACACTGGGCAGCGATCATCGAGGACATGGGTGAGGATCTGGAGCGTCCCGGCCTCAAGGACACGCCGGAGCGTGCGGCCAAGGCCTACCAGTTTCTGACCCGTGGCTACCATCAGTCCGTGGCAGAAGTAGTCAACGATGCTCTCTTCCCCTCCGAGTCCAGTGAAATGGTGGTGGTACAGGACATCGAGCTCTATTCGCTCTGCGAACACCACATCCTTCCGTTCATCGGCAAGTGCCACGTCGGCTACATACCTACCGGCCAGGTACTGGGACTGTCCAAGATCGCACGAATTGTCGATATCTTTGCGCGCCGGCTGCAGATTCAGGAGTCGCTGACTACAGAGATCGCCGAGACCATCATGGCGGTCACGGATGCTGCCGGGGTCGGCGTCATCATTGAGGCGCAGCACATGTGCATGATGATGCGCGGGGTCGAGAAACAGAACTCGGTGATGAAAACCTCGTCCATGCTCGGCTCGTTCCGCGAAGACCTGAAGACCCGGGACGAGTTCCTCGGACTGCTGCGACTGCGCCACTAGGACTCCAGCCTAAGGCGCCACGGTCGCCCGGTCCTGCGCCGACAGCAGCTCCATATGCAGGTACTGACGATCTGAGGATCGCTCGCTGGCATAAAGTACCAGCCGCTGCTCCCTGCCCTCCGCTCGCAGGGCGTACACCCGGTAACGCTGGGAACTCTCCGTGCCATAGAGCACTCGCTGCTGAAAGACCCGGTTAGCCCACTGCACGCTGCGTCCGCAGGAGCGCCCTTCACAGGTGTAGAGCAACTCGCTGTCGGGCAGGGCCTCTGCCTCGGCCGCGGCATCTTCGAGCAGGGACCGGGCGGTGAAGCCGTCTACGATGCGCCAGGTATAACGCGAGAGCTCGCCGCTCAGGCGCTCACTCTCCTCCAGCCTCCAATCGCCGCGGACCTTTTGCATGGCGCCGAGACCGATCACATGGTCACGCACGATCTGCGTGCTCTGGTCGACGGTCTCGGAATGAGGGAAACGGTCAAAACGTTCAAGAAGCGCCTCAGCACCGCCCTCCTTAGCCGCGGCAGGGAGCGCGAAGCACAAACCCAGCAGAGCAACGCCCCGGGCGGCATGGCGGGCGGCGCTTGTGTACCGGCAGGCGGCTGGACGATGGGGCAAAGTCATGCTCCTGGCGAAGAAAAAAGGCGAATCCGTATGGTGACCGATTTTACCGGGGCGTCAAAGCCCGTAAGCCGGCGGCGCGGCCCAGAAACAAATGCTGGCGCAGCCGGGGGCGAAGACCTCCGCCTCGAGCACCGCATAGGCACCGGGCGACAGCGCCGGTACGCGCCCGGCCTCGCCGAGCCAGCGGTCGACCAGCTCGGATACCAGTGGCTGGTGTGATACGAGCACGCGGTGCGCAGCTGCCGGCAGCCCGACCAGTAGCGCCTCAACGGCTTGTGCATCAGCCCCGGGGATCAGGGCATCGGCCTCCTCCGTCGTCAGCGCAAGCGCTTCGGCGAGGTAGCCGGCAGTCTGCAAAGTCCGCTGCCAGCGGCTCGCATGCAGTGCCTCGGGCGGCGGCAGACCCCGACTCGCCAGAGCCGTAACATAACCCGCAACACCGCGTCGCAGCTCGGCGTGACCTCGCTCTGTCAGCCGGCGCTCCCGGTCCGGTCGTCCCGGGGCCGCCTCGCCATGACGCCAGACCGTGACCAGCACGCTCAGCTGCCGGCCAGCTGCAGCAGGACCTTGTTGAGCCGGTCGACGTAGCCGGCCGGATCTTCGAGCTGTCCGCCTTCCGCAAGCGTTGCCTGATCGAAAACAAGGTGGGAAAAGTCGGCGAAGCGGTCCTCATCACTTTCCCGGTCCAGCAGCGCGATGAGCGGATGCGTGGTGTTCAGCTCAAGCGTCGGCTTAGTGTCCGGCACCGGCTGACCAGCGGCTTCCATAATCCTGCGCATCTGCGCGCCCAGCTCATGCTCCCCGACCACCAGACAGGCGGCAGAGTCTGTGAGGCGGGTACTGGCGCGCACTTCCGCGACCTCGTCGGCAAGCACGCCCTTTATCCGTTCGAGGAGGTCCTTGCTCTCTTCGGCCAGCTTTTCCTTTTCGGCCTTCTCGTCGTCGCCGAGCTCGAGCTCGCCCCGGGCCACGTCCTGGAGCGGTTTGCCAGCGTACTCCTGCAGGTGGCTCATGAGCCACTCGTCAATGCGCTCGGAGAGCAGCAACACCTCAATGCCGCGCTTGCGGAATACCTCGAGGTGCGGACTCCGTCGGGCCGTGTTGAAACTGTCTGCCGCAACATAGTAGATCTTGTCCTGGTCCTCCTGCATACGCGCGACATAGTCGTCGAGGCCCTGGTCCTGCTCCTCCCGGTCCGTATGCGTGGTGGCAAAGCGCAGGAGCCCGGCCACCTTCTCCTTGTTGCTGAAATCCTCAGCGGGTCCTTCCTTGAGCACCTGGCCGAAGGCTTTCCAGAACACGGCGTACTCCTCTGGAGACCCTTTGGCCAGCTTGCCGAGCATATCGAGCACGCGCTTGGTGAGAGCGCCGCGCATGCTGTCGACCGCCGGATCCTGCTGGAGAAGCTCCCGGGATACGTTCAGAGGCAGGTCGTTGCTGTCGACGACCCCCTTTACGAAGCGGAGATAGAGGGGCAGGAACTGCTCCGCATCGTCCATGATGAAGGTGCGCTGAACGTAGAGTTTCAACCCGCGCGAGCCCTCCCGGTTCCACAGGTCAAAGGGGGCACGCCGGGGCACGTAAAGCAGGCTCGTGTATTCCAGCTTGCCCTCCACCCGGTTGTGGCTCCAGGTGAGCGGCTCTTCGAAATCGTGGGACACGTGCTTATAAAAGGCCTTGTACTCGTCGTCGCTGACCTCGCTGCGGGAACGGGTCCACAGCGCGGTGGCTTCGTTCACGGTCTCCCAGGTCGGCGCGGCCGCATCGTCCTGGCTGTCCTCGGCGTCGTCGCTGCTTTCCGAAGCCGCAGCCATCATCACCGGCACGGAAATATGGTCTGAGTATTTCTTGATGACGCTGCGCACGCGCCACTCGTCGGCAAATTCGTCACAATCTTCCTTGAGGTAGAGGGTGATCGCCGTACCGCGCTGCTCCCGGGGGCGATCCTCAAGGGTAAACTCCGCCTCACCGTGTGACTCCCAGAGCACGCCCGCCTCTGATGGCTCACCGGCCTTGCGTGTGTGCACCTCCACCCGCTCGGCGACAATGAACGCGGAATAGAAGCCGACGCCGAACTGCCCGATGAGCTGGGAGTCCTTCTTCTGGTCGCCGGTGAGGTTCTCGAGGAAGGCCGCGGTACCCGAGCGGGCGATGGTCCCGAGATTATCGATCACCTCCTGTCGGTTCATGCCAACACCGTTATCGCTGATGGTGATGGTCCGCGCATCCTTGTCCACGGCCACGCGAATCGCGTAGTCGCCGTCCCCCTCCAGAATGCTGTCGTCATCCAGGGCCGCAAAGCGGAGCTTGTCGATGGCATCGGAGGCGTTGGAGATCAGCTCACGCAGGAAGATCTCCTTGTTGCTGTAGAGGGAATGAATCATCAGGTGCAGCAACTGCCGCGCCTCGGTCTGGAAGCCCAGCGTTTCTTTCTTGACGTCCGCGGTCATGGGGTCCTCACTGTCCTTTCCTGGGAACCAACTGTCTGGGGGCGAAACAACGGATTTTCAAGAGCCAAAAAAAAGGGGCCCGGCGGGCCCCTTGCTGTTGGTCGAGCTGCCTTACCAGCCGGTGATCTCGCCCAGGGCCTTGCCGATATCGGCAAGAGAGCGGACCGTCTTGACCCCCGCATCTTCCAGGGCGGCAAACTTCTCGTCCGCCGTACCCTTGCCCCCGGAGATAATGGCGCCTGCATGACCCATGCGCTTGCCCTTCGGCGCCGTCACACCGGCAATGTAGGACACCACCGGCTTGCTCACGTTGGCCTTGATGTAGGCCGCCGCCTCTTCCTCGGCCGTGCCGCCGATCTCGCCGATCATGACAATGGCTTCCGTCGCGGGATCCTGCTCAAACAGCGCAAGGATATCGATGAAATTAGAGCCCGGGATCGGGTCGCCGCCGATACCAACGCAGGTTGACTGGCCGAAGCCTGCATCGGTCGTCTGCTTCACCGCCTCATAGGTCAGTGTGCCGGAGCGCGACACGATGCCAACCTTGCCCGGCTGGTGGATATGACCGGGCATGATGCCGATCTTGCACTCGCCGGGGGTAATCACACCCGGGCAGTTAGGCCCGATAAGACGCACACCGAGTTCGTCACACTTCACCTTGGCCTCAAGCATATCGAGGGTCGGAATGCCCTCGGTGATGCAGACCACAAGGCGGATCCCGGCATTCGCGGCTTCCAGAATGGAGTCCTTGCAGAACGGTGCGGGTACGTAGATTACAGAGGCGTCGGCGCCGGTGGCCTCCACCGCCTCGGCAACCGTATTGAACACCGGCAGACCCAGGTGTTCCTGACCGCCCTTGCCCGGGGTGACGCCGCCGACCATCTGCGTGCCGTACTCAATGGCCTGCTCTGAATGGAAGGTTCCCTGGGAACCGGTAAAACCCTGGCAGATGACCTTCGTGTTCTTGTCGATCAGGATACTCATCAGGCTTCACCTCCCGCTGCTTTCACCGCCTGCTGCGCCGCGTCCGTGAGGCTGGTCGCGGCAATGATGTTCAGTCCGCTTTCTGCCAGCACCTTGCGGCCGAGTTCAGCGTTGTTGCCCTCGAGACGGACAACGACGGGGACTTCCACGCCGATCTCCTCTACGGCGCCGATCACGCCCTCGGCAATGAGGTCGCAACGGACGATGCCGCCGAAGATATTGATAAGGACCGCCTTCACCTTGTCATCGCTGAGGATGATCTTGAACGCCTCGGAGACGCGCTCCTTGGTGGCGCCACCGCCCACGTCAAGGAAGTTTGCCGGGGCACCGCCGTGAAGCTTGACGATGTCCATGGTGCCCATGGCGAGACCGGCACCGTTGACCATGCAGCCGATGTTGCCGTCCAGGGCGACGTAGTTGAGCTCCCACTGGGCAGCATGAGCCTCCCGGGCATCTTCCTGGGAGGGGTCATGCATTTCCCGGAGCGCGTCCTGACGGTAGAGGGCGTTGCCGTCAACGCCGAGCTTGGCGTCCAGGCAGTGCAGGTTGCCCTGCTCCGTGATCACCAGAGGATTCACCTCGATGAGTGCGAGATCCTTGTCCTGGAATAGCCGCGCCAGGCCCAGGAAGATTTTTACGAACTGCTTGACCTGATCGCCGGAGAGGCCGAGCTTGAAGGCCAGTTCCCGGCCCTGGTAGGGCTGGGCACCAACCAGAGGATCGATTGCCACCTTGAGGATTTTCTCCGGGGTTTCCTCGGCGACTTTCTCGATCTCGACCCCGCCTTCCGTAGAGGCCATGAACACGATTCGCCGCGTGGAGCGGTCGACGACGGCACCAAGATAAAGTTCGTCGGCGATGTCAGTGCAGGCCTCGACAAGGATCCTCGAGACCGGTTGACCATTCTCGTCAGTCTGGTAGGTGACGAGGTTGTTGCCCAGCCACCGGGATGCGAACTCGCGGATCTCGTCCTTGCTCTTGACCAGCTTCACGCCGCCGGCCTTACCGCGGCCGCCGGCATGCACCTGTGCCTTGACGACCCAGCTATCACCACCAATGAGATCTGCCGCCTCCGCAGCTTCGCGGGGCGAATCCACCGCATAGCCCTTGGAGACCGGCAGGCCGTAGTCGGCAAACAGTTGCTTGCCCTGGTACTCGTGCAAATTCATGTTGTGTCCCGTTCCGTGTTGCGAGAAAGCCGCCCGGGATCGGATGGCTGCGTTGTTGTTATGACTTCCCGGACGACGCTATTTGCGCTTTCGGTTCGCGATGTGGATCGCGTGACCATCGACGGCCAGAGCCGCCTCATGCACGGCCTCCGACAGGGTCGGGTGACCGAAAACCATGAGCGCAAGATCTTCTGCGCTGGAGCCGAACTCCATCGCGATGACCACCTGCTGGGTCAGGTCCGCCGCCGAGGGCCCTACGATATGGGCGCCGAGGATGCGGTCCGTCTGGGCATCGGCGAGAATCTTCACCATGCCATCCGTATCGTTCGCGGCCAGAGCGCGGCCGCTGGCCGCGAATGGGAAGACGCCGGCCTTGTAGTCGACGCCATCAGCTTTCAGCTGCTGTTCTGTCTTGCCGACTGCAGCGACCTCCGGGTGCGTATAAATCACCGAGGGGATGCAGTCATAGTTGAGCTGCGCGGGCTTGCCGGCGATCCGCTCGGCCACCATAACGCCCTCTTCCGAGCCCTTGTGCGCAAGCATGGGCCCGCGGACCACGTCCCCGACAGCATAGACGTGAGGGGCCTCCGTGGCACAGAACTCGTTGACGTAGATAAAACCGCGTTCATCCAGCGTTACGCCGCTGTCCGAGGCCAGCAGCTCCTCGGACCGGGGGCGACGGCCGACGGAAACGATGAGCTTGTCGAAGGTCTCCCTGTGGGTACCCTCGGCTGTGTCGTAGGTCACCTCCACCTTACCTTTCTTGACTTCGGTGCCGGTGACCCGGGCGCCGAGACGTATATCCAGCCCCTGCTTCTTGAAGATCTTGTGCGTTTCCTTGGCGATCTGTGTGTCCATCATGGGCAGGAAGTCGTCCAGCGCCTCGAGAAGTACGACCTCGGCGCCGAGGCGACCCCAAACGCTGCCCAGTTCAAGGCCGATTACCCCGGCACCGATGACCCCGAGCCGCTTCGGCACGGCCGTGAACTCCAGGGCACCGGTAGAATCGACAATCGTGTCGCCGTCAACGGGAGCCGGCGGTATACGCATCGGCTCGGAGCCGGCGGCGATAATCACGTCACCGGCCTCGACGATGCGCCTGTTACCGTCCTTGTCCGTAACCTCGACCTTGGCGCCGGCCAGAACTTTGCCGCGCCCCTGGATGACAGTCACGCCGTTGTGCTTGAACAGGCCGGCAATACCGCCCGTGAGCTGGCTGACGATCTTCTGCTTGCGATCGAGCATCGCCGGCACATCGATCTTGGGCTTGCCGACACCGATGCCGTGGAGCGCGAAGCTGTCCCGCGCCTCGGCGAACTTCTGACTGCTGTCAAGGAGGGCCTTGGACGGAATGCAGCCAACGTTGAGGCAGGTGCCACCGAGGACGGTGCCCCCCTTCTCATCTGCCCAAAGTTCCACGCAGGCCACGGTCATGCCGAGCTGTGCGGCCTTGATCGCGCCCACATAACCGGCAGGGCCGGAGCCGATTACTACGATATCGAATTTGTCAGCCATGCTCTCTCCCGTGATTCAAAGCGTTGCAGCGGTTACAGCTGGAGCAGGATCCGCGCCGGGTCCTCGATGAGGTCCTTGACGGCAACCAGGAACTGCACGGCGGTCTTGCCATCGATAAGACGGTGGTCGTAAGACAGCGCCAGATACATCACGGGCAGCACCACGACCTCACCGTCCGCGACCATCGGGCGCTCCTGGATCTTGTGCATGCCGAGGATGCCGGTTTGCGGCGGATTCAGGATCGGCGTCGACAGGAGCGAGCCGAACACGCCGCCGTTAGTCACCGTGAACGTGCCGCCGGTCATGTCGTCGATAGTCAATTTGTTGTCCCGGGCACGCACGCCGAAATCGGAGACCGCGGCCTCAACGTCCGCCAGGCTCATGAAGTCTGCGTCGCGGAGCACCGGTACGACCAGGCCGTTCGCCGTGGAAACGGCCACGCCGATGTCCTGGTAGCCGTGGTAGACGACGTCGTTGCCGTCAATGGAGGCGTTGACCTCCGGAAAGCGCTTGAGCGCCTCACAGGCGGCCTTGACGAAAAAGCCCATGAAGCCCAGGCGCGTACCGTTGTGGGTCTTTTCGAACTGGTCCTTGTATTTCCTGCGCAGCGCCATCACCGGCGCCATGTTCACCTCGTTGAAGGTGGTCAGCATGGCCGTCTGCTGCGTAGCTTCCAGAAGACGCTCGGCGATCCGGGCCCGCATGCGCGTCATGGGTACCCGCTTCTCGACGCGCTCGCTACTCGGCCCCGAGGGAACCTCCACCACAGCGTCCGGGTCCGCTGCGGCCGGCGCAGGAGCGGGCGCGCGGGCAGACGGCTTGTCCGCGAGGTGCTTGAGCACATCTTCCTTGGTGATGCGACCGCCCTTGCCTGTGCCCGCAATGGCCGACGGATCAAGCTTGTGTTCTTCCACGAGCTGCCGCGCCGCGGGGCCCAGGGCAGGCACTTCACCGGCCGCAGGCGCTTCAGCAGCAGGCGCCCCGGCTTTCTCTGGCGGCTCAGAAGACGCAGCTTCCGCAGCTTTGCCGGCGCCGGCACCGGCACCGGTCTCAAGCGTGGCCAGCAGCGCCTGGCTCTCAATAGTGTCGCCCTCGGCTGCGTGAATCTTGCTGATGATGCCGTCTGCCGGGGCGACAACTTCCATGACGACTTTGTCTGTCTCGATCTCGACGATGAGCTCGTCACGGGCGACGCTGTCGCCTTCCTGCTTGTGCCAGGCTGCAATTTCACCGTCTGCGACGGACTCGGGGAATGCGGGTGCTTTTATCTCGATAGCCATGAAGCTTCCTTACTGCTGCCCTGTCACGCTGCCGAGGCAGGCAGCGTGAGGGCGTCGTTGATAAAGCGCTGCTGCTGCTCCAGGTGCAGCGCCATGTAGCCGGCAGCGGGAGCGGCAGAGGCTTCCCTGCCGACGTAGCCGAGGTAAACATGTTCAAGGTGCGAATACATGACCCGGCGCATGTGATGCTGGCTCGAGTACCAGGCGCCCTGGTTCATGGGCTCTTCCTGACACCAGACCGCATCGACAAGGTTCGGATACTGGCTGAGAACCTGGAGCAGCTCGGCTTCCGGGAAAGGATAGAGCTGCTCAAGGCGGATGATCGCAATATCCTCGATCCCGCGCTCCCGGCGTTCCGCGCGCAGGTCGTAGAATACTTTACCCGCACAGAGGATCACCCGCTTGACGCCGCACCGGTCGGCGATGTCCGGATCGTCCAGCACACAGTGAAAGCGCCCGCCAGCCAGCTCCTCGAGGCTGGACACGGCCTCCTTGTGGCGCAGCAGACTCTTCGGTGACATGACCACCAGCGGCTTGCGCAGCGGGCGGATCGTCTGCCGGCGCAGCATATGGTAGACCTGCGCCGGTGTGCTCGGCACACAAACCTGGATATTGTGCTCGGCGCAAAGCTGCAGAAAACGTTCGAGGCGCGCCGAGGAGTGTTCCGGCCCCTGGCCCTCGTAGCCGTGCGGCAGGAGCATGGTCAGCCCGCAGAGCCGGCTCCACTTGTGCTCGCCACTGGTGATGAACTGGTCGATGACCACCTGGGCGCCGTTGGCAAAATCACCGAACTGCGCCTCCCAGATGACCAGGCCGCTCGGCGAGGTCGTCGCGTAGCCGTATTCAAAGGCAAGTACGCCCTCTTCCGAGAGCAGCGAGTCATAAATATCAAAATTTGCCTGGTCTTCCGCCACGTGCTGCAGCGGGATCCAGGTGCTTTCATCTTTCTGGTTGTGCAGTACGGCGTGGCGGTGGGAAAAGGTACCGCGCCCCACGTCCTGCCCGGTAAGGCGCACCGGGTAGCCGGCCTCCAGGAGAGTGGCATAGGCCAGCGTCTCGGCGAAGCCCCAGTTCAGGGGCATGGCACCTGCCGCCATCTTGCGCCGGTCCTCGAGGATCTTGCTGACCTGGCGCTGAAGGGGAAAACCCTCCGGCGGCACATTCACCTCGTGAGCGAGCTTCTGCAGCCTGTGCAGCTCCATGCCCGTTTCGCAGGTCAGCGTCCACTCGTGCCCCAGGTAGGGGGTCCAGTCGACAAAAAGCGCAGTGTTCGGCTCAGACACCAGGGAGCTGACCAGTGGCTCGCCGCGGTCCAGAGATTCTCGATAGCCCTCCACCAGGGTGCTGTCTTCCTCTTCGGAAATCACGCCATCCATGATGAGTCGCTCGGCATACAGATCCCGCGTGGACTTGTGCATGCGAATAGCCTGGTACATGAGTGGCTGGGTCACCGACGGTTCGTCGGCTTCATTGTGGCCACGGCGCCGGTAGCAGATCAGGTCAATGACCACATCGCGCTTGAATTCGTTACGGAAGTCCACGGCCAGCTGCGTGACAAAGAGCACCGCCTCCGGGTCATCGGCGTTGACATGAAAAATGGGCGCCTGAACCATTTTGGCGACATCGGTGCAGTATTCCGTGGAGCGCGCGTCCTCGCGCTTGCTGGTGGTGAAACCCACCTGATTATTGAGAACGATATGGACCGTGCCCCCGGTGCGGTACCCGCGGGTCTGGGACATCTGGAACGTCTCCATGACCACACCCTGGCCGGCAAAGGCCGCATCGCCGTGGATGACGATCGGCGCCACGGTGTCACCCACCGTGTCATTGCGGCGGTCCTGGCGGGCACGTACCGATCCCTCGACCACTGGCGCGTTGATCTCCAGATGGGATGGATTGAAGGCGAGAGCCAGGTGCAGCTCGCCACCCGGTGTCATCACGTTCGAGGAAAAACCCTGATGGTACTTCACGTCGCCGGAGCTCTCGTACTGCGCCCGGCCCTCGAACTCCGCAAACAGCTCGGAGGTCTTCTTGCCCAGGATATTCACGAGAACGTTCAGCCTGCCGCGATGCGCCATGCCGATGACGATTTCCTTGGCTCCGTAAGAGCCGATGCGCTGGACCATCTCCGCCAGCATGGGAATCAGGCTCTCGCCACCCTCCAGGCCGAAGCGCTTCGTGCCCGGGTACTTGGAGGCCAGGGAGCGCTCGAGCCCGTCCGCCTTGATCAGCCGACGCAGAAGCTGGCGACGCACATCCGGGCCGTAATCCGGCGCCGAACGCACGGACTCCATGCGGGTCATGATCCAGTGCCGCTGTGCCGTGTCGACGATGTGCATGAACTCGGCACCGATGTGGTGACAATAGGTACGCTCCAGCGCATCGACGATTTCGCCCAGCGTGGCATTGTCACGGCCGATATGCAGGCTGCCGACCTGGAAGGCGGTGTCGAGATCGGCCTCGGACAGCTCGTGGAAAGACAGCTCTAGATCCGCCACGTGCTCCCGTTCGGCGAGACCCAGAGGGTCGAGGCTTGCCTTCTGGTGCCCGCGCTGGCGGTAGGCCGAGATGAGCTGCACCACGCGCACCTGCTTGCGCTCGTACTCCGTGGCCTGCGCATCGTGCGCCACCGTCGCCTCGGTACGGACGCGCATCTTGCTGATGCGTGCGAAGCGGTCGCGGACCGTGGAGTGGGGAATATCCTTTAAATTTGCCACCTGGCTCTCGACCAGGGGCAGCTTGTCAAAGTAGTCGCGCCATTGCTCCGGGACCGAGTTGGGGTCGCGGAGATAGGCTTCATAAAGATCTTCGACGTAGGTAGCGTTGCCGCCAGCGATATGGGAGCTACGCCAGAGAAGCTCCATTGTGGGCTGCTGCATGATGTCCTTCCGAACGGTCACCGCCGACAGTTGGGGAGGCGGGTGCCGGCGCGCCCGCGTGGGCGCATATTATGCCAGCTTCGTCCGGAGGTTAGAAGGGAAAGCGCGCCTCAGGCGGCGCGCGACAGCAGCATGTTGCGGATGTGGCCGATGGCCCGGGTGGGGTTCAGGCCCTTCGGGCAGACGTTGACGCAGTTCTGAATGCCATGACAACGGAAAACACTGAAGGGATCATCCAGCTTGGCGAGCCGCTCCTCCGTCGCCGTGTCCCGGCTATCAGCCAGGAAGCGGTAGGCCTGGAGCAGGCCGGCGGGGCCGATGAACCGGTCCGGATTCCACCAGAAGGACGGGCAGGATGTGGAGCAGCAGGCACAGAGGATGCACTCATAGAGACCGTCGAGCTTCTCCCGCTCCTCCGGTGACTGCAGCCGCTCGATGGCCGGCGCCGGCGTGTTGTTCTGAAGGAAGGGTTGCACCTTCTCGTACTGCTGATAGAACAGGCCCATGTCGACCACCAGATCCCGGATTACCGGGAGCCCCGGCAGCGGCCGGATCACCAGCTTATTGCCCCTCACCGCCTCGGAGAGCGGCGTGATGCAGGCGAGACCGTTCTTGCCGTTGATATTCAGGCCGTCGGAACCACACACGCCCTCACGGCAGGAGCGACGGTAGGTTACCGTGCTGTCCTGCTCGGCCTTGATCTGCTCCAGCACGTCCAGGACCATAACGTCCTTGCCGCCGGTGTCCACCTGGAACTCCTGCATGCCGGGCTCGGCATCGGTCTCCGGGTTAAAGCGATAGATACTGACTTGCAACATCGGTCTGCCCCTCAGTAGGTCCGCACTTTCGGCTGGAAGGTATCGACAGTGCGCGGCGTGAAATTCACCGCCCGCTTGCCGACCCGCCGCTCCCCGGGAAAATACAGGGAATGGCACAGCCAGTTCTCATCATCGCGCTCCTGGAAGTCCTCGCGGGCGTGAGCACCGCGGCTCTCGGTGCGCTGCTCGGCGGCCACGGCCGTGGCCTCCGCCACGTCGAAAAGATTCTGCAGCTCGAGCGCCTCGAGCCGGGCCGTGTTGAAGGCCTGGGTCTTGTCCTCGAGGTGCACGTTGGCAATCCGCTCGCGCAGCTCGTCGAGCTTTCCGATACCGTCGCGCATGAAATCGCCCTTGCGGAACACGCCGAAGTGGTTCTGCATGACGCTCTGCAGTTCCTTGCGCAGGTCCGCCGCCTTCTCGCCGCTGCTGGATTCATTGATGCGACGCAGGCCTCGGGTGGCCTCATCGATATCGTCAGCCGCGGGTTCGCGCAGCTCGATGCCCTCGCGCAGGGCGCTCTCGATAAAGAGCCCCGAGGCGCGCCCGAACACGACAAGGTCGAGCAGCGAGTTGCCGCCCAGGCGGTTTGCACCGTGCACGGACACGCAGGCCACCTCGCCGCAGGCGTAGAGCCCCGGGATGATCCGGTCGTTGCCGTCGGCGTCGATGGTAAGCGCCTGGCCATGCACATTCGTGGGAATTCCGCCCATCATGTAGTGGCAGGTCGGCACCACCGGGATGGGCTCCTTCACCGGGTCTGCGTGCGCGAAGGTACGCGACAGCTCGCAGATACCCGGCAGACGACTCTCGAGCACCTCCTCGCCGAGGTGGTCGAGCTTCAGGAAGACGTGGTCTGCCTCGGGACCGCAGCCGCGGCCCTCGAGAATTTCCAGCACCATGGAGCGGGCGACCACGTCGCGGCCGGCGAGGTCCTTGGCATTCGGCGCGTAGCGCTCCATGAACCGTTCGCCATCCTTATTGATGAGGTAGCCTCCTTCACCGCGGCAGCCCTCGGTCACCAGGGTGCCGGCGCCATAGATACCCGTGGGATGGAACTGCCACATCTCCATGTCCTGCATGGGGAAGCCGGCACGCAGGGCCATGCCCACGCCGTCACCGGTATTGATGTGCGCATTCGTGGTGGAAGCGTAGATGCGCCCTGCCCCGCCAGTGGCGAAAACCGTGGCCCGGGACTTCACAAAAACCGTTTCGCCGGTCTCGACGCAGATGGCGATGACGCCGACTACAGCGCCGTCCTGGTTCTTGACCAGATCAACAGCGAACCACTCGTTGAGGAAGGTGGTCTCGTTCTTCATGTTGTTCTGGTAGAGCGTATGCAGCAGTGCGTGGCCGGTGCGATCCGCCGCAGCACAGGTGCGCGCTGCCTGACCACCCTCGCCGAAGTTCTTCGACTGACCGCCGAAGGGGCGCTGATAGATCCGGCCCTCTTCCGTGCGGGAGAAAGGCAGGCCCATATGCTCAAGTTCAAAGATCGCTTCGGGCCCGACACTGGTCATGTACTCGATGGCGTCCTGGTCTCCGATATAGTCCGACCCCTTGACCGTGTCATACATGTGCCAGCGCCAATCGTCATCGGGGTCGGAGCTGGCGATCGCGCAGGTGATACCTCCCTGAGCCGATACCGTGTGTGACCGCGTCGGGAAAACCTTGGAGATCACCGCCGTTTTGTAGCCCGACTGGGCCAGCTGCAGCGCAGCGCGCATGCCGGCGCCGCCGCCACCGACGATCACCCCGTCGAAGGTAATGGTACGCATTCCTGCCATGGTTGAAGTCCTAGTTGCCCCAGAGGATCTGGACGCCCCAGATCACGTAAATAAACAGCAGCAGGCTGATGCACAGCTGCAGGCCGATGCGCAGCACGTTGCCTTTAGTGCCCATGAGCCGCTCCGTCAGGTAGTCCGTGAGCACGGACCACATGCCGATCCAGGCGTGAGCCGCGAGGGACAGCACCGCCAGGAGCGTGAACACCCGCATCCAGGCGGTGGCGAAGAGCGCCTGCCAGCCGACGTAATCGATACCGCTGGCGACTACCCAGCCGATCAGGATGAAATAGGCGAGCAGCACGACCGCACTGACCCGCTGCAGGAGCCAGTCGGACAGACCCGACCGGCCGAGACTCGTGACTGCCGTTACCATAGCGAAACCCCCAGGAGTACGGAAATGATCACGGACGCGGCAATTACCAGGCGCGAGCCGAGAATACCGCCCTCCATGCTCTCGCCAATACCGAAGTCCATGACCAGGTGCTTGATGCCGGCGAGACTGTGATAGATGAGCGCCGTTCCCACCGCCCAGAGCGCGACCTTCGCCGGCACACTGCCAAGGAGCTCGCCCAGGCGCGCGAAGCCCTCGGCGCTCGCCAGGCTGATATCGAGGGCCCAGAGCATACCGAAGCTGGCCGCGAACAGGACCACGCCGGAGATCCGGTGGCTGATGGAGGCCCAGGCGGTGATGGGCAGGCGCATGCTGCCGATGTCTAGATTGACGGGACGGTTATCCTTCACAGTACTTTTCCGTTGTTGTCCGGCTGGGTGGGCGCCCGGCGACAACTGCAGCCGGTGCTCGAAAATTGCGGGCGAATTATATTGGGTGCCCCCGGGAAAAACAATCAAGGCGCCTGGATGTCCGTGCTTCGACCAGAGGCAAACGTTGACGACCGGGCCCTGCCTGCAAAGCTCAAACGCTTTGCCGGCGGGGCTCCGTGCGGCCCCGTGCGCGTTGACAAAACCGCCTTACTCTCTATAGTTGGGCCCCCACTGACCAGCGCATCGGGACCCTCTATGAGCGACATGAAAGCAACCCTGAAGGTAGACGGCATTGATGAGGCGATCGACCTCCCGGTACATGAGGGGACCATCGGGCCGCGGGTCGTTGACGTGGGCGCCTTGACCGCTAACGATCTGTTCACCTACGACCCGGGTTTTGTATCCACAGCCGCCTGCGAATCACAGATCACCTATATTGATGGCGCCAAGGGCGTGCTTCTCCATCGCGGCTATCCCATTGATCAGCTCGCCGAGCACTCCGACTATCTTGAGACCTGCTACCTGCTGCTCTACGGGGAGCTTCCGGACAAGGATCAGAAAGAAAAGTTCGTGCGCACGGTGCACAACCACACCATGGTCCATGAGCAGATCCGCACCTTCTATAACGGCTTCCGCCGTGATGCTCACCCCATGGCCATCATGTGCGGCGTGGTCGGCGCCCTGTCCGCCTTCTATCACGATTCCCTCGACATCTCGGACGAGCACCACCGGCAGGTAGCCGCCTTCCGCCTGATCGCGAAGATGCCGACGCTGGCCGCCATGAGCTATAAGTTTTCCATCGGTCAGCCCTTCATGTATCCGGACAACAGCATGGGCTACGCCGAGAACTTCCTGCACATGATGTTCGGCACCCCCTGCGAGCCGAGCCGGATCTCGCCCGTGCTCGCAAAGGCCATGGACCGCATCTTCCTGCTTCACGCCGATCACGAGCAGAACGCCTCCACGTCGACGGTACGCCTCGCCGGCTCTTCCGGTGCCAACCCCTTTGCCTGCATCGCCTCGGGCATCGCAGCGCTCTGGGGCCCGTCCCACGGCGGTGCCAATGAAGCCGTACTCAACATGCTGGAAGAGATCGGTGATGTGTCCCGCATCGACGAATTCGTGGCCCGTGCCAAGGACAAGAACGACCCGTTCCGCCTCATGGGCTTCGGCCATCGGGTATACAAGAACTTCGACCCGCGGGCCAAAGTCATGAAGGAAGCGGCCGACGAGGTGCTGGCGGAGCTGGGAATGGAAAATGACCCGCTCCTGGCCATCGCCAAGCGCCTCGAGGAAATCGCTCTCTCCGACGAGTACTTCATCGAGAAGAAGCTCTACCCCAACGTCGATTTCTATTCAGGCATCATTCTCAAGGCCCTGGGCATCCCCACGAGCATGTTCACGGTGATCTTCGCCGTAGGCCGCACCGTCGGCTGGATTGCCCACTGGAACGAGATGATCTCCGGCAGCTATCGCATCGGCCGTCCGCGGCAGCTCTACACGGGCTATGCGCAGCGCGACTACCTGCCCCTGGACAAGCGCTGACGGGCGCCCGTTCATGCATGAGGTAGTCATCAGCGGCACGGGGCTTTATACCCCGCCGGAAGCCATCAGCAACGAGGAGCTGGTGGCCTCCTTCAACGCCTGGGCCGACCGCTACAATCGCGAGCATGCCGAAGCCATCGCGCAGGGCGAGCTGCCCCCCCAGGCTCACAGCTCCGTCGAGTTCATTGTCAAGGCCTCCGGCATCCGCTCGCGCTACGTGGTGGATAAAGCCGGTGTTCTGGATCCGGAGCGTATGGTCCCGGCGATTCCGGAACGCCCGGATAGTGAACCTTCAGTCATGTGCGAGATGGCGGTCGCCGCAGCGCGCGACGCCATGACCGCCGCCGGTATCGGGCCCCAGGACCTCGACGCGGTGCTCGTGGCGGCCTCCAACATGCAGCGCCCCTATCCCGCCATCGCTGTCGAAGTACAGGACGCGCTCGGGGTCCGCGGCTGGGGCTTTGACATGAACGTCGCCTGCTCCTCGGCGACCTTCGGCATCCAGCAGGCCCGGGACGCCATCGCCATGGGCAGCGCACGCGCCGTGCTCATGGTCAACCCGGAGATCTGTACCGGGCATCTCAATTTCCGCGACCGAGACTCGCACTTTATCTTCGGGGATGTGTGCACGGCGGTGGTTCTCCAGCGCGCCGACCTGGCGACCAGCGCCGAGCAATACGCGGTCGTCGACAGCTGCCTGCAGACCCTCTATTCGAACAACATCCGTAACAACTTCGGTTTCCTCAACCGGGCGGATCCGCGCGGCATCGGCAAGGCGGACAAACTCTTTGTGCAGGAAGGACGCAAGGTGTTCAAGGAGGTCTGCCCGGCCGTGGCCGTGCAGATCACGGAGCAGCTTGAGCGCCTTGCACTGCCGGCCGCCGACCTGAAACGCCTGTGGCTGCACCAGGCAAACCTGAGCATGAACCAGCTCATTGCCCGTCGCGTCCTGGGTCGGGAGCCCACGGAGGAGGATGCGCCGACGATTCTCGACGAGTATGCGAACACCAGCTCGGCGGGCTCTGTTATCGCTTTCCACAAGCACCGGGCGGATTTTTCCTCCGGCGATACCGGAGTGCTCTGTTCCTTCGGCGCCGGCTACAGCATCGGCAGCGTGGTGCTGCGCCGCCGCTAGGGCAGGTCGCCGGCCCCCCCGACCCCGCACCACGCCTCCACCGCTGCCAGCAGGCGGTCCATCTCCTCGTCGGTACCGATGCTGATGCGCAGGTACTCGTCGATACGCGGCCGGTCGAAGTAGCGTACGATAATGCCCTCCTCACGCAGCGCCGTGAACAGGGCCCGCGCTGCCCCCCCCGGTACACGGGCGAAGAGAAAGTTCGCCGCCGATGGCAGCAGCGCAAAACCGAGCGCCCCGAGGCTCACCGCCACGCGCTCACGGGTGGCGACCACGCGACGACGGCAGTCCTCGAACCAGGCGCGGTCCTCAAAGGCCGCTACAGCCGCTCGTTGAGCGATGGCATCCAGGGGGTAGGAATTGAAGGAATCCTTGACCCGGTCGAGGCCTTCGATCAGCTGCGCGTCGCCGAGGGCAAAGCCCACCCGCAGCCCCGCCAGAGCGCGGGACTTGGACAGTGTCTGCACCACAAGCAGGTTCGGATAGCGATCGACAAGGGCCGCGGCGGACTCACCGCCAAAGTCTATATAGGCCTCATCCACTACCACCACACAATCGCTGTGACCGGCGATCAGGCGCTCGATCTGATCGAGCCCCAGCAGTCGGCCGGTCGGCGCGTTAGGGTTGGGCAGAATGATACCGCCGCAGTCCGCGGGAAAGGCATCAACATCAATAGCGAGTTGCGCGTCCAGCGGCACGCGCTGCGCCTCGATACCATAAAGGCCGCACCAGACCGGGTAGAAGCTGTAGCTGATATCCGGGAAGGCCAGCGGACGGGGGTGCTTCAGAAGCCCGAGGAAGGTATGGGCCAGGACCTCGTCGGAGCCGTTGCCAACAAACACCTGCTTCGCCGCAAGACCGAACTCAGCCGCAATTATCGCGCGCAGAGCGCTGGCATCCGGATCGGGGTAGCGGCGCAGGCTGTCGCCATCGGTGTCGGCAACCGCCGCCAGCACCCGGGGCGAGGGCCCGTAGGGACTCTCATTAGTGTTCAGTTTGACCAGGCGGGGATGCCGGGGCTGTTCCCCGGGGACATAAGGGCTGAGGCCGCGCGCGACCTCGCTCCAGAAGCGGCTCACGGCGTCACGTTCCCCGGCGACGGTTCCTCCGCCTCCGCCTGCATGTAGGCTAGCAGCTCTGCAGGCTCCATGTGCCGCACGTCGAGCCCACGGGCGAGATAAATAACCTGCTCGGCAATGTTGGCCGCATGGTCGCCGATGCGCTCCAGGGCCCGCAGCGCCCAGAGCTCGTTGAGGATAGGACCGATATTGCGCGGATCCTCCATCATGAAGGTCACCAGGCTGCGCATGGCGGAGTGATATTCCGAATCCACTCCCTCGTCGTCAACGACGACGTTGACCGCCATGGCGACATCCTGCCGTGCAAAGGCATCCAGCGCACTGCGCAGCATCGCTCCCACGTGTTTACCGATACGGCGCACCTCCGGCGAGCCGCTGCGCGCCGGCGCCTGCTCCGACAGCGTGATGGCCTGGCGGGCGATCTTGGTGGCCTCATCGCCGACGCGCTCCAGGTCCGTCGTGACCTTGGCGACAGCGATAACCAGGCGCAGGTCACTGGCCGCAGGCTGGCGCCGGGCGAGGATACGGGAACACTCCTCGTCAATGCGCACTTCCATGGCGTTCACTTCCTCATCGGCGGCGATGACCGCTTCGGCCTCACCACTGTCCCGGGTCAGCAGCGTCTCCACGGCCCGGGCCACGGCCGCCTCGACGCGGCCACCCATTTCCAGCAGGTGATTGCGCACGGCCTCCAGCTCGGCATTGAACTGGCCGGAGATATGTTGCCTGTGATTGTCGCTCTGCAAGGGGGTCTCCCGTTGACCGCTCATCCGTAGCGGCCGGTGATGTAGTCTTCCGTCTGACGCTGCTCGGGGTTGGTAAAGAGTGTATCCGTTTCCCCGAACTCCACCAATCGTCCCATGTACATAAAGGCCGTCATGTCTGACACCCGGGCCGCCTGCTGCATATTGTGAGTGACGATGACGATGGTGTAGCGCGTCTTCAGCTCATAGATGAGTTCCTCAATGCGCAAGGTGGAGATCGGATCGAGGGACGAGGCCGGCTCGTCCAGGAGAAGCACCTCCGGTTCTACTGCGATGGTGCGTGCGATGACCAGGCGCTGCTGCTGACCGCCAGACAAGGCCAGGGCACTGTCATCGAGCCGGTCCTTCACCTCGTCCCAGAGGGCCGCCGCACGCAGGGCTTTCTCCACGGTCTCGTCGAGAGCCCGCTTGCGGCTGATGCCCTGAATCCGCAGACCGTAGGCGACATTCTCGTAGACCGTCTTGGGGAACGGGTTCGGGGCCTGGAACACCATGCCCACCCGCCGCCGCAAGCTGGCCACATCGACCGCCGGGCCGTGGATGTCCTCCCCGTCCAGGCGGATACTGCCGCTGATGCGACAGCTCTCGATAAGGTCATTCATGCGATTGAAGCAGCGCAGGAGGCTGGACTTGCCGCAGCCGCTGGGTCCGATGAAAGCGGTCACCCGCTGTCGGGGGATGGCAAGATCGATACGATCGAGCGCCGGGGCAGCGCTACCTTCATAGTGGAGAGACAGGCGCTCGGCGACCAGCGCCGCCCCCTCCGCGGAGACGCGTTGGGCCGGTGCGCGGCGCAGCGCCTGGACGTTGATGGAATGTTCGGGCATGAGGCTTGAGCCTATCAGGTGTCCAGAGACTTGTACCGCTCCCGCAGCCGGTGGCGCAGGATCACGGCCGCGAGATTCAGCACGAGGATGATAGCGACCAGCAGGAACGCCGTGGCGAACACCAGGGAGCGGGTGGCGTCGGGGTCCGGACTGTGAAAGCCGATATCATAAATGTGGAAGCCGAGATTCATGAACTTCTGTTCAAGATGCAGATAGGGAAAGTGCTCGCTGACGGGCAGGGTCGGCGCCAGCTTGACCACGCCCACCAGCATGAGCGGCGCGACCTCGCCAGCGGCCCGGGCCACGGCAAGGACCAGACCGGTCATCATCGCCGGGGTCGCCATCGGCAGCACCACTCGCCAGAGCGTCTCGGCTCGTGTCGCCCCGAGGGCCAGACTCCCCTCGCGCACGGACCGCGGAATCCGGGCGAGCCCCTCTTCCGTTGCTACCACCACCACCGGCAGCGTCAGCAGCGCGAGGGTGAGCGAGGCCCAGAGCAACCCCGGGCTGCCGAAGGTCGGGCTGGGCAGGCGGTCGGCGAAAAACAGGCTGTCAAGCTCACCGCCGAGCACGTAGACAAAGAAGCCGAGGCCGAAAACCCCGAAGACCAGCGACGGTACCCCGGCGAGGTTGTTGACGGCGATGCGCACCAACCGCGTCAGCGGCCCCTGGCGGGCGTATTCGTGCAGGTAAACGGCCGCAAGCACACCGAGCGGCGTGACCAGAACCGCCGTGAGGAGCACCAGGGCCACTGTGCCGAAAATCGCCGGGAACACGCCACCGTCCGTATTACCCTCCCGGGGGGCGCCGCTCACGAAATCCCAGAGGCGCTGCAGATAAAGGCCGACGCGGGCGGGGAAGGCCAGGGCATTGGGCTGGTAAGCCCGCAGAACGGTCGCCAGCGGCTGCTCCACCCGCTGCCCGTTCGCCAGTGCCAGCCGTAGCACATAGCGATCGACCACGGCACGCAGCACTCGACGCTCCGTCTCCAGCTGCGCAAGGGTTTTCAGAACCTCGTCCACGCCCGAGGCGTCGTTGGCAGGAAGACGGGCAAGCGCTGTGCTCGCCGCTGCCAGGGGGCCCTGCTCAAGCGCGCGCAACCGCTCCCGCGCGATGGCAGTCGCCTCCAGAGCCTTTGCCAGCGCCGCACGCAGCGCCGGACCGTCACCGTCAACCTGGGTAACGTCACCGTCCCGGAGCGCCAGCGGATAGCCGAAAAGCGGCCCCCATTCACTGCGCTCGAGCACCGTTGCCGACGGCGGCATATGCTGCTCGAGAATGTCCGACGCGAGCACCCAGCGAAATTCCGGGGCGCCGAGATCGCGGTTGCCCAGACGCAGGAGGAGGCGCTCGCGCACAGCGGACCCGGGGCCCGGGTCCCTCCCCGCCTCGCGAAGCTGGGCCACGGGTACCTCGCGCCGGGCTACGACATGGCCCAGTAGGGTATCGCCAGCCCCCGCGCCGGCACGGAGTTCCAGAGCCCAGAGAGGCCCCGGCCAGAAGTGTCCGAGCCCCTTGACCGTCAGCAGGGCAACCAGGCCGAGGACCGCTACAAGGGCGAGGGCCGCTGCGCCGGCGGCCAGCCATTCGAGGGCATCGCTGCCCTTGCGGCGCAGTGAGGCGCGCAGGCGCTCGCGGAGCAGGGGACGATGGGCGTGCTCCACCACGTCAACCTGCCGCATAGCGGTAGCGCAGGCGCTGGCGCACCAGCTCCGCGATGGTGTTGATGACAAAGGTAAAGGCAAAGAGCAGCAGCGCCGAGAGGAACAGAACGCGGAAGTGCGTACTGCCGACTATCGCCTCCGGCGCCTCCATGGCGATATTTGCGCTCAGGCTGCGCAACCCGGTGAACGGATCGCCGTCGAGGATCGGGGTATTGCCGGTCGCCATGAGCACGATCATGGTTTCGCCGATGGCGCGGCCCAGGCCGATCATCAGCGCCGAGAAGATTCCCGGGCTCGCCGTGGGCAGAACCACTCCCGTAAGGGTCTGCCAGCGCGTGGCGCCGAGAGCAAGACTGCCGTAGGAGAGACTCCGGGGCACGGAGAAAATCGCGTCCTCGGTGATGGAGAAAACGGTGGGCAGCACAGCAAAGCCCATTGCCATGCCCACCACCAGTGCGTTCCGCTGCTGGTAGACGATGTCGAACTCCTGTTCCAGCCAGCGGGCGAGGTCACCGCCGAACAGAACCGCCTCTATGGCCGGACTCGCGGCCACACTCGCCCAGGGCAGCAAGGCGACCACGGGCAACAGGAGCAGGGGCCGGGCACCGAGAGGCACCCGTCGGCGCCAGCGCCGCGGCAGCGATGACCAGAGCCCGCCAACCAGTACGACGCCCAGCACGAGCACCAGCGGCGCCGCGAGCACGCCAGCCAGCGCGTCTTCTACCCGCGGCGCCAGCCAGAGCCCGGCAATGAAGCCGAGCACCACCGTGGGCACCGCTTCCATGAGCTCGATGCCGGGCTTGACCAGCCGACGCAGCGGCCGCGCCATGAAATAGGCTGTGTAGATCGCGGCAAGCACCCCCAGCGGTGCGGCCAGAAGCATCGTGTAGAGCGCTGCCTTGAAGGTACCCAGGGCGAGCGGAGCGAGGTTCAGCTTTGGCTCATCGCTGGCCCCGGCCGGCGATGACTGCCAGACCCGCGCCGGCGCCGGGTAGTCCGGATGCCAGGTTGCTGACCAGAGGGAACTCACGGATACCTCCGGGTGCGGATTGTGGAGCCGGTAGTGGTGAACCTCGGAACCCACACGCACGGCGAGGACCGTGCCGTCCGCGGAGACTGCCACAGCCTCTGCACCGGCGGCCCGGGGCAGCCGGGTCGCCAAAAGACGCCGCTCCGCGCGCGTGTGCCAGAGTTGCAAGCGCCCGTCGGCGGCGAGCGCGTAGACCACCGCACGCCTCGGTTCCGCGAGCAGCCAGCGAACGGGGAGGCCGCCGCTGTCGAGGCGACGAAAGCGCACCCAGCGCTCACCGGGGCCGGCGCTGCTGCGTCCGAACTCCACCAGGCCGCCATCATCCATGGCCAGCAGTACCGCGCGCCCGTCCGCCAGGCGGACACTCGACTCCACCGTCCCCGCCAGCAGGCCCTCCTCTGCCAGCGTTGCCAGCAGTGCCTGTGGTGCCGGGTCCGGCCCCTGACCCCGGGCAAGCAGCGGTCCCTCGCCGGCCGGTTCGCTGTGGCTGTAGCTTATGGACGCAGGCTGAGCCAGCGGCAGGACTTCCCAGAACAGGTAGAGCAGCATGAGGAGGATAGTGCCGAGCACGCCCGCACCGGCGGCGGTGACGATAAAGCTGGTACCGTGATCAAACCAGCGACGCTGACGGGCGACGCGGCTGTCGGCGAGGCGGCTCACAGGCCCAGAGCCTGGCGCTGCTCATCGATGAGCCCCGCCGGGAGGGGCACATAGCCGTCCTGAAGCACCAGCCGCTGACCCTCCCGGGAATAGACAAAGCGGAAGAATTCACGCTCCAGCGGTGCAAGCGGGCGCCCCGGTGGCCGGTTCACGTAGCTGTAAAGGTAGCGCGCCAGCGGGTAGCGACCACTCGCGGCGGACACCGCCGTGGGCACCAGTGCCGGTCCCTCACCGTCGCTGACCGCCAGGGGACGCACGCCGGCGCTCTCATAGCCCAGGCTGGAGTAACCGATGGCGCCGAGGGAGGCGCCGACCGCCTGCACCACGGAGGCGGAACCGGGAAGTTCGTTGACCAGCGGGTGAAAATCGCCATCGCAGAGCACCTCGCTGCGAAAATAGCTGTGGGTACCGGAGGCGGTATTGCGGCCGTAGGCAACGAGCGGGCGCCGGCGCCAGCTGCCACCGAGCCCCAGGTCTCCCCAGTGGCTGAGGCTGCGGCTCGCGCCGCAGCGCCGGGTGCTGGAATAGATCGCGTCGAGCTCTTCAAGGGAGATGGCGCGCAGCGGGTTGTCCTGGTGCACGAACACCGCAACCGCATCCACGGCGACCGGCAGCGCCGTAGGCGGATAACCGAAGCGCGCTTCGAAAGCTGCCACCTCCCGTGCCGACATGGCGCGGCTCATGGGACCAAGTTCCGCCGTGCCCTCCACGAGCGCCGGCGGCGCCGTCGCCGACCCGGCTGCCTGCACCTCCACCTTGACCGCCGGGTGGTAGGCGCTGAACGCCCGCGCCCAAAGCGACATGAGGTTGGCAAGGGTATCGGAGCCAGCGCTGCTCAGGCTGCCAACCAGGCCCGGGGCCGGTTCGTAGGACGGCAGGGTCCGGTCGGCCAGCGCCGGGACCGCAAGCAGGGCCAGCAGCAGGCTCGCCAGGCGCAAGGGCCTGCCGCGGCCCATGATCAGTCCGGAAAGGCCAGGGTAAAGGCGCTGCCCTCCCCCGGTTCACTGTCGATGCGGAGCTCAGCCCGATGCGACGCGGCCACATGCTTGACGATGGCGAGGCCCAGACCGGTGCCGCCGGTCGCACTCGAGCGACTCTCATCGACCCGGTAGAAGCGCTCCGTGAGCCGAGGCAGATGCTGCTCCTCGATGCCCGGCCCCTGATCGACCACTGACAGCAGTAATTCCTCTCCCTCCCGGCGCCAGTGCACCAGCACCGGCTTATCGTCGGGGCTGTATTTGAGGGCGTTGAGCACCAGATTGGAGATGGCGCTATGCAGCTCGCGGTAATCGCCGGCGACGCCGTCCCGCGTATCCAGGCGCAGGGCCACCACGCGCTCCGGGTGCGAGTGAGCCAACTCGTCCCGCAGTTCCTCGACGAGCCCGGCGATATCCACGCGCTCGGTTTTCTTCTCGCTGCGCACACTCTCGATGCGCGACAACCACAGCAGGTCGTCGAGGAGGTTTTCCATGCGCCGGGCCTGCAGCTCCATCTGCTCCAGGGGCTTGTGGAAGCGCGGATCGAAGCGATCACCGGCCGCCATGAGCGTCTCGAGGTAACCCTTGAAAACCGTGAGCGGCGTGCGCAGCTCGTGGGAGACATTGCCAACGAAGTCCCGGCGCTGCTGCTCGAGCTGCAGCATGCGCGTCACGTCGCGCACAAAGAGCAGGAAGTCTCCATCTGCAAAGGTGGTGATTTCCATCTGCAAATAGCGCTGCCTCCCGCCTTTCAGCCCGACCTGCAGGGAGCGGGAGAAATCACCGCCGACGAAGTACTCATGAAACTCGGGCAGCCGGACCAGGTTCAGGATCAGCTGCCCCCGGTCCCGGGGGTACTCGAGGCCCAGCAGTGTCCGCGCGGCCTCGTTGCACCATTCGATGGCGCCCGCCTGGGTGAGGATGACCACCCCGTCGCGCATGGAAGCGAAGGAGCTCTGCAGATAATCAACGGTGGACTGAAGCCGGCTGCGCGCCTCGCGGTTCTCCCGCTGCAAGCGGTAGATCGTGTCGTAAACCACACCCCAGATGCCGAAACTCTCCGGCGGCGTCTGCTCCGGGTCCTCGAGCCAGCGGCGCATACGCCAGATCTGGTAGAGCCACACCAGGCTGACTGCAGCGAGGCCCACGGTAAGCATGGCCAGCGGATACCCGAACAGCCAGCCGGCGACCGCCGACGCGGCGAGCACCAGCAGGAGCTTGCGCAACTCTCCACGCCAGCTACCGGCCAGATTCACCCGGTGGGAGCCCCCCGCGCAGAGAAACGGTAGCCGGTGCCGCGGACGGTCTGAATGAGGCCGCTGTAGTCCTTCGCGCCCGCGGAGAGGGCCTTGCGCAGGCGTCGGATATGCACGTCGACGGTACGCTCTTCGACGTAGACATTGGCACCCCAGACCTGGTCAAGGAGCTGGTTGCGCGTGTAGGCGCGCTCCGGATGGGCCATGAAAAACTGCAGCAGATTGAACTCCGTCGGCCCCATGTCAAGCGGCTCGTCGGCAAGGAACACACGCCGGCTCTTGCTGTCGAGTACCAGCTCGGAAACCTGCATACGCTCGTTGGCCTCGGCGCCGCCGGCGCGACGCAGCAGCGCCTTGATCCTGGCGATGAGTTCCCGCGGCGCAAAGGGCTTGGTGATGTAGTCATCGGCGCCGACATCGAGACCCTGGATGACGTTGTCCTCGGCGGTCTTCGCCGTCAGCATGATCACCGGCATCTCCCGGGTGGCCTCGTCGCGCTTCAGGCGCCGGAGCAGCTCGATACCGCTGCCGCCGGGCAGCATCCAGTCCAGCAGCACGATGTCCGGGCGCTGGTCGACAACAATGGCGTGGGCGTCCTGGATGTTATCGGCCTCGAGGCAGCGGTAGTCGACGATCTCGAGGGCCATGCGCAGCATGTCGCGGATAGCGAATTCGTCGTCGACCACCAGGACGGTGCGATCACTCATGGCACGGTAACCTGCAAGGGAATTCGTTCGCGAAGTCTGCCGATGCACTGTGACAATAACATGACAGATCGGGCCCTTTTTGCAACCGGAGCGTCACAGGCTGCGGCGTCGGCGTCTGGAGCGACCCTGTCTGGAGCGGCCCTGTCTGGAGCGGCCCCGTCTGGAGCGACCCTGTCAAAACCAGCCAAAGAGCCACCAGCCATCGTCCTCAAGGTCTTTCTGACAGGCGGCGAGCTGGCCGCTATAGAGGGTGGCCCGACGCTCGACCTTGCGCGCCACGGAAAGCAGCCATTGCTTGCGCGAGAAGCTGCCCCGGGCGAAGCCTCCGTGGCCCTCGTGGTACGCCAGGTAGAGCCGGTAGGCGTCGTCCGGGGCGATCCCATTGCGCTGCCTCGACTGATGGTTGTACCAGCCGATGAAGTCGATGGCATCGCCGAAATCATCGCGGTCGGCGCCGTAGTTACCGGCGCTGCGCTCATAACCGCGCCAGGTGGCTTTCAGCGCCTGGCTGTAGCCGTAGGAGTCGGAAGGCCGTGGACCGGGTATGAAGCCGAAAATTTTCTTCCGCGGCGGTTTGGCCTTGGCGACGAACCGCGACTCCTGGTGCATGATCGCCATCAACACCGGGATCGGGCTGCCCCAGCGCTTGCTGGCGTCCTGCGCATCGTCGTACCAGCCGCGCTTTTCCCGGAAAATCTCGCAGACGTTGTCCAGGTCGCGTGGCGGCGCCGTCGCACAGCCGGCAAGGACCGCGAGCAGCGCCAGGGAGAGCAGCAGCCTCACGCGTGTTCCCCGTGCTCATCGAGCATAGCAAGAAAGGCCGCTTCGTCGATTATGGGGACCTCGAGCGCCTCGGCCTTCGCCAGCTTCGAACCGGCCCCGGGCCCGGCGACCAGGGTGTGCGTCTTCGCCGAGACGCTGCCGGCCACGCGGGCCCCCAGCGCCTGGAGCGCAGCACCGGCCTCCTCCCGGGTCATGCGCTCGAGCTTCCCGGTGACCACCCAGGTCTGCCCGGCCAGCGGTGCGCGATCCGCCGTCGCCTCGATTTCCGACCAATGCACGCCCGCCTTCCGCAGTGCGCGAACCACCGCCTGGGTCGCACAATCATCGAAAAATTGCCGCAGGTGGTCTGCAACCACGGGACCGACATCGTCTACCGCAAGCAAGCGCTCTTCCGAGGCCTCCGCCAGCGCCTCGTAGCTGCCGAAAGCATTCGCGAGGGAACGTGCGGTGGCCTCGCCCACTTCGCGGATCCCGAGGGCATAGAGAAAACGCGGCAGCGTCGTAAGCTTGCTCTTTTCGAGGGCTGCCAGCAGGTTGTCGGCGCTCTTCTCGCCCATGCGATCCAGAGTGCGCAGGTCGTCCCGACGCAGCCCGTAGAGATCATCCACAGTTTCCACCAGACCGCGTTTCACCAGCTGCTCCACCAGTTTGTCGCCGAGTCCGTCGATATCCATGGCCCGGCGCGAGGCGAAATGGCGCAGGGCGGCCATGCGCTGGGCGGGGCAGACAAGACCCCCGAGGCAGCGCAGTACGGCGCCGCCCTCCTCCCGCTCCACGGCCGAGCCGCACACGGGACAGGCCGTGGGCGGCACGATCGGCGTCGCGTCCTCCGGGCGCCGCTCCGCCACCACGGAGACCAGCTGGGGAATGACATCACCGGCCCGGCGAACGATCACCGTGTCGCCGACCAGGACGCCGAGACGCTCGACCTCATCGAGATTGTGCAGCGTGGCGTTGCTCACAGTCACGCCGCCGACGAACACCGGTTCGAGCCGCGCCACGGGCGTGATAGCACCGGTGCGTCCGACCTGGAACTCCACGGCCAACAGGCGCGTCAGCTCTTCCTCAGCCGGGAACTTGCGGGCGATGGCCCAGCGCGGAGCCCGGGCGACGTAACCGAGGCGCCCGCGCAAAGCAAGGTCATTGACCTTGTAGACAATGCCATCGATAGCGTAAGGCAGGTCCGCCCGCCGCGCCTCGAGGCGGCGGTAGTAGTCAAAGCAGCCGTCGATACCGGTCACCAGGGCCGACTCGCTGTTGATGCGCAGGCCCCAGTCATGCAGGCGCTGCATAAGCTTCCAATGGTTGTCCGGCAACGTGCCGCCGCTCACCTGCCCGACGCCGTAGCAGCAGAGCTGCAGCGGTCGCTGGGCGGTGACCCGGGAGTCGAGCTGGCGGAGACTGCCCGCCGCTGCGTTACGTGGATTGACGAAGCCTTTTTCACCGCGTGCGGCCGCTTCGCGGTTCAGCTGCGCGAAGCCCTCGTGGAGCATATATACCTCGCCGCGGACCTCGAGCTCCGCCGGGTAGCCACTGCCCCGCAGGCGCAGCGGGACCGAGCGGATGGTGGCTACATTGTCTGTAATGTCCTCGCCCGTCGTGCCGTCACCACGGGTAGCTGCACGCACCAGGGCACCGGCGCGGTAGAGAAGGCTCACGGCGACGCCATCGAGCTTGGGCTCGCACGCAAAGTCCAGGGCTGCCTCAGGGGTGCCGAGGCGATCAAGAACCCGCCGGTAGAACTGCTCGAACTCTTCGTCACTGAAAGCGTTGTCCAGGGAAAGCATGGGCTGCTCGTGGCGAACGCTGGCGAACGCCGCGAGCGGCTCCGCCCCGACCCGGCGGGTCGGGGAATCCGGGCGCAGGAGCGATGGATGCTGAGCCTCGAGCATCTGCAGCTCGCGCAAAGCGCGATCGTATTCGGCGTCCGGGACCGAGGGCTGGTCGAGCACATGATACTGGTAGTTCCAGCGCTCCAGGGTCTCGCGCAGTTCTGCTGCCCGTGCCTCTGCTTTCTCCGCCACCGCTGGTGTTGGCACTAGCGGCTTCCGGCGAGGAGACGCCTCTCGAGATCGCGGATCTTCTGGCGGCTGTGTTCGAGGGACTGGCGGGTGAGCGCGCTGCGGGACTCGTCATACACCTCACCACCGAGATTGCGGGCTACAGCCTGGGCCGTTTCGAGCATGTAGTCGAAGGCCTTCATCATGTCCTCGGGACCCGGGAGCGTCACGAAGAACAGGAGCCCCGGCGTGGTCAGATCGCTCATGCGATCAATGTCGAACACCCCCGGCTGCATCATATTGGCGACGCTGAACTGGATCTGACCGCGGCCGGCGGCCTGCTCATGGCGATGAAAAAAATCCATATCGCCGAAGCGAAGGTCGCAGGCCAGGAGAATCTGCAGGATGTCGTCGCCACGGAACCCCGCCGGATCCTTCGCAAAGACGTGCAGGAGAAAGACTTCCGGGGTTTCGCCCCGGGGCAGCCGGCCGGCATCGTCCCCGGCCTGTGCTTCCGGTTCGTCCGCGGCCGACAGATCCTCAAGCCAGTCGAGGTTGCCGGGCTCTTCGTCACGCTCGCTGGTGGTAACACCGCTGACCAGACCATCATCCGCCCGGGCGCCCCCGGTACTCCTGCGCGCGCGGCTCTGCCGGGCCGCCGGTTTCCCACCGGGCTCTACAGCCCCGGCAGCACTGTCGGTGGTCTCTGGCGCCCCGGCCGCGGCAGCATCCGCGGCGGCCTGTACGGCTTCGTCATGGGCACGGGTGACGCGGACCAGATCCTCCCGGCGGATGACCCGGGCGCCCCCATTGGGCAATTCCTGGAGCACGCTGGGGTGCTCCTGCGCCGGCTCGTCATCGTCTTCGCAGACCCGCCGCAGCTTTACACGCACCTCGGCCTCGCGCTCCGCGCGCACCCGTCGCCACGCGTCCACCAGCACCGCTGCAATCAGCAGCACGCCGATGATGACCATCCAGTCGCGTATCGTCAGCTCCATGCGTCAGCGCCCAGTTCGCCGTCAGCTTGCCGCCAGTTCCGCTGCTTCCTCCACGTCCACGGCCACGAGGCGAGACACCCCGGGCTCGTGCATGGTGACACCGAGCAACTGGTCAGCCATTTCCATGGTGATCTTGTTGTGGGTGATAAAGATGAACTGCACCTTCCCGGACATCTCCTTCACCATGCGAGCATAACGCCCTACGTTGGCATCATCCAGCGGCGCATCGACCTCATCGAGCATACAGAACGGTGCCGGATTGAGCTGAAAAATCGAGAAGACCAGCGCAATCGCCGTAAGCGCCTTCTCCCCGCCGGAGAGGAGGTGAATGGTGCTGTTCTTCTTGCCCGGTGGTCGAGCCATGATCGAGATACCGGTATCCAGGAGGTCGTCACCGGTCATCTCCAGATACGCGTTGCCGCCACCGAAAACGCGCGGGAACAGCTCCTGGAGGCCACTGTTTACCTTGTCGAAAGTAACCTGGAAGCGGCTGCGGGTTTCCCGGTCGATCTTGCGTATCGCAGACTCGAGAGTGGCCAGCGCGCTCTCGAGGTCCTCGTTCTGCGCGTCCAGGTACTGTTTGCGCTCCGACTGCTGGCTGTATTCGTCGATCGCCGCCAGGTTGATCGGACCGAGACGGGCAATACGCGCGGCAACGCGTTCAAGCTGCTGCTGCCAGCCGTCCCGCGTCGCGTCTTCCGGCAGGCCCTCGAGCACCGCCTCAGGGTCCTGCGCAAGCTCCTTGAGCTGGCGACCCACGTTCTCCCGCTGCACCTCCAGGGTCTGCCGTCCGAGGCGGCACTGCTCCAGCTCGGCACGGGCCGCAGCAATGCGCTGCTCAACGCCGGACCGGGCTTGTTCATCGCTGCGCAGGGCATGTTCGATTTCGGCGACGCGCTGGCGGGCCCCGGTCAGCTCCACCTCGGCCGCTGCGCGCAGCTGAAGCTGCGTCTCAAGCTCAGCCTCCAGCTCTGCCACGGGTGTACTGCTATCCTCGAGGCCGCTCGCCAGGGTCTCCTGACGCTCGCTGAGCTGCGCCACCTGTGCCTGGCTGCGGTCGATGGAGCTGCGGATGGTCTCGACCTGCGTCTGCAGCGAACGCAGACGCATGGCCGCCTGGTGGGCGCCGTCGCGGGCCTGCCGCGCCGCCTGACGGCAACCGTCGAGCCCGCCGCGCAGACGGTCGCGCTCGGAGAGCAGCGACTCGCGCTCACCCGCGTCGGCTTCCATCCGCTCGATCGCCTCTGCGAGTACCTGGCGGGCCTCGGCGATCGATGCCTGTTCGCTCTCGAACTGGCCGCGTGCATCAGCGGCATCACGGGCCAGCGCTGCCCGGCGAGCATCCAGCTGCTCGACGCGAGCCTCCTGCGCCTTGAGCCGGGCCGCGGCGTCGGCCTGGCGGCGGCTGGCGGCCTGCTGGTCACGCTGAAGCGCCTGCCGGGCACTCTCCAGATCCCGCAGCCGCTGCGCCTCGCCGGCCTGCAGCTCCTCAAGCTGGCGTACCCGGGCCCCCGTTTCCTCTACGGCGAGTGACAGCTCCTCCAGCTCCTGCTGGCGCCGGATAACGCCACCGGCTTCCGCCTCGCCCCGCCGCAGGGACAGCCAGTTTGGACCCAGCCAGAGGCCCTCAGGCGTGATCACGGACTCGTGACCCGCGAGCTCGCCGCGCAGCGCCAGCGCCTCGCTCTCGTCCGCGGCGGTGCGCACCGCCGCGAGGAGTCCGGCGACGCGTCCGCCGCAGCGTACCTGGGCAGCGAGCGTGCCGCCGGAAGCCGGCGTTGCTGCGCCCCGGGCAACCAGCGTGAGGTGGCCGGCCGCGAGGCCGTCAAGGCGCTGGCCCAGGCCGTCCAGGTCGTCGACGCAGACCGCGTGCAGGTAATCCCCGAGCACAGTCTCGACGGCCCGCTGCCAGGGCGCGGCTACCTCGAGCTGGGAAAGGAGCCGAGGAGCTGTCGCCAGGCCGTTACCGCTCAGCCAGTCGTCGGCCCCACCTGCGGCATCCTCCGCCGCCGCCTGCTGCAAGGCCTCCAGGGAGGACTGGCGTCCGCGCAACTGTGCGAGCTGGGAGCGCGCCGCGTCGAGTTCCCTGGCCAGGCGGGTACCCTCCTCCCGACTCACGGCAAGGTCGGCGGCGACAGCCTCTCCCTGCTCCTCATAACCGGCGATGGCGAGCTCGGCGTCGGCGAGCTCCTCACGCAGCGGCGCCGGGTCTTCCTCGCCGGCAGCCGGCGCCAGTTCCTGCTGCTCGCGGGCCAGCAGTTCGATCCGCGCCTGCAGACGCTTCAGGGCATGTTCAAGGTGCTGTATCCGGGACTGCTGCACTTCGGCCTGCTGCCGGGGTTCTGCAGCGCGATGATTGAATTCGTCCCAGCGCTGCTGCCAACCCTGCATGGCCTCTTCAGCGGCAGCAAGCGCCGTAGCGGCTTCCTCCGCCGCGGCGTCGAGTACTTCGCTCTCGGGCGCAAGCCCGGCGAGCTCCTCATCCCACGTCTCCAGCCGCTCGCGGTCTTCCCGCAGGTGCCGCTGAGCCTCCTCAAGGTTACTCCGGGTCTGAGCGAGGTCCTCCCGCAGCTGCCGGGAGCGCTCCTTCTGGTGCTGAATGCTCTGCTCGATCCGCGCGACCTCGGCACCGAGGGTGTAGTAGCGTCCCTGAACCTCGTTGAAGACATCGCTGCGCTCGGTCTGCTCCACGCGCTGCTGCTCGATCCGCGTATCGACCTGCTGGTGCTCGGCCAGCACCGCCTCCAGGGAAACCTCGAGCTCACCAACCTTGTGCGCACTGGCAGCGGCTTCGCTGTCGAGCTCCTTCCATTCCAGGGCGAGCAGCTGCGCCTTCAGGGTCCGCTCCTCTTCCTTGAGCGCGCTATACCGCTCCGCCGCCTGCGCCTGCCGCTGCAGGTGCTGCAGCTGGCGCTCGAGCTCGTCACGGATATCCGTGAGACGCTCGAGGTTCTCGAGGGTGCGGCGCATCCGGGATTCCGTTTCCTTGCGCCGCTCCTTGTACTTCGAGATGCCGGCGGCCTCCTCGATGAAGATGCGCAGTTCCTCCGGCCGGGACTCGATAAGGCGGGAAATCATGCCCTGTTCAATGATGGCGTAGCTGCGCGGGCCGAGACCGGTGCCGAGGAAAATGTCGGTGATGTCGCGGCGGCGGCAGCGGGTACCATTGAGGAAATACTCCGACTGCCCCTCCCGGGAAACCTGCCGACGCGTGGCGATCTCCGCGTAGCTGGCGTACTCTCCGCCGACGCCGCCGTCGCTGTTGTCGAAGATCAGCTCGATAGACGCCTGCCCGACTGGCTGGCGGTTCACGGACCCGTTGAAGATCACATCGGCCATGGACTCGCCGCGCAGGTTCTTGGCCGAGCTCTCGCCCATGACCCAACGTACCGCATCGATGATATTGGACTTGCCACAGCCGTTCGGGCCAACCACCGCGGCCATGTTGCTGGGGAAGGTGACCGTGGTCGCGTCGACAAAGGACTTGAAGCCCGAGAGCTTGATGGACTTCAGCCGCATGTCACGCCGTCAGTCGCGCTGGCAGTGCTTTGAGTTTTTACGGGAGCTTCTTTCAGCATGATTATGTTTTTCTTGCGTTTTCCCTGAAAGACTCGCAAAAAAAGAATGTGTCGGGCACCAACGCGCCCACAAGATGTAGTGTATCTGCTTTCGCCGGACAACACTATGCCCGCCGGCTGCGGCGGGCTTAGCCGGCAGTGGGCGCCAGCAGCACCTCGACTTCGGCAGCATCGTCGGCAGACGCGGTGACCGGCCCGGCGCTACCGGCCAGCACCGCATTAGCCAGCCCCGGCTCTCCACCCGGCGAGACCTGAACAAACACGCGCACGGCACCCGCCGTCGACAGCTTCTGCCCGGCCATGCTGTTGCGATCGTCCAGGCGCAAGGTGCGCGGAAGCTCCGCCGCGGTGAAGCGCTGCACCGCGATCGGCATGCGGCTCGCGGCGGCCTCGGGGCGAGCGAGCACGAACACGGTCTCGCGACCAGTAAGCGTGCCCTCGGCGGGTGCCTTGACAGTCACCGTGATGCCAGGGCCGGTAGCGGCAGCCCCGCCGGCCCCCTCCTCCCCCGCTTCACCCAGGCGAGCGCGGGCGCTGGCGATGACGTCCGTGAGCATCTGCGCGCTCGGCGAGTCCGGGGCTTCCTGCGCAACGAGGCGCTCCCAGTATTCAATGGCAGCCCGGTAGCGACCCGCCTCGAAGGACACCATACCGAGCAGGCCCAGGGCTGTGCGCTGACGCGGATCGGCGGCCAGGGCCTGCTCCGCAAGGCGCTGCGCCTCAGCGGAAAGCTGGCGATCCGCGGCAAGGAAGCGGGCCTGGGCGGCAAGCGCCAGCGCCTGTGCATCACCGGGGGCACGCAGGGCAAGATCCGTGTAGGCCTCGGCAGCAAGCGCGTAGTTGCCGCGCGCCATGTGATAGCGGCCCAGGAGCGCACGGTAGCCCAGATTCTCCGGCCGCTGCCCGACCCGGGCGCCGATATCGCTCATGAGCGCGTCGATTTCGACTGCCGGTGTGTCTTCACCAAGGGTGTCCAGGCGCTGCGCCAGCGTGACGTCCGCCATGGCACCCAGCTCCCAGTAGAGCCAGCCGGCGGCCACCAGCAACAGCGGCGGCAGAAGCCAGGCCGCGCGGAAGCGCTCCTCGACCACAGCAGCGCCCGGTGTCGGGTCCTCGACGCCGTCTTCGAGGACACGCAACCGCGCATCGTCGAGCAGCTCTGCCTCGCCGCTCTCAGCGAGTTCCGCACGGCGCAGCCGGAACCAGTCGAGGTTGGCCGCGTCCTCGGCCCGGGCCCGTGCCCGGGCGCCGGGGCGCAGAATGAAAAGGGCCGCCAGCACCAGCAGCGCGGCGCAGCCGAGTAGAAAAACAGTCATTGAGCGCGGTCCTTGTCGGCCAGCAGTGCATCGAGACGCGCCCGCTCATCACTGTCCAGCGCCTGAGTCGGGCCGCCCCGGGCCCTGCGCAGGACAACGGCGGCCAGGGCACCGCCGAGGGCAAGGAACAGTAACGGCGCAAGCCAGAGCAGCACCGTATTGCGATCGAAATCGGGGCGGTAGCGCACGAACTCGCCGTAGCGACGCACCATGTCCTCGAGGATTTCCTGGTCCGTGGCGCCCGCCTCAAGCTGCTGGTAGAGCAGCCGTCGCAGGTCCTTGGAGATCGGGGCATTGGAGTCTGCAATATTCTGATTCTGGCACTTGGGACAGCGCAACTCCTGGCTCAGACTGCGGTAGCGGACCTCCAGCTCCGGAGCGCTGAATTCATAGGTCTCGATGACGGCGGCGGAAGGCAGCGCGAGAAGCATGAGCAACACAGTCAGGCAGAGGCGCATCAGGAGCCGCTCTCCCCTCCGGCCAGCTGCCGGTAGAGCGGGCCCAGGGTGCTCTCCCAGATACGGTCGTTCACCTCACCCACATGCCGGTAGCGCACGATACCCGCGCCGTCGACGAGGTAGGTTTCGGGCGCACCATAGACACCAAGATCCAGACCCAGCGTACCCTCAGCGTCGACAATATTGGCCCGGTAAGGGTTACCAAGCTCTGCCAGCCAGCGCCGCGCGGCGCTGCTGTCATCTTTGTAGTTGATGCCATAGATAGGAACCCCCGCAGCGGCCAGCTTCTCCAGGTAGGGGTGCTCAACACGGCAGGTAATACACCAGGTCGCCCAGACATTAAACAGGGCAACCTCGCCGGTGACGGTCGCGTTGGTCAGCATGTCCCCGCTCTCCAGAGCCGGCAGGGAGAAGTTCGGCAGGGGACGATCGATGAGGGCCGAGGGCAGTTCCTTGGGGTCGAGCTGCAGGCCCCGGGCCAGCAGCAGGGCCAGCACACCGAACAGCGCCAGGGGGATGAACAGCTTAAGCCGGGGTGCCATGGGCAGCCTCCCTGCCGCCCGGCGCGCGCGCCGGGGCGCGATGCCGGCGGTAGCGGCGGTCGGCAACGGTGGTCAAGCCACCGATCGCCATGAACAGCGCCCCGAGCCAGAGCCAGCGCACCATGGGCTTGTAATGTAGCCGGATCGCCCAGGCGCCGCCGCTACCGACAGGCTCGCCCATGGCCACGTAGAGATCCCGGAAAAGGCCATCGTCGATCGCTGCCTCGGTCATGACGGAGCCGCTGGCGAGATAGCGACGTTTCTGCGCGGCGAGGCGCGCCACCGGGCGTCCGTTGCGGGTCACGGCGAAGCGGGCCTCCTGAGCGAGGTAATTGGGGCCCTCGACACGGGCCAGTCCCAGGAACTCGAAACGGTACCCGGCGAGGGTCTCGCTGTCGCCCGGAGCCATCTTGAGATCGTGCTCAATGCTGTACTGGGTCACGGCCACAGCGCCGACGACACAGGCCGCAAAGCCGAAGTGCGCCAGCTGCATACCCCAGTAGCTCGCCGGCAGCCGGCGCAGACCGCGGGCGATCGACGGGGCGCTGCGGATGCGGTTGTGGAGATCCCGCGCCAGACCAAGGACCAGCCACGCCGCCAGGGTCACAGCCAGGGCGACCCAGAGATTATAGCCCTGCCCGAAGAGCGGCAGCAGCAGCCCGCAGGCCACCGCGGCAAGGCCCGGCAGCAACAGTTCCGCGCGCCAGCGGGCGGCGCTGTCCTGCTTCCAGCGCGACAGCGGCCCGATGCCCATGACCGGCATGAGCAGGGCCATGAGCGGCACGAAAATCGCGTTGAAATAAGGCGGCCCCACGGAGTACTTGCCCAGTTCGAAGGCGTCCATGACCAGCGGAAACAGCGTCCCGAAGAGGACCGTGAGCGTGGCCACGGTGAATACCAGATTGTTGAACAGCAGCAGCGTTTCCCGGGACAGCCAGGCAAAGCCGATGCGACTGGTCACCGTCGGCGCTCGCATGGCGTAAAGGCCGAGGGAGCCGCCGACAACCAGCGCCAGAAAAACGAGAATGAACAGTCCCCGCGCCGGATCGGTGGCAAAGGCGTGCACGGAGGTGAGGACCCCGGAGCGCACCAGGAAGGTACCGAGGAGGCTGAGAGAAAAGGCGAAGATGGCCAGGAGCACGGTCCAGCTCTTGAACAGCCCGCGTTTTTCAGTCACGGCGAGGGAGTGAAGCAGCGCCGTACCGGCAAGCCAGGGCATGAAGGAGGCGTTCTCCACCGGGTCCCAGAACCACCAGCCGCCCCAGCCAAGCTCGTAGTAGGCCCACCAGCTGCCGAGCATGATACCTGCGGAAAGAAAGGCCCAGGCGACGTTGGTCCAGGGGCGGGACCAGCGCGCCCAGGCGGCGTCGAGGCGACCGCCCAGCAGCGCCGCAATGGCGAAGGCGAAGGCCACGCTGAAGCCGACGTAACCCATATAGAGAAGCGGCGGATGAATGATCAGGCCCGGGTCCTGCAGCAGTGGATTGAGGTCATTACCGTCCGCCGGGGTGCTCGGCAGGAGACGCTCGAAGGGATTGGAGGTCAGCAGGGAAAAGGACAGGAAGCCCACAGCGATGATACCCATTACCGCCAGCACCCGCGCCAGGACCACGGTCGGCAGCTGTTGGCTGAAGGTCGCCACGGCCGCCATCCAGCCGGCGAGGATCGTCACCCAGAGGAGCAGCGATCCCTCGTGATTGCCCCAGAGGGCAGAGAACTTGTAAATCGGCGGCAGGAGGCTGTTGCTGTTGGCAGCCACCACGCGCACGGAAAAATCATCCTGCAGAAAGGCCGTGGCCAGGCAGGCGAACGCAATTACAGAGAACACCAGCACACCGACCGCGAGGGACGGCGCCAGTGCCATGGCACCGAGGTTGCGCCGCCAGGCACCCCAGAGCGGCACTACGGCCAGAGTGACGGCGAGGCAAAGTGCCAGGATCAGGGCAAAGTGACCGATTTCAGGGATCATAGGAGCTGTCCTTGCGGGCTGCGGCCGGCTTTCTCAAGCGCGTCGGCGACCTCCGGAGGCATGTAGTTTTCATCGTGCTTGGCCAGGACCTCGCTGGCAATGAGTACGCCGTCGGGGCCGAGTACACCCGCTGCCACGGCGCCCTGGCCCTCGTCGAAAAGGTCTGGAAGGATTCCCTCGTAGACTACCGGCACCGTCGCCTGGTAGTCGGTCACGGCAAAGCGCACAGCCAGGCTGTCGTCACTGCGTTCCACGGAGCCCGCCACCACCATGCCGCCGACGCGGATGGGCGTGCCCTGGGGAGCCAGGCCTGCGGCGACCTCCGCCGGCGGATAGAACAGGTTGATATTGCCGCGCAGCGCGTAAACCGCAAGGCCCACGGCGAGCGACGAGAACACGACCACGCAGAGCACGATGATCAGACGCTGTTTACGAACCGGATGCATAAGCCGCCTCCTTGGTACCGTGCCTGGCCTGGCGACGAAGTTCGCCACGGAGTTCCCGCAGCAGGCGTCGGCGACGCCGGCCCGGAGCCGCGAGGACCAGCGACAGCACCAGCAGTGTAAGGCCATAGGCTGCCCAGACGTAGGCACCGTGGCCATCCATTACCAGCATTGCCTTGAAACTGTCGAAATACATCAGACCTCCCCGCCGGCAAGGCGGCGCACCCAGCCCGTGCGCGTTTCCCGAGCGAGAATCTCCGCCCGCATATTCCCCAGCAGTGCACAGGTGAACACACCGTAGAAGGCGATGATGGACAACAGCAGCGGGTACAGCATGGTCGGATCGATAGTGGACTCACCGGTGAACTTGATCGACGCGGGCTGGTGCAGGCTGTACCACCAGTCGACAGACTTGTAGATGATAGGAATATTGACGGTACCGACCAGGCTGAGGACGGCACAGGCACGACCGGCGGCAGCCTTGTTGTCATAGGCCTCGTAAAGGGCAATGACCCCGAGGTACAGAAACAACAGGATCAGCATGGAGGTAATGCGCGCGTCCCAGACCCACCAGGTCCCCCAGGTCGGCTTGCCCCAGATCGATCCGGTTACCAGGGCGATGAAAGTGAGGGCCGCACCAACCGGGGCCGTGGCCTTCATGGCGATATCAGCCACTTTCATCTTCCAGATGAGGCTGACCGCACCGGCCAGCGCCATGACGTAATAGCCAGCAAGGGCGACCACGGCCGCCGGCACGTGGATATAAATGATGCGGTAACTGTTGCCCTGGCGGAAATCCGGCGCCGTAAACAACAGGCCCCAGATAAGGCCGGTGCCGAGAGCAAGCAGGGACACAGGGAGCAGCCAGCGCAGGAGTACGCCGGCAATGCGATAGAGCCAGGGCGGAGAACCGAGCTTATGGAAGAAGGACCACATTGCGGCAGGCATTATACAGGGGTGGCGTCACCAACAACAAAGCTATTCACGGTGGTCCGCGCTAGCGACCAGGGACGCCTCAGGCATCGATGCTGATGCGCAGCCCGGCGCCAATCGCAAAGGGCCCGAGGGCCGCAGCGAAGCTGAACAGGGCGCCGAGGATAGCCAGGTATGGCGCCACGGGGAGGCCCGCAAGCGCGCCCTCCACCGCACCGGCGCCGAAGATAAGTACGGGCATGTAGAACGGCAGCACCAGCAGCGCAATGAGCATACCGCCGCGACGCAGGCCCACGGTCAGCGACGCGCCGATGCTGCCGACAAAACTCAGCACCCCGGTACCGAGAAGCAGGCTGCCCACGAGCGCAGGCAGTGCCGCCACCGGCAGGTTGAGCATCACGGCAAAAAGCGGTGCTATGGCCGCCAGCAGCACACCGGTCAGCAGCCAGTGGGCCAGCACATAGGCCAGCACCGACAGGTACAGGGGCTGAGGCGATAACAGCAGCTGTTCGAGACTGCCGTCCTCGAAATCTGAGCGGAACAGCATCTCGGCGCTCAGCAGGTTGGCGAGCAGCGCGATGATCCAGAGAATTCCGGGCGCGAAAGCGGCGAGCCGGTCCGGCGCCGGGCCCAGCCCGAGGGGAAAAAGCGCGACGACCATGGCAAAGAACAGTAGCGGGTTCAACACGGCCACCGGCCGGCGAAGCGCGAGCGTCAGCTGCCGCCGCAGCAGGCGGCCGACGAAGGCCAGGGCCCCGGGCGCGGCACTCAAGCGATGTGCTCCGGGCGCAGGAGCACCGAGTCGACGCGGTAGCTGACCGCGAGCGGCTGATGAGAGGTAAAGAGCACGGCTCCGCCCCGCTCCGCGTGGGCGACGAAGAGCGCCTGTAGCGCAGCGACACCGTCCCGGTCGATAGCGGTAAAGGGCTCATCAAGGAGCCAGAGGGGGCTCGGGGAGAGATAAAGTCGCGCCAGGTTTACGCGCCGGTGCTGGCCGGCGGAGAGGCTGTGCGCAGGCACATCTTCGTAGCCGTAGAGGCCGACGGAGGCAAGCGCCGCGTCGATGGCGACATCGTCGTGGCTGCCCTCGCCAGCGGGATGCCAGCGCAGGTTCTCCCGCGCCGTGAGCAGACCCTTGACCGCCGGGTGATGGCCGAGGAACAGCAAGGGCGCAGAGCGAGTAACCCGCCCTTCGAAGCCGTAGCGGGACAGCCCCGCGAGGATACGCAGCAGGCTGGTCTTGCCGGCGCCGTTGGCACCCTCGACCTGTACCAGCTGCCCGGGGGCAACGGCCAGCGTCAGGCCACTGAAGAGCTGTCGGCCGCCCCGCTCAAGGGCCAGTTCGCTTGCGCTGAGGAGCGGCTTCGCAGCGGTCGACACTTACAGATTGACCGCGCGGATGTGCAGCTCGCTCCCGGCGTCGGGCTCCCGCTGCTCAAGGCCGGCAAAATCGAACAGGGCACGGTCGGCGAGCTGCGAGGGGGCCACGTTGGCGATGCTGCGGAAAATCGTCTCCGTACGTCCCGGGTAGCGCTTTTCCCAGTCGGCGAGCATGGCCTTCACCTGCACTCGCTGAAGGTTCTCCTGGGAACCGCAGAGGTTGCAGGGAATGATCGGGAACCCCTTGATGTCAGCGTAGGCTGCAAGGTCCTTCTCCTTGCAATAGGCCAGCGGGCGGATGACCACGTGGCGACCATCATCACTTAGCAGCTTTGGCGGCATAGCCTTCAAGGTGCCGCCGAAAAACATATTGAGGAACAGGGTCTCGACGATGTCGTCGCGGTGATGCCCGAGGGCGATGCGGGTCGCCCCGATCTCCTCGGCAAAACCATAGAGCGTGCCCCGGCGCAGCCGCGAGCAGAGTCCGCAGGTGGTCTTGCCCTCCGGAATAACGTCTTTGACGATACTGTAGGTGTCTTTTTCGACAATGTGGTAGGGCACGCCAAGCCCGTCGAGGTAGGCCGGCAGCACCGCTTCCGGGAATCCCGGCTGCTTCTGATCAAGGTTGACGGCGATCAGCTCGAAATCCACCGGCGCACTGCCCCGGAGAGCCAGAAGCATGTCCAGCATGCCGTAGGAGTCCTTGCCACCGGACAGACACACCATCACGCGATCGCCCTCGCCGATCATATTGAAGTCCACGATGGCATTGGCAACCTGGCGCCGCAGGCGTTTCTGCAGTTTGTTGAACTCGGTCTTTTCCTTGCGGGACAGTTCGCGCACGGGGGACGTTCGTCGAGTGGCGGCCGGGAGGCAATGCTAGCGCAAGGGCCCGCGCAGCGTCCACGGCAGCAACTTGTTTTTTCGCGGTGCTGCGCGGACAATATCGGCCCCGCAGGACACCCAGCGCCACGCAGCCAGTAAAAAGGAACCCTCCATGAAAGCACCTGTTCGAGTCACAGTGACCGGCGCGGCCGGCCAGATCGGTTACGCCCTGCTTTTTCGCATCGCCTCCGGCGCCATGCTCGGCGACGACCAGCCCGTGATCCTGCAGTTGCTGGATATCACTCCCGCCCTGGACGCCCTCGAGGGCGTTCGCATGGAGCTTGACGACTGCGCCTTCCCGCTGCTGGCCGGCGTGGTCTGCACCGATGATCCGAACGTCGGCTTCAAGGACTGCGATTACGCCCTTCTTGTCGGCGCCCGGCCCCGCGGACCCGGCATGGAGCGCAAGGACCTGCTTGAGGCCAACGCCGCTATCTTCTCCGAGCAGGGCAAGGCCCTTAACGCCCATGCCAGCCGCACGGTGAAAGTACTGGTGGTGGGCAACCCGGCGAACACCAACGCGCTCATCGCCCAGCGCAACGCGCCGGAGCTGGATCCGCGCAACTTCACGGCGATGATGCGTCTGGACCATAACCGCGCCAAGACCCAGCTGGCCCAGCAGACCGGCAAGGCCGTCACTGACGTCCGCCGGATGACCGTCTGGGGCAATCATTCCGCGACCCAGTACCCGGACCTCTTCAATACCGAGGTCGACGGCACTCCAGCGATGGAGCTGGTAGACCAGGGCTGGTACGAAGAAACCTTTATCCCGACGGTGCAGCAGCGAGGCGCCGCGATCATCAAGGCCCGGGGCGCTTCCTCAGCAGCTTCTGCAGCAAACGCGGCCATCGACCATATGCGCGCCTGGGCCCTCGGCACACCGACCGATGACTGGGTTTCCATGGGCGTCTACAGCGACGGCTCCTATGGCATTACCGAGGGATTGATCTACTCCTTCCCCTGCCGCTGCCGCGATGGCCAGTGGGAGATCGTCCAGGGCCTGGCGATCAGTGAATTCAGTGAGGGCCGCATGGCCGCCACGGAGCAGGAGCTCACCGAGGAGCGGGACGCGGTCAAGCACCTGCTTCCCTGAGGCGGGCAGCGATGACCAGAGACCCGGCGCGCAGCACGCGCAGCTACCATCACGGCAATCTCCGCGCCGAACTGCTGGCGACGGCCATCGCCGAACTGGCCGACGGCAGTGCGGAAGCCCTGAGCCTGCGCGCCCTCGCCCGGCGTATCGGCGTCTCCCAGACCGCGCCCTACCGCCATTTCGCCGACAAGGAGGCGCTCCTGGCGGCCATGGCGGTTCGCGGCTACACCGACCTTCTCGACACGCTCCGCGATGCCGGCAGGGCTGCCGGCACGGAGCCGCAGGAGCAGCTCACCGCCTTTGCCCACGCCTACGTCAACTATGCTGCGGAAAATCCGGCTCTGTTCAAGCTCATGTTCGGCCCGCTGCTGCAGCCGCCGGAGAAGTTCCCGGCGCTCCGCGACGTCAGCCGCGAGACCTTTGCCGTGGTACGGCAGATTCTCCAGCGCGGGATCGAGCTGGGCCAGTTCCGCGGCAGCGACGAGGTCCGCTACCTTGCCAACGTTGCCTGGGCCAGTATCCACGGCATGGCCACCCTCCGGGTGGACGCCCCCGCGCTCTTCGAGCGCCACGTGGACCTGCATCGGCAGGTCGACCTGGCCGTCGACAGCTTCCTGAACGGGATCCTAGCAAGACAGCTTTGAGCCCTCGTGTTGCTGTTGGGCCCCTCAAGGCAGGGGTGTGTCAGTATTCCCGGGCGGGTGCCGGGGAGTGCCCCCACAAAGCGTGTATCGGGGAGCGACTGAGAGAAGACTCCCGCCCTCGCGCCGGAACAGCGGGAAAGCGCTTGAAGGTCCAGAGGACACTGTGCATTCCTGCCAGGAGCTTCAGCCAGCCTCTTCCCGCAGCACCGCGAGCGGTGGTGTATTCACCACCCGCCGGCAGCCCAAGACCCCGAGTACAGCGATCAGCAGAGCGGACCCCACAAGGCCCAGGGGCCAGAGCCAGGGCGTAGGCCGGTAGGCCATCTCCAGTACCTGCGTCTGCAGCAGCCAGGCCGACAGCTCGGCACCGACCGTGGCCAGCACACCGGCGAACAGGCCGAGGGCCGCGAACTCGATCGCCAGAGCACCAAGCACGAGGCCCCGCCGGGCACCGAGGGAGCGAAGCAGTGCACTTTCCTGCAGGCGGCTGTCGACGCTGGCCTGCACACCGGCCACCAGCACCAATGCACCGGCAAGGAGGATCAGGGCCAGCACCAGCTCAATCGCTGCGCTCACCTGCCCGACGATGCTACGCAGCTGGGACAGAACCATGTCCATCTCGATGACGCTCACCGTGGGAAACTCCCGTAAGAGCCCGTTGAGGAAGGCCTTGTCGCCGCCGAGATGGAAGCTGGTCATGAAGGTGGCCGGGTAGTCGGCGAGCAGCCGCGGCGGAAAAATCATGAAGAAGTTCGGGCGCATGCTCTCCCAGTCGACGGCACGGAGGCTGGCCACAGTCACCGACAGCGTTTGAGCACCGACGCGCAGCTCGAGGCGATCACCGGTCCCTGCGCCGAGGCGTTCCGCAAAATCCGCCTCCAGAGACACCAGGGCCTGGTCACTGTCGGGCTCCCACCAGCGTCCGGCAAGAAGCTCGTTACCGGGCGGCGGCGTCGCCGACCAGGTGAAATTGGCCTCGCGCTGCCGCGTACCATCGTCATCGCCCTCCGCCGGCAGCGGCTCCCCGTTCACGGCCATGATCCGCCCGCGGATCATCGGGTAGAGTCCTTCCGCGGCGATGCCGTCGGCGCGCAGGCGCTGCTCAATGGCAGCAACTTCCTCCGGGGCAATATTGAGCATGAAATGATCCGGTGCCTCCGGCGGCAGCTGAGCCTGCCAGCTGTCGATAAGGGAGCTGCGCACCAGGGTCAGCAGGAGCAGCAGCATGATGGCGATCGAGAACATCACCACCTGCAGCGCATTGCCCGCCCCTCGCCGCTGAAGGCTCGCAAGAGCCAGGCGCCAGATACTGCCCGCCCGCATACCCACCAGCCTGCCGCCGCGGAGAAGCAGCGCCGCCGCGCCGCCGCCGAGGACGACGGTCAGCGCGAGCCCCGCGAGCACGGCGCCGGCAAGCGCCAGATCCCGGGAGTACCAGGCCATGAGGCCGCTCACGGCGGCGAGGCCGAGACCGTAGTCGATGAGCCCGCGGCCCGAATCCAGGGGCAGGTCCCGCCGCAGCACCCGCAACGGGCTGGCCCCGGCCAGGCGCCAGAGCGGCGGCCAGGCGAAGCAGCCGAGGCAGACCAGCGCGGTCACCCCCCCGACGAACCAGGGACGCCAGCCCGCGGGACCCGGGTCAAAGGGCAGCCGTGATGCCAGCAGGTCGAAGGCAACTGCCTGCAATAGCAGGCCGGCGAGGCACCCCGCCAGCGTCGCCGCGAGACCGAGCAGGGCCAGACTGCCGCCGTAGAGACGCCCGACATAGCCAGTGGTTGCGCCGAGGCTCTTCATGATAGCCACGTAATCCGCGTGCCGCGCGCAGAAGCGCCGCGCCGCGAGGGCGATGGCCACGGCGGCGAGAAGTACGCCGAGGCTGCCCGCGAGAAGCAGGAAACGCTCGGCCCGGTCGAGGGCGGAGGCGACGCCTGGCTGACCTTCCGCGACGGACAGGACCCGCTGCCCCGGGGCAAGCTGATCTTCAAGCCAGCTGCGGTAGTCCGCCACTGCCCCGGGCTCGCCGGCGAAGAGCTGGCGGTAGCGGACCCGACTGCCGGGCTGGACAACGCCTGTGGCCGGCAGGTCATCGGCATGCATCAGCACCCGCGGGCCTGCCCCGAAGAAACTGGCACCGCGGTCCGGCTCCGTGCGCACGGCGGCCGTCACCGTGAAGCGCGCGCGGCCCACTTCAACGCTGGCGCCATGTGCCGTCGCCAAGAGCGCGAAGAGCCGCGAGTCCAGCCATACGGTGCCGGGCTCCGGCCCGCTGCTGCGCGAGGTCGCGCTACCGAAGGGCTCGACACTGGCCGTGAGTTCACCGCGCAGGGGGTAGGCCGAGGAAACCGCCTTGACGGCGCCAAGGGCCATCGCCTCATCGCCGGCACTCACCATGCTGGTGAAGGTCACCACCCGGGCCGTGCGCAGGCCGCGGCCGGCAGCCTCCTCTAGCCAGGGGTCCGGAAGCGGCCGGCTCGCCTCAACAACGAGATCCGCAGCCAGAAAGCGGTTGCTCTCCTGCGCCAGGGCACCCTGCAAGCGCGCGGTGAAGGCGCTGATGCCGGTGACCACGGCAACCGCGAGCACGAGAGCGGCGATCAATACGCCGAGGTCGCCCCCGCGCCAGTCGCGGGAGAGCAGCCGCAGCGCACTGCGGCCGGGGAGCGTCGCCGCGTTCACGCTTCTTCGAGCTCCCCGGCGGTCATGCGAAGGCGCCGGTCGCAGCGCGCCGCCAGACGCTCGTCGTGCGTGACCAGAACCAGCGTGGTGCCCTCCTCCCGGTTGAGCGCAAAGAGCAGGTCGACGATACGTTCGCCGGTCGCCGTATCCAGATTACCCGTGGGTTCATCGGCAAAGAGAATACGCGGCTCCGCGGCGAAGGCCCGGGCAATGGCCACCCGCTGCTGCTCGCCGCCCGAGAGCTGGCGCGGATAGTGCCGGGAGCGCTCAGCAAGGCCTACGCGGTCAAGGTAGCGGCCGGCGCGCCCGGCCGCATCGCGGTCGCCGCGCAGTTCCAGCGGCAGCATAACGTTCTCAAGCGCCGTCAGCGCCGGCAGCAGCTGAAAGGCCTGAAACACGAAACCGATTTCGCGCGCCCGCAGGAGCGCGCGGCCATCCTCATCGAGCTCCTCAAGGGCCACCCCGCCGAGCTCAATGCTACCCTCGCTGGCGAGATCGAGGCCGGCCAGAAGCCCGAGGAGCGTCGACTTCCCCGATCCCGATGCACCGATAATGGCCACGGTCTCCCCGGACTTGATTTCGAGGTCAATGCCTTTCAGTATCTCCAGCCCCCCGCCCGCTACAGGGACCCGTTTGCGAAGCGCACGCGCCGTGATCATTTCTCTCTCCTTGTTCCGCCGTTTACGTCGGCTGGCCGCCGCTGGATTGTTCCTGCTGCTGGCGGGCGCGGCGCTAGCCGGCGACGACCGGCGCTTGCTGGTGCTGGGCGATAGTATCAGCGCGGCCTATGGCCTGTCCCTCGAGGAGGGCTGGGTGGCCCTTGCCGAGCTAGCCCTGGCCGAGCGCGGCCTGTCCGTCGAAGTCATCAACGCGAGCATCAGCGGTGAGACCAGCGCCGGGGGGCGCCGGCGCCTACCGGCGCTTGTCGAGGCTCATAACCCCGACGCGGTTGTGATCGAACTCGGCGGCAACGACGGCCTGCGCGGCTACCCGGTGGCGCAGCTCCGGCAGAACCTTGCCGCCATGGTCTCAGTGGCGCAGGACCATGGGGCGGAGGTGCTTCTTCTGCCCATGGAAATCCCACCGAACTACGGCCCGCGCTACACGGGCACCTTCCGGAAGACATTCGAGCTTGTAGCCAACGAGGCCGGCGCGACGCTCGGCCCCTTTCCCCTCGAAGCTGTCGCTACGGACCCGGCCCTGATGCAGGCAGACGGCATTCACCCCACGGCGGCCGCCCAACCGCGGATCGTCGACACCCTGCTCCCGGCGCTTGAGAAGGTGCTTCGCCCATGAGCCTGCGCGAGCAGAGCCCGCTGCAGAAGCGGCTGTACGCGATTATCTTCGGCATCGATACGTCGACAGGAAGAGGGTTCGACATCGCCATCATCGGGCTTATTCTCATTAGTGTCACAGTCGTCATGCTCGATTCCATCGCGAGCTACCATGACCGCTACGGGGCTCTGTTCTTCCAGCTTGAAGTCGGCTTCACCCTGCTCTTCACGATCGAGTACCTGGTGCGCATATGGATAGCGCAAAACCGACGCGCCTACATCCTGAGCACCTACGGCGTGATCGACTTGCTGGCCATCCTCCCCACTTACATCGCCCTGATCGCCCCAGAGGCCGCACCACTACTCGTTGTGAGACTACTGCGGGTGCTGCGGGTGTTTCGGATACTCCGCCTCGTCGAATTCCTGGATGAGGCCAATCTCGTTGCCATAGCCCTGCGCAAGTCTGCCCGCCAGATTTTCGTATTCTTCCTCATGATCATCACCACGATGGTGATTTTCGGCTGTCTGATGTATGTGATCGAGGGGCCGGAAAACGGCTTCGACAATATTCCGGTCAGCATCTACTGGGCGATTGTCACCATCACCACCGTGGGTTACGGCGACTTCGTACCCGTCACCGCAGCCGGGCGCAGCATCGCCGCAACGGGCATGCTGCTTGGCTACGCGATCATCGCAGTGCCGACCGGGATCTTTACGTCCAACCTGCTCGACAAGGCCAACCGCAAGCTGACGGTCAACTGCCCGCAATGCGCCCGCGCCGGCCACGAGCCGGACGCCCGGCACTGCAAGTACTGCGGTGCCGCACTCTTCAGCGAAGAGGACTGACCCCCGCCACCAGCTTATTGCTCCTCGTGCCGCGTGAAGCGAGCACCAAGCAAAGGTGCCGGAAAGCTCAACCAGGCCCTTCGCCCGATGCCGCTGTTACCCACGACCCGTGGACTGTAAACTGCCGACCTGACGCAGGTTGGACCCTATGGCGGAGCGGCGATGGAACTGGTTGTTTTCGATCTCGACGGCACCCTACTCAACCGGGAGTCGGCAATCTCCGGCTATACCCGCGACACGCTGAAGCGCCTTTCCCGCGCCGGCATTGCCTACACGGTGGCCACCGGGCGCACACTCCACGGCGCCCGGGACCTCCTCGAGGGGCACGGCTTCCTGCTGCCGCAGGCCTTCAAGAACGGTGTTGTCATCTATAATCCGTCCCTTGGACGTTATAGCCGCCAGTACCTGCTCACCCAGGATGAGATCCGCCACGTGCTCGAGGCCTTCATCAGCCAGTCGATCACCCCCTTTCTGTTCACCATCGAGCCCGGCGAGCGCCATGCCGTGTATCACGCGCCTTTGCAGACCCGGGCCGAAGAGCGCCTGGCAGACATGTTCCGCGGTGACCGGGACCTCCCGGTACTGCCCATCAGTGAGCTCCCCGCCGACGCCGATATCGCCAACGTGAGCGCCCTGGGGCCGGAGCCGGGCATCCGCGCGGTCGTCGACACGGTCGCCGACGAACCGGGCCTGATCGCCTACATGGGCACAGCTATCGAAGACCAGCAGCTGTGCTGGGTGGATATCCATCACCACGCCGGCACCAAAGGTGACGCGGTGAACTGCCTGAAGAGCGAACTCGGTCTCGAGCGCGTGATCTGCTTCGGTGACAGTGACAACGATCTCAGCATGTTTGCCGCCGCCGACGAGGCCTACGCACCCGCCAATGCCAAGGCCGAGGTACTGGCGGCGGCCAACGCCGTAATCGGCCACCACGACGAAGACGGCATCGCCCGATTCCTGCGCGAGCGTTTCGATCTCTGAGCGGAGGGTCCTACCAAGGGTTTGCCTGCCTTCAAAAGGCCTCGTGAAAGCACCCTCGCAGCAGTCCTGGCGTAGCCACCGGCCTCAGCGCCGGCGCCGGGTGGCGGCAGTAGCCGTTGCGCTGCGAGGATCTGCCGGCCAGGGGTGCTTCGGATAGCGGCCTCGCTGCTCCCGGCGTACGCCGTCGTAGCCCTCGCTCCAGAAAGAAGCGAGATCCGCGGTCACCTGAAGCGGCCGCCCCGCCGGCGACAGCAGCTGTAAAAGTACCGGGACGCGCCCCGCGGCCACCTTCGGCGTCTCGGCGCAGCCGAACATCTCCTGCAGTTTTACCGCGAGGACCGGCGCGGGGCCCTGCCGGTAATCCAGCGACAGCGCTCGCCCGGAAGGCACCACCAGGGTCGCCGGGGCCTCGCGGTCCAGCCGCGCGGCACCACCGGGAGGCAGTAGACCGGCGAGGCAGGCGGCCACGTCCACGGCCTGCAGCTCGCGCAGGCTCCGC